>JAYQLC010000006.1:0-13654 GCA_038142965.1 Candidatus Arcticimaribacter sp. | reverse complement strand
CCCATTGCTATGCTGCCCTGTGTTTCGCTCAATTATTATGCAAATTGTGACGAGTGTGATGAAAAGACCTGTAAAATTAAACCGGTTTTTGAACAGGTTCGTGATCAAACTTTAAAGGTTCTAAACAACAGCACGCTAGAGAGTATGCGTGAATAAATTTGTATCACAAACCACTGATATAACTCCCCAATGAATCTTTAAATTGAAAACCTTCAAGCGTTCTGTATTTATTTAATTTTTTATTGGCTTCAAGTCCCCATAGTAAAAATTCCATCATAAAGTATCGATCTTCTTTTGTCAAATCGTTTAAATTGGAATTTAATACTTCATCGATTCCAGGGATAAGTGATAACGAATCTTGATACTCTCGATTAGACAGAGTGTCTTCAAGAAAAAGTTCATTGTCTTTAAAAAACCATTCTAAAATTTTATCGTAAGGTCCAACTTCATCTTCTTTTTGAAGTTTTTCGATTTTTGGGAAATAATCTGTAAACAATGTTTTGATGGATTCTGAAATGAGGTGATACGAAATTTGTTCTGCACCTTCTTGTTCTCCTTCGTAAACCAATTCAATTTTACCATTTATGGCAGGAATAATTCCCATAAAATCAGACATCCTTATTGCCGAATTTGAATCTCCAGTGATGAGCAAGCGCCTTTCGGCTGTACTGATCAAATTTTCAAATGCTGTAATACTCATTCGAGCACTTACACCACTTTTTGAATCTACATATTCACTTTTTCGGGCTTCAAAAGCAATTTGTTCTAGAATATCCCGAGCCAATTCAGGAATATGAATTTTTTCTACTTGTTCCTCTGTTAAAATTGCTTCTTGTCTGGTTATGGTCTTAGCAATATCTCTGTTGTGTGGGTAATGCGTAAGAATCTGTGAGCCGATCCTATCTTTTAATGGGGTTACAATGCTACCCCTATTGGTATAGTCTTCTGGGTTTGCAGTAAAAATTAATTGTGCAGCAATGGGTAGCCTTAATTTAAATCCGCGAATTTGAATTTCTTTTTTCTTGTAATATTGAAAACAAGGCAACTTGAATTCTCGCTTGCAAATCGGGAAGTTCGTTAAGCACAAAAATACAACGGTGAGCTCTGGGAATCATCCCAAAATGAATGACACGCTCGTCTGCATAAGACAGTTTTAGGTTTGATGCTTTTATGGGATCAACATCACCAA
Organism: Candidatus Arcticimaribacter sp.; assembly: GCA_038142965.1. GTDB lineage: Bacteria > Bacteroidota > Bacteroidia > Flavobacteriales > Flavobacteriaceae > Arcticimaribacter. Next base: position 12,465 of record JAYQLC010000006.1, on the reverse strand, counting down.
TAAGATCTGCAACGGTAACATCAGGAGTAGCTAGTTTTTCGAAAAAACGATCTGATCTATGTAACCAGTATATCTCGGTTTGATCTCCATTTTCAGCAATGATTTGCTTAGCTTCGTGACTGATGGGATTGAGTGGGTCATCATTGATTTCGGAACCTTTTACAACGGGAATCCATTCGTCTAATAATTCAGTCATTTGGCGCGCTAATCGAGTTTTGGCTTGTCCTCTTAGACCGAGTAAATTAATGTTGTGCCCAGAAAGTATTGCACGTTCAACATCAGGAATTACAGTGTTTTCATAACCAACTAAACCTTCAAAAGTCTTCCTTCCAGAACGTAAACGTTCTTTTAAATTTTGAGCCAGTTCTTGTTGAATGTTTCTTGAGGAATAACCTGTTTTTTTTAATTCCCCAAGGGTTGTAGCTTGTTCTCTTTTCATAATAATGTAGTTGAAACTTTAGGTTAGCCTAGACGTTTTTTTCTGTTTTTTTCATAATCTTCAAAGATCATTTCACCCAAACCTTTTAGACCTGTAAAGAATGCTTTTCCTTGGTTGGTTTCTGTAAATTTTCGAACAAAATGCTGTAGATAGTGATCTTGAGCAATCATAAAAGTTGTAATCGGTATGTGTAATTTTTTGCTTGTCGAGCCATATTGTAGCATTTCTCAACAATAAATTCATCTAAACCTACACTATTTTTGTAGTAGGTTCCATCTGGCATTTTTAGACAACTTGGCTTTCCATCCGTAATCATAAAAATCTGCTTGTTTGTATTTTTTTTCCTACGAAGTATGTCCATAGCCAATTCAAGTCCTGCTACTGTATTGGTATGATATGGCCCAACTTCTAGGTACGGAATGTCTTTGAGGGGAATAGGAGTCGCATCGTTTCCAAAGACTAATATGTCGAGGGTGTCTTTAGGATATCGTGTAGTAATGAGTTCGGCTAAAGCCATTGCTACTTTTTGGCTGGTGTAATACGATCTTCACCATAGAGAATCATACTGTGGCTGATATCGATCATTAATACAGTACTCATCTGTGTTTTATGTATGGAATCTTCAACGACTAAGTCTTGATGTTGTAAAGTAAAATCTTTTCCAACAGTTCGAATTTGTGCATTTTTTATGCTTTCTGTTACATCAATTTTTTCCAATCCGTCTCCAAATTGATACGCTTTTAATTCTCCTGAACTATCTTCTCCCTGACCCAGTTTTTTTGTTTTGTGATTACCCGATCCAGAACGTTTTAATTTGCCAAAGATTTGTTTTAGGGCGTGTTCTCTTAGTAATTTTTCTGTTTTGGCGGTAAGTTGCATTCCATCACCTTTGCCTTCTTTTCCTGTTTTGGGTTGAATAAAAGATCTTTTAAGTAAGTCTTCTACAAAATCATCAATAGTATAGTCTTCATCTGTGAGTTTGTATTCAACGTCCAATTCTCTCAACCAATCGATTGCTTCGTCAAAATCTCCAGAGGTATGTGTGATGAGTTCTTTGAATATCTCAAATAGTCTCTCGAATGGTGTTTGAACTTTTTTGATGTGTTTTCCAAACACAAAACCGGATTTAAAATCGAGCGGTAACATGGAAATTTCTTTTTGAGATCAAGTCTCAAAGATAAATCAAAATGAAGACATTTTTTATTGAAGGAGCAATTTTTTAATTGCTTTGGGCGAGTTTGGTAATGTATTTTTCTAATAAATCAAGCCCCTCTCTATGTGCCATAGAACGTCCAATTTCAGGCATACGAATGGAGGGATCATTACTTTTCATTCGATAGATTAAGATGGATTTTTCGGGATGCCCAGGGACGATGTCATAGACTAAATCTCCTGAGCCTTTTCCTGCTGCTACAGGGGGTTTGAAAACACCTCTTTTCTGGAATCTTCTTGGGCATAACTCAGATAAAGTCCAGAATTTTTAGCACTTCCTTCAACGTTATGACAATGAGCGCAATTCACATCTAAATAGGCTTTAGCACGATGATCTACAGGAAGTAGTGCATCATTCCAAACCGGCATTTTTGGTCGTAAAGCAGGTTCAATAACTTTTTCTAAGATCCCTTTTTCATTGAAATAATCCAGTTGATTTTTGTCTGTATGCGCCAGTGCATAGGTTTTGTTCCATTGAGCGGCTGTTGGACCAATGGGTGTAATTTTTTCCCTTTTAAATGACAATTTTTACATTGATTTAAATTGGGAACTGTGTAAGAAACAGCTCTTTTTTGCCCGTATTATCTGTCCAATGAACCTGCTCTTCTTTCCCAATATAGTTTAGTTTGGCATCGGTTTGTTCAGCGTTCCAAACGTAGTTGAGAGGTTTCCAGTTATTGTTTTCTTTGATTAAAAGTCGGGTTTCAATAATTCTTTTTTCTTGATTAGGTTTTCTAAAATCTTTGGGGTAGTAAAAATTTTTTATTAGTACACTCCCATTTTCAAAATCCAGGACCCCTTTGCTTTTATATCTAATTTTGCTAGAATCTGGGAGATAAACAAATCGTTTTTTAAAGGCGTAGTCAGAAAAAAGAGGAGTATTGAGGTCATACAAAACAACCTTATCGGTGGGCTCTAAATTTGCTAAAGGCAGTTTGAAAAACTCATATTCTGATAATCTTTCTTTTTCTGAGGTGTTTTTTTGAATTAGGGGTTTTAAAGGAAGTAATTTTTTTAGCCTTGGGTACAATTTTCTTATCACCTTCATCCTTACATGAAAGGCATAAAGAAAAAAATAAAATGATTGTTAAAACCCAATAGTTTTTCATCTGCCTAAATATATTAATAGAGGCTACACAAATAGGGTGTAACTTCGTTTGAGAAATTTTTAAATTCATTGGCTGCATCCATAAACACAAAATTAAAGACACCATTGTCTTCTATGCAAATTTTATGTTCACTATCTTGAAGACTTGCTCCTTCTGGAAGTATCCCATCATAGGCAATATCGGGGATTTTCATTTTGTTTTTGAAAAGCATCAACCATCCGTATTGATTGCTAAGTGTAGGAACCCAAAACTTGTTGTCAAAAGTATTATTGCTAATTGATACTTTGCCAGGATATGCATTGTATTCAGAGTCCGATTTATAATCAGATTCCACAGCTCTAATTCCACGGTCTTGAAAAGATTGATCTACTTGTGCTTCAGGATCTTCATCGGCAGCAAACACCAAATAACTCACAATGGATAGGTTTGAAGTTGCGTGGTCTTTAACTGTATTATCATGAAAATCTACTTCTTGTGTTGCCATAATAATAGCTCCGGTCCCTTTGGGGACTCCACTAACAATAGAGCCTTTAACACCAAAATTTTTCAGATTGTTATTGTAAATACGGTTGTTGTAAGCCTTTACATTTTTCCCATAAATAGTAAGTTTTGGCAGGTTGAAAATTAATAAACCTCCAGTATTTTCATAGATTTCGTTGTCGTAAATTTCAACCGCAGTACTATTTTCGCTTTCAACCCCAGCAACATTGTAAAATGCTTTATTGTTTCGAATGATCACACTGTTGGATTGACCTACATAGATTCCAGCATCCGATGCCCCAATAGCTTCACATCCTTCGATCAAAAGGTTAGTTGTCAACACAGGATAAATACCGTAAGCACCATTTTGGGTTGATACTTTACCTGTCCATGCAGATCTTATGTTGCGAATTGTAACATTTTTAGATTCACTAATCTTCAGATTGTCTCCTGCAGCATCTTCAATGCTTAAATTTTCAATGGTAAAATTAGAACAGTTTGTCACCAAAATACCTTCCGCTCCTTTTGTTTGTCCTTTGAAGGATAAAATGGTTTTATCCATTCCTTTTCCTTTAATAGTGATGTGTTTTTTTCCATCAATACTCAATGCCTGAGAAAATAAGAAATGCCCTTCGGGAAGTTCAATTGTAGTACTGTCTTTGGCTAAAATAAATGCTTCGAGGATTTCTTCCTCAAGATCCACATACGAACGATTTGGGTTGTATTCTGGAAAATCTGATTCAACTGTTTTGAATAAAATTAGGAAAAGTAAAGCTATACCTAGAATTAGAATAATTTTTTTCATAGTTGTAATATGATCATTTAAAAGTACACTTCTTAAGATTCATTTGAAATGGAATAACTATCCCTCCGGAATAGTTTTGCCGATATTCGGTAAATCAGGTATTGCTTTAAATATGATTTTAGCATAAAAAGTCAAAATACACCTATATGAGAACCGCTTGAAAGTGCTCAAGATTTAAGATTAAGGTCATTCAATAATAAAAAAAACATTCCGTTAAATAAAAAAACGGCAAAAAATAATTATATTTGCCTGAATTTCTGAACAAATACGATAGAGGAGACTTTAAGTCCCCTTTTTTTTTACAGTGAATTTTAAAAAAACAGTTGCCGAACTTTTACAAGTAGCCTTGGACAAAAATCCAAGCTTATTCTTGATTGATTTAAAGATTGGTGCTGACAACAGTATTGTTGTTCTACTAGACGGAGACGAGGGAGTTACATTGGAATCCTGTGTAGCAGTAAGTCGACAAATCGAACACAATATTGATCGAGAAGAACACGATTTTTCTTTGGAGGTAAGTTCAGTAGGAATAGGTTCTGAATTAACCATTCCAAGGCAGTACATAAAAAATAAAGGCAGAAAATTGGAAGTGATAAGCCTAGATGACAAAATTTTTAAAGGGAATTTGACTCAGGCTGATCAAGAGAGTATTACACTGGAGTGGAAAACCAGAGAGCCCAAACCTGTTGGAAAGGGGAAGGTAACGGTAACAAAAACTAAAAAACTAACATTCGCATCAATTAAAAAAGCGAAAGTGATTATTAATAATTAGCAATAACAAAATGGAAAATTTAGCACTAATTGATTCTTTTTCTGAGTTTAAAGATGAAAAATTAATTGACAGAGTAACCCTGATGGTTATTTTAGAAGAAGTTTTTAGAAATACGCTAAAACGCAAATTTGGTTCGGATGATAATTTCGACATTATTATTAATCCTGACAAAGGAGATTTGGAAATTTGGAGAAACCGTGTTGTTGTAGCAGATGGAGCGGTAGAAGATCCAAACCAAGAAATTGAATTAACACATGCTCAGAAAATTGAACCTGACTTTGAGGTTGGGGAAGACGTTTCCGAGGAAGTGAAGCTTATTGATCTTGGCCGAAGATCGATTCTATCGTTACGTCAAAACTTGATTGCTAAGATATTTGAACACGATAGCAATAATATTTTTAAACAATTCAAAGATCTCGAAGGAGACCTTTACACAGCAGAAGTTCATCATATTAGAAGTAGAGAGGTTATTCTTTTGGATGACGATGGAAACGAACTTATCCTTCCCAAGGATCGACAAATCCCTGCAGATTTCTATCGCAAGGGCGATAATGTTCGAGGAATAATTGAATCTGTAGAATTAAGAGGTAATAAGCCAAGAATTATTCTTTCAAGAACATCTCCTAAATTTTTAGAGAAACTTTTTGAACAAGAAATTCCTGAGGTTTTTGATGGATTAATTACAATAAAAAAAGCAGTACGAATCCCTGGAGAGAAGGCAAAAGTTGCTGTTGACTCTTATGACGATCGAATTGATCCGGTTGGGGCATGTGTTGGGATGAAAGGATCTCGTATCCACGGAATTGTTCGGGAGCTAGGAAATGAAAATATTGATGTAATTAATTTCACAAACAACCTTCAGCTTTTCATAACACGTGCGCTATCACCAGCAAAGGTTAATTCTCTAAAAATCAATGAAGAAACTAAGCGTGTTCAGGTTTTCTAAATCCAGAAGAAGTGTCCAAAGCGATTGGTAAAGGGGTCATAATATCCGTCTTGCAGGCCAATTGACAGGGTTTGAAATAGATGTTTATCGCGAAGGTGCAGAAGAAGATGTTGAACTTACTGAGTTTACCGATGAAATTGAATCATGGATAATCGATGAATTCAAGAAAGTAGGATTAGATACTGCAAAAAGCATCTTGGAATTAGAAGTTTCTGACCTTGCAAACCGTACGGATTTGGAAGAAGAAACAATATTAGAAGTTTTTAAAATATTAAAAGAGGAATTCGAAGATTAGTTTTAAGTATTTTAATTCCATATTTTTGAATCGAAGAAAAAATAAGTATGCCTGATCAACCAACAATACGATTAAATAAAGTCTTGAGAGAATTGAATATTTCTCTTGATAGAGCCGTTGAACATCTTGCTCAGAAAGGACATGATGTAGAGGCGCGCCCTACAACAAAAATATCTCAAGAGATTTACAAGGTATTGTTGGATGAGTTTGCAAATGATAAATCAAAGAAAGATGCTTCTGCCGAAATAGGAGAGGAAAAAAGAAAAGAGAAAGAAGCTCAGCGTTTGAAGCAAGAAAAATTAGAGCTCGAAAAACAGCAGCGTGAAAAAGAGCGGCTTGAACAGCAAGAGGTTATTCGTGCTAGCGCAAATCTTAATCGCCCGAAAGCTCTTGGGAAAATTGATTTGAACACAGCAAAATCTAGTACTCCCAAAGTCTCTCCCACTACCGAGAAAAAGAAGAAGTAAAGGTAGGAGCAAAGGTTTCTGAAAAAGAAACAACTAAAACAAAAGATGAAGCTTCTGAAAAAGATTTTGTAGCAAAGGAAACCTCCAAAGAAGATTCTTCTGAAACTGTTTTAGATAAAACAGAAGCTAAAACTCAGGATGACACCCTTTTTGACTCAAAAGAAGAAACAACAACTCCAGAGGTAGATAGCACTATAGCCACTAACTATGCCAAATTATCAGGGCCCAAGAAAACAGGCATGGTGATTGATTTGGATTCTTTCAATAAGAAGGAAAAAAGTGTAGAAGATGCACGCAAAAAAAAGCGTAAAAGAATTAGTAAAGAACCCACAACCCCTAAACCTGGAGCTTCAACACCTCAAAACAATCGAAGAGGTCCCGCTCAACAAAGAAGACCTAATCGTCCAGCAGCTGTACCCAAGGTAGAGCCAACAGAGGAAGAGGTTCAAAAGCAAATCAGAGAAACCCTCGAAAAGCTTCAAGGAAAATCAAATAAATCCAAAGGAGCGAAATACCGAAGAGATAAACGTGTTCAACACCGTCAAAAGACTGAAGAAGAATTAGCTCAGCTTGAAGCGGAAAGTAAAATCATTAAAGTAACCGAATTCATTACCGTTGGTGATGTAGCCACATTAATGGAAGTTAGCGGTACAGAAATTATCTCAGCATGTATGTCCTTAGGGATCATGGTAACCATGAATCAACGACTTGATGCAGAAACTTTGAGTATTGTAGCTGAGGAGTTTGGTTTTGAGGTTGATTTTGTCAAAAGTGACCTTGAAGAAAATTTTACTGATGAGGAAGCTGAAGATTCGGCAGACCTAGAACCTCGTGCACCAATTGTTACGGTCATGGGACATGTTGACCACGGTAAAACTTCTTTGCTGGATTACATTAGAAGTGAAAATGTAATTGCAGGTGAATCAGGAGGAATAACACAGCACATTGGTGCATATTCTGTAGTTCTCAAGAACAAACAAAAAATAACATTTCTAGATACTCCAGGTCACGAGGCATTTACAGCTATGCGTGCTCGTGGTGCCCAAGTTACTGATATTGCTATAATTGTTATCGCTGCAGATGATGATATAATGCCTCAAACCAAAGAAGCAATTAGTCATGCTCAGGCAGCTGGTGTTCCAATAATTTTTGCCATTAACAAGGTCGACAAAGAAACCTCAGATCCAGAAAAAATCAAAGGAGCTCTTGCACAAATGAATCTTATGGTAGAGGATTGGGGAGGAAAAGTTCAATCTCAAGACATCTCTGCCCTCAAGGGTACAGGTGTAAAAGAATTATTAGAAAAAGTCTTGCTAGAGGCCGAATTACTTGAATTGAAAGCAAATCCAAATAGAAAATCTAAGGGAACGGTAGTAGAAGCTTATTTGGACAAAGGCCGTGGATATGTATCTACAATTCTTGTTCAAACGGGTACCTTGAAATTGGCGATTATTTACTTGCTGGTAAACACAGTGGAAAAGTTAAAGCCATGTTTGATGAAAGAGGTAAAACAATTCAATTTGCTCCGCCTTCAACACCAGTTTCTATTCTAGGCTTAGATGGTGCTCCACAAGCAGGTGATAACTTTAATGTGCTTGAAGATGAAAGGGAGGCAAAACAAATTGCAGCCAAAAGAACACAATTATTACGAGAACAAAATGTACGTACTCAACGTCACATTACTTTAGATGAAATAGGAAGAAGAATTGCTCTAGGTGACTTTAAAGAACTCAACATGATCTTAAAAGGAGATGTTGATGGTTCTGTGGAAGCTTTGACTGATTCTCTTCAGAAATTATCTACAGAGGAAATACAAGTAAATATTATACACAAAGGTGTAGGGGCAATTACAGAATCCGATGTCTTGTTAGCCTCTGCTTCCGATGCAATTGTTATTGGATTTAATGTTCGTCCAATGGGTAATGCCAGAATTCTTGCAGAAAAAGAAGAAATAGATATTCGTTCTTACTCAATCATTTACGATGCAATCAACGATGTAAAAGATGCGATGGAGGGCATGCTTTCTCCTGAAATGAAAGAAGAAGTTACTGGAAATGCAGAGATCCGAGAAACATTTAAAATATCCAAAGTAGGTACTATTGCTGGATGTATGGTAACAACAGGTAAAATTTATCGCAATTCAAATATTCGAGTTATTCGAGAGGGGGTAGTTCAATACACAGGAGAATTGAGCTCATTGAAACGCTTCAAAGATGATGTTAAGGAAGTAGCCAAAGGATATGATTGTGGATTACAAATCAAAAACTACAATGATATTCAAGTTGATGACGTGATTGAGTTCTACCAAGAAGTAGCCATTAAAAAAACCTTATAAATTATTAGGCTCAAGTAAAAATGCTCCTGGATATGTTTTTTTAATCTCTTCGAGTAATATATTAGCTTTGTTGATGTCCTTGAACCTACCCACTCGTACTTTATAGTTTGGAGTTTCAAAAATCAGAGAAGTAACAGTATCAGGAAAATTTTTTTCAAATTCTCTAACAATATTTTTAGCAGCAGTGTGATTTCCATAGTATAATTGTATTGCATAATATTGTGCATCATAACGTTCAGAATCAATTTTTTCTTGATTTCAACCATACGTTCTATCATAGCATCCTGATTGATTACAACCGTTTTGGTTTGTCCAAAAACATTTGAGGTAGTCCCTCCCAAAACAAGCAATGATAATAAAGCGAAGAATTTATTTTTTTTCATAACACAAAGAAATAAAAATCTATGATTTGATGGAAGAAGTTGAATGAAATTATCACGCTATTTAGACTGAATATAAATTAGAGAAGTGCAAGTCATAACCTTTTAACAAACGAAGTCTATGTCTTATTTTTGCACTGAAATAAAGTTAAGAAACAAGTTGATTAACATCAAATTTTACACATAAGCATGAGGAAGTCAAACCTTTACGCTCTTTTCACCAGTAAAATCATCGCGGTAACCGTAGTAGTAATGCTCACCATACCCCAATTATTTGCGCAAGAGAGTGACCCAGCTGCAGGGAAAAAATTATTTAACGCAAATTGTGCAGCATGTCACAAACTCAACAAAAAAGCCGTTGGTCCTGCGTTAAAAGGAGTTTCTTCTAAATACGATCGAGAATGGCTCTATGCTTGGATAAAAAATAGTTCGGCCATGATCAAATCTGGAGATGCTCAAGCTGTAGCTATTTGGGAAGAGTACAACAAATCTGTAATGACTGCATTCCCTCAACTTTCCAATACAGATATTGACAACATCTTAGCGTATACTGACTACACTCCACCTCCACCACCCGCAGGAGAGACTCAGGCAAATACAACTGTAGCTGCATCAAATGGAGTTTCAAATGATCTAATACTTGCAGCTCTTGCATTGGTTTTTACCATTCTGGTAGTCATGTTATTTCTTGTAAACAAGACCTTACAAAGAATTGCTACAGCAAGTGGTGTTGAATTAGTGACCAATGAAGTTAAAGAACCGAGAAGACCTCTTTGGGACGCCTTTGTTAAAAATCATTTCTTGGTGTTGATGTCTGTAGTTTTATTACTATTGTCGAGCGCTTATTTTGCATACGGATACCTCATGCAAGTAGGGGTTGACCAAGGATACATGCCTGTTCAACCGATCCATTATTCCCACAAAATACATTCAGGAGCCAACGAAATTGAGTGTAAATATTGTCACTCATCTGCTCGAGTATCTAAGCATTCTGGGATACCCTCTCTAAATGTATGTATGAACTGTCACCAAAACATAGCAGAATATAACGGAGAAGAAGATCTAGAAAATGGATACACTAAAGATTTCTACACCAAAGAAATCAAAAAGCTTTATGCAGCGGTAGGTTGGGATGAAGAAAATCAAGAATATACTGGAGTAACTGAGCCTGTAAAATGGGTTCGCATTCACAACTTACCAGACTTTGCATATTTCAATCATGCTCAACACGTACAAGTAGGTCAAATTGCTTGTCAGAAATGTCATGGCCCGGTTGAAGAGATGGAAGTGATGTATCAATACTCTCCTTTAACAATGGGTTGGTGTATCAATTGTCATCGAGAAACAAACGTTAAGGTAGAAGGCAATGAATATTATGCTAAAATACACGAACAATTATCAAAAAAATACGGTGTTGAACAACTCACTGCTGCTCAAATGGGTGGATTAGAGTGTGGAAAATGTCACTATTAAAAAAAGAATAATCTAAGATTGTCTTATGGCAGAAAATAAAACCTATTGGAAAAGTACAGAACAATTAAAAGGTGAAAGCCCGATGATTGATCAGCTTGAGCAAAAAGAATTTGCTGAACACATTCCAGTAAACGAATTTTTAGGAGACTCAGATACCCTTGAGGAAAGTAACACTTCAAGAAGAGATTTCTTGAAATATGTAGGATTCAGTACCGCTGCAGCAACTCTTGCGGCTTGTGAAGGCCCTGTAATCAAATCCGTACCTTATGTTGTACAACCTGAGCAAATACGCCCTGGGGTAGCTAACTACTATGCAACTGCCATTAATAACGGATTTGACTTTGGTTCTGTTTTAATCAAAACAAGAGAGGGTCGTCCAATCAAGGTAGAGAACAACACTGAAGCACCTGTGTTTGGAGGAGCTAATGCTAGAGTCCATGCCTCTGTTTTATCTCTATACGATGTTCAGCGTTTACAAGGTCCAAAAGCAAATGGTTCTGATGTAACTTGGGAAGACTTTAATCTTCAAGTTGGAGCTAAATTAAAGGCACTTGCTGCCACAGGAAAAGAAGTGGTACTATTAACTCAGACTTTTGCGAGTCCGACTACTTCAAAAATCATTAAAAATTTTATTTCAGCTTATCCCAATGTAAAGCATGTAGTGTATGATACAGTTTCAGAATCTGCAGCTTTAGATGCCTTTGAATCTGCTTATGGAACCCGAGCTTTAGCAGATTATGATTTTGGCAAAGCCGCTACAATTGTTTCTGTAGGTGCAGACATTCTAGGAGATTGGCAAGGTGGTGGATATGATACTAATTATTCTAAAAGCAGAGTTCCCCTCAAAGTTAATGGAAAAGCTACTATGTCTCAACATTTTCAGTTTGAGGCTAATATGACTCTTAGTGGAGCCGCAGCAGATTTTAGAGTACCTGCTACCCCTAGTCAACAAAAAAATATACTGGCTTATCTTTATGCCAATCTAACTGGCAATAAAATTTCCGGCTCATTGGAAGCAGGAATTCAATTAAAACTTGACAAAGCAATTGAAGCCCTCAAATCGGCAGGTTCAAAAGCTGTTGTTGTTTCGGGCATTCAAGAGGTTGGAGCTCAGAAATTAGTTTTAGCAATAAACAATTACCTTCAAAGTGAAGTAATCAATGTAAATGAACCAAGACTGATTAGACAAGGTAGAGCTTCAGAGGTAGCATCGGTCGTTGATGCAGTAAAAAATGCTTCAATTGGAGGGCTAATCACAGTAGGTGTTAATCCTGCATTTACCTTAGCAGATGGCGAAGCTTTACAGATGGACTCAAAAAATTAGACCTTTCGGTTGCATTCTCTTTAAAAGAAGACGAAACTGCACTTGCCTCTCAGTACACTGCAGCTGTACCTCATTACTTAGAGTCCTGGGGTGATTATGAATTTAAAGTTGGAAACTTTGCTTTGGCTCAACCAACGATTCAACCCTTATTTGACACCAAACAATTTCAAGACGTTTTACTCTCTTGGACAGGGAATATCCAGACCTATTACGATGTAATTAAAGAAAATTGGAGTGAATCCATTCTGGGTAGCTTCAAATGGAACCAAGTCTTACACGATGGTTTCTTTGTTGTTGAAAATACAAATCAAAACAGCTATCAAGGATCTGATTTAGCTACTGAAGCTTCGGTTCTAGCAGCCGCAAAATCGACTGGACTAGAATTGGTTTTGTACACAAAAACAGGAATGGGTGATGGACAACAAGCG
>JAYQLC010000005.1:0-89281 GCA_038142965.1 Candidatus Arcticimaribacter sp. | reverse complement strand
ATTTCAATTGGTTGGCAAATATATATTAATTTAAAAATATGCCCAAGCTGAAAGGGTACTTTTTTAGGAATTAATTGCCTCTACTTCTTTATCTACTTCATTCTTAACAAACTCAGCTTCTTCCTCGTTCCATTCGAAATCGCTACTAACTTTTAAAGTTTTTGGATTGTATGCAATTTCAAGATATTTCAGGCGGTCAATACCATTTACTTTAACCTGCACAATGAATCTGTGAGAGTGGTATATATCGTATGGGCTTAAGAAGGTTTCATAAGAATCCCAGATGATGTTTCGGGTAAACTCAACGTTTAGATATTTTTCTTCAATAAAGAATCTTATTTTTTTATTGATTTCACGGTTGTTGATGGGTTTAATTTCACCATCAGCATTCACTTCAAATCCATTGTGTTCTGTAATAAAATCTTCGATAGTTACTTTTGTTTCTTGAGCTGAAGTTTGTGCAAATTGAACTGCAAAGAGACTTACAATTAAAAGGGAATAAAACTTTTTCATCGGTTTGAATTTTAAAATATAAAGTCAAATATAAAAAGAAGTTTGGCTTTCGGGCTTGCTTTTTTTACAGAAAACCAGTGAAACGACCCAACAATATTCATTTATCCGAAGATTGCACGGTAAAGATCGTTTCCATTTGCAAAGATTAGAATTGCCAACAACAAGAAGAATCCAAATACTTGTGCGTACTCCATAAATTTATCATTTGGCTTTCTTCCACTTACCATCTCATAAACCAAAAACATAACGTGACCACCGTCTAAAGCAGGAATCGGTAAAATATTCATAAACGCTAAAATAATTGAAATAAGAGCGGTGCTGCTCCAAAAACCTCTCCAGTCCCATTGTGGCGGGAATAGACTTCCGATTGCTGCGAAGCCTCCTACTTGTGTAGCACCTTTTTTGGTAAATACATATTTGAATTGTGCAGCATAATCATGCAACGTCCAGTATCCGTATGAAAAGCCTTGAACGATACTTTCTTTTAAACTCAAATCTACATGAGTGTATTCAATGTTGTTGAAAAATCCAATGCCAATAGTTCCATCTTCTCGCGGGTAAACCGTTTTGGTTAAAATTTGATCATTATCTCTTTTTACTTTTAATTCAAGGGTATCATACTTTTTTGTTTTGAGTTCTTTAACCAAAAAAGTATAACTGTTTATTTCAACACCATTAGCATTGATAATTACATCACCCGTCAACAAACCAGATGCCTCTGCAGGGCTATCAGCTTGCACTTCAATCGATGAGGGACTAACAAGACCAAAAGGTCTAAGATCACCAGATTCAAACATTTGACTGCCAAAATCCTCAGGAATTTGAAGCGTTTTTTTGGTACCGTCGGCACGCATAACATCAACTTCTTGAACAGATCTTAAAAATAAGTCTTTGTTTATCATCAGAACATTGTCAAGGACTCTGCCATCAACACTCAAAATTTTATCACCATCGAGAAACCCAACTTTCTGAGCCAATTCAGAAACTTCCATTCCGTTGGGAACAGCCTCAGTGGTTAAGGTATCTTTTCCCCAAACAAAAAGAATCATCATATAAATCATAAAACCTAGGATGAGGTTTACAATAACTCCTCCCAACATAATGATCAGACGTTGCCAAGCTGGTTTTGATCGAAATTCCCATGGCTTCGGAGGCAATTTCATTTGCTCAGTGTCCATGCTTTCGTCGATCATTCCAGAAATTTTGACATAGCCTCCAAGAGGTAGCCAACCTATTCCGTATTCTGTTCCGCCAAATTTCTTTTTGAACAAGGCAAATTTGACATCAAAAAATAAGTAGAATTTTTCCACTCGCGTTTTAAATAATTTTGCTGGGATAAAATGTCCTAATTCATGGAGGACAACCAAAAGCGATAAGCTGAGTAGCAACTGAATTCCTTTTATAATAATTGGGCTCATGATCAATTTTAAAATGTAAGGGTCAAAAATACTAATTTCCTTGTCCTAACATTCCATTTAGCAATATTTTAATTTCTTTTAACAAAAAAAACACAGTATCTTTGCCTTAATTTCAGATAATGAAAGCTTTTTTCAAGACATACAAAACCTTTTTGATCGTATTTGGCCTGCTCTCACTGGGGATATTGATCTTGTTTTATGATGCCTTAAAACCAAATCGTGTTTTGCCAATTTATCAACCTGCAGCAGTAAGTTTTGAATTGGTTGATAGTACCCTTCAGCATATCAAAAGAAGACATCGTGTCTCAGATTTCAGTTTAACCAATCAAAATGGTAAGACCATTACTCAAAAAGATTATGACCAAAAAATAGTTGTAGTTGACTTTTTCTTTACAACCTGCCCTTCGATTTGTCCGATAATGACCAACAACATGGGAATCCTTCAAGAAAAAATAAAAAACCAATCACAAGTAAAGTTACTTTCTTTCAGTGTGACTCCCGAGATTGATTCTGTTGCTCAATTAAAAAAATATGCCCAAAAAAATGGCGTATTGGATGCCCATTGGAATTTACTCACAGGAGATAAAAAAGAGATTTATGCTTTGGCTCGTAAGTCCTATTTTGTGGCAAAAAATGATGGAGATGGGGGTCCTTTTGATATGATTCATACCGAAAACTTTGTTTTGGTAGATCCAGATCGAAGGATTCGAGGGTACTATGATGGCACCAATGAGGAGGAAATGAAAACCCTTTGGAAAGATTTACAAGTCTTAAAAAAAGAGTACCCAGCTCCTTTAAATTAAACCGCTCTCTTTTTGGCTTCCCTTTCTTTTTTAGTTACTTTTGCTTCTTTAAAATCATTCTAAATAATGACCACTCTAGATCTCATAGAAAAAAATCAGCTCGGTAAAATTGTAGCGATAGACACAGATCTTTTACCGCTCAAACTAATCGAAATGGGATGTTTACCTGGGAACAAAGTTTATTTAGAACAATTAGCCCCCCTAAAAGACCCTATGTATCTTGTGATTGATGGTTGTCATTTAGATATTCGAAGAGAAACAGCTAAAAACATAAAGATAGATTTGATCTAGATTAGCAATACCATTAATGTTGCGTTGATTGGAAATCCGAATACAGGTAAAACATCTGTATTTAATGCTCTAACGGGCCTCAATCAAAAAGTAGGAAATTATCCGGGCATTACGGTGGAGAAGAAACAAGGAAGTTGTCGACTCAATCACACAACAAAAGCACACATAATTGATTTACCAGGAACCTACAGTCTCAACGCTTCTTCAATGGACGAGAGTGTAGTGATCGAATTATTACTCAACAAAAACGACAAAGATTATCCCGATGTAGCCGTTGTGATTTCTGACATCGAAAACCTAAAGCGAAACCTCCTTTTATTCACACAAATAAAAGATTTGGAAATACCTACACTTTTGGTAATTAATATGTCCGACCGAATGGCGAGTAAGGGAATTTCTCTTGATATTGCACAGTTGGAACATAGACTGAAAACCAAAATAGCTTTAATAAGTACAAGAGAAAATAAAGGAATTGAGTTTTTAAAGACATGCCTGTTGGACTACAGATCTCTATCCAAAGATGGCTGTTTGGACATAACAAAAATCGATAAAGCCTATTTTGAAATTTACAAAAAGTTTTTCCAGATCAATCGCATTACAAACTGTGGTTGGTTATCACACAAGATGTAAATTTTGCCAAAATTGAACGAAAAAAAGTGCAAGATGCAACGGAATACAAAACCCTATCGATTTCTCATTTGAAACGCTTGCAGCAAAAAGAGACTATTAAACGCTATCAATTCATCAATCAATCTCTTAAAGAAACCTACACTGTAGATCAATCTAAAGCAACAGATTATCGCTCCAAATTGGATCAAATTTTGATTCATCGTTTCTGGGGATATATCATTTTCTTTCTGATTTTACTAACCATCTTCCAAGTTATTTTTGATTGGAGTAATATTCCTATGGATTTTATTGATGAAAGCTTCTCAAAATTAAGTGAGTACACCAAAACAAATTTACCACCGGGACTTTTCACCAATTTGTTAGCCGAAGGAATTATTTCTGGACTGGGGGAATCGTAATTTTTATTCCACAGATCGCCTTTCTCTTTCTTTTTATTGCTGTCCTAGAGGAAACAGGTTATATGAGTCGTGTAGTTTTTCTAATGGATCGAGGTCTTCGAAAGTACGGACTTAGCGGAAAGAGTGTTATTCCACTAATTTCGGGACCTGCATGTGCAATTCCAGCAGTTATGGCAACTCGAAATATTGAGAATTGGAAAGAACGTCTCATAACTATTTTGGTAACCCCTTTCACTACCTGTTCAGCTCGTTTACCCGTTTATTTGATCTTAATTTCTCTGGTAATTCCTGAAGGCAAATTCTTAGGGATGGGGTATCAAGGTTTAACTTTAATGGGGCTTTATTTATTGGGTTTTATAATGGCGTTATTGTCGGCTGGGATATTAAATAAATTATTGAAGATTCAGTCCAAAACCTATTTTGTGATTGAAATGCCCAACTACAAACTCCCACTTCTAAAGAATGTGTTGATTATGGTTTTTGAAAAGACCAAATCTTTTGTTGTGGAGGCAGGACGAATAATCCTTGCAATTTCGATTTTATTGTGGTTGATGGCTTCATTTGGACCAGGGAAAGAATTTAATCAGGCAGAAGAAATAATAATGGGTAGAGCAAAAGTAGAATCCTTTACTGCTGAGCAGCTAGAAAATGAAATAGCTTCACATAAACTTGAACATTCTTTCATAGGAATTTTAGGGAAAAGCATAGAACCTGCAATTGCTCCCTTGGGATTTGATTGGAAAATAGGAATAGCATTGATCAGCTCATTTGCAGCAAGGGAAGTTTTTGTAGGAACCTTAGCTACCATTTACAGTGTAGGAAATGATCAGGAAGAAACCATCAAGAACCGAATGAAAGCAGAGCGCAAACCCGATGGGTCTTTGTTGTTTGATTTACCCACAGGAATTTCTTTGATGTTATTTTATGCCTTTGCAATGCAATGTATGAGCACCCTTGCAATTGTCAAAAAGAAACCAACGGTTGGAAGTGGCCCATGATTCAACTTTTTAGCATGACTCTAATTGCTTATCTTTCAGCTCTAATTATTTATCAAATTTTGGCCTAATGGAAATCGTTCAAATTTTATTGGTAGTTGCATCTGGATTTTTTTCAATTCGTTTCCTGTACAACAAATTTTTTGCGCCAAAAAAGATAAAGACTGTGGGACAGATTGTGGCTGTCACTAAAATTACTTTCTCATCAAATCCTCAATCTCGTCTATTTCAATAGGAATATTCCCCATTAAATTAATCGGATCTCCATGAGCCTGGACGACAACATCATCTTCTAGTCGAATTCCGATACCTTCTTTAGGAATGTAAATTCCAGGTTCAACGGTAAAGACCATATTGGCTTCCATGGGTAAATGAAGTAATCCATAATCGTGAGTATCCAGGCCAATATGATGAGAGGTACCATGCATAAAGTACTTTTTGTAAGCGGGATGATCAGAATCTTCATTTTGAACATCAGCCTTGTCAAGAAGGCCTAGGCCTAGGAGTTCTGAAGTCATCAATTTTCCAACCTCAACATGATAATCTTTCCATATTGTTCCGGGTACCAAAAGCTTAGTTGCTTCATTTTTTACTCGAAGAACTGCGTTGTAAATCGCTTTTTGTCTATCGGTAAAAACACCAGAAACAGGAATTGTTCGAGTTAAGTCACTTGAGTAATTTCCATACTCTGCAGCAACATCCAAAAGAATAAGTTCTCCAGCTTTACACTGAGCTTTATTTTCGGTGTAATGAAGTACGTTGGCGTTGTTTCCAGATGCAATTATGGGGGTGTAAGCAAAACCCTTGGAACGATTTCGAATAAATTCATGTGCGAGTTCGGCCTCAATTTCATATTCCCACACCCCGGTTCTACAAATTTCAATAAACGCCTGAACCCTTTTTCTGTAATATCACATGCTTTCTGCATTTGATCAATCTCTTCGTCTGCTTTTATAGATCTTAACTTTTGTAAAATAGGATTGCTTTTGGCAACTCTATGTGCGGGGTATTGATCTTTACACTTTTTAATAAAACGATCTTCTCTGGTTTCAGTTTCAACAGCTTGTCGGTAATGTTCGTTGGTGTTGAAATAAAATGTATCATTGAAGGCACTCAGCTGATTCAAAATGCGATCGAATTCTTGAATCCAAAAAATGGTTTGAATTCCAGAACGATCAGTAGCTTGACTTTTGGTCAGCTTTGATCCTTCCCATACTGCAATATGATCATTGGTTTCACGAACAAAAAGAATTTCTCTCATCTTTGGGTCTTGTGCATCTGGAAAAAGAAGTAAGATAGTTTCTTCTTGGTCAACTCCCGTCAGATAAAAAAGATCACGATGTTGTTCAAAAGGCAAAGTACTATCTGCGCTAACAGGATAGATATCGTTAGAATTAAAAACTGCAATGCTGTTGGGTTTCATTTTATGCATGAAGCCTTTTCTTGTGTTTTTATAAAAGCTAGATGGTAAAGGGTTGTAGCGCATAGTCTGGATTATTTTCAGTAAATATATGAATTTGACTAAGAACGTCTTAAAGCAGATTCTTTTTCTTCGAGCGTATTTTTTTGTACTTTCATCAACCAAGAAATAAAACAAAACCCAGCTATGAAATCAGTATATTCTTTTTTAGTTCTATGTTTTACAATCACTTTAAACGCTCAGACAGTAGCGGTTCAAAATTCTATTGTTAAAAACATTCCTTTTGAAAATATTGGGCCAAAGGTAATGAGTGGTAGGATAGTAGCATTGGAAGTCAACCCAAATGAACCCACAGAGTTTTATGCCGCCTACGCATCTGGAGGGATATGGCATACCGTAGATAATGGAATCAGTTTCAAATCGATAACTGACAATGCACCAACACAAAATATTGGTGAAATTGCAATGCACTGGCCAACCCGAACCCTATGGGTAGGAACAGGGGAAAATAATTCTTCCCGGTCATCCTATGCAGGAATTGGAATGCTCAAAACTTCTGATAATGGTAAAACTTGGGAGGTAAAAGGATTAGAGGATAGTCATCATATTGGGAAAATTTTAATAAATCCGAGCAATCCCCAAGAGTTAGTTGTTGGGGTAACAGGACATTTGTACACTCCTAACAAGCAGCGCGGGGTTTATCGAACCGAAAATGGCGGAGACAGTTGGGAGCAAGCTTTGTTTGTAAATGATACCACGGGTATCATTGATATGAGCATGGTACCAGGAGATTTCAATATACAATATGCTGCCGCATGGGAAAAAGATAGAAAAGCATGGAATTTCAGAGGCAGTGGTGAGTCATCAGGAATTTATAAAAGTCTGGATGCTGGAAAATCATGGAATTTAATTTCAACAGCAAACAGTGGTTTTCCAAGAGGTGAAGGTGTTGGTAGAATAGGGCTGGCAGTTTATGATGAAAATACAATTTATGCTATACACGATTCTCAGTTCAGACGTCCTGAGGAAGCAAAAGAAAAATCAAAAGGACTTTCAAAAGATGATTTTAAGAAAATTACTAAAGAGGCATTTTTGGTCTTGGAAGATAAAGTTTTAGACCTTTTTTTTAAAAGGAAAATAATTTTCAAGAAAAATATCGTGCAGCAAGCCTTAAAAACAGCGTTCGAAATGGTTTGGTAACCCCCAAAGATTTAGCAACTTATTTAGAGGATGCCAATGCAATGTTGTTTGACACTCCAGTAGTCGGGGCTGAGGTTTTTAAAAGTTTAGACGGAGGAACATCGTGGGCCAAAACCCACAAGGGGTTTATCGATGACCTTTATTACAGTTACGGATATTATTTTGGACATATTCATGTAGCTCCAAAGGATCCCAACAAAATATACATTTATGGGGTTCCCATTTTAACCTCAAACGATGGAGGAGAAAATTTTAAAGCTATTGGAAAACCAAATGTTCATTCTGATCACCATGCACTCTGGATCAATCCAGATAAACCCGGTCATTTGATAAATGGAAATGACGGTGGAGTGAATATTACCTATGATGATGGGGAACATTGGATGAAAAATAATTCTACAGCAGTTGGACAATTTTATGCAATTAATATTGATCACGAAAAGCCATACAACGTATATGGTGGGCTGCAAGACAATGGTGTTTGGAAAGGAGCACATAATGCTCGTGATGACGAGCGCTGGCATGCTTCTGGGCATAATCCATGGACTTCGATTATGGGTGGAGATGGGATGCAAATTCAGATTGACAAAAGAAACAGCAATATCGTCTATACTGGAAATCAATTTGGAAACTACTTTCGTTTAGACCTTGAAAAGGAAACAAGAACTTATATTCAACCTAAACATGAATTGGGAGAATCTCCCTATCGTTTTAATTGGCAAACACCAATCTTATTATCTCATCACAATCAAGACATCCTCTATCTAGGAGGAAATAAACTTCACAGATCCATGAATCAAGGAGATGATTGGGAAGCTATTTCGGACGATTTAACCCAGGGAGGTAAGAAAGGAAATGTCGCTTTTGGAACCCTTACCACAATTACAGAATCACCATTTAAATTTGGCTTTTTGTATACCGGAAGCGATGATGGGATTGTATCCCGATCCGAGGACGGTGGTGTAAGTTGGAGCCGTATTTCAGATCAATTGCCTCAAAACTTATGGGCAAGTAGAGTAATTGCATCCAAGCACGCCAAAAACCGTGTTTACCTTACCTTAAACGGTTATCGTAACGATGACTTTAAACCCTACGTATACAAGAGTGATGACAAAGGTGAAACGTGGAACTCAATTAGCTCAAATCTTCCAGATGATCCTGTAAATGTTATTCGAGAAGATCCTATTAACAGTCAAATACTCTATTTGGGAACCGACAATTCTGTTCATGTATCTTTTGATCAGGGAGAAGAATGGATGCCTTTTGAAAGTGGATTAACTAATGCAGCAGTTCATGATTTAGTAATTCAACCCGAAGAAAATCACCTCTTGGTTGGAACTCATGGGCGATCTATTTATAAAGCAGATTTGACTGCATTTCAAAAAGTAGACAAAACTTTTTTGAGCAAAGGCTTAATTTTATTAGAACCAGAGAAAGTAAAATACTCTGAAAGGTGGGGCAGTAGATACTCAAGTTGGAGAGATGCCAACGAACCTGAGGTAACATTCATAGTTTATGCTCTCAAATCAGGGAACTATGAAATGCAAATACAAAACTCTAAGGGGCTGGTACTTTTCTCAAAAAAAGGAATGCTAGATGCAGGATTTAATCTAGTAAATTACAGCCTTGAAAAAGATGTAAACGGGATTGTAGGTTTTAATAAAAGAAATAAAAAATCACCCTCAAAGGCTGCCAAAAATGGGAAGCATTATCTTGAAAAAGACACATACAGCGTTCTATTTATCAAAGGAACTCTTAAAAGCAAAAAAGACTTATACATTAAATAAACTGTTTAGATCTCAAGGGTTTTTTCTGGGATTGTTGTTTTTAGGCTTTTTAAATACCGTCTTTGCACAAAACGAAAAGTCAAAAGATAGTCTTTGGATAAAAGAGGGTAAAATAGGAGTTTTGGCTAATCAAGCAAATTTTGGTGAATGGCTAGGAGGAGGTACCAATAGTTTCAATGGAATTGTAAATTTTGATTATAAACTAACTCGCAAGAGAAATGAATGGGATTGGACAACAATTTTTGACGCTTCACTTGGTTTTACCAAAACAGAATCTTCTGATTTCTTCAAAAAAACAGTTGATCATTTAGAAATCAATTCAGTATTTGCTCGTGTTGGAGAAAATCCTTGGGGTTTCTCATCATCTGTAAACATTAAGTCACAGTGGATAGAGGGCTTTTCTTTTTCTGAGGCAAGCTCGGGTGAAGAAATAAGCACCAAGATCACAGATTTTTTATCTCCTCTATACGTGCGTTTTGGATTCGGATTTACCTACAAAAAATCAAAATCCTTCAGCCTCCAAGTCGAACCTTTAATGGGTCGATTAATATACGTATCGGATCAATTCACAAAAGACTTAGCTTTAGGAGAAACCTATTTTGGGATAAAACCCAATCGTCAAACACGATGGGAAGCAGGTTTATCATTGTCGGCTCAGGGTGAGTGGCCCTTGCTTCCCAATGTAATTTTGCGCAATAAATTTAATCTTATTTCTAACTATTTGGAGGAGTTTAAGAATTTTGATTTTGATTACACTATGACAATTGATATGAAAATAAACAACTATCTATCGACTCAACTAGAAATTCAACTCGTGTATGATGATAATGCAATTGCAAAAATGCAATCCCGCCAAGTTTTTGGGGTTAGTGTAGGCTTCTCTTTTAATTTGTTGTTGAACTTTTTGAGGAATAATTGCTTGTTTTTTGTTAAAAAAGCAAAACAGTTTATCTTGATTTTGAGAAGACGCGTTTACGACTTAAAAAAACGGTGCATATATTTTATTTCGAAATCCTTTTAGCTTAATTTTGCACTATCTAAATAAAAATTAATGAGCGGATTAATCAAGTCATCTTTGGCAAGAAAATATGCGATGGCACTTTCAGGATTGTTTTTGATTGTGTTTCTACTGCAACATTTCACTATCAATTTAATTTCAGTTTTTAGCGAAGAAATATTCAATCAAGTTTCACATTTTATGGGAAATAATCCCGTAGTACAATTTTTACTGCAGCCCATACTTATTTTTGGAGTTCTATTTCATTTCACAATGGGATTTGGTTTGGAATATCAAAACAGGAATTCTAGATCTCAGAATTATGCTGAAAATAAAGGCTCTGCAAATTCTTCATGGATGTCTAGAAATATGATCTGGTCAGGTGCTGTAGTGCTTTCGTTTTTAGGGCTTCATTTTTATGATTTTTGGTTTCCCGAGATGAATTACAAATACATAGAGGTTCTTCCTGAAGATCCCAATCGATATTTTGAAGAAATGGTTCATAAATTTGTTAGCCCAGTTCGTGTAGGGTTTTATGCCGTTTCATTTGTATTTTTGATGTTACATTTACTTCACGGATTTAGCTCTTCATTCCAGTCAGTTGGACTGAACAATAAATACACC
The DNA here is from genome assembly GCA_038142965.1 of Candidatus Arcticimaribacter sp. Taxonomy (GTDB): domain Bacteria; phylum Bacteroidota; class Bacteroidia; order Flavobacteriales; family Flavobacteriaceae; genus Arcticimaribacter. The sequence goes on along the minus strand of JAYQLC010000005.1, from coordinate 78,205 downwards.
AAAGGATTAAAATCATTTACAATTGCTTTTTCTATTTTGATTCCGGTAGGGTTTATTTTCATAGCAATTTTTCACTATTTAAACGCATAACAATATGGCGAGTTTAGATTCTAAAATACCAAAGGGACCTTTATCAGATAAGTGGACCAATCACAAGAGTCACATCAATTTGGTTAGCCCAGCAAACAAACGTCTTATTGATGTTATTGTTGTAGGAACTGGATTAGCAGGAGCCTCGGCAGCAGCGACCTTAGCCGAATTAGGGTACAATGTAAAAGCATTTTGTTTTCAAGATTCACCAAGAAGAGCACATTCAATAGCAGCTCAAGGTGGAATCAATGCTGCAAAAAATTATCAAGGAGATGGAGATTCAACTTATCGCTTGTTTTATGATACAATTAAGGAGGAGATTACCGTTCCCGAGAGGCGAACGTTCATCGTTTGGCTGAGGTTTCTACAAATATCATTGACCAATGTGTGGCCCAAGGAGTTCCTTTTGCGCGTGACTATGGAGGTTTGCTAGATAATCGTTCTTTTGGAGGAGTTTTGGTATCAAGAACCTTTTATGCAAAAGGTCAAACAGGACAACAATTATTATTGGGTGCTTACTCGGCCATGAACCGCCAAATTGGTCGTGGTAAAATCAAGATGTACAACCGTCACGAAATGATGGATTTGGTTTTGGTTGATGGTAAAGCTCGTGGAATTATTGCCAGAAACCTCGTAACAGGTCAGATAGAACGCCATGGAGCACACGCAGTAGTTGTTGCTTCTGGAGGATATGGAAACGTATTTTTTCTTTCAACAAATGCAATGGGGAGTAATGTTTCTGCAGGATGGAAAATCCACCAAAAAGGAGCTTATTTTGCCAATCCTTGTTTTACACAAATTCACCCAACCTGTATTCCCGTTTCTGGAGATCATCAATCCAAACTAACATTAATGTCAGAGTCTCTCAGGAATGATGGACGTATCTGGGTTCCCAAAAACATAGAAGATGTTCAGGCCATTCGTGAAGGAAAACTGAAGCCAACAGATCTTAAAGAAGAAGATCGTGATTATTATTTAGAACGCCGTTATCCAGCTTTCGGAAACTTAGTTCCTAGGGATGTTGCATCACGTGCTGCAAAAGAACGTTGCGATGCTGGTTTTGGAGTAAACAAAACAGGTGAGGCTGTGTATTTGGACTTTGCAGCAGCAATTGTTCGTTACGGAAAAGAACAAGCACATGTCAAAGGCTTGGATGAAGATGATAGCGTTTTAGTTAAAAAATTAGGGCAAGAGGTGGTTCGCTCGAAATATGGAAACCTGTTCCAGATGTATGAGAAAATTGTAGACCAAAACCCATATGAAATGCCCATGATGATCTATCCAGCGGTACATTACACCATGGGAGGTGTATGGGTAGATTACAACTTGATGACTTCCATTCCTGGTTGCTATGCCATCGGAGAGGCAAACTTTTCAGATCATGGAGCAAACAGGCTTGGCGCATCTGCATTGATGCAAGGACTAGCTGATGGATATTTTGTTTTACCCTACACAATTGGGGATTATTTATCAAATGACATTCGAACAGGGCCAATATCAACAGACTCTCCAGAATTTGATGATGCTGAAAAAGCAGTAAAAGATAAAATCAATTTGTTCATAACAAACAAAGGCAAAAATTCAGTGGATTATTACCACAAGAAATTAGGTAAAATCATGTGGAACAAGTGTGGAATGTCCAGAAACGCAAAAGGTTTGAAAGAAGCAATGAAAGAAATCAAGGAACTTAGACAAGACTTTTACAAGAATGTAAATGTTCCAGGAACAGATTCTGAATTTAATGAGCAATTGGCTAAAGCTGGGAGAGTAGCTGACTTCCTTGAATTGGGAGAATTATTTGCAAAGGATGCTCTGGAGCGAACTGAATCCTGTGGAGGTCATTTTCGCGAAGAATCACAAACCCCTGAGGGAGAGGCCATGAGAGATGATCAAAACTTCACCTTTGTTTCTGCATGGGAATACAAAGGAGAACCCGCTGATGCTGTTTTGCACAAAGAAGAATTGAATTACGAAGAAATTGAAGTAAAAACGCGTTCATACAAATAAAACTATGAATTTGACTCTAAAATTTGGCGACAAGCCAACACAAATGCCCAAGGTAAAATGGAAACCTATCCGATTGAAAATGTTTCGCCGGACATGTCTTTCCTAGAAATGATGGATGTTCTCAATGAACAACTAATAAACAAAGGAATTGATCCAGTTGCATTTGATCACGACTGCAGAGAAGGAATTTGTGGAATGTGCTCCATGTATATCAATGGTGAGGCTCATGGACCTGATCGTTTGGTTACCACTTGTCAGTTACATATGCGAAAGTTTAAAGATGGTGAAACCATAACAATTGAACCCTTTAGAGCAAATGCATTTCCAGTAGTAAAAGACCTAGCGGTTGACCGATCAGCATTTGATCGTATTCAACATGCGGGTGGTTTTGTAAGTGTCAACACCTCTGGAAATACTCAAGATGCTAACGCCATTCCAATCAACAAACACGATGCTGATAACGCCTTTGACGCTGCAACCTGTATTGGATGTGGAGCCTGTGTAGCCAGTTGTAAAAATGCTTCTGCAATGTTGTTTGTTTCTGCTAAAGTTTCGCAATATGCACTACTTCCTCAAGGAAAGGTAGAAGCTGCCGATCGGGTGTTGAACATGGTAAAACAAATGGACGAAGAAGGTTTCGGTAATTGCACCAATACCGGTGCTTGTGAAGTAGAATGCCCTAAAGGCATTTCATTGGAAAATATTGCTCGTATGAATCGAGAATATTTGGTTGCATCAGCAAAAGGATAGTAGTTCAAGCTTGAATTAAATTAATTTTTTATGGAACTCACAATGACGGAATTTATTGTTGGAGTCCTTTCAACAAATTTAGTTCGCTATTTTTCGGTTGCCGGATTTTTCTTTTTAATATTTTACGTTCTTTTTAAGAAGAATTGGGTTCCAAAAAATTCAAAATCGCTTACCCAAAAGTCAAGATTATTACAGAGAAATAGGGTATTCTTTGTTAAGCTTATTTATTTTTATGCTGGTGGCACTATTGGCGATTCGTTCACCGTTAGGCGAATATGATCTCCGTTATCAAAGTATAGAAACACACGGTATAGGCTATTGGTTTTTGAGTGTTTTTTTGATGATTTTGATGCACGACACCTATTTTTACTGGACACATCGAGCTATGCATCATCCAAAAATTTACCGATTGTTTCACGAAGTACATCATAAATCGACTAATCCCTCTCCGTGGGCAGCTTTTGCTTTTCACCCTTTAGAGGGGGTTGTTGAAGCATGAATAATTTTTCCGATCATTTACTTAATTCCATATCACACATCGGCATTATTTCTATTCCTAGTTTTTATGACTTTTTACAATGTATATGGGCACTTAGGGTATGAATTGTATCCCAAAAGATTCAATAAAAGTTTTATTGGGAAATGGCTTAATACTTCGGTTTCTCATAATGCCCACCATTCAAAATTTAATGGAAATTATGGGTTGTATTTTTTGTTTTGGGATCGTTGGATGGGTACATTGCGAGAAGATTATGACACTAATTTTGCAGAAGTCGACCAAATACGCAGAGATGCTAAAATTATTAGAAAAAATAATGGATGAATCAAATTGCCTAGTTTGATTTGGTTCGTTCAACAGCCTTTTTCCAACCTTCGTATTTTTTGATCCGTGTACTTTCATCCACTTTTGGAGTAAAAAGTGCCTCGCGCTCCCTTACTTTTTCGATAGCATCAGATGTCCAAAAACCGGCTTTGATTCCTGCTAAGAATGCTGCTCCAAGAGCACTAACTTCAAGCATTTTTGGGCGATCTACATCTACATTTAGAATATCAGATTGAAACTGCATAAGGTAATTATTGGCAGAGGCCCCTCCATCAACTTTTAGAGCTACCATTTTAGAACTACTGTCTTCTAACATTACATTGATTACATCTTTGGTTTGATAAGCAAGAGCTTCCACTGTGGCCTTTATGATTTCATTTTTACCAATATCCAATGTAATTCCCGTAATAGACCCTTTGGCATTGGCATCCCAATAGGGAGCACCAAGTCCTGCAAAAGCAGGAACAACATACAAGTCTTTTAGAGGAGGGATGGATTGGCAAATTGCTTCGGTTTCCGAAGCCTGTTGGATCAAGTTTAATTGGTCTCTTAACCATTGAATCGAAGCCCCCCCGATAAAAATACTTCCCTCAAGTGCATAATTTGGGGATTTATTTTCTAAGCTACAGGTTAATGTTGTAAGTAATCCTCTGTTCGAAACTAAATGCTTTGACCCTGTATTGAGCAAAATAAAACAACCCGTTCCGTAAGTGTTTTTTGCAACACCTGGCTGATGTCCTCCTTGTCCAAATAAAGCAGCTTGTTGATCTCCCGCAACTCCATAAATTGGAATGGATAGTCCGTTGTAATCAAATGTTCCAAAATCAGAAGAGGATTCTTGAACTTTTGGGAGCATGGATTTGGGGATATCCATTGCTTTGAGAATTTTATCATCCCAAGACAAGTTTTTTATGTTGTAGATCATGGTCCGAGATGCATTGCTGTGATCCGTAAGGTGTCTTTTCCCTTTTGTAAGCTTATAAATCAACCAAGAATCAATGGTTCCAAAAAGTAAATTACCCGCTTCTGCCTCAGCTCTTGCTTGAGGAACTTCATCCAATATCCATTTTAATTTTGTTCCTGAAAAATAAGAATCAATAACCAACCCTGTGTTTTCATGAACGTAAGCTTCCAATCCATGGGCTTTTAAATTATCACAAATTGGAGTTGTTCTCTTGTCCAACCAAACAATGGCTTTATGAATCGGTTCTCCTGTATTTTTATTCCATACTACCGTAGTTTCCCTTTGATTGGTAATTCCAATAGAAGCAATTTCGGAAGGATCAATTCCTGTTTCGTGTAATACATTTTCAAAAGCCTCAAGTTGATCTTTGTATATTGCATTAGCATCGTGTTCTACCCAACCCGATTGCGGATAATATTGCTTTAATTCTTTTGGGAAATTGAAACGATTTCTCCTTTTTTATTAAATAGAATCGCTCGCGTACTAGTAGTTCCTTGATCTAAAGCTACAACATATTTTTTTTTTCCATAAAGCAAATTAATTAATTCTATACCCTTAAAGATAAAAGAAAAAGGAGAAGTTCTCTTCGAATAGTTCAATAAAAATAATTCTATTTTATGTATTTTTATTTAAAACAGTTCAAATGGAAGACGAAATCAAAGTGGCCTTAATTCAAATGGACTTAGCCTGGGAACGCCCGCAGGATAATCTTAGTCGTTTCGACAAGTACCTAGAACAACTTCAGTCAGAAACAGATGTCGTTTTTCTTCCAGAAATGTTTACATCTGGTTTTACGATGAATCCAGAAAATGTAGCCGAATCAATGAATGGAAATACAATTCAATGGATGTTGATGTGGGCAAAAAAACACAATACTGCAATTGCAGGAAGTTTGATAATTGAAGAAGAAGGTTTGTACTACAATCGCTTTGTTTGGATCAATTCAGATGGGAACAAATATTTTTATGACAAGCGACATACGTTTACTTTGGCAGGAGAAGATCGTGCATATCAGACTGGTAAAAATGACGGAATTCTTAATTTTAAAGGATGGAAGGTTTGTCTTCGAATATGTTATGACCTAAGATTTCCAGTTTGGTCAAGAAATACTGTAGATTACGATCTGCTGGTATATGTAGCCAATTGGCCGAGTCCAAGAGTAAATGCATGGGAAACACTTTTGCAGGCTCGTGCTATCGAAAACATGAGTTACACCGTTGGAGTAAATAGAACAGGAAAAGATGCTAAACAAAACACTTATCTAGGACGATCAGCAGTCTACGATTCACTTGGAACAACCGTTGTTTGTGCAGCTGACAAAGAAGGAATATTTTACGCAACCTTAAACAAGGATCAACAAGTTGCCACGCGGTCTAAATTTAATTTTCTAAACGATCGAGATTCTTTTACTTTACAATAAACACTTCATTTTGGTCCCAATTCGCTCGAAGTACAATTTCACCATCCATGTAAAAAACTTCTTCAGGCTGAATTTTTTTGAGATAATTTCCAGTGTCCCATTTTTGATTGTTGTTTAGGTCTTTTATCAAACGGAAACCATAAGTCCCAGGTGTTAGATGATTGAACCTATAGCGGTTGTTTTCGTTTTTTATTGTTTTTCGAACAGTCTCCCCTTTTTTATCCAGTAGTTCAATAAAATAATTAAAGTCTTCATCTGTTTTGACAGAAAGGATAATTACACCATAATCTTCTATTTTTTTGGTATTCAATTTAGTTTCAATGGTATCGTTTGTATCCCCCAAAAATCGACCGTTGCATTGGGTAATATTTTTATGGAGTAACTATTATTAGGAGTTTTTTCAAAATCTAAAAAAACTTGATTTTTATTTTTATTAAGGACAGATTTAAAAGGAACTATAAGAGAATCTAAATCTCGAATTTCAATAAACGCATCATTGATAGAAATTATTGGAAGCGAAGATTTTAAGGATAGGGTATCCAAAAAATCAATAACCCTAGAATGAGAAAATTTGATTTCTAAGGAATCGAGTGTTGGGCGCACTGGTTTCACAATTTTTTGAATCATGGAGTCCATTCCACTTAATTTAAAAACCAAAGAATCAATTTTTTTTGATCCCAGAAAACCAAAAATCTAAACTGTCTTTTTCGGTGTGTTTGGTGATTAGGTATTTAAAATCTTTTGGCACATCACTCACAAGCTTTATTTCCTTACCTGAAGGATTCCCATAATATCCAAAAACAATGTGATGATCGTTTACAAACTGAGGTCGTGTCCAGTCAAAATTTTGAATTTCTTTGAAAAGTACTGGAAAACGCAGTGTATCTCCGGGAAGTTTTACAGGGTCTTCAAAAAAACCGATTTTGTCAATGTTCTGATCAAAAAGATAATTTTTACCCACGTCCTGTATGGCAATCATTTCATAAGTTCCTTCTTTGATGTTTTGCAGTTTGAAATAAACGCTATCTAGTGTGTTGGCGACATAAAAGGGTTTCTTCTTGAAAATTGTAGAATCTGTAAAAGTAGAATCTATGGGGTACAAATGAAGAGAAATATTAGGCTCGGTTTCCATTTCATAGGCATCCTTTACAGTCCCCTCCAAATACAAGGAATCAATTACTGCTCCAGTAGAAAAGGTGTAACTGAAAAAGTCAACGGATTAGCTTCATTAAAATCTTCAATTGCAGAGCCAAAGTTGAGGGTGTAGGTAATGTTTGGTTTTAGAGAATCTAAAAATTTGACTTCAATCTTTTTGCTTACTGTAGACTCTGGTGAAATTTTGTATTGGCTTGGCTCTAATGGTGGGGAGGTAATAAATTGACTGCTGATGTCTTTGAGTTTAATATATTCATCAAAAAACAAAGTGATTTTTTCTTCATCAAAAAAGTTGGTGTTCAATGGAGGGACTGCTCGAATCAGTACGGGCGGTAAACTATCTTTGGCTCCACCCGTAGGAGTACCTCTTTTAGCGCAGCGGGAAACAGATAAGATTAAAATTACACCAATAATGTAGAGGAGTTTTTCCGCATGAATCTTATTTTAGTGCAAATTAAAGGATAAATCATTTAAATCCTATACCCTATGGCTGCAATGCTTAACTCATTTTTTGGATTTTCAAGGATTAGTCTTCCACAGAAATTTAGGGTAGCACCTGTGGTTATTATGTCATCAACCAAGAGCCAATGCTTGGGGGCCGAATCTTTTAAATTCAAACAAAAAGCATTTTCAAGTATTTTCTCGCGATCCGCATAATAATTTTTGTAAGCTGCTTGGTATTCTGGGTTCGAACAAGCGCATCCTCAATGTAGGGAACACCAAGGTAATGAGCAATAGTTTTGCCGAAAAGGGAAACTTGATTGTACCCCCTTTTTCGTTGTCTTTTTTGATGAAGTGGAACAGCAATTATAGCATCAATAGTTTGATAATTAATTGAAGATTTTAATTCTTTACCCAAAAGAGTTCCAAAATAAGCCCCTAATTGTTTTTGACCCCTGTATTTCAATTGATAAAGAAGTTTTTCTATAATGCTGTTTTCTTGAAAATAGCAAAGAGCAGTCGCTTGTCTGATATCCAACCTAGTTTTGAATTTCTCTTTTACAGGATTGTTTTCTTGTAAATGAAAGTAAGTGAATGGAAGTTGAAGTTGGCAATGCACACAAATATTTTTTTCACTGGGAATCAAAACACCCATACAACCCATGCACAATTTTGGAAAGAACAGGTTAATAAAATCGCTTCCAAGCTCTTTTGCAAAGTTTTTCATGTTAAATAAGATTTGAGTAAGGTAAAATACGAAAAAGGATTATTTTTGTACCATGACAGATTTCAAAAAAATCATTTCACATGCAAAAGAATACGGATTTGTATTTCCTTCAAGTGAAATTTACGATGGCCTAAGTGCAGTTTACGACTATGCTCAAAACGGGGTCGCTCTCAAAAAAAATATTAGAGATTATTGGTGGAAATCAATGGTTCAATTACATCATAACATTGTAGGAATAGATGCAGCTATTTTTATGCATCCAACTACATGGAAGGCATCGGGTCACGTAGATGCTTTTAACGATCCTTTGATTGATAATAAAGATTCTAAAAAGCGATATCGGGCAGATGTTTTGGTGGAGGACTATTGTGCCAAAATTGAGAACAAAATGGATAAAGAAATTGCTAAAGCGGCAAAACGTTTTGGCGATAGCTTTGAAAAAGAAGAATTCATCAAAACAAACCCTAGGGTGGTTGGGTATCAAGAAAAAATAAATCAAACTTTAAAACGCTTGGGTCAATCTTTGGAAAAAGAAGATCTCACAGATGTAAAGAATTTGATAGAAGAACTTGAAATTGCCTGTCCAGAATCGGGATCTAGAAACTGGACTGAGGTGAAGCAGTTTAATCTCATGTTTGGAACAAAATTAGGAGCCTCAGCTGACTCTGCAATGGATTTATACTTACGCCCAGAAACTGCACAAGGGATTTTTGTAAACTTTTTAAACGTCCAGAAAACAGGTAGAATGAAAATTCCTTTTGGAATAGCACAAACGGGAAAGGCATTTAGAAATGAAATTGTAGCACGCCAATTTATTTTTCGAATGCGAGAATTTGAACAAATGGAAATGCAGTTTTTCATCCCTCCTGGAACTCAAAAAGAATGGTACAACCAATGGAAAGAAACTCGACTTAAATGGCATCTTTCCTTAGGAATGGGAGAAGAAAATTATCGTTTTCACGATCACGAAAAATTAGCTCATTATGCCGATGCAGCAGCAGATATTGAATTTAAATTTCCATTTGGATTCAAAGAACTTGAAGGGATTCATTCTAGAACTGATTTTGATTTAGGTAGTCATGAAGAGTTTTCGGGAAAAAAGTTGCAGTATTTTGACCATGAACGGAACGAAAATTACGTGCCTTATGTGGTTGAAACTTCAGTAGGATTAGATCGTATGTTTTTGGCTGTATTTTCATGGGCGTTGCGTGAGGAAGCACTGGAAGACGGTAGCTCAAGAACGGTATTGAAATTACCCGCAATACTAGCACCCACTAAAATCGCAATTTTACCCTTGGTAAAGAAAGATGGTCTTCCTGAGCTTGGGAAAAAATTGATGGATGATTTAAAGTGGAATCATGAAGTCTGTTATGATGAAAAAGATGCTGTAGGGAGACGATACAGACGTCAAGACGCATTGGGAACACCTTATTGCATTACTATTGATCATCAAACTCTAGAAGATCAAACGGTTACTATTCGAGATCGAGACACCATGAAACAGGAACGTATTTCCATTGAAGCATTGGCAGGCTTTTTAAATGAAAAGTTGGATTTTAAAAACTGGTTGCAAAAACTCAATAACCATTAATAAGTTTTTTTAAAAACACTTTTCATATCAGGTTTTTAAAAGCTAGAGATTGCTTACTTTAGCTATGATGAAAATCATTTCTTACAATGTTAATGGAATTCGAGCGGCTTTTAAAAAAGACTTTATTGGTTGGCTCAATGCTGCACAACCTGATGTTTTATGTCTTCAGGAAACAAAGGCCCAAAAAGAGCAAGTAGATACAGAAGCCATCGAAAAACTGGGATATCATCATTACTGGTTTTCTGCACAAAAAAAAGGATATAGTGGAGTTTCAATAATTTGTAAACAAAAACCTAATCACATAGAATATGGAACAGGTATTGAGCAAATGGATTTTGAAGGCCGTGTCATCCGAGCAGATTTTGAAAATTGTTCAGTAGTAAGCATGTATTTGCCGTCTGGAACCAACACAGATCGTTTAGAATACAAGTTTAAATTCATGGATGAAATTCGAGACTATTTTGCAATACTCCAAAAAAAATACCGCATTTGGTTGTTTGTGGAGATTTCAACATATGTCATAAAGCTATTGATATTCATGACCCGGTTCGAAATAAAAATGTTTCAGGCTTTTTACCTGAAGAGCGCGCATGGATGGATAGTTTTGTAAATCAAGGATTTGTCGACTCTTTTCGTAAGTTTAATTCAGAGCCACACCAATACAGTTGGTGGAGTTATCGCGCTAATTCTCGTGCAAATAACAAAGGTTGGCGTTTGGATTATGCGATGGTAAATGAACCCTTAAGCCCCAAAATTTCAAGAGCCTACATTTTATCAGAAGCCTACCATTCTGATCATTGTCCTGTTGTGGTTGAATTAGATTTTAAATAAATTAACTTGAATAGCATGAAAAAATTAATATTTCTTTGCCTTTGCTCCTTTGGTCTGGTTAGTTGCGTTTCTTCAAAAATGTTTAACGAAATAGAAGGGAATTACGCTCAGTTAAAAGTAGATCACTCTATCTTGGAAAAAGATAACAGTGAGCTTATTGTTCGATATGACTCTTTGCGTTATCACTATGGGGAATTAATGTCTCAATATGAAAAAATGGAAATGGAGTTAGATAGCTCCAAAAAGAATTTTGAAACACTTCGAGATTCATACACCGCCTTAGAGAAAAACAGTAATGCAGAATTGCAAGAAAGTATTGAACAAAACAGAGGATTGTTGGATCAAATTCAACTGAAAGAATCAGAGCTATTAGATGAACGTTCGGAACTTGATTCTCTTAAAAAATGAGCTTGCTTCTAGAATTGCTCGAGTTGACGAATTAGAACAAGTTATTGCAAATAAAGAAGCATTACTTTCAAATTTAAAATCTTCTTTAACCAAAGCACTTTTGAGTTTTGACGGAAAAGGACTGACTGTTGAACAACGAGACGGAAAGGTTTATGTTTCTATGGAAAATAAGTTGTTATTTAAACCTGGAAGTTGGGCAGTTGGTTCAGAAGGGAGGCAAGCAATCAGACAACTCGCAATGGTTTTGGAAGAAAACAAAGATATTGCGGTATTGATTGAAGGCCACACAGATGATGAACCCTACATTGGAGATTCAAAATTATCCGGAAATTGGGATCTTTCTGTTAAAAGAGCAACATCAATAGTAACATTATTACTAAAAAATAATGGGGTAAAACCCGAAAATATTACTGCAGCTGGAAAAGGGGAATATGCTCCACTTGTTCCAAACAGCTCTGCGAGTAATCGATCAAAAAATAGACGTATAGAAGTGATCTTAGCTCCAAAATTGGATGAGATAGGCAAACTTCTTCAAGACCTAGACTAAATTTATGAAATACACTACATTACCAGGTACCAACATAAAAGTTAGTAAAATATGTTTGGGTACCATGACCATCGGAAATCAAAACACAGAAGCTGAAGGATTTGATCAGATGGATTTAGCCTTAGAGAGTGGAGTTAATTTTTTTGACACTGCAGAATTGTATCCGGTTCCGGCAGAGCCTAAAACTCAAGGAGAAACAGAACGTGTCATTGGAAATTGGTTCAAAAAAACGGGCAATAGATCTAAGGTTATTTTGGCCTCTAAGGCAGCTGGACCGGGGCCATACACTGCACACATCCGCAATAAGGTAAGCTTCAACAAAGCCAACCTTGTTGAGGCGGTTGAAAATTCTTTAATGCGTTTACAGACCGATTATATTGATTTATATCAATTGCATTGGCCAGAGCGCAATACCAATTATTTTGGGAAGCGAGGTTATTCTCATGATGCTGATGATCCTTGGATAGAAAATTTCGAAGAAATTTTGCACAATCTCAATGAGTTAATACAGGCAGGCAAGATCCGACAAATTGGTTTGTCTAACGAAAATCCTTGGGCAATTATGAAATACATGGAGTTGTCTCGAAAGGGTTTACCTAAAATGATTACGCTACAAAACACATATTCTTTACTTACTCGACATTTCGAGGTTGGAACTGCTGAGGTTTGTTTGCGAGAAGATGTTGGTTTATTAGCCTATTCCCCACTTGCTTTTGGTCGCCTGACAGGTAAATACAGAAATGGGAATAACCCTCCAAAAGCACGCTTTACCTTGTTTCCAAACTTTGCAGCCCGATACAATGGAAAACAAGCTATTGAGGCAACAGAATTGTATTATCAAATAGCGCAAAAACACAGTTTAAGTCTTACACAAATGTCTTTGGCTTTTGTAAATATGCAACCTTTTGTCACCTCTAATATTATTGGAGCAACTACTTTAGAGCAGCTTAAAGAAAATATTGGAAGCATAAACGTTACACTTTCCAAAGAAATTTTAAAGGAGATAGAAACAGTTCAAAACCAACTCCCTAATCCTGCGCCTTAGTCAGGCATTTAAAAAGCTATTTTTGGAATGGCTTCCATGAGTTTTTGAGTTGAAAGGTGCTCTGGGTTTCGACAAAGCTCATCAGCTTCTTTGTATTCAACTATTGTTCCTTCATCCATGACCATGATTTTGTCAGAAATGTATTGAACAACAGAAAGGTCGTGTGAAATAAAAATATAGGATAATTGGAGTTTTTCTTGAAGATCATTAAGAAGATTGAGCACTTGTGCTTGTACAGAAATATCTAATGCTGCGACAGATTCATCACAAATTAATATTTTAGGATTAACTGCCAGGGCTCGAGCAATAACAGCTCTTTGGCGTTGACCTCCAGAAAGTTCATGTGGATAACGGTCGTAAAAATTTGAGTCCAATCCTACTTGCTTTAAAAGGTCAATAACTCGATCTTTTTGAAAGGGTTTTTCGAGAATTTTATGAGCAATTATGGGCTCAAGAATCGCATCCCCTATTTTTTTCTGAGGATTTAGTGCTGCATAAGGATCTTGGAAAATAAACTGAATGTTAGTACGTAATGATCTTATTTTTTGAGGAATCAATTTATTTAAAGAAGTTCCTTCATAGTCAATATTCCCTGCAGTGGGTTTGTCTAAGAATACCAAAGCTTTTCCAAGAGTAGATTTTCCACATCCAGAAGCTCCCACCAACCCTAGGGTTTCTCCAGGATAAAGATCAAAAGAAACATCCTTGACAGCCAACAAGTTTTCTGTCTTTCCAAAAAGACTAGATTTAGACCTATATGTTTTACTCAAGTTTCGAACTGAAAATAGGGGCTTTTGAGCGTATAATTTTTCTAATCGCTCACTGCGTTCTTTAGGATCAATAAATTGATTTTTCACCAAAGGGGTAGAATAATTTTCTATTGTAGGTAACTTCTTTAAACGTTGATTTGGTGAAGGCCGGGCATGAATCAAAGCTTGAGTGTAGTTATCTTTAGGCTGTTTGAAAATTTCCTGAGGGGTTCCAGATTCAACTACCCTCCCTTCATAAAGAACAATAATTTTATCAGCTAATTGGGAAACCAAGGACAAGTCATGTGAAATGAATAATACACTCATTTGAGTTTGTTTTTGTAACTCTTTGAGTAAATCGATTATTTCTTTTTGCACCAGAACATCCAAAGCTGTTGTGGGTTCATCTGCAATAAGTAACTTGGGCTTATTTATCAATGCCATGGCAATCATCACACGTTGTTTTTGACCTCCGCTAATTTCATGTGGATATGCATCATAGATTCTTTCCGGTGATGGTAGTTTGACTCGTTCAAAGGCTTCAAGAACTTTTTGTTTTCGCTTTTCTTTTGACAAAGAATTTTTGAAATGCTGTTGAATGATTTCATTGACTTGGACACCACACCGCATTGTGGGGTTCAAAGAGGATTGAGGTTCTTGAAATACCATACTGATTTCATTTCCTCGGATTTTTTGCCACTGGGTTTCACTAAAATTTAATAATTCTGTTTTTTCAAATTGAATACTGCCCGAGTTTATTAATGTTTTAGCTATTGGCAGTAAACCCAAAAGGGAAAGTGCAGTCAAAGATTTTCCACTGCCTGATTCACCAACCATGGCAACAATTTCATTGGATGCAATGTTGAAACTTATGTTTTTCAGGATAGCTTTATCAGCTATGGAAAGTGATAAATCACTAACTTCAATGATATTCTTCGAATTTAGTTTAGCCATATGATTTCGTCAGATTCTAGTAAAGGTTCATTTTTGAATCGCAGAATAACTTGTGCAATTGTTACTACATCTTTTTCACAGTATGTAACAATCCGATCTATGTTTTTATCTACATAAAATACATGAGCAACTTCGCTTCCGTCAATATCATCTTTTGGTGAGGAAATTCCCAGAATCTCTGCTAAAAGCTTTAGAGAGGTGTAGTGTTTAAAGTCGCCAAAACGCCACAAATGCATGGTGTCAAGGTGAGGAATTTCCCAAGGTTTTTTTCCAAAAAGATTTAAACTTTTTGGTAAATCTATGCTGTGAATAATCATGCGTCTTGCGATAAATGGAAAATCAAATTCTTTCCCGTTATGAGCACAAAGAATGTGATTTTGAAGGTTAAAATGATTATCTAATAATGCTTTAAAATCAAGAAGCAATTGCTTTTCTTCTCCAAAAAAAGTTTTAATTCTAAAGTTTCGAAGATTTTTTTAACTATAAAATACCCAACGGAAATACAAATTATTTTTCCAAACTCTGCCCAGATTCCAGCTTTTCTATAGAAAGTTTCTGGAGTTTCTTCCTCTTTCCTTTGGTAGGCAGATTTTTGAGCCCAAAGTTCTTTTCGATAATTGCTAAGTTGATCAAAATTTTCTTCCTCTGGAACAGTTTCAATGTCTAAAAATAACACCTTTGTTAAATCAACTTTTTGCAGCATTTTCAAGCATTTTGTAAGCTTCTTCAATGTAGAGGTGGAATACCTCAGGGAATTCAGTTTCATTGGGTTTTCCAGTAAGGTGACCCAAGCGAACGACAATCATATCATCTTCAGGGATTACAATAACGTATTGCCCTAGGTGACCACGCATAGCAAAAAGAGGTTTTTCATCAATTTCAGAAAGCCACCACCCGTATCCGTATTCAGGACTATTTTTAAATCGAGGGCGAACACTTAAAGCCACAAAAGTGGAATCAATTAATTTTTTTCCATTCCATTTTCCATGATCCTTGTAAAGTTTTCCAAATCGCGCAAAGTCTTTCGCATTTGAAGCAAAACAACAAAATGCTTTTTCCATTCCATTTTTTTTGCTATCAATTTGCCAAAGTGCATTTTCTTTTGCTCCCATGGGCTTCCAAAAGTTTTCCGAAAAATAATCACTTAGGTTAGACCCTACAGCTTTTTGGATAATCATTCCGAGTAACTGTGTGTTACCACTAAGATATGAATATTCTTGACCGGGTGTTCCTGTTATTTTTCTGTTTCGCAGTAGACTTTGTAAATCATCTGTAAAATAGGACTGGGTTGTAATGTTCAGGGGTTGTAATATTCTTCAACCCAGTCAAGGCCCGAAGCCATACTTGCTAGGTCACCCACAGTCAAATCAGCTGCATTACCGTCATTAAATTCTTCAAAAAAATATCCTACTTTTTGATCGATGCTTTCGATTTTTCCATCTTCAATTGCTTTCCCTAGCATACCAGTCACCATGCTTTTGGCCATGGAAAAAGAATTACTTTTGGAGGTATCCGAATATCCGTTGTAATACTTTTCATGGAAAATACTATCGTTTTTGATGATTAGATAAGCTACAGTTTTATACTCTTTATGAGCTTTCATTAATCGATCTGTGGGTTCAATAGTATTGTATTTTTTGTGAACAGGCCACTTTTGGGGCTTATCGGAAGCCTCTACAGTTCGGTTATCAAAAACTTCATAGTCGTGCAAAAAAGCTGTAGTATGACCTGTACCATAAATTTTTATTAATCCAGGAATTACATAATTGTATGAACTGATGTAAAGTAGTGCATACAATGCAATAAGAACGCCAAACACAATTTTCAATACTTTTTTCATAAGTGTAAAATTTAGTATATTAAAAATGAGATGATTACTAAAAATCAAACTCTTTTTGAACCCCAAAGCCTTCCTTTTGGAGAAGCCATTTTTTTTTATCTAAGCCAGAGGCAAAGCCAACCAGATTTCCATTACTTCCAATAACTCGATGACAAGGTATAGCTACTAAGATAGGGTTTTTCCCGATAGCAGCCCCAACAGCTCTTACCGCCTTGGGATTTCCGTAAATTTCGGAAACTTTGAGATATGACATTGTTTCCCCATTAGGAATTGTCTTTAGGATGTCCCATACTTTAAGTTGAAATTCGGTTCCTTTTGGATTCATCAAAAATGTAAACTGGGTTCGACTTTTTCAATGTACTCCTTAATTTGTTTTACACTCTCCTGAAGCAAACATGGGATTGTAGTTTCTTCAAAGATTTCATCTGGGAAAACTTTAATAGATTGAACACCCTCATCATCTCCCATAATCTCTATGGTACCTAACGAACTTTTAAATTTTGCAAATTCCATGAGATCTTATTGAGGAGATTTGAGAATCATAAAGTTAAATAATTTTTTTTTTTAAAATCCACAGAATCTGGGATTTAGTTTTGTTCAAATACACAATCAAATAGGGTTTCAATTTGTTTTACTAATGTAGTATTTAAAATAGGATACTTAACGTCTTTATTTAAATATTGTTTCCTGAAGACAAAATGCACCTATTTTGATTTCATATATTTGAATCATAAAAGCAAAAAGGAAATGATAAATTTTAACTGGGAAGGAGTTATGCCCGCCTTAACTACTCAATTTGACGCCTCAGGAAATTTAAACCTCAAAGCCTTTGAGATCAACCTCAGGGCTCAAATTGATGCAGGTGTTCATGGAATTATTCTAGGAGGAACACTCGGTGAGGCAAGCACGCTTAAAGCAGAAGAGAAACTCCAATTACTCAAAAAATCTCAAGAAATTATTTCAGAAAAAATTCCAATAATTATCAATATTGCAGAACAATCTACTCAAGATGCAATTGAAGTAGCACAGGCTGCAGAGGCAAATGGAGCAGATGGTTTAATGTTGTTACCACCAATGCGCTACAAAGCAACAGACAGCGAGACTGTTCAGTATTTTGCCTCAGTTGCACAAGCTACTAAGCTTCCAATAATGATTTACAATAACCCGGTGGATTATAAAATTGAAGTTACCTTGGATATGTTTGATCAATTGCAGCAATTCAGTAATATACAAGCTGTAAAAGAATCTACACGAGACATATCCAATGTTACACGAATGATCAATCGTTTTGGACGCAGATACAAAATTCTCTGTGGTGTGGATACACTTGCGATGGAAAGTTTAGTGATGGGTGCAAATGGATGGGTAGCTGGTTTAGTTGATGCTTTCCCCAAAGAAACGGTTGCAATATTTGCTTACACAAAGGCAAAAAAAATTGATGAGGCGTTGGCAATTTATAGATGGTTTTTACCGCTTCTGGAGTTGGACATATCTCCTCAATTGGTTCAGAACATCAAGCAATGTGAAGTTGCAACGGGTATTGGAACAGGACATGTTCGAAAACCTCGAATTGAACTGAAAGGGAGTGAACGGATTCGAGTTCAGAGAATTATCGATGATTCTCTGGCTACTCGTCCAGACTTAGGAAATTATAAAATGTTTTTATGATCAAAGGTAAAAATCTAGTCAATGGGAAAGAAGTAGATTGTCTAAACCCAATTACTTTTAAAACTTTTAATGCAAAGGATAAAACAGCGCTTTCAAACCTTTATGAAAACGCTTCTATTGAAATTGTAACAGAAGCTTGTGAACTTGCTGATCGTGTATTTGATATATACTCCAACACTTCAGTAGCTACAAGAGCTGCTTTTTTAGCTCAAATTAAAATTGAATTAGAACAAGACAAAGAGTCGATTTTAAAACAATATCAACTGGAATCGGGTTACCCTAATGGAAGAGCCGAGGGAGAGTTTTCGAGAACGTTGGGACAGATTCAGAGTTTTGTAGACTTATTGAATGAGGGCTCATATGTAAATGCAATCTTGGATGTTGGGATTGAGGGAATTCCTGATTTGAGAAAAATGTACTATCCTATCGGTTCCATAGTTGTTTTTGGAGCGAGTAATTTTCCGTTGGCATTCTCAACAGCAGGTGGAGATACAATTTCCGCGCTTGCTGCAGGTTGTCCAGTCATTCTTAAGGGGCATCCTTATCATGCAGGAACCAGCGAGTTGGTTGCTCGAGCGGTAATACAGGCAATTGACAAGTGTAATTTGCCTCAAGGAATTTTTGCACATTTACATGGAGAAAAAATTGAAGTAGGATCTACTTTAGTTGAACACCCTAAAGTTAAAGGAGTAGGTTTTACTGGCAGCTTCAAAGCTGGGAAAGCCCTTTACGATATTGCTCAAAAAGAAAAAGAACCCATTCCTGTTTTTGCTGAAATGGGGAGCATAAACCCGGTACTCATTTTACCTGAACGCTCAATATCTGATTCTGAAATACCAACTCAAATATCAAACTCTATTCAGTTGGGGACTGGACAGTTTTGTACTAACCCTGGACTGATTTTAATATGTGGAAACGAGCCAAATTCATTTGTTGATCAATTGGTGCAGAATTTTGGAGAAGCAAATAATATGGTTCATCCAAAGATAAGTGAGAATTATCAGAAGCAAATTCAACAAATAGAAAGCCAAGGAGTTACGTTGCATAGAAAATCACAAGCAGATAATAGCCCAGCTGTAGGGGTAATTTCTGCGGAAAGTATTTTGGATAAACCAGAACTTTTAGAAGAAGTTTTTGGCCCTTTTAGTTTGGTTGTACACAGTTCAAGTACAGCAGTAATTTCTCAATTGATAAAGACACTTCCAGGACAACTAACCGCTACAGTTTTGGGAACTAAAACGGACTTAGAAAACAATAAAACATTAATAGGAAACTTGCAACAAAAAGTGGGTCGTATTCTTTTTGATGGCGTACCTACTGGTGTTGCAGTTTGTGCTTCTATGAATCATGGGGGCCATTTCCAGCATCAACGGATACTCGTTTTACCTCCGTAGGAACCTTATCTATCGAACGGTGGTTGAGACCTATTTGTTTTCAAGATTGTCCAAACGACTTTTTACCCGAAGCATTGAAAGATGATAATCCACTTCAAATTTTTCGTACTTTAAACAATAATATAACAAAAGCTGTCGTATGAAAATCGCTCTAAAATATGTTCTGATTTTTGTTTTAGCCTGTAGATGTTCATCTCCTTTTGACGATTCAAAACCACTTCAAGATCTGATAAACCAATACGAAAACTATGAGTCTTATGACTCGGACGATTTCCCGCTTGGTGATCACTCCGAAGAGCGTCATCAAGCAGATTATGATTTTCATAAATCTTTACTCGACAAGACAGAAAAAATTCCCATTGAAAATTTATCAGCAACTGATTTTGTATCTCTTGAACTTTTAAAATTTTTGTTAAACGATCATCTTGCAAATTTTGAATTTAAAACTCATTTGAATCCTCTTCTGTCTGATGCAGGATTTCACAATAACTTGGTTTATCGTGTGCGACCCCTGACAACAAAAAAACAAGCGATCAATTATCTCGAAATGCTTGAATCGATTCCCTTGTATGTAGATCAAAATCTAAACTTATTGAGAAAAGGAATTGAAGAAGGAGTGTCTCAGCCACTGGTTATTTTTGAGGGATATGAGAGCAGTTACAACAGACATATTACCGATTCTTTTGCTGATAATTTTTATTTTTCTCCTTTCAATGAATTACCCGAGCAATTATCAGTTAAAGAAAAGGATTCTATTTTAACCGCTGCTCAAAATTCAGTTCAAAAAAATGTTATTCCTTCTTTTAAAAAAATCAAGACTTTTTTTGAAAAAGAGTATTATCCGCAAACTCGCAAATCCATAGGCGTAAATCAAACACCAAATGGAACCTCTTTTTACAACAATCGAATTGCTTATTACACTACTTTAGAAATGACTGCCGATGAAGTTCATCAATTGGGGTTGATAGAGGTGAAAAAAATAAAAGATGTAATGGAATCGATAATTGATGAGGTTGGTTTTGAGGGAAGTTTTGAAGACTTTTTCACATTTTTAAGAACTGACCAACAGTTCTATGCTAAAACAGCAGATGAACTTTTGATGCGTGCTCGTGATATTTCAAAACGACTCGATGAACAATTACCAAAATTCTTTAAGCTGCTGCCCAGAACGCCCTATGGTGTAGCTGCTGTGCCAGATGCAATTGCCCCAAAGTACACAGGTGGGCGTTACATTCCTACACAACCAGAGAGTACAAATCCCGGATATTATTGGGTCAATACATACAATTTACCAAGCCGACCTCTTTATGTTCTTCCTGCATTAACAGCCCACGAAGCCGTACCGGGTCATCATTTACAAATGGCTTTGAATTCAGAGCTCCCAGATGACATACCAGAATTTAGAAAGTCCTTATATTTATCAGCCTATGGTGAGGGTTGGGGATTGTACACCGAATCCTTAGCAGGTGAAATGGGTATTTATACAACTCCATATGAACGTTTTGGTCAGTTAACTTATTCGATGTGGAGAGCATGTCGTTTGGTTGTAGACACTGGAATTCACGCTTTTGGATGGACCAAAGAACAAGCGATTGATTTTATGGCAGCAAATACAGCACTTTCATTTCATGAAATAAACACCGAAGTCGATCGCTACATTTCTTGGCCTGGACAAGCATTGGCATACAAAGTGGGAGAATTGAAGATTTTGGAACTCAGAAAGAAAACAGAACAAGCCCTTGAAGAAGATTTTGATATTCGAGAATTTCATAACATTTTATTACAAAAAGGAACTCTTACCCTCCCGCTTATGGAGCAAGAAATAGACACCTACATAAATCAAAAAATAAATGAGTAAAGTCATTCATTTTACTTGTATAGATGGCAATACTGCAGGAAATCCGGTTCGGATAGTCACCGACCCCATTCTGAAGTTAAAGGGAAATACAATGATGGAAAAAAGACTTCATTTTTTAAAGGAATTTGATTGGATTAGAAAAGGACTTATGTTTGAACCAAGGGGACACGATATGATGAGTGGAAGCTTTTTCTTTGACCCAATAGATGTCTCAAATGACGTTTCGATTTTATTTATTGAAACCAGTGGTTGTTTGCCTATGTGCGGTCATGGATTAATTGGAGCAATAACTATTTTAATTGAAGAGAATTTGATTACTCCCAAAGTAAGTGGTGCAATCCGGGTTGAAACACCAGCAGGATTGATTGTTGCGGACTATAAACAAGAGGGTAAAAAAGTGACTGCTGTAAAGTTTACAAACATTGACTCATTCCTTCATACTACTGATCTAGAGATCGAACATCCTGATCTCGGAAAATTAACAGTAGATGTTGCTTATGGTGGTAATTTTTATGCAATCGTTGATCCACAAGAAAATTTTAAAGGAGTTGAGAATTACACGGCAACAAATTTGATTAGTTACAGTAAAACCTTACGGCATTTGGTCAATGAATTGCAGGATTTTATTCATCCAGAAGACCCCAATATTTATGGATGTAGTCATGTTTTGTGGGCCGGAGAAACCCTAGACCCAAGTTCAACAGCCAGAAATGCTGTTTTTTATGGAGACAAGGCCATAGACCGATCACCTTGTGGTACTGGAACGTCTGCTCGAATGGCGCAATGGTTTGTAAAAGAAAAACTACAGGTCGGGTCAACCTTTATTCATGAAAGTTTTATTGGCTCAAAGTTTACGGGAAAAGTAGAAAAAGAAACATGTATCGGAAACCTTAAAGCAATTCTTCCTAGTATTGAGGGAAGTGCAAGAATTACAGGATACAATACCATAATTATCGACAGGGATGATCCCTATGCAGAAGGATTTCAAGTTATTTAATTTGTATGAAAAAGAGTGTAATTGTAATCGGTGGTGGGATTGTAGGTTTATCTACTGCATTTTATTTGAGAGCAGAAGGACATGAAGTAACTTTATTGGATAAAGGAACCATAACTGAAGGAGCTTCTTTTGTCAATGCAGGATATTTAACACCCAGTCATATTGTTCCTCTTGCTGCTCCAGGAATGATTTCTAAAGGGTTGAAATGGATGTTAAATTCCTCAAGCCCTTTTTATATTAAACCTCGATTAGATGCCGATCTTATTTCTTGGGGATGGAAATTTATGCGTTCCTGTTCCAAAAAACATGTTCAACGATCTTTGGCTGCGATCAAAGAAATCAATGAACTGAGTAAAGGCTTGTATCATGAAATGCATGCGTCTGTTGATTTTGATTTTCATCTAGAAGATCGTGGTGTGTTGATGGCTTTTAAGACTTCTAAAGCCGAAAAAAGCGAATATTCTGTAATGCTAGCTGCACAAGATTTGGGCTTGGATGTGTCTTTGCTTGGATTAGAAGAGGTAAATCGACTGCAACCTGGAATTCAAATGAATATCGCTGGGGCTTATCATTATCGTTGTGATGCACACTCAACTCCCGAAGTCTTTATGAATCAATTGAAGAAAAACACTTTAAAAAGTGGAGTTGAGATTCATACCGAAACCACTGTAAAAAACTTTCAAGTTCGAGGAGATCTTATTTCTACTGTGGTTACAGACCGTGGAAATTTTGAAGCAGATGAAGTAGTTTTTGCGGCAGGTGCTTGGACAGAAGAACTTTTGAAGCCTTTAAAAATAGTGCTTTCTGTTCAAGCAGGAAAAGGATACCGAATAAATGTAGAGGCTCAAACCGGAATTTCATTACCCTGCATACTTATGGAGTCTAAGGTAGGGGTCACTCCCATGCAAGGGTTTACTCGCTTTGCGGGAACAATGGAGATAGCGGGAATCAATCACAATATTCGAGAAAATCGTGTCAATGCAATTGCCCATGCTGCAACCCAATATTACTCGGGTTTAAAAATTGATTTGAAAGACAGAAATCAGGCCAAGTGCGGTTTGAGACCCTTGTCTCCAGATGGATTACCCTTTATCGGAAGACATTCTTCTTGTCCGAACTTGGTTTTAGCCACAGGCCACTCCATGATGGGATGGAGTTTAGGGCCAGCTACTGGCAAACTAGTATCCGAAATAATTTCCAATAAAAAATTATCTATGCCAATTGATAAGTTCTCTCCTGAACGTAAATATGGGTCATAGTTTAAGAGCGATACCAGTTGATAAAGCTGGTGCGCTGTATATTACTTTACCAGAAAAGGCGGAACTGTAACCTATAGAAATACTCCATTTTTTGTCTAAAAAGTAATTTATTTCTCCAGAATAGCCTACAAATTCAATATTATTGGCAAAAATACTACCATTGCTGTTGGTGGCAGAAAGTGATCCGTTGTATGTAGATTGTGTAGTATTTAATCGAGCTAGTAATAAAAGCTTATTTTTAAACAACTGAGTTCCTGTCTCAAAACCTAAACGATATTGATCAGAAAACCCATTGCTTCTATTATTAAAAGCTAAAGATCCTTTAGCATAAAATCTTTGTTTACCAATTTTATATGAGGTTCCAAGAAGTATTTTCAAGATTTGATTAAACTCCCCATCTCCAGTTAGATAGCTTCCGTCACTTCCCCCTGAATTATTTCCACTAGGAAACCCCAGACTTAGGGATGTTGAAACTGCCCAGCCTGATTTTTTAAATAATTGATATTCAACCGCTAAGTCAATATCACCAAGACTGTTGAATGCTTCTCCGGGTTGTCCACCAATTCCAGAGGTATTTACTTGCTCATTTTGATACACTCGTACATAGGGGATATAGCTGATTAAGGTTATTTTATCAGTAATTCCATGACGAAGATACAAACTGGTAATAAATATTCCACGCGTTGCATTTGGGTCGGTCAACCCTTGATCTATGTAATGTTTGTCCGCTTCCAAAAACCAAGTACCAAGTTTGTAATAACCCGTTCCTTTTTTGAGTCCACTGAGCTATCCCAAGGTTTATTCCTATTAACAATAGAATCCAAAGCAGTAGTATTTTTTTCCCATAATGTTTGAATTAAAATATTGTAGCATCTCCAACCTTTACATTGAATGGTTTACACCATTATAAAATGTATTTAAAGTCGTTGATTTTTATTGAATCAGGAAGAGTGTATGAATGTGCACCATTAAATACATTTACTGCTCCAATTTCATAGGCTTCAGCTGTTGAATTCGGATTATTTGAAAGATAAACATACAATCCCGGCAATGATGTAGACGCTTCGTAATCATCTCCTAAAAAAAGTACTAATTGACCATCGACAATTTCATAACTAAAACTTCCAGTTAATTTGTAACTTTAAGTGGTTTGAATAACTCCAGAGTAAGTCTGAGGTTCTAAAATAATTGTATCATTATCAAAAGTTGTTGTAGCAGTTTCTGTTGTAGTTGATGACACATCTGTTGTTGCTGTTGAAGTATCGGTTTGGTTTGTTGTATCATTGATATTAGCGTCAATATTGAAAAAGAAGTTGAATCAGAAATCACATTCCCAAGAGTTGTTTCAACATGGACACTTAGTGTAGCTTCCGCAGATTTTTCGGCTATGGCCAGTCCATTGTTATTAATAGACATTGCATCCTCTGGAATTACATCCCATTCAAAATTTGGTTCCTCAACTAAAGAGCCACTGGCATCAAAATATTTTGCAGAAAATTGAAATTGTTGTCCAACTTTAATGGAAATAATTTGCGGCGAGGTTATTCGAATTGATGGTTCAACATAATCATCTGTTACATCTACACCAATACAACTCAAACAAAAAAACATTGAAATGAAGAGTAGTGTTTTCCTGTACATGGTTAGTTTTTAGAGCACTACTAATGTATGATTTTATTTTAAAAATGCAATAACCAGTACTTGGAAAAAATATTAACTGAGAATACGAACTGCATCTTTAGAGCAATATGTTGCAATAAGCGATGCTCCAGCACGTTTAAATGAAACAAGTTGTTCATAAAGTACAGCATCGTAATCAATCCAACCTTTTTGGCTTGCAGCTTTGAGCATTGCATATTCACCACTTACTTGATAGGCAGCAATTGGAATTTCAATTTGGTTGCTCAAATCACGAATAATATCCAAGTATGCTAAACCAGGTTTTACCATTACGATATCTGCACCTTCTTCAACGTCTAATTTCGTCTCCGTCAGAGCTTCTTTTCGATTATGAAAATCCATTTGATAGGTTTTTTTATCTCCAAAACCGGGTGCAGAGTCTAGAGCTGATCGGAAAGGGCCGTAAAATCCAGAAGCATATTTGGCACTGTAGCTAAGGATTCCTGTATTGTGAAATTTTTCTTGCTCAAGAAGAGTTCGAATAGCTAAAACCCTTCCATCCATCATATCACTGGGAGCAACAATGTCTGCTCCCGCTTGTGCATGAGATAATGCCATTTGAGCAAGAACTTCAACAGTTGTGTCATTTAGTATCTGATTATTTTCAACAATTCCGTCATGGCCAAAAGAAGAATAAGGATCCAGCGCAACATCTGTCATTACAATCATTTCAGGTACAGCTTCTTTTATGGCCGAAATTGCTCTTTGCATCAATCCTTTTGAATTGATGGCTTCTGTTCCTTTATTATCTTTTAATGCCTCAGGGACTTTAACAAACAACAGTACAGCCTTTAATCCCATGTTCCAAAGTTCTAAGACTTCCTTTTTGGTACGATCCAAACTCATTCGATAATAGTCAGGCATGGAGGGAATTTCTTCTTTTATATCTTTTCCTTCGACAATAAAAAGAGGCACGATAAAGTCATTGGGAGTAATTATTTGTTCTCTAACTAAAGATCTGAGAGCTTCTGAACTTCTTAACCGTCTATTTCTTTTAATGGGATACATAGTGTTGTAATTTAGGTAAGGTCATCTTTTTCATTTGCAATTCCATCTAAAAATTCATCGAGAGAATTTGTATTTACTTCTTCTGTATTTTCGGAAAAGTCAGACTCATCGTTATCTGCTGTTTTTTTCATGGTTCCTAGGGTCATGATCATCATGGATAGCAAGATAACAACTAGTAAAACCCGCTCATCAATTATTGTTGTGGAAAGATCGATAAATGTAACTTCTTTGATTTGTAAGAACAACAGTATGCTGATCAGGCCACGTGGGGATATATAAACAAGAGCAGAAGGGATTATTTTAAAGGTAGAAACCGTAAAATAAATGTAGCGGATTATCAACATTATTGTAAAAATCAACAACCCAATCAAAAAAGGATTAAGAGAATTAAATTGAGTTAAGCTAATCGAAAAACCAAAAAATAAAAAAAAGAATGTTTTGACTAAAAAAGTTGATTCAGCTGTAAGTATGTGAAATTCGTGTAGTCCCTTTTCGGTTTGATTCAGATCTAAATATTTTTTCATAAACCCAGGAAGTAAAACTTGAACATTGCTTAAAAACAGTCCAAAGATAAAAATAGTAACCAAGGCTGGCAGATGGAAGAGTTTACCAAAAGCATAGACCAAAACAAGTAAGGCAAGGATCAAAAAGAATTTTACATGATGCTCAATTTTTTGAAGTAGCTGAAAAAGAAGGTAGGTTATGAATAACGATACCACAATAACTCCAATGATTTGTAAACCCAACGCTATCATAGATTCGGGACTAATCAAACTTTGATTGGATTCAAATTGTCGGATTGCATAATTGAAAATCATGATTCCCAAAATATCAGAGAAAGTAGATTCATAAACCACAAATTCTTTTTCGTGATCCAATAAACCAGATGCTGATGGAATTGCCACTGCGCTACTAATTATTGCTAAGGGAATTGCAAAAATTACAGCAGTTTTGTGTTCCATACTAAGGAAGTTTTCTAGAACCCATGCAACAGCGATAATATTTAAAATCAAAATAAGAGCAGCAGCAAAGAATCCTTTTAAGATAACAGGAAGCTTTTCTTTTTTGATGTCTAATTCTAATGCCCCTTCTAATACAATAAGAATTAAACCAACGGTTCCTAAAACAGGAATCAGTTGATCCAAAAATTTAAACTCAATAAAACCATACAAATTGGTTCCGACACGGACAATTATTCCAGTAAACATCAACAATATAACTGAAGGGAATTTTGTCTTTCGTGCAATAGCGTCGAAAATGTAGGAAAACACTACCAAAAGAGGTAAAACAATTAAAATTGATAATGTATTCATGTTTCGATGTTTTGTTTCTCAGGGTTAAAATAGTAAAAACCTAGTAGATTAAGTTGATTAAACCCATTTTCTGGGCTTTTTGAGTACCTCCATTAATTTGGACTCTTGAGAATCTTTTTTGGGAGTATAATCATAACGCCACTGAACTTTAGGCGGTAAACTCATCAAAATACTCTCTATTCTACCGTTCGTTTTTAACCCAAATAGGGTTCCTTTATCGTGAACTAAATTAAATTCTACATAACGACCTCTTCTAATTTCTTGCCATTCTTTTTGATCCTCGGTGAAGGGAGATTTTTTCTTCGATTCAAAATGGGGAGGTATGCATTTAGAAAATTATCAGCAACATCGGTTACAAAAGAATACCATTGATCTAGATTTTTTGTGGCATTGGTTTTAAATAATCAAAGAACAGACCTCCGAGACCGCGGGCTTCATTTCTGTGAGAATTCCAAAAATACTCGTCACATTTTTTTTTGTAGCCTTCATAAAAATTTGGATCATGTCGATCGCAACTGTCTTTACAAACTTGATGAAAGTGAACTGCATCTTCTTCAAACAAATAGTAGGGTGTTAAATCCAATCCTCCACCAAACCATTGGTCTACTGTATTTCCCTCGAGATCATACATTTCAAAATAACGCCAATTTGCATGCACAGTTGGAGCCAAAGGATTTTTTGGATGAAGAACCAAGCTCAATCCACAAGCATAAAAAGAACTTTGACTAACATTAAGGTGTGTTTGCATTGTCTTCGGTAGGTCTCCATGAACCCCAGAAATATTTACACCTCCTTTTTCAAAAACAGCTCCATTTTCGATCACTCGTGTTCTTCCACCACCACCTCCGGGCCGTTTCCAGATATCCTCCTTAAAAGTTGCTTTTCCATCGGTTAATTCTAATGCATCAGTAATCTTATCTTGAAGATTACAAATGTAATCATAGAAAAGTTCTTTCATAAAAAAACGATTTAATTTCCATATTCTTTAACAGCATCCACAAATGCTTGAGCATGACTTACAGGGATGTTTGGTAAAATCCCATGACCCAGATTAACTATGTAACGATCTTTGCCAAAGGCATCTATCATTTTTGTAACATCAGATTTAATTTTCGAAATTGGAGATAACAACTGTGACGGGTCATAGTTTCCTTGAAGGGTGATATTTCCACCCGACAAATAGCGTGCGTTTCGAGCAGAACAAGTCCAGTCTACTCCAAGTGCGCTAGCGCCTGACTGAGACATTTCTTGAAGGGCAAACCAGCATCCTTTTCCGAATACAATTACCGGGCATAAGTTCTTTACTGCAGTAACAATTTGTTGGATGTATGGCCATGAAAACACTGCGTAATCCTCTGGAGAAAGCAAACCTCCCCAAGAATCAAATATCTGTAATGCATTGACACCTGCTGCTGCTTTGGCTCTCAAATAATCAATGGTAGTATCTGTTATTTTTTGAAGCAATTCATGCGCCATTTCAGGTTCTGTAAAACAAAATTCCTTTGCCTTATCAAAGGTTTTGGATCCTTGCCCTTGTACGGCATAACAAAGTAAGGTCCATGGTGATCCTGCAAAACCAATTAGAGGAACTTCGTTATTGAGTTCTTGTTTGGTCATTTTTACCGCATCAAGAACATAACCTAGAGCTTCTTCTGCAGAGGGAACAATAACTTGGTCCAGATTAGCTCGATTTCGAATTGGATTTGGAATCCAAGGACCAACATCGGGTTTCATTTCAACTTTAATGTTCATGGCTTGTAAAACAACAAGTATATCACTGAATAAAATGGCTGCATCGGGGCCAATTTGACGAATGGGCATTATGGTTATTTCTGTAGCGAGTTCGGGGTTTGGCAGCGTGTAAAGAAATCATACTTTGCTTTTAGTTTCATGAAGTCTGGTAAATACCTGCCTGCCTGGCGCATCATCCATACCGGAGGTCTAGAAACCGTTTCTCCTGCTAAGGCTTTGAGAAATAAATCATTTTTAATCATGATGTTGTAATTGTTTTTTTTATTTGAAAAATCATATGCTCTATTGTTGGTTTGGAGGCAATTATGATTTTTTTTGAATTATTTTTTAAGGCTTCAGCTGTAGTAGCACCAATACAAATAGAGGTTGTTTGTTTTAGACTGTTGTTTTGTAGAAAACTACGAACTCCACTTGGACTATAAAATAGAACAAAGTCGAATGTTCCAACTGTTTTTGGTTTCAAAAAAGTTTGGTACACTTCAAGAGGTTTGATTTGAATTTTGTGGGCACTCAATTGATCTTCCAAATCGACTCGTCTTTCTTTTCCGCAAAAAAACAAAAATCGCTCATTTTGGGCGTTTTTCACGATAAAATCGGCTAATTTGGACGAATTTTCTTCAAAATGAGCCACTTTTTGTCCATTTTCAGATAAAAGCTGTTTGGTCTTTTCACCCACACAATAACATTTTTTATTGCTCAAAATCATTTTGTAATTCTGATTTTTAAAAACCGATTTTACTGCATTTTGACTTGAAAATAGGAGTGTATGTTTATCTTCAGTATAGTTAAATGAAATTGCTTCTGTTTCGATAAAATTTCGTTCCACATAGTTGCATCCAAATTCAACTATTTTATTTTTTTGAATTTGTGAAAGTACTTTTGTTGAAAGGATTCGAATTGCACTGCTCATGAGGAGGATTTGAATTCTTGAAGTAATTCTACCGCTCCTTTTTTTTAGTAGTTGATTGGCGAGTTTTACTCCTTTTAGTTCCGTTGATTTTTCGAATGTTTCATCAATAATAAATTTGCGTTTTCCATCCAAAGAAAAAATACCTCCTTGAAACTGAATATTGTTTCCTTCAACAATAGCTAAAGCTCCAATGGGAGCGGTACATCCCCTTCGAGGGTCCGTAAAAAGTCTCTTTCAATTTGGGTGCATAAGGCAGTTTCGGGATGATTGAACTGCTTTAGGACATCCAATAAAGCTTTGTCTTTTGACTTACACACAATCATCAATGCTCCTTGAGCTGGCGCAGGAATCATCCAATCCAATATGTTTACATTTTCGTTTTCTGTTTTTAGTCGAACTAAAGCTGCTTCTGCAAATATTGCTCCATCCCAATCTTCATTTTTTAACTTTTTCAAGCGTGTTTGTATGTTACCTCTAAGCGGTACAATATTATGATTTGGGAATTTGGATAGCCATTGTGCTTTTCTTCTTAAACTACCTGTAGCTATTATTTGAGGAATTTCAAGTGAAGACGCATTCGTTTTTTAACTAAAAGATCTTTTACTGGCCCTCGCTCTAAGACTGCAGCTTGCTGAATTCCTTTGGGTAAAAGCGTAGGAACATCTTTCATGCTATGGATGGCAAGATCGATTCTATTATTTAACAAAGCGGTGTCTAGTGTTTTAGTAAAAATTCCAACTGTACCCATTTCATAAAGAGGCTGAACCAAATCCAAATCACCTTCACTTTTAATAGGGATTAGTTCACTTGAAAAGCCTTTAGAATTCAATAAATCTTGAAAGGTATGAGCTTGCCACAATGCCAAGGCACTTTCTCGGGTACCGATTCGAATTACCTTATTCATGGGATTCAATGTCAAGTTGAAAGACCTCTTTAATTACATTAAGTGTACTGTCAGCTTTGGATGGATTTTCTTTGAGGTAATTAGCTACTTGACCTGTAATTTTCTGAATCATTTGTTCTGAAATGGTCGCAGTTGCTGAGTTAAAAACACAAAGAACTTCTTTTTTTTCTTGTGTCTTGATTTCAGAAATTTGTTGCTGAGTTAATTTGGCTTTCAATGCTCTTAGGGCTGGAGCATATTGTCTGTGATCCAACCACTCCATAAACTCAACTTTTACCTCTTCTAAAATAGATTCTGCTTGAGGAATGTATTTTCTTCGGTCTTCCAGTGTTTTGTTCGTGATTTGAGAAAGGGTGTCAGATTTATAAGCGTTACATGTTCCAATTCTTTAACGTTTGGATTTACATTACTGGGGATGGATAAATCTAAAATAAGTAAAGGAGAATCTTTGTGAATAATATCTTTGGAGACCGTAGGTTGTTGTGCACCTGTGGACACAATCAAAACATCTGTTTTTCTGATTTCGGTGGGTAAGTCTCCATATTCTTTTACTAATACGTTGAATTTCCCTGCAATATTTTTAGCCTTTTCGTGGGTGCGGTTGATCAAAACAATATGATCATTTTCTGTGTGTTTGATTAAATTTTCGCAGGTATTTCTTCCAATTTTTCCTGTCCCAAAAAGTAAAATATTCTTTTCAGATATTTTTTCAATGGTATTGATGATGTATTGAACCGATGCAAAGGCTACTGAAGTGGCACCACTAGAAATTTTAGTTTCTGTTTTAATCCTTTTACTTGCTTGAATAACTGCATTAACTAGGCGCTCCATAAAACCTTGAATCATCCCCAGTTTTTTGGAACGATAAAAACTTTGTTTCATTTGACCAATGATTTCAAAGTCTCCAAGTATTTGGCTGTCTAAGCCTGTACCAACCTTGAAAATGTGATGAATAGCAGCACTGTTTTTTAGGGGAGTATCCAATCTCATCAAATACAGCTGAGGTTCCATGTGAATGCTTACATAGTAAATTGATCAGTTGAGAAGGGTCGGTTACATGGGCGTATAATTCAGTACGGTTACAAGTAGAGTTGACAAGAATTTCTTTAATACCTTCTTTTTTTGCGTCTAGAATAAGAGCATCTCTTTGTTCTAAACCAAGACTGAAATCACCTCTTGTTCTTAGATCGGCGTTTTTGTAACTAACACCGAGGGCGTAAAAATGTTTCTTGTTGTTCGAAACTTCCATTAAATTGATCTAATCGCTAGCAAAATTAAGGGCTGGTTTCAAAAAAAGTAACGTTAAAAGTACAAATAATAACGCAAAGAGTTTATTTTTACATCATAAACGCTCAGTTGCCATAAAATAAAGACTTTAGCTTTATTAGCTGAACACTATTTAGAGCGTTTCTAAATAAATTAAAAATAGATCATGCAAAAAAATAACGATGAAAGTAATAATTCTAGAATTACAATTGAAGATGGATTTTATGTATTTCGACTTCAAAACGATACGGATCAAGTAACTCGTGAATTACACGATATTAGCAGTAATTATATTCAGTTTCATTTTTGTATGAAAGGTGAGGGTAATTTTTTGTTTAATGCTGGAAATTATGTTTTTAATGTTAAGGAGGAACATTCTATTTTGTTGTACAATCCACAAAGAGATCTACCCATTGATCTAAAACTACAACCGAATACCTGGATAATCGGAATTGTGATTTCCATCAAAAAATTCCACAGTTTATTTTCTCAAGATGCTGATCATATTCATTTTTTAAGCCCCGAAAATAGCACAAAGAAGTACTATGACAATGCTGTTGTTAGTCCCAGTATGGCAGTTGTACTGAGTCAAATATTAAGTTCTAATATTCACCAAAGCATGAAAGCACTTTATCTAAAAGGCAAGGTTTACGAACTCTTGAGTTTGTATTTTAATAAGAATGAAGACACCGACATTGAACAATGTCCATTTTTGATCGATGAAGATAATATTCGCAAAATAAGATTGGCAAAAGAATTGATTCTCCAAAACATATCTGAACCTCCATCGCTTCAAATGCTTTCAGAATCTATAGGATTGAGTTTGAACAAGTTGAAGGAAGGATTTAAACAATTGTATGGTGATACAGTATTTGGTTACCTTTTAGACCATAAAATGGAGGAAGCTAGACGAATGTTAGCATCTAAAAACTACAATGTTAATGAAGTTGGATTAAAAATTGGCTACAGTACTTCCAGTCACTTTATTGCTGCTTTTAAAAGAAGTATGGAACAACTCCAAAAAAATACTTAATGTCATTATCTTCGCAGTAAAATTGCTGAACAGCAGGAGAATATCTTGCTACATGAAAAAGAGAATGTATGAAAGGAGTATTACTGGTTAATTTAGGATCACCTGACAGCCCAAACCCTAGTGATGTTAAAAGATATTTAGGAGAATTTTTAATGGATCAACGGGTAATTGATTTACCTAAATTACTCCGAACCATTTTGGTTAAAGGAATTATTTTAAACACCCGCCCAAAGCAGTCTGAAAGGCCTACAAAAAAATATGGTGGGACGAAGGATCACCATTGATTGTATTATCCGAAAGGCTTCGAGGTAAAATTTCTGAAAACGTTTCTGTCCCCGTTGGTTTGGCAATGCGATACGGGAAAATGTCCATCAAAAAAGGACTTCAAGAATTAGTGGATCAAGGGATTGATGATATTTTCATTATTCCATTGTACCCTCAATTTGCAATGGCAACAACTGAGACAATTCTAGTGCTTGCCGAAGAACTTAGAAAAGAATTTTTCCCTAAGGTTTCGTTTACTTCTTTACCCGCTTTTTACAATCACCCTGATTATGTTCGTGTTTTGTCAGACTCAATATCCGATGGGCTGAAAGGCAAAAATTGGGAACACCTACTTTTTTCTTATCACGGAGTTCCCGAACGACATATTCGAAAATCTGATGTAACAAAATCACACTGTAAAATCAATGGAGAATGTTGTGTTACTGCTTCTAAAGCGCATGAGTATTGTTATCGTCATCAATGTTATGAAACCACCCGTTTGGTAGCAGAATATTTACAGTTAAAAGAAGGGACTTATTCTACATCTTTTCAATCTCGATTAGGAGTTGACCCCTGGTTACAACCATATACAGATCGAACTGTTGCCAATTTTGCTAAAAGCGGCATCAAAGAACTTGCAATCGTTACCCCAGCATTTGTTTCGGATTGTTTAGAAACTTTAGAAGAAATAGGAATGGAAGCAGCCGAAGATTTTGAAGAAAAAGGGGGTGAACAATTGCATGTAATTCCTTGCATAAATGACCGTAAAGAATGGATAAGTGTAATGAGTAGGTGGATTGATGAATGGGCTTTAGCTGAAGTTGAGTCTTAATGCAACAGAAAGCAATTCAAATGGGTACCGATCCCATTGGTAAATTATTACTTCGACAGTCAGTTCCGGCTTCGATCGGAATTTTGGTCATGTCTCTAAATATTTTGATTGATACTATTTTTGTAGGCCAATGGATTGGCCCCAATGCCATAGCAGCAATAAACGTAGTTCTCCCAGTTTCTTTTTTCATTGCAGCTTTGGGTATGGCTATCGGAATGGGAGGGGATCTATTATTTCCAGAGCTTTGGGGAGTGCCCAAAAATCTAAAGCCAATAAAACTTTTGGAAATCAACTGACCCTAACTTTATTGTTCACCATAAGTTTTATGACATTAGGATTGGTTTTTATGGAATCTATAATTCCAATATTTGGAGGGAAAGGCACCTTGTATGCACCAGCAAAAATATATTACACCATTGTTTTATATGGGGTTCCTGTTTTGGGATTAGCAATGATGGGGAACAACATCATTCGTTCAGAGGGAAAGCCAAAATATGCAATGTATGCAATGATGTTGCCTTCGATTTCTAATTTATTACTCGACTATGTTTTTATTTATCTATTTGATTGGGGTATGGAGGGTGCTGCTTGGGCCACAACACTGTCTTATGGAATATGTATGGCTTACATATTTTATTTTTTTGTTTCTGGAAAATCAGATTTATTTTTAAAAGCTTCAGATTTATCTCTTGACTTCTCTATTGTGAAAGAGATAGGGTCTCTTGGATTTGTTACCCTGTCTCGACAAGCTGTTGTGAGTATAACCGTACTTTTAGTTAATAATATTCTTTTCGAATTATCAGGTGAATCTACCGTTGCAGTGTATGCAATAATCAGCCGAATGCTCATGTTTGCATTATTCCCAATTTTAGGAATCACACAAGGATTTGTTCCTATCGCAGGTTTTAATTATGGTGCAAATAAAAGAGAACGGGTTTTACAAGTTATTCGAACCGCATTATTGTCTTCTACCGTTTTAGCAACTTTTGTTTTTTTAATAATCATTTTTTTTTCAAAGGAAATTGCTGGTGCCTTTACTCAAGATGTTGATATTATTTTGAAAACAAAAGAAGTTTTGATGTGGGTCTTTTTATCTACTCCTATCATAGGAATACAGTTGATAGGATCTGCTTATTTTCAAGCCATAGGAAAAGCAATTCCAGCACTTTTATTGACCCTAACAAGACAGGGATTTTTCTTTGTTCCTTTGATTTTGATTTTACCACAATATTTTGGAGAATTTGGAATTTGGATATCTTTTCCAATTGCTGAGTTCCTTGCCACAATTGTGACGGCATATTTTTTAAGAAAAGAATTGAAACAATACCGTGGTTAGAGCAGGCTAGTTTTATCTTTCTTTTTGTAATTTAGAACATCTAAAACAATCCTTTTGTTAGAATATTATAATTACATAAAATCTCTACATCTAATTTTTGTCATTACCTGGTTTGCGGGTTTATTTTATTTACCACGTATTTTCATCTATCATATTGAAGCACAATCAAAACCAGAATTTGAATCTGCTGTTCTGAGTAAACAGTTGAAGCTGATGGCTAGACGTTTGTGGTATATAATTACCTGGCCTTCGGCTATTTTAGCTAATTTTTTTGCCTTTGTTTTATTGTATCTAATGCCGAGTTGGTTAACTCAAGATTGGATGTTGATCAAATTATTTTTTGTGGGACTTTTATATTTTTATCACTTTAAAACTCATCGAATCTTCAGAGAATTACAACAAGATCAATTCCGGCACACTTCTTTTTTCATGAGGATTTGGAATGAAGGAGCCACACTTATTTTGTTTGCAGTTGTTTTTTTGGTAGTGTTAAAAAGTAGTTTTCATTGGATTTTTGGAGTACTTTCTATTTTTGGATTAGCAATTTTATTGATGCTGGGTATTAGAATTTACAAGAATTTTAGAAATGAAAAATAGCAATGGCGAAAGGTAAATTTTCCCTTAGATCACGTGTGTTTTTTTCCATGATTTTATTGGTTGTAATGACTGCTTTGCTGATATTGGGCGCCACTTTTTTCCAATATTATTCACAATCTGATGATTACAACTTAAGGCGTTTAGATCGAAAGGAAGCTCAAGTAAAAAATCATCTTTTTTATATCCTAGACCGTGACAATGCATTTGATTTAAGTAAGGAAAAACAATCGAGTTTGTACGATGTTTTAGAATCGATTTCATTGATACACAAGGTGGAGTATGCCTTGTATTCTCTGGATGGGATCCCATACTTCTATTCTTATGTGGAGCTCGGAAGCATGGACCAAACTCAAGTACTGGATTCTAAAATTACTAATGAACTTCTGGAAAGTAAACGCAAACGAATCACCATTCAAAACGAAAAGGAAAGAGGAAAATTTCAGTATTCATACAGTGTTCTTTCCAACAAATCGAATGAACCTTATGGGATCTTATATTTCCCATATTTTGAAGATGTTTCTTTCAGTTCCAATGAACTGAACACATTTTTAATAAGACTTTTTCAGATTTATTTCTTTATGCTGTTGGTCGCAATAATAATAGCCTATTTTATTTCAAGCTACATGACCCGCCCTTTAGAAACTATTCGCGCAAGAATTGACCGAACTGGATTGTTGAAAGGGAACGAAAAAATTTACATTTCCAATGCAAGTAAAGAGGTAGATAGCTTGGTAAATTCATACAACAGCATGTTGGATGCTTTAGAAGAAAGCATAGCTAAGCTAGCCCGATCTGAAAGAGAACAAGCTTGGCAGGAAATGGCAAAGCAAGTTGCTCACGAAATTAAAAATCCGCTTACTCCAATGCGTTTGTCAATTCAAAGTTTTCAGCAACGTTTTGACCCAGATGACCCTGAGATCAATCAAAAGGTTATGGATTTTTGTAAAATTATGATTGAACAAATAGATACTATGAGTGAGGTCGCAACTGCTTTTTCGGATTTTGCTACTCTACCGAAGCTAAGAATTGAAACTGTTGACATTGTCGAGATTACATCCTTGTCTATTGATATTTTTGAACCAGAGGTAATACAGTTTACCTGTTCAGAAAAGCAGATTTTCTGGGACATGGATAGAACACAATGGATTAGAATTATGACGAATTTACTTCAAAATGCAATTCAATCGGTTCCACCGGGGAAAACCCCCTTGATTCAAGTAAGAATACAAAGTGAAGCCTCAGGACTTAGAATAGAAATAGAGGACAATGGTTCGGGTATTTCCGCACAAAACATAGATCAAGTTTTTGAACCCAAATTTACAACCAAAACGGGGGGAATGGGGCTAGGCTTGGCAATTGTTAAAAACAGTATTGACTCTCTAAACGGATCCATAACTTACAAAACACAAGAGGATAAAGGAACCACATTTATCATCCAATTAAAAAAATAAACATGAACACAGCAAACCTTCAGTTAAGAAAACAAGACCAAGTAGCATGGATTCAAATTGATCGTCCAACAAAGCTTAATGCGATAAATAAAGAAGTTTTGGGAGAACTTCATCAAGTTTTTTTTGACCTTCAGCAAGACAATTCAATTCGTGTAATTGTGCTTACAGGAAGTGGTAAAAAAGCTTTTGTTGCTGGAGCAGATATTGCTGAGTTTTCAGAATTTACTCCCAGTCAAGGAAAAGAACTTTCTCAAAGCGGTCAAGATAACGTATTTACATTCATAGAGCAGATGAACAAACCTGTAATTGCGGCAATCAATGGTTTTGCTTTAGGAGGAGGACTTGAATTGGCACTGTCTTGCCAAATTAGAATAGCTTCAACTAATGCGCAAATGGGTTTACCGGAAACTTCTTTAGGGGTAATACCCGGTTATGGAGGAACTCAGCGTTTGGCTCAGATTATTGGAAAGGGTAGAGCAATGGAATTAATTTTAACTTGTAAAATGATTACTGCAGAGGAAGCTTTGTCTTTCGGTTTGGTTTCTCAGGTTGTACCTCAAGAAGAATTATTATCTGCAGCTTCTGGATTGGCACAAAAAATATTAAAGAATTCGCCTTTCGCAATTGGACAAGCAATTAAATCAGTTAATGCAGCATACGAAGAAAATCAAAATGGGTTTGAAGTTGAGATAAACGCATTTGGAACCTGTTTCGGATCAGAAGATTTCAAGGAAGGCACACAGGCTTTTTTGGAAAAAAGAAAAGCTAATTTCAGCGGAAATTAACGAATAACAATCGCATCTGTTATTGTTTTTTCAACAGAATTAAAAAAGTCTTTCGAGAGATCAACAGGAGGTTCAACGGGTTGATGAACTTCAAACGTCATTTTGATCCCCAAAGGAAGAGGGAAGTCACCCCATCGATTAAACTTCCATGAATTGTTTATTGTGATAGGAACTACAACAACGTTTGGCATTTTTTCAATTAAAGTTTGTACACCTCTGCTTTTAAATTTTTTTTTGGAATTCCTGTTTTTGATCGTGTTCCTTCTGGGAAAATAAGAGTTGACCAATTATTTTTACTCAAAAGCTGTGCGTGTCGATCAATTTCATCAACCGCTTGTCTTGGGTTTTTTCTATCAATCAAAGCAGAACCACCGTTGCGAAGATTGAAGGAAACACTGGGAATTCCTCTACCTAATTCTTTTTTACTAACAAATTTTAAGTGATGTTTTCTCAGATACCAAATTAATGGGGGAATATCAAAAGTGTTTTGATGATTTGCAACGATAATAAGGGGGCGATTTGTAGGTAAATCAAAAGCATTATTGAAATGAATTCGAGTTCCCAGAATATTAAGACACCTTAATAAGAAGAAGTTGAGAATGTCAACAGAGACTTTGT
Organism: Candidatus Arcticimaribacter sp.; assembly: GCA_038142965.1. Lineage (GTDB taxonomy): Bacteria > Bacteroidota > Bacteroidia > Flavobacteriales > Flavobacteriaceae > Arcticimaribacter. The sequence goes on along the minus strand of JAYQLC010000005.1, from coordinate 38,938 downwards.
GGGCTTGATAACCAAGAAGCGCTAGGGTAACTATTTGAATTCCATGAAAAATAGATAAAAGTAAACCAAAGCACAGATAAAATACTGACGAGAAAAGAATTGCGATGATTTTGTACATTTAAATTGAATTTCTCGAAAATGAACGGAATGAGTTTTAAAGATCAACAGAATTCATCATAGGCTTGTTTCAGGTTCTCAGAAATCATTTCAGCTGGTCTACCTTCTATGTGATGACGTTCGAGCATATGAACCAATTCCCCATTTTTGAACAAAGCCATACTTGGCGATGATGGTGGGAAAGGAACCATAAGAGAACGAGCATGATCTGTAGCTTCAAAATCAACACCAGCAAAAACGGTTACTAAGTTACTTGGTTTTTTATCGTTTTCAAGAGAAAAACGAACCCCAGGTCTAGCATTTGCAGCAGCACATCCGCAAACAGAATTTACTACAACTAATGTCGTTCCTTCTGCGTTTATTGCCTCATCAACTTGACTTACTTCATTTAATTGTTTAAACCCCACTGCTGTTAGTTCATCGCGCATAGGTTGTACTAATTCTGCTGGATACATAGTCTGACTTTTAAATTTCCACAAAGATAAAAAGTTTCTATCATTTTGCCTCATTTTAAGATAATGTTCACTTTATTTTTTAAACTTAAAACTATATTTGATGAAAAATTTTTCATCAATGATAAAATGGATTGGAGCTGCCTTGGGGTACACTTATTTACGTTTTGGAGGAGCTGTTTTAGGGTATTTTATAGGGAGTATGATTGAAGGATTGATGAAGCGATCTTCTGGGGCTTCTTTCAATGCAACAAGTTTTCGAACTATGGGATCAAATCAATTTGAGTTGAACTTATTGGCACTTGCGGCCATGGTAATCAAGGCTGATAACAAGGTTGAAGAAAAAGAACTGCGGTTTGTACGAAATTATTTTATTGCAAATTATGGGGCAGATTATGCCTCAACTATTTTTTCAAGATTCAATACTGAAATAAAAAAAGAGGTTCAAGATCTTTCAAAAATTGCTCGTTTATTTGTTACAAGCACTCCTTATAATACGCGCTTACAAATTGTTCATTTTCTTTTTGGAATTGCCAATGCAGATGGGAGTGTATCGCGTTTAGAACTTAATAAAATTCAACAAATTGCTGCTGCACTTGGTATCAGAAGAATGGATATTGAAAGTGTAAAAGCTATGTTTGTACAACAAGCGGGGAATGCCTACAAAATATTAGAAATAGATTCAAATGCTACTGATGCTGAAGTTAAAAAGGCTTATCGTGCCATGGCAAAAAAGCATCATCCTGACAAGCTCAACACAGCCGACCAGGCACTTAAGAAAGGTGCACAAGAAAAATTCCAACAGATTCAGGCAGCTTATGAAAAAATTCAAAAAGAACGCGGACTTTAAATGTATTTTTTATGGAAACAATTTTGTTTTATGCAAAACTCGGATTCAACCATGTATTGGATTTCCAAGCTTTAGATCATTTCTATTTTATTATTGCACTTTGTCTCCCTTTTAGTTTTAATGAATTTAAAAAACTTTTGTGGTGGGTTACTCTTTTTACATTAGGTCATACTCTTTCATTATTTGGGAATTATTATTATGAGATTAATCTTTCAGCGGTGTGGATTGAATTTTTAATTCCATTGACCATTGCTCTGAGTTGCATTCCATTAATTATCAATAAAACTTCTGATTTTAAAATCTTATTTCCATCTCTAATTACCCTCGTTTTTGGACTCATTCACGGCTTTGGCTTTGGACGTTATTTTTCGCTTATTGTTTCAGAAGATGAGGCATTGACTGAATTACTTTCTTTTGCTTTGGGTGTAGAGGCTATTCAGGTTTGTATCGTGATGGGTTTATTGTTGGTTAATTTTTTAGTTACCAGAATTTTAAAAATTCCAAGTTCAAAGTGGCAGATGGTTATTGGTGCAATGATACTTTCACAAGCTTTGACAATGATGATAAAATCAAGCCCATTTTAGTCCATTGATAAAATAATTACTGTAGCCCAGTAAAAGATAAGTTTGTATTTTCACGGGTATAAAAACATATTTCATGAAACTTTTGGCTTCTTCCCTTAAACTTCCGAATGGAGCTATTTTACAAAATAGAATAGCAAAATCTGCAATGAGTGAAAGTATGGGGACGCTACAAAATGCACCTACTAAAAAATCTAATTAAGGCATATGAAGTTTGGTCAAAAGGGGGCTGGATTACTCATTACAGGAAATGTGATGATCGATTCTAGAGCTTTGGGAGAACCTCGAAATGTAGTTGTTGAGAACCGTTCAAATTTTAAATTATTGCAAGATTGGGCAAAGTCTTGTGAAGGAACGGGGACCCATATTTGGCCACAATTGAATCATCCAGGACGTCAAGCCTTTGCAGCAATTAATCGGGAGGTAGTTGCTCCATCTGCTGTTTCTTTGAAAATGGGAGCCGCTTCTGGGATGTTCAAAAAACCAATTCCACTGAGTGAAGATGCAATTTGGGAAATAATCAAACGCTTTGGGAATACAGCAAAAATAATGCAAGATGCAGGTTTTACAGGCTGTCAAATTCATGGAGCTCATGGATATTTAGTAAGCCAATTTTTATCTCCTATTAGCAATATAAGAAAAGATAAATGGGGAGGGACTCTAGAAAACCGTATGCGTTTTGTATTAGAGATTTACAGAGAAATACGGGCTCAAGTAGGTAAAGATTACCCTATTGGAATTAAAATTAATTCTGCAGATTTTCAGCGTGGTGGTTTTACAGAAGAAGAGTCTATGGAAGTGATTCGCATTTTGTCTAAAGAGGGAATCGATATGCTAGAAATTTCTGGAGGGACTTATGAAAAGCCAGCTATGGTAGGGCATAAACAAAAAAAGAGCACCCAAGAGCGTGAGGCATATTTTTTAGATTATGTTGAGAGAGCAAGAAAAATAACAACCAAACCCTTAATGCTTACCGGAGGTTTTCGAACGGTAACCGTTATGGAAAATGCGTTGGCTGATGGTAATTTAGATATTGTCGGATTGGCCAGACCTTTTTGTTTGTACCCCGAATTAGCTCAAGATGTTTTTTCAAAAAAATAGAAAGTTTCGAAACCCCCATTCCGACATCAGGAATTAAAATGATAGACAAAATGGGAGGTGTTGAATTACCTTGGTATGAATTACAAATTCACAGACTTGGAAAGGGGAAAAGGCCCAAAAAGCATATGATTGGATTATTAGCTTTTTGGTTCAACATGAAAAGTATGTTTCTTAAATCTTTCATCAAAAACAACTAAAGGGCTTCATTTTTTGTGAATTCAAATAAGGCTTAATGATTTTTTAATAGCATTATATTTCTAGTATCTTAGCAAATAATGGATAAACAATTAAAATACGATCAGGCCTATTTAAAAATGGCACAAATCTGGGGACAACTTTCATATTGTGAACGAAAAAAAGTTGGTGCTTTGATTGTTAAAGACCGTATGATAATTTCGGATGGATATAATGGCACTCCTTCAGGTTTTGAGAATGTTTGTGAAGATGAGGATCATTACACGAAATGGTATGTTCTTCATGCTGAAGCCAATGCAATTTTAAAAGTAGCTGCATCTACTCAATCTTGTAATGGAGCTACACTTTACATAACCCTATCTCCATGTAAAGAATGTTCAAAATTAATTCATCAAGCAGGAATCAAACGAGTAGTTTATGCCACAGCTTATAAAGATACTTCTGGATTGGATTTTTTGAAAAAGCAGGAATTGAATTATTCCATCTTCCCTAACACCCTGCTCTATGAAAAACAATAACCTAAATCTTTGGGTAATCGTACTTCTTTCTCTTTTTTGGGTTTTACCATAGGGAGCAATCAACAATTGGTTTTCAATGCTACAAGTTTTGAAATTAGCAGCAGCCAAAAATTGAAACGATTTATCCAATTTATTGAGACAAATTATGTTGATGAAATTGACATAGACAGCTTGGTAAATACAATAATTGATAATTCCATCAGTCAATTGGATCCTCATTCGGTTTACATTCCTAGGGAAGAAATGCAAAAGATCAGTGAGGAGATGCAAGGAACTTTTGTGGGCATTGGAGTTAGTTTTTTCATGGAACAAGACACGGTAAGTGTAGTACGAGTTTTAGAAAATGGCCCCAGTAAAGCTGTTGGGATTCTTCCAGGTGATCGAATTTTAATAGCAGATCAAGACACCTTATTTGGCCAAAACAGAAGCAGTGAATCAATCATAAAAACATTAAAAGGAAAACCTGAAACCATAGTTCAGTTAAAAATTTACAGAAAACAGACAAAAGAATTCTTAAACTTTGATGTGGAACGAGGGGAAGTCCCAATCCCATCAGTTTATGGATATCTGTTGGAAAAGGGAGTTGGTTACATTCAGCTCAATCGATTTGCTGAGACTACTGGAGTAGAGTTCAGAAAAATATTAAGTGAATTAAAATTAAAAGGAGCAAAAAAACTGGTTCTCGATCTTAGAGACAACCCCGGAGGGTATTTGCATGTTGCAAAAGAAATATCCGACACCTTTCTTTCTAAAGGCAAAACAATGATTATTACACAAAGTAATCAAGGAAAGAGAGAATCTTCGGTGGCTACCGAAGGAGGTCTTTTTGAAGAAGGACAGGTTTATGTGTTGATAAATGGTCAATCAGCCTCAGCTAGTGAAGTAGTTGCTGGAGCATTGCAAGACAATGATAGGGCTCAGATTGTTGGACGCCGTTCCTTTGGAAAAGGTTTGGTTCAACAACAGATACCTTTGGGTTCTGGAGACGCTATTCGGTTGACAACTGCACGATATTATACACCAACAGGACGCTCCATTCAACGACCCTTTAATGATGGGAAAGAAGACTATTATGAAGAAATAGATAAACGACACGAAACCGGGGAAATTCAAACCATAGACAACATACCAATAAACGACTCTTTAAAATTCATTACTCCAAAAGGAAGAGTTGTCTATGGAGGTGGCGGGATAATTCCCGATGAGTATGTGCCGGGCATATTAAATTTAGACCAAGAGTGGGATAATTATATTATACGATCAAATCTTGTAAACCACTTTGTTTTTTTGGAGTTGGATAAAAATCGCTCACTCTACAATTTTAAATCGAAAGAGGATTTAACTCAGAAGCCCATTCCTAACAAGGAATTACTTTTAGAAAATTTCGAAGTTTATTTTGAACAACAAGGAGTTCCGGTAAATATGAAAAACGAAAGCTTGATTTTAAATTCGATTAAGTCCTACATGGCATTACAACTTTTCAATCAAGAAACCTTTTTAGAGATTGTTCACAGTCAAGATGAGTTCATTGCAAAGACAAAAGAACTATTGAAACAGAAACCTTTAGATTAAGGTTATTTTTTGTTAACCTTAGCTTCTATTTTTTTAGATAACAATAAAATTAATAAAAGTAAAAAAGCACAAGCGGAAGCCATAACTCCAATGAGGGCTACGCTGCTGTCTCCTTGTAGTGGTGCTTCAAAATCTATTTTAGTTGCATTGAAAACAGCCATTCCAAGGGCCAAAACCATCATTACTCGAATAAAAATCTTCATAATAAGTTAGCGTAAAAAATTAAAGATTCTACACCTACAAATTTAACAATCTAAAGGATAAAGGAAAAGTTAATCACATTAAATAATTTGACTGATATTAGTAGTGAAAAGCTTTACTGAAATAGCTAATAGGATTACTCCAAAAATTTTGCGAATGATACTGATTCCAGAAGCCCCTAAAATAGATTCTATTTTTTTGAAGATTTTAAAATGACATAAACGATTATAATGTTAACAATAATCGCAATAATGATATTGTCAACCTCAAATTCGGCTCGAAGGGAAAGCAACGAAGTCATTGTTCCTGCACCAGCAATCATTGGAAAAGCTAAAGGTACAATAGATGCTGTTTCTGGAGCATCATCTTTGTATAGGTTAATTCCAAGAACCATTTCAATCGCCATAAAAAATATGATAAATGCACCTGCAACTGCAAAGGAATTGATGTCGATCCCGATGAGGTTCAAAATCTCTTCACCTAAAAATAGAAATCCAATCATTATGATACAAGAAACAATTGATGCCTTACCCGATTGGAGGTGACCCACTTTTTTTCGAAGGGATATGATGATGGGAATGTTTCCAATGATATCAATCACTGCAAAAAGAATCATTCCAGCAGTAAAAATTTCTTTAGCATTTATGTTCATTGTTTTTTTTGCGAAAGTACTTTTTTTATTCATCATTTTTAGGTTTTAACAAGCTTCTTTTGGCAATAACCTTTGTATCTTTGGATAATGCTACAAATAGGTAAAACATTGGTCTCAGAAGACTTGTTGGATTGTGATTTTGTGTGTAATATTTCACAATGTAAAGGGGCTTGTTGTGTCCAAGGCGAGGCGGGCGCACCTTTAGAAAAAGAGGAACTTCAAATACTTGAAGATAATTTTGATGCCATAGCACCCTATTTAAACTCAAAAGGAAAAGCAGCAATAAAAGATCAAGGAAAATTCATTGAACGTGTTCAAGGAGAATGGGAAACTCCTCTAGTAAATGGTAAAGAGTGCGCATACACTGTTTTTACAGATCAAGGAGTTGCACAATGTGGGATTGAAAATGCACATAAAGACGGGAAGCTGGACTGGAAAAAACCCGTATCCTGTCATTTGTATCCTGTAAGAGTTCAAAAATATGATCAGTTCAGTGCAGTTAATTACCATCACTGGCAAATTTGTGAGACAGCTTGTTCTTTGGGTGCTCAGTTGAAAGTTCCAATTTACAAATTCGTCAAAGAAGCACTGATCAGAAAATTTGGAAAAGAGTGGTATGAGCAACTTGATCAAGTTGCTCAAAATCATTTTTCTCAATAATTCAGTGTTTATAGGGTTAGCTTATAATATTTATTTTTAAAAAACTGAAATACAGTCATTTAAATAAAATATATTTTTTTATTTTTTCACTCTTTTTAATGTTTTTTGTTAAAAACTAGCCCTCATTGTGAATAATTATGACTTTCATTTATCACAACAATTTTGAATCTTTGTAAGAGACAAAATCAGAAGAACACAAATTTATTTACGACGACATGACAAAAGCAGTAGAACCCATCCTTCAAGAAAACAAAAACCGATTTGTAATTTTTCCAATTGAACATCATGATATTTGGGAATGGTATAAGAAGATGGAAGCTAGTTTTTGGACTGCAGAAGAAATTGATTTACACCAAGATTTAACAGATTGGGAGACCAAGTTGAACAAGGATGAAAAGTATTTCATCAAACATATTTTAGCTTTTTTTGCTGCAAGTGACGGAATTGTTAATGAAAATTTAGCTGAAAATTTTGTCAACGAAGTTCAATATTCAGAAGCCAAATTTTTCTATGGTTTTCAAATCATGATGGAGAATATTCATTCGGAAACCTATTCTTTGTTGATCGATACATACGTGAAAGATGAGCAAGAGAAAAGCCAATTATTTCAAGCGATTGATGTATTTCCAGCCATCAAGAAGAAGGCCAAGTGGGCACTCAAATGGATTGAGTCAGATTCATTTGCTGAACGTTTAATAGCATTTGCAGCAGTTGAGGGAATTTTCTTTTCAGGAGCATTTTGTTCTATTTTTTGGTTGAAAAAGAGAGGTCTTATGCCAGGGCTTACTTTTTCAAACGAATTGATTTCGAGAGACGAGGGAGTACATTGTGATTTTGCAGTTCACCTCCACAACAACCATTTGGTCAATAAAGTTCCCAAAGAGCGTATAGAAGAAATAATTATTGATGCACTCAACATCGAAAGAGAATTTGTTACCGAATCACTGCCAGTGAGTCTCATAGAATGAATGCGAAATTGATGACCCAGTACCTCGAATTTGTGACCGATCGTTTGTTACAAGAGTTGGGTTGTGACAAACAATTTAATGTAACGAATCCATTCGATTTTATGGATATGATATCGCTTCAAGGAAAAACAAATTTCTTTGAAAAACGAGTGTCAGAGTACCAAAAAGCAGGAGTACTCAACCAAGAAGATCAGGAAACTAAGATTAGTTTTGATGCTGATTTCTAACAGCACAGTTAGCCCAGCTTAAATTTTATGCCCCAACCCCAAAAATAAACAAACTGTTCAAGGGTCTTATGACCCCTTATATAAAATTTAAAATCGCAAGTAAACCATGTATGTAGTCAAAAGAGACGGGCATCGAGAGCCCATAATGTTCGATAAAATCACAGCTAGAGTAAAAAAACTTTGTTATGAATTGAATCCTTTAGTTGATCCAGTTCGAGTTGCTATGCGAGTAATCGAAGGACTTTATGATGGAGTTACAACTTCGGAGTTGGACAATTTAGCTTCTGAAATTGCTGCTACAATGACTACAACGCATCCCGATTATGCGAAACTTGCAGCACGTATTTCCGTATCGAATCTCCACAAGAATACCAAAAATCGTTTTCCGAAACGATGAAAGACTTATACGAATATGTGAATCCAAGAACAGGAAAAAGCACCTCTATTGTCCGATGAGGTTTACAAGGTGATTCAGGATAATGCTGAAAAAACTCGATTCAAGCATTATCTACAACCGCGATTTTGGTTATGATTTCTTTGGGTTTAAAACTTTAGAGCGTTCTTATCTTCTTAAATTAAATGGAGTTAGTTGATCAAGGTGGTGGTAAAAGAAAGGGATCATTTGCAATTTATATAGAACCTTGGCATTCTGATATTTTTTGATTTTCTAGATTTAAAAAAAATCACGGAAAGGAAGAAATGAGAGCACGAGATTTATTCTTTGCAATGTGGATTCCAGACTTATTTATGAAACGAGTAGAGCAATGAAGATTGGACGCTTATGTGTCCAAACGAATGTCCAGATCTTTTCAATCATCACAGCGATCAATTTGATGAAAGCTTTATTTGAATTACGAAAAAGAAGGGAAAGGAAGAAAAACAATTAAAGCAAGAGAATTATGGGAAAAATTCTTAGAATCTCAAATTGAAACCGGTACTCCATACATGCTTTACAAAGATGCGGCTAATCGAAAATCGAATCAGAAGAATTTAGGAACAATTAGATCTTCAAACTTATGTACTGAAATTATCGAATATACGCTAAAGATGAGGTTGCCGTTTGTAATTTAGCATCAATAGCTCTGCCCATGTTTGTAACCAATTCATTTGACCACGATGAGTTATTTCGGGTAACTAAAAGTAACGGTAAATCTAAACAGAGTATTGATCGAAATTATTATCCAGTTCCAGAGGCAGAAAATTCAAATATGCGTCACCGTCCAATTGGACTCGGGGTGCAAGGTCTTGCAGATGCTTTCATCCAATTGCGTTTACCTTTTACCTCCGATGAAGCAAAACAATTGAATCAAGAAATTTTTGAAACAATCTTTATTTTGCCGCCAGACTGCTTCAATGGAAGAAGCAGAAAAAGACGGTCCATATAAATCATATAAAGGGTCACCAATTTCTAAAGGAGAATTCCAACACAATATGTGGGGAATCAAAGACGAAGAACTTAGCGGCCGTTGGGATTGGGCTGGTTTAAGAAAAAAAGTGAAAAAGCACGGTGTTCGTAACTCTTTGTTGGTAGCTCCAATGCCAACAGCATCTACTTCTCAAATTCTAGGAAATAATGAGTGTTTTGAGCCATACACTTCCAACATTTACACTCGAAGAGTGCTGTCTGGAGAATTCATAGTTGTAAATAAACACCTGCTTGAAGATTTAGTTGATTTAGGTCTTTGGAACTGAGGATATGAAACAAGAACTAATGAAGGCAAATGGATCCATTCAAAACATTTGATTTTATCCCACAAGACATTAAAGATCTGTACAAAACTGTTTGGGAAATGAGTATGAAAGATATTATTGATATGTCACGTCAACGAGGTTATTTTATTGACCAATCACAATCTTTAAATCTTTTCATGGAAGGAGCAACTATGGCTAAATTAACATCAATGCATTTCTATGCATGGAAATCAGGATTAAAAACAGGAATGTACTATTTGAGGACCAAATCTGCAGTTGATGCAATCAAATTTACATTGGATAATAAGAAGAAAGAAGAACCAGCATTAAAGCAACTGTAGATTAGTGGCGACGACAGCTCTAAAACAGCATCAACAAAACCCAAGAAACCCACTGCTCAGCTTTCCAGTTGAACCTTTAACTCCAGCTGAACTTAAATCAATGTTGGAACAATCCAAAGAAAATGAAGGAGATGACTGCCTCATGTGCGGGTCTTAAATATCTAATAAACAAATAATTAAACTCCGTCTTCCGATGGAGTTTTTTTTGTATTAAATCCTAATGTTAACTTAACGTTAACAAAACTTGCATAAATGTTATTTAATAGTTAATTTTAGATATTAATTATAAAATAATTGCGCATGAAATTCCCATTTATTCTATCGATATTATTATTTGGATTTAGTTCTTTGCTAAATAAACTAATAGGATTAAAAATCTGAAAAGCTTTTGTAAAAGAAAAATAATGTTGTGAAGGTAACTTATTAAAAAAATTGACTGAATACCATAATAATGGTAAAATTTTTCATAATTGAAGGATATTTAAAGAATAATAAGCTCCACGGAAAATGGGTTACTTATTCATTCTGAAGGAAAAGATTTCCAAATAGCAAATTACAACAAAGGTAAACGTGATGGGACATGGCTATTTTGGGATCAAATATATCAGTCTTACTCAAGTTGATTTCAAATCAAACAAATTTTTAAAAAAACCAATAATTGGCAAGAACAAAAATAAAGTTGTTAAGCAACGTTAATCAGAACGTTCAATACAAATAAAAAAATTCCTTGTGAATGCACAAGGAATTTTTTTTATCTAACAACTATGATTCTGTTTTTCTTAACGAATCTAAAAACAACTTAATAATATTCAATTTGTTTGAATACAACTCCTTTAGTTTTTTAATAGGATATTAAAATAAAGGACGTTGTATTTTTGGACTCGTTTCTTCATTACGAGTTCGTTCAATTTGAGCATTGATTTTCTGATCCAAAACATTCATTACCTTCATCTTTTCGATTTAGAATTGATGTTAATTCGGCAGTGGAATTGTTTTGGAAAGTCTCCATTGCATTTTGAAAAGTTGATTTAGAAATTTCATGAATTTCTTGAAGGTCTGACTTGGCTCAATTTCAATTTTGAATGATCATTATTGATATGCTTGTAACTTTTCTTTACAATATATTCTAGATCATCTGCAAGGTCATTGATCAGGCTAAGAATTACAATATAAAAGTTGCTTGCCGACAAACTCGATTCTTCTAAGTTTTTGATGAAGTAAAAAACGTTTTCTCTTAATTCGTCGATATCATTTGACAATCGGTTGATGTTTTTCTTTGCTTTCTTAAGTTCAAGATTTGTCGTGTTTTGATAAACCTGACGCAAGAGAAGCATAAATTTTATCAATACGTTTGAAAACTTTAATTACATTTTTGGTGCTTTCTTCCATAACCCCTTTGATGGACTTACTTTCATATTTCACTAAACTATCGAGGTCAATTAAGTCAGCGTTTTCATTTTTGTGTTTTAGGTAGTTTTTTCCAATAATTATTAGAATTATGAATAAAATCACAGCAATTGCCTGAGCCCCACCTAAGTAAATTAGCGTAACGATAACTCCAGAAACTAAAAAGGCAGTGATTGCAGTTAAAAACCATCCTCCAATTACGTTTAATACTCCAGCAACGCGATAAACGGCACTATCTCTTTTCCAAGCTCGATCGGCAAGAGATGTCCCCATTGCAACCATAAAGGTTACATAGGTCGTTGATAATGGCAAGTTTGTAATGAAGTTGCTATTGAAATCAAGATGGAAGCAACGACTAAATTTATTGAAGCCCTCAACATGTCAAAAGAAGGTGCATCTTTATCGTTTTGATTTTTTAATGCAATATTGGTATTTGTAAACTTTTTGTCTATGGAGCTTACAACTGTTGCGGGTAAAATTTTGTTGAAACCGTTACCCAAGACTTGAGATATTTTCACGATTCCTTTGGATAATAAAATTTGGTTGGAAACGTTCTTTAATGGTGTTTTGATCGGAGAGGTCAATCTCCGTCTTCATTACTTTTTTTGCCTTGGTAGATAGCCATAGGGTTATAACCATAATACCTCCCGATAAGACTAGTAATATCGGAGGAGTAGGAACTTTAGAAGACAAAACTTCCATGCTGAATTCTGAAGCAACTCCAGAAGCAGCCCAAGCCTCATAGGATTGATATGCAGCAATAGGAACACCAATAAAGTTTACAAGGTCATTTCCAGCAAAGGCCAGGGCTAAACCAAATGTTCCTGTGCCGATGATGATTTTGTAAATATTTGCTTTTAAAACTTTGATAGCCAAAAAGGAAATAATTGAAACCAAAATAAGAAGTTTATAACGGACACTTTCAATACCTCGGTTTCTAGAAAATCTTTAATTTTCATTCCACCAATAAGGTCAAATTTCAAACTTGCATAGGGGGTTCCTTTGATACCTTTCATCAAGATGAAATATGTGATTGCTGAAAGCGCTATTCCTCCAAAAAGAGCACTTACCCACATGGCTTTCTTTTCGAATTCATAAGTCAAAAACAACCTTGAAAACCACTGAACTATGGCTCCTATAGTAAGTGCAACAATAACTGAGAGCAGAATACCAAAAATGATTTGTGTTGCTTTTTTGGTGTTGATGTAATTAACGACATCGCTAAAATCACCTGAACCTTGACTAATTTTAATGATGGACATAAATACTGCAGCTCCCAATAAAGTAAATACAATCGAGACTGTTGTAGATGTTGGCATTCCCAGTGTATTAAAAAAATCGAGGAGTAAAATATCGGTAAGCATTACAGCCGTAAAAATCAAAATAATTTCATCAAAGTAAAATTCTCCTGGATTGAAAATACCTTTTCGAGCAACTTCCATGAGACCACTTGAAAATAAAGCACCACAGGCTACTCCGAGACTGGCAAGAATCATAATTGTTTTGAAGGAGATTGCTTTGGAGCCAACAGCTGAATTCAGAAATTAACTGCATCGTTACTTACTCCAACAATCAAGTCACCAATAGCTAAGATTGCCAAGACTGCAACAAGTATCACATAAATATTATCCATAGTTATAAATTTTAGAAGTGAATATCGAATTGTAATCGATAAATAATTTTATTGTTTGAGGCAACCGTATTTTCATAAGTGGCATCGGTTTGTATTTTCAGTTTATGTTTTGCTACGTATTTTGATACCCCAAAGGTGTATTGGGTAATGTCATTTTTTGAGGAAACAATTTCATCGAATTTCACGTTGGTGTAACGTCCAGTGATTGCGATATTTGAAGGAAAGACATAACCCATTTGAAGGTTAATGGCTTTTCCTACATTAACAACATCTCCTGTTAAGGTTCCATCTTCATTTTTTGCGATTGGATCATCTGCTTTTCGATCAGCATATTCTCCCATAATTGAAAAACCGCGATACTTGAAATGAGTATCAATAAATAAGGTATTTATATCTGTTTGATAAAAACCCTCATTCGTTGTTATGTAACTACCCATATTACTTCTTGTTTTTACCGCATTAGTATTTTGATCATAAACAATACCTACCATGAGTTTTGGAGTTTGTTCTCGCAATAGATCCGCTCCACTGTAATCTCCCTTTTTTGTAAAGTTTCCAAAAGGTAAAAACTCAATTCGCGAAGTATATTGATGTCCACCCAAATTCCCTTTTGTAACGTTTCGTCCTTCTCCTTGTGAGATAGCGAACCTTTCTTTTACAATAAAGTTCCCAGCAAGTGTAAAATGATGCCGAAGTTGAATTCCTAAATCACGATCAATGTTGAATTTGCTGTTCAACAAAGAACGATCAACCAAGGCTAAGTTACCTGAAGAAATAACACGTTCGATATTTCCAGGTAATTTACCTTGACCTGCTTGAAGCGTAAAATTTTTGTAAAAATTCCAACGAATGAAAGCATTAAGAATGTAGCGTGGAGCATTACTCGTAAATTCTGAAGCTCCCGAAATATCTCGATTAGATAACCCCAATTCGATATTGTAAGTAAGTTTTGGATTGTAAGCAAATCCTTTGAACTTTAATCGCGAGCGACGAATCAAAAAATTGGACTCAGGACTTCCGAAAGAATCGTCTGCTTCGGTCCAAGTTGAAGAGGTTAGATATTGCATGCGTGCACTGAAATTCATCGTAAAGGTACTGTCTTTTCCTGCGATATTGATAAGGCCTTTTCCAAATTTTGGAGCACTGACTTCTTGTGCGTTAATTATCGTTGAAGATAAAATTGAAATAAATAGAGTGACTTTAAAAAGTAATTTGAACATTATGGTTGTATTTCGCAAAATTAAAAATAAACGAAACCCGTATTTAAATAGAATGTTATCTAATTGTTATCTTTTTAAATGTCACATTTTTTTAAAACTTTACATTATACCCCAAGCTAAATGTTCTTCCAACTTTGAAAAAGGAAAAATTTTGTTGTTCCTCACCATAATAGTCGTAATAACTTTGTTTTGTATCGTTTAGTATATTTCTGACTCCAAAAGTTATGGTTTGATTTTCTTTTGCACCGATTTTTTTATTGAAAGTAAAATTTAAATTATTGAAAGGGTCTGTATACACATCGGGAATATTTCCAACACCAACGACCTCTAATGTTTTTCCTTGAACATTGAAGAAAAGTCCCATTTCTGCATTTTTATTTACAATCTCATAAGTTAATCCTGTATTAATAAGATAAGGTGAATTTCCTTGTAACTCTCTTGTTCTGTTAATAACACGATTAGGTTCTGTGATGATTCTTCCTTGAAATTCTTCATCACTCATCTTTTGCTCAGACTTTATTACAGATGCGTTGATGTTTAGGGCAAGTTTAGATACATCGTTGTCAATAATATTTTTTCGGTATTCAATCTCAATTCCAAAAACATTTGCAGAGGTATTATTTCTTCCAATCAATTGATTAGGAGCGTTAAAGTTATAAGCAACGATTTCAATAGGATCAGTAAAACCTTTGTAAAAAGCACTAACTGCATAAAATTGGTTCCCTTGTCCGTATTTCTCATATCGCAAATCCAGATTATTAATGTAAGTGGGTTTTAAATCAGGATTTCCAATAAAAAATCGTTCAGTAATTGGATCAAAAATTTGTGCAGTAGAGTTTTCTTTGAAACTAGGACGTGCTGTTGTTCTGGAATAAGAAAATCGAATATTGGTTTCTTCGTTCAATGAACGAATAATATTTATGGACGGAAAAAAATCTTTAACATTGATGAGTTCAAAATTATTGTAAACGGTTCTATCAATTGTTTCCCCTGAATAGATAAGTTTATAATTTTCGATTCTAACCCCAAAGGTAGATTTCCATGCTTCGGAGAATTTAAGCTCTGCCGAAATAAAACCTGCAATGGTTGTACTCTTAGCATCATATTGATTGGTTCTTTGGAAGCTTCCTACTAAGTAGGATCCTCTGTTGGTTTCTGCTGTCCAAAGGTTAGAAGGATCTAAAAGATTATTAGGATTTCCTAGTAATTCTTCGCTACGCCCCTTAAAGTCAATTGAATAATTTGAAGTCCTAAAGCTTCTATCTTTTTCTGAATAAGCTGCTCCAGCCTTTAGCTTCCCTTGAATTTTACCCTCTGGGAGCTCATAAGTATACTGAATATTACTAGCAATTGCATTTTCTTTTAAGGTTCTCCATAAACGCTGGGGTAATTGCGTTGTAGAAGGAGCAATTGTATAATAACTTCTTTCCTCATCAGTTTCAAAAACAGTTTTCTTAAAATCTTTATCGAATACCTCTGCAAAAGAGGGAGCAATTTTCCATTCGAGTATTGATTTTCCTTGGTTAAAAATGTGTTTTGCATGAAACGGAATGGATATGATGTTTCTTTCGGTATAAGTCAATATACTGGCTTCACCAATGTATGGATTTTCAATGTAATCGGCATATTCTGCAAAAATAGCATTTGATTCAGCACTTCTTAGGTTCAAAAAATTCAATTTATATTTTGAGTTTTCGGACTTCAATGAAACGCCCAATAAACCACTAGCTAATTTTTTAATAACCCCCAACTCACCTCTTTGTGAGGTGTTTTGTTCAAGACCAGAAGCTTCTTTCAAGATGGTTGATGTTTGGTAATCTTTGTAATAATCGGTGTCAGATCGAAACCCCAAAGATGCTATGAACCCAAAAGTATTTTTATCATTTAAATCGAACTGCCTGCTTGCTGTTGCTCCCAAACTAAAATCAGCTCCACTTTGATATCGATTTACAGCCATCTGTTGTTCCAGTAGTCTTGTAATTTTATTTAAAACTCCGGAGTATCCCAAAGCATTTTGTTCTGGTAATGGAATGTTTTGTTGAGCACCAAGAGGTCGATCAAAGTAACCGTTATTAAAACCCAATAAATTGGTTCCGTTTGGATTATTACGAATTGCATTATTTACAAAATTCATATCAGGATTATAATTTCCTGATACCGAAAAGCTGTACTCAGGTAGAGTAGAAAAATCTTTTAGAATGATGTTAACAATTCCTCCACTAAAATCCGCAGGGAGTTCAGCGCTTGCGGATTTATTAATGATGATATTATCCAATATGTTGGTCGGGAAAACATCAAGTTGAAGGGTGTTTTTATCTGGGTCTAATCCCGGAACCTCAAGTCCTCCTAGGAGGGTTTTAGAATAACGGTCTCCAAGACCTCGAACATAAACAAATTTTCCATCTTGGATGGATACTCCCGGAACCCTTTTGATTGCCGCTGCTAAGTTGCTGTCTCCAGATTTTTTAATCGATTGAGCTGAAAGCCCATCAATCAAGTTTATTGATTTTTTTTGAATCGCTAAAACAGCAACTTCTGAATTATTTTTCTGAGAGGTGGTTACTACAACTTCATCCAGTGAATTTGAGAGTGGACTCATAACGACATCGATAACAATTTCATTATCACCCTTTATTTCAATATCTGAAATCAGTTTGGTTTCATAACCCACATAAGAAAGTTCTATGGTGTAAATTCCATCTACTACTTCAAAAAAAGTATTTACCATCAAAATCAGTAGTAATACCTCCCAAATTGGTTTGGTCACTTTGATTTCTTAGGATAAGGTTGGCAAAAGGAAGAGGATCGTTGAATTCTCCATCGATTACAGTTCCCGTTATTACGGATTGAGCAAAGCTTAAAGAAGTAATAAAAATAAATAGTGGCAGTAAAAAATGTTTCATACAGTTTGAAAATAGAGATTGCCCGATCGTTAAATCGGGCAAAAAATTAAAATAGTATTGTGTTTAATTATTTATGGTTTGTATTGTTAATTATTAATGGAACTCCATAGAGTCCATGACAAAGTTGATTCATCCGCACCTGTGTTTGCAGGTTGTTCTGAGACTACCTCAGCCCAGTCTGCATAATCAGTAACAGATGTTTTGGCAAAAATATCAGCTAAAGCTCCACTAGTTACGAAGTAGAAATTATTGAAGTTTAGATTTCCAGTACTAGCAGCTGATGCTTGCCCGTTGTATGTAGCAGCATCAATTCCTTTGATAGAAAGCCCATCAATATTTTTGTAAACCACATTATTTGTCAAGCCAGTTGCAGCTTTTTTTCCAATCACCAAGATTGTTTTTTCCAGACTCAGGAGCAGCATCACCGTATACAGTTACGTTATTTATAGTAAATGCCCCGGTTATAGTTCCTGTGCCGTCTTCAGTCCCGTCGATTTCAAAGGGAGTATCAGAGTTAGAACGCATAGCAACAACAGCATTGGTAAGAGTTCCTCTGTATGCCTGATCTAAATCTATAGCATCGTCTCTTTGGGCAAAGATTACAATATTAGTAATTGAAACAGACCCTCCAAAAATTTCGATTCCATCATCATTACTTCCAACAACTTCAATGTCATTGATTGTGGTTCCGGAGCCAATACCACCTAAAGTTAGTCCCTGAATTTCATCTCCTCCAGCCAATTGACTTCCACTGTGTCGTATTGAAACAAAAGTAAACGTCCCAGAAGAATCAGTGTTGTCATCACCTCCGTAGGTAGTCCAATCGTAACCCGAAGCAATTCCTTCAATGTCATCAGTACCTCCGTCTTGTCCAATAACTGCATTTCCAAGGATGATAATCCCACCCCATTTACCTGTATCTGTTGGGACACGGTTTGGGCTAACAATACCGTCTCCATAATCAATATTGTCATCGATATCAGTAAAGATAATTGGTGCATCACTGGTTCCAGCTGCATTGATTGTTCCACCAGGAGCTATTACGAGAGCAGTTGCATCTACACCCTGACCGTTTTGAGATTTAATAATAGTACCCGATTCTATGTTTAAGGTTCCTCCGGATCTTACGACAATTTTTCCATCCATAATCCAAATGCGATCATTTGTCCATGTCTGAGTATCATCAATAAAACTAATACCTCCTGACCCAACTTTTTCAGTAGTTGGAGTTGTTGTTGGAATAGTTGTAGTTACGGTTACCGTTTCGGTAACTAAAACGGTTTCAATTAGTGTTTCAGGGTCTTTGGTACAAGATCCAAGAACCAATATGAACATAGCTGATAGTAAATAGAAATTAAGGTTTGATTTAGTCTTCATTTTTTTGTTATTAATTATGAAGCAAATTTATTTTATCCCCAGCCTTGAAGTTTTAGTTAAAGGTTAAATGAAACTCAATTAGTATTAACCCAATGTCAAATAAGAATAGATTTACTTAACTATGATTTAACATAGATAGTTTACTCTTCAAAAACTTCTTATTTTTACTTAAAAATAATGTATGAATTGGGAGCAGCTTTTATCCTTACAGCGCCATGGAGACAAAACAAAAAGACTCAGAAACGAACAAGATGAAACCCGTTTGGGCTTTGAGGTTGACTACGATAGAATTGTTTTTTCTGCTGCATTTAGGAGTTTACAGGACAAAACCCAGGTAATTCCCTTTTCAAAAACAGATTTTGTACACACTCGACTTACCCATAGTTTAGAAGTTTCTGTTGTTGCCCGGAGTATCGGTAGATTAGCTGGAAAAGCTATTTTAGAGAAACACCCCCATTTATCTCAAATTCACGGTTATCAATCTAATGATTTTGGAGCAATTGTAGCGGCGGCAGCATTGGCACATGATATAGGAAATCCGCCTTTTGGTCATAGTGGTGAAAAAGCTATCGGTCATTTCTTTTCCTCTGGACTTGGAACAACTTATAAAAGTGAGTTGAGTCTGCTAGAATATGAAGACTTATGTAAATTTGAAGGAAACGCAAATGGTTTTAAAATCTTATGCCAATCAATGGAGGGTGCCCCAGGAGGTTTGCGACTCAGTGCAGCTACCCTAGGGGCATATATGAAATACCCTAAAGCCTCATTACCCCATAAACCAACCAAACACGTAGCAGATAAAAAGTTTGGTTTTTTCCAAACCCAAGCTTCTGATTTTATTTCCCTTGCAAAAGATTTGGGTCTTGAAAGAAGTGGATCTACCAATAATCGACATCCCTTGGCTTATTTAGTTGAAGCAGCAGATGATATTTGTTACACTATAATAGACTTTGAGGATGGAATTAATCTGGGTTGGATTTCTGAATCCTATGCATTGGAGTATTTGATTAATTTAGTCAAAGATTCGATTGATAAAAAAACTTATGCTTCCCTCAAGCATACCCCTCAGCGAATGAGTTATCTCAGAGCTTTGGCGATTAACAGGCTTATAAACGAAACGGTAGCCATCTTTATAAAAAATGAAGAAGCTATTTTGAAGGGAGCATTCCCACACGCTTTACTGGATAAAAGTAAACACCAAGCTCAGATTGATGATATTATTTCTTTGAGTGTAGAAAAGGTTTATCAATCTACAGAGGTACTTCAAAAAGAAATTGTAGGTTATAAAGTAATTACTACTTTACTTGAAGCATATACTACGGCGGCAGTTCATCAATTTGAAGGAAAGGCAGATGCCTATGACCAACTCATACTTCGATTGGTTCCTCCGGGCACTCCCTTTGTTTCAAATAGCTTGTACGAAACCCTACTCAATGCTACCTGTTATGTTGCAAGCCTATCAGATGGGAAAGCTATGGAGCTTTCTCAAAAAATCAAATAACCTCATATTTCAACTATTTTATGTTACGCTGGATTATCCTTATTATTTTTTTCTCTTTATACGGAACTTATGCTTTTCAAGCGATCAAAACTTTAACCCAACAGCGAAGTCTCCTAATTTTATATTGGATTTTTTCGTTTTGGTGATGTCAAATTTTGCTTATCAAAGTATTTCTTTTAACCGTGATGAAGGATTCAATCATCAAATAAGTCTAGCATTGGGACTTTTTCTCTCCCTTTTTGTGTTTCAAACCTTTTTGATCTTTTTCATGATTTTTGAGGATATTGTAAGGATTCCTCAGGCGATATATCGCTTTTTTAATAAAACTAACGCAAATTCCTATTTTCCAGATCGAAGAAAATTTATTTCACAACTAGCCCTTGGTATTGCAGCTGTCCCTCTAGTTTCTTTATTGTATGGAATGTTTAAGGGGAAATACAATTACAAAGTGTTGAACTACACTCTTGAATTTGACAACCTACCCAAAGAATTTGACGGGTTTACACTCACCCAAATTTCGGATATCCATAGCGGTAGTTTCGATAATAAAGAAAAGGTGTCTTATGGAATTGATCTAATCAATCAACAAAAATCGGATGTTATCTTGTTTACTGGAGACATGGTTAATAATAAGGCCAGTGAAGTTTACCCTTGGATGGACATAATTGGTTCTCTAGAAGCGCCACATGGAAAGTTCTCTGTTTTGGGGAATCATGACTATGGAGACTATGTTCAATGGGAGTCTGATGAGGTAAAAAAACAAAACTTCACAGATTTAATTGAAGCTCAACAAAAAATGGGTTTTCAAGTTTTATTGAATCAAGCTCAATTCATAGAAAAAGAAGGAAAGCGAATTGCACTGATAGGAGTTGAAAATTGGGGTAAAGGAGGCTTTAAGAAGGCAGGAGACTTAGATCTAGCAGTTTCTGAAGTCGATTCTGATGATTTTAAGATTTTGATGTCTCACGATCCCTCTCATTGGGAGGCACAGGTAATTGATCATCCTTATCCCTTTGAACTCACCTTAAGTGGGCATACCCACGGTATGCAATTTGGAATAGAAATTCCAGGGTGGTTTAAGTGGAGCCCAGTAAAATGGCGCTACAAACAATGGGCAGGAGTTTATCATCAAGCAAAACAATACCTTAATGTCAACCGTGGTTTTGGTTTTTTGGCTTATCCCGGAAGAGTTGGAATCTGGCCAGAAATAACAGTTATTACCTTAAAATGCTCTGAGAAAGTGATTTAATAAAAAAAAACTTAAATTTGTAAAAACTTTAAACACTAACAGACGTGTCCAAATTCGGCGAATTAATTGAAGACAAAGTTCCACTTCTTCTTGTTTTTTTTCAAGAGGATGCTGAACCTTCAGATGAATTTCACCCTTCTCTAAGAGACGTTGCTGCTGCGATTGGTGATCAAGGAAAAGTAATTAAAATTGAAACTACTAAAAACACCAAGTTGACAGAGGCGCTTCGTGTTAAAGCCATTCCAACCCTCATGATTTACAAGGGAGGCGAAATGGTTTGGAGACAAAGTGGTGAGCAAAATGCAAACACTCTAATCAGTTTGATGAATGACTATGTAACCGATTAGTTATTCTCCTGTTGCGTTATCAAATAAGCGATTAAAAATTTCAAGAGGCTCAATAGCTCTGAAAATACGTTTCTCCATTTTATCTCGATAAACATCATCGTCATAAAGACTTACAAAAAGCATTAACTTTCTGTATCCATTGACCTCATCCATGATGATTTCCTCATAATATTCTTGTTCTTCAGGAGAAATATCACTTAGTTTAAACAGTCGTTTTTCATAGACAGCAGAAATATTTTCAATCAATAAACGAGCAGCTTCTTGATTACCACCTATATAAAAGCCTTCCACAAAGTCCTCTTGGCTTGTAAAGTAATCATAGCTACCATAAAGAAATTCAAAAGGAGCTGAATAGCGTTGCAATTCTTTAATATTAGAACTGATAAACTCTTTATCTTTATTGTCAACAACAACCTCAATCAAGGCTCGATAGCGCTCTATTTCAGTTAAAATATCTTCACCAAGTTCATATTGAAGGTTTAAAGAGAGACTGTCAAAATACTCCAACTCATCTTGATGCTTTTCAGCAATTTTTTCAAAAAGTTTACGCGCCTCCTCTTGCTCGTTAATTCGGTAATATCCCTCAATGAAAGGAGTTAAAAGACTGTAGTACCCGAAATAATCAACAGGCATTTTCTCTAAATTCAGATCAATGATTTCCTTAGCTTTATCGGGCTCTCCCTTATCGATAAGAGCTTCTGCCAAACGTGCCATATTACTTCTGTACGAAATGCTATTTTTTCTTGTTTCGGGATCGTGATAAATCTCTGGGCTATCAGAATTTCCCCATTCCCACTTTTTAACGATCTCGTACATCAAGTCAGCATCAATTCGTCCCATCAGATAAGGGTTATTTTTATTTTTTTTAGTTTTGATCGGAACCAACTTATAAACCAATCCTTCGAGTTGTAAATAATTTTTCATCCATAGATATTCCGAATCATCAAAACTTCCACCAGTAAAATAGATGGGTCGCTTCCAATCGTTATTAGCCAAAATGTCGAGCATAATCAATTGGTTTTTGTACAAACCATTTCGAGGTAAATCAATATCGATGTAAGGAACGATCAAACCCCGATCTTTTTCCTTTACTAATCCACTTTCAATTACATTTTCCACATTAACATTTACCCTAATTTTGTTGGTTGGGTAAAAGATCATTTCTTGAGTACTAACAGGGTAAAGTTCAGGGTCACCACCAGATTTTTGGATTATTCTTTTAAATTTATTTCTGGGATCATCGCTAGAAACCCAATTCATAAAATCTTTGATATCCCAACGAACGCTGTCAATAATTGATTCGTGTTTTACGTAGTCACGAACCCCATATGCATATTGAGGGTGTTCCAGCTGAATTGAAATTGCCTCACTATTGTACGTTTTGCGTTTCATTTGATCGATATACCAATCGGTAGCAATCAAAGAAGTGTTTATAGGCCGGACATCTCTACGGAATTCTTCAATGTCTTGAGCATACCAAAAAAGCAAAAGTGTCATTATCTCCAATGGTAAAGATTATAGCACCTACATCTTCTTGTATTGAGGTTAAATATGATTTTGAAATGGATTGAGCAGTGTATCGTTCCGAACGATCATGAACATCCCAATTTTGATAACCCATAAGAAAGGGTACTGCCAATAAACATAAAAAAACAGAAACCGGCACAGCAAGTTTACTAGACCACTTGTTTTTGAGGTTTTGTGCTAGCGCAAAAGCTCCCATCCCAATCCAAATTGAAAACACATAGAATGATCCTACCAAAGCATAATCACGCTCCCTGGGTTCAAAAGGGCGTTCGTTTAAATAAACTTTGAGAGCTAATCCTGTAAAAAGGAAAAACAACATCAACACCCAGAATTTCATTTTATCTTGCCCAAATAAAAAGAAAACACCGATTAAACCGAGTATTAATGGAAGGAAAAAATAGGTATTTCTAGCTTTATTATTCAATGTATCATTGCTCAATTTGTTTTGATTCCCCAAACGAATGGAGTCAATAAAAGGGATTCCACTGATCCAATTCCCATTGAGGAGGTCATAACGTCCTTGAATATCATTTTGCCTTCCGGTAAAATTCCACATAAAATAACGCACATACATGTATCCTATTTGGTATTCAAATAAATACCTCATATTACTCAAAAACGATGGTTTTTGAATGTTAAGGTAGGGAGACATTTTCTTAAAAAACTTGTGATAATCTTCGCCAGAAACAGCACCCTGAATCGCTTCTTGTCTAAAGGATTGAACCTCTGCTTGCAATTCTTTAATCCTTCGATATTCGGGTTTAATAGAAAACTCTAGAGGCTCTGTAAAGTTCATGTAATTTGCTGCATGTTCAGAACTGTGAAGCCTTGGTAGTAAACCTTTGTGTTTTGAATTTGCGTTAATTCTTGAGCCTTCCCAGTTATTTACAATAATGTAGCGACCCGTTTTTTTGTCCCGTTCATATTTGGGTTTATCATCAATGTAAGGTTCTTGTTCGTCTTGCCCTGCATACATATCAGAAAACATTGGCCCGTAGAATAATTTTGTTTCTGGGTATTGTTCAAGGTTGTAGTATGCCAATAGCTGACGAGCATCTGTAGGAGAATTTTCATTGATAACTGTATTGGCATTGGCGCGTATCGGTAGCATAATCCAAGAGGAGAATCCCAGAAAAACAAAAAGAATGCAGAGAATACCAGTATTTAGATTTACATAATTTTTTTTACGCGTAAAACTG
Organism: Candidatus Arcticimaribacter sp.; assembly: GCA_038142965.1. Lineage (GTDB taxonomy): Bacteria > Bacteroidota > Bacteroidia > Flavobacteriales > Flavobacteriaceae > Arcticimaribacter. The sequence continues at coordinate 14,448 of JAYQLC010000005.1, read as the reverse complement.
AGAGTGTATGTAAAAAAACCGACAAGTAAGAGAGCAGTAAAAATAGTTCCGCTGTTAAATGCAAAGCCAAGATTATTTACAAAATAAACTTCCATCTTTCCAAATAAGGTAAGGGTTAGGGGAAGTAAAAGTTTGAAGATAAATAGTAAAATAGCAACGGAAACAATATTGGCTACAATAAAGCCTTTTAAGGTCACGGCTTTGGTATTTTTAAAGTAATACAACATTCCAATGGCTGGGATCGTTAAAAGCCCCATAAAGTGAACCCCAAAAGAAAGTCCAATAATAAATGAGATTAACAACAACCAACGATCACCTCTGGGGGTATTCATTTCTTGTTCCCACCGAAGACTCAGCCAAAAGAGAAGTGAAAGAATACATGTTGCCATTGCATAAACTTCTGCCTCAACTGCATTGAACCAAAAACTATCTGAAAAACAGAATGCTAAGGCCCCAACAGCAGCGCTCCCAAAAAGACCAATTGCATCAGTAGAAGTTTCAAGTGTGGTGAACCCGGGCATTTTTTTAAGTAAAAGAGTAAGGGTCCAGAATAAAAATAAAATGGTAAATGCACTAGAAAAAACAGACATTAAATTTACCATTAAGGCAATTTGCTCAGGCCCGCTGGCAAACATTGCAAAGAAAGCACCCATCATTTGATAAAAAGGAGCACCGGGTGGATGACCTACTTGTAACTTAGCCGAAGTTGCGATGTACTCACTCGCATCCCAAAAACTCGCTGTGGGCTCAACGGTAATACCAAATGTTAGAAGTGCGATTCCGAAAATACTCCACCCCAGAATGCGATTCCAAAACTCGAATTGTGTTTCGTTCATAGGTCAATTTTGTGAAAACGAATGTAAGAATATTTGAAGAAACTTCCTTGAATTTAACAGAATGTAAACTTAACAAATTTCTAATAATTAATTATTTTTATGAAATGGCTTGTCTTAGCAAATATTTCTATTAAATTTGCACCTCTATTGGTCTATGGTGTAACTGGCAACACGTCTGGTTTTGGTCCAGAAGAGTCTAGGTTCGAGCCCTAGTAGACCAACAAAACCCTCAGTAAAACTGAGGGTTTTTTGCTTTTTACTTCCTGAAATCTATGAAAAGAGGTTTTTTTAGGAAAAACCAAAAAAAATGCATGTCTATTTCTTTAGCGTTTAAATTTAAACCCCTTTAAAATAAACTCATTCTCGTACTTTTCAAAAAACAGTGAATTTGAATTCAACTACTTTTTTCTTAGGATCCTTACCTACCATTCTTTCAAAACGATCGGGAATGAAATTTTTATTTACATCCTCTTCAGTACCCATAGTGGTACTGACAACTCCGTAAATAATAACCCCAACGATGAGCACGATAATTGCGATAACGACAATAACAACCTCAGTCATAATATTTGAAATATGTTCTAATGTAGTAAAATAATATCAAAATCATTCAATTTTTTGACATTGAAATTGATTACATATTATTAATTATTGAAAAAAAACAATTTAATTAATAAAAATCAATAATAAACATTTCCATTTTTTATCCATTTGGCAAAACTTTTATCAAAGACATGGATCCAGTCAGTTGTTCCATTTGTATTCTGTAATGAGTTTCCTTGATTGACCCATTCAAAAACACCTCCGTAGAGATTATAAACTTCAGAGAAGCCCTGTTTAATTAATTTTTTAGCTAGTTTTTCACTTCGAAAACCAACGGAACAATACACAACTATATTCTGTTTAAGTTGGAGTTTTTTCAGTTTGTCGAGATCCCAATTTTTTTCACCTACCCAGATAGCATCTTCGATATGGCTGACATCAAATTCTGCTTTGGAGCGCACATCTAAAAGTATAAACTCTTTTTTTTCTGCTAATTCATTTACGGTAATTTTTGGAATTTCATCGGAAGTCAAAGTGTCGACAAAAGCATAGAAATCTTGTTGTTGAGCTGAGACATCAATTGCCCAAATCACAAAAAGGAATAATGTTTTTTTCAAAATTTTATGTAACACAACAATTTATTTATTGATACTTTCCGCGATGTCTTCAACTTGTTTTTGGTGATGTTTGACATGAAAAATCGTAAAATATAAAACTTCTCTTAGGGTTAATTTTCCCAATAGGGGGTGGGGAACTATAAAAAGGTCTAAATCACTTTCTTTCCATCGATTGGTTACTTTAATTAAACCTTTGAATGCTTTAAGAAATTTTTTTCTGTTTTGTTTTCGTTTGTAACTTCCTATTTTTTTTGGATTAAACTGTTTAGGAGCTTTTGCTTTTTTCCCATCAAGTGCCTTTAAGTATCGAGCTACCAACTCGTCATAAGTTCTTGATTGGCGGTTGCTTTGTCCATACAAATACTTCAATAAAAATTTGGGTAATTTTAAAGCGAATTTTACAGCCTTTAATGAAAGAATAAGGTGGCTTTGAATTTGACCTGATGTCCATTTGTTTTCTTTGTTGAAATCAAATATTTCATCGGTCAATCCATTAATAAAAGAATCGAAAGTTTCGTGGTGTTTTTGAAGTTCACTGCTGATAAGTGCTTTGTTCCAACTCATGTTTTTGACTGCATTATTATTGAAATAGAATTTCAGTTAGATTAAATGGTAATTTAATAAATTTTTTAAAGACAGTTCTAGTTTGATAGTTTGATGATCTTTTTTGGGTAAATCCAAAAAAAGTGAATGTTAGTAACAAAACACTTAACCTATCATTGATCATAGACATTACAAATGGGCGTAATCTACAAGAATATATTTATTTCAGTATTTGTAGGGTATGTTTTAATATTTGCACAAAAAATGGTTTTCAAATACTGCAAATATTGTCCAATGAGAGTAAAAAATTATTTTATTATTAAACTCTGTCAAATCCAAAAGCATGCATTAAACAAATTGAAATTAAGTTAGATAATTGAAAAAACTTGATTAATCAAACTCCATTTTGAATTCACATCTTTTCAATATAAAACCTCATCTATTTAGACCCTGTAACTGTTCTTTCTACTTCTTTGGTTATTTTGTTTTGGCTTCCTTTGGGGCGCGCATATTATATTATTTTTAATAAATCTAAATCTATATTATTGATAATTAGCTATTTAAATTGTTTCTAAAGAATGTTTAGAGTAATTTTAATAAAAATTTAAACTATGGAAAATTTATCTCTATCAAACTCCTGTGTGAATTGTGTTAATCACGACCAAAACAAGTGCAGCGTTCATCACGTTGATGTAACACCTGCAAATACTTGTGGAGAGTTTACTTCAGGTATGTAATTATGGAAAGAATAAAAGGTAGTTTTATATAATCAAGCTGCAATTATTCTGTATTACATTTCCCATCCTTTTCGTATTGGTTCCTGTATGAACTTGTCGGCTTCTGGTAACCCTATTGCTTTCATGTTCTTGGCATCCCAATAAACCTTTTCTCCCCTAATCTTAGTGAAAGCACTCCTAAAAGAGTGATTTCAGTTAAACGAGCTCCATATTCAAAATTAGAGCTCGCCGAATGCCCATTCTTAATGGCATCTATCCAGTCTCTATAATGTCCATTGGAACGAACAATTGAAGGATTGGGAGGCGTATATGATTTTTCTAAACTCTCAGGGAACAACTTGGGGGCTCGGTTGCCACCTTCGTTAACCAATATTCCTTTATCTCCCACAAACATGGTGCCTCTTTTTGGCCAGCTATACCCTTGAGGCAATGCTTGATGAAGTTCCGGTCGTAGACCACCAGAATACCAAGTAAGATTAATGGGTGATTGGTTGCCTTTTCCTTTAAAATTATAGTAACCAATTTCACCATAAGGGGCTATTTCTGAATCATTGTAACCAGCAGGTATAAGCTCAACGGATTCAGGTGCTTGCAAGTCGTATGCCCAAACTGCAGCATCCATATCGTGGCAACCAAAGTCGCCCATGGCACCACAACCAAAGGCCCAGAAATCACGCCATGTAACTGGAGTGTAGGCTTTATGGTAATCTCGAACTTCGCGCGGACCCAGCCATAGGTCCCAATTAAAGTTATTTGGTATTTTTGAGGTTCCCTTAGGTAGTCCTTGAAGGGTAGGGTTCCATCTGGAGACAGGCACCCAGGCATGTATATCTTTTACTTTTCCAATAATACCATCTCTCAGGTACTCAACAGTTTCTCTTATACCATCGGTACTATGTCCACCATTACCCATTTGAGTGGCAAGACCAGTTTCTTTGGCAACACGCTGTACTTCCCTGGCTTCCCATATATTATGTGTTAGTGGCTTTTCACAATAGACATGCTTCCCTGCTCTCATAGATAATAGGGAAACATAGGCATGCGTATGATCAGGGGTAGAGCACATAACAGCGTCAATTGATTTTTCTTTTTCCAGCATTTTGCGAAAATCCAAATACTCCTTTACATTTTCATGTGGCCTTTCACCCTCTATCATTTGCTTTACAGGTCCACGGCCAGCTGTTGTTTTATAATAGAAACGTTGTAAATCCCAAAATTCTGCAGGGTCAGCAATGGCAACTACTTTCACATCTTTATGTTTCAATAATGCAGCTGTATTTTCTTTTCCTTTTCCTCCTGCACCAACAATGCCTACAGTTACTTTATCGCTGGGAGCTACAAAACCTTTTCCACCCAATACATGACGAGGTACAAACATGATTCCGGAGAAGGAAAGCGATGCTCCTTTTATGAAATTCCTTCTTGTAAATTCTGATTTGGCTGATTTTTTCATAGAGCTTTAGGAAGTTATTTCTTTTTGGAAAATACTTTTGTTCCAAAAATAATTAAGAGCAACATTAAAATACTGTTGAAGTAATCAGGATAATTAGAGTCGCCCCAAAAATCAGTAAAAAATCCAATAAAGAAGTTTGCTATAATTAGAGCAACAGTTGTGTACATCAAAATTTTATAATTCACTTTATATATTTTATTTAATATTTAATTATATCTAAACTTACAAAATCTATCTCAAAAAATTATAAGATGTCCATGTCATTAGGGGATCAAGATTCTTATTTTCCAAATGCTTTTTCCATTGCTAATTCAATATTTTCATTTGATAAATGTCCATATCTCTCTTCGGTTGTTCTAGCGTTAGTGTGCCCTAATAGTTTTGAAACCGTGTAAAGAGGTGTATTATGTTCCGATAGCATATAGAATGCGAATGTATGTCTTGCGGTATTAGGCACTATGTGTTTTTTCACACCAGATTTATATGCCCATTCTCTGAGTTTTTGGTTTTGCTCCTTACCAAATTTGAGGTTTGGGAAAACTTTATCATTTTCACCCATTCTCCTGGGGAGGTATTGCATCGCACCTTTACGAATTTTAAAGTAAATATCTGTTTTAGCCTTTTCTGATCTTACATTCATTTTAATTGCACCATTGATTTCAGGCAAATCTGCCCAAATTAATCTACGGCAATCTCCTTGCCTTATCCCAGTGTAGCACATAAAAAGAAATGCATCTCTAATTTGCTGATATCTGATTGGGGTTTTCATCATCATAGCAACCTCGTTTGGAGTTAGATATACAACTTCCTTAGATTCATTTTTTGGAAATTCAATGTCATTTTCTGTAAATGGATTATGAAATAAACATCCATATTGCTTTGCTTGTTTGAGCGTTGTACTAAACAATGAAAAGTATTTGTAAGCCGTAGATGAAGCATAATTACTTTCGTTTTTGAGCCACAGCTTCCATTGGTCAATGAACTCAATATTAACATGGTTGATGTCCATATTGAAATTGTATGCTTTATCCTCACAAAAATTCTCCATAGCTTTATATAGGTTGTGATAACCAGATACGGTACTTTTTGATTTATCTGCTTTTAGTTCAGACATTTTGGAAATTTGTGCCTTAAGAGTCATGGTAACTGAATGTGAATCCGTGTATTCTGAATCCTTGTATTTTTCCTCATACATTTTCACTAGCGTTCTAAGTAGCTCTGTGCTTTTTTTGTTTTGTTCCTTCTTCAGCTGAGTATCGGCTCTTTTGTAGAACAAAATTTCTTTGTGAGTTGGTCTTTTTGGCTTTGACCAATTTGGAGAGTTGATATACATTTTAACATATTTTTGCCCCTTCTTTTTTTTTGACTTAGAATCAATAAGCGTGTGTCCAACTGAAGCCATATATATGTATTATTTTGTACAAATTTTAAATTAGTACATTATTTGTACAATAAATATATTAAAAAAAGTCAATTAATTTTAAAAAATAATAATTAATGTCAGTATTTGTTCATTTTTTTGAACTAAAAAAAGATTAAAAACTATAACAAAACATTTTCTACAATGATTTGACCCTATATTCCATGAAGGAATAAAATAAGTAAAAATAGAACTTTCGAGGCATTCAGTAATTATGCGTTCTTGTAGGACTGTTGAATTTCCAGTAATAATAGTAAGAGAAAAATTACCTTTTTCAGAACATTCATTTAAGGTTTTATGAACTAACTCTAGGGCTTGTTTATGGCGGATTCCGTGAAGATCAATGGTTAGTATATTATCCTTGTTTTTTCTCATCAAATGCTAAGTTATAAAAATCAAAACTCCCCAATATGAGTTGTATTGAGGAGTAGATTAATCAAAATTTTTAACAAATACATGAAAACTTGTTACAAATATATTTAGTCTAAATTGAAAGTCTTGTTAAGGGCATTGTAAATTTTTCTAAAAAATCTGTTAAAAAATCTTTTTTCAATTATGCTTTAATGGAATCAGACTCAAACCCCTGGATGCCCTGAACAGTTGTATACTTCATTGTAAAACGCTTGTCCGGATGAATGATTTTATATGCCGTTTGTACTGCTAGTGTAGCTTCATGGAAACCACATAAAATAAGTTTTAATTTTCCAGGGTAGGTGTTTACATCACCAATTGCGAAAATACCGGGAATGTTTGTTTGGTAGTCTAATGAATTATCAACTTTAATAGCATTTTTTTCAATTTCTAATCCCCAGTTGGCAATGGGACCTAGTTTTGGAGATAGTCCAAACAAGGGTAACCAATAATCTACATTAACTTTAATGGCATCTTTACCTTTTTGCTTCAACTCAATTTGTTCAAGTTTTTCAGATCCATGTAAATCAATTACTTCAGCGTCTGTGAACAACTCTATTTTTCCTTGATTTTGAAGCTCATAAACTTTCTCTACAGAATCTTTATGACCTCTAAACATAGTAGTTCTATGGGCTAGTCCTACAGGAATGTCATGATTTTCTGCAAAATAAATAGCCCAATCAAGTGCCGAGTCACCTCCACCAGAAATGAATAATTTTTTTCCCAAAAAAGATTCTGGCTCTCGAACCATATATTCAACCCCTTTCTTTTCATATTGAGGCAAGTTTTCAATTTTTGGCTTTCTAGGCTCAAAACTTCCTAATCCACCTGCTATCATAACCGTTGGTGCTTGGTGTTTGGTTCCCTCACTTGTTGTTACAATAAAACTTCCGTCTTCTTGTTTTTCAATGGTTTCAGCACGTTCTCCGAGCGTAAACCCTGGTTTGAAAGGTTCAGCTTGTTTCATCAGATTATCCACCAATTCACCTGCCAATACTGACGGAAATCCAGGGATATCGTAGATTGGTTTTTTGGGGTATATTTCGGATAATTGACCACCTGCTTGAGGAATAGCATCGATCAAGTGGCACCTCAGCTTCATAAGACCCGCCTCAAAAACAGTAAATAATCCTACTGGACCAGCTCCGATGATGATTATGTCAGTTTTTATCATTTTTTTTCTAAAATTGATTTAGTCATTTTATTCATTTCATGAACTTTAAATTCAAAATCTCCTGTAATGGTTTTACGATAAGCTTGTAAATTATCGAGTAAATCATTAATCTCCTCAGGCAATAATTCTTCTAAAAATTGTCGAATCCTTTTCGCTAAGGTAGGAGATTTTCCATTGGTTGAAATTCCAATTTTCAAATTTCCTTTAGTCACAATTCCTCCCATGTAAAAGTCACAAAGATCGGGAGTATCTGCTACATTTACTAATATTCCCTTTTTTTTACACAAACGATGTACTTTTTGATTTACAGATGCATTATCGGTGGTAACAATAACAATTTGTTTTCCCTTTAAAAATTTAGGGTGAAAGGGTTTATTGATGAGATCTATATTTGTTTTTCCTCGAATAAAGTTCAACGTCTTTTCTCGAAAAAAGGGAGCGACCATTGTTATCCGAGCAAGTGGACTAGACTTAAGTAAAAACTCTAATTTCTCTGGAGCAACATTACCTCCACCAACGATAAGGAACTCCAATTGACATGTTTTAATGAAAATAGGATAGAGTTGATTTAGCGGTAACATGCTTCGTTTTTTAAGTTTTTGTAATGTGTAATTTGATCATGTACAGCGGGGCCGAATATTATGTTAGCTGGATTTGCCATAGAATTTTGGTAAACGAGTTCTTCAATGGTTTCTAAGGTACCTACAACTACCTTAACTCTCCGAAACAGCTCTTTTGGTCAGTGGAATTTGGTGTTGAGCAGCGATGCCTGTATAAGAGGATATTCCTGGGACAACACTCGTTTTTATTCCCATAAGTTCTGCATACGACAATTCTTCGCATGCTCTTCCAAAAATCAGAGGATCACCTCCTTTTGAGCCGTACAATTTTTTTTTCTGATCAAATGCGAATTGAACCAGTAATTGGTTGATTTCCTCTTGAGTTTTTGGGCATAACCTCTGCGTTTACCTACAAATATTTTTTTTGCAACAGGATTATGATCCAATAATCTTGGGTTGATCAATGCATCGTAAAGAATAACATCTGCATTTTGAATGGCTTTTAAACCTTTTATCGTAATAAGATCAGGATCTCCCGGTCCTGCACCTACTAAGCAAATATGACCTTTATTCAACAGTTGCATTTCTTGTGTTTTTTATCCATTGAATAATTTTTCGAGTTTCTTCAATAAAGGAACTTGAAAACTCTTTATCTGCTTTTTGTTTTTTAAATGCTTCAATTCCCTCTTGAAAAGAAAAGTCAAGGTTTTGTCTGAATTTTGGGAAATGAGCATCGAAGGCTTCTATGATTGAAGCATGACTATTGGTTTTGGCTTGAACAGAGGTCAACAAGGCTTTTGCAGCTCGAACCCTACCGTTGTATGCATGATAAACAGCATCTGCAAATCGATTTTCTTCTAAAGCGTCTTCGCTCCATTTAAAAGCTTCTTCAGCTTCAAAATAAGGGTTTGAATAAGATCAATAGTGACTCCAGCACATTCACCGATTCCAATAGCTTTTTCATATTTTTTTTCTTTGGATCCAAAGTCAATGAAATCATCAGTATTCAAATTTTCCACATCGCTGTAGTGTTTTAAATTTTGATAAAAGTAATCCTTCGTTTTACGATCGTAATATTGAAAAAAGTTTTCTTCTTCTTTTCGATTCAATTCAAAATCATTTAAAATCCATCGAAGTACTTTGGGCGTTTTTTTTGCTGGAACTTTCAGTAATTTATCTGCAAATCGTCCGGTTCCATTTCCCAAAACACCACCTCCCCAAAAGGACTTGTGTGGCAGGGGCTATCAGACCCTTGGACTTGATGGTCATTCCTTGAAACCAATATGTGCAAGTGTGTGTTGTCCACACGCATTCATACAGCCACTAATTTTTATTTTTAGCTCATGTCTATTTATAAACTCAGAAAATTCCGATTCTATTAATTGTTGAAGTTCATTTGCTAGACCTGTACTACTTGCTATCCCTAGATTACAAGTATCTGTTCCTGGACAAGCTACAATATCATTGATTTTGTGAAACCCGATCCGGTTGAGTTTTATTTTTTTAGGGCGTTGTACAAAGGGATAAGATGTTCTTCTTTTACGTCACGAAGTAAAATGCTCTGGCCTAAAGAAAACGATTATCGTCTCGGGTAAATTGATCCATCAAGTCGGCGAGTAATCTAGCTTTATGAGAAGAAATATCTCCATTTTTTATGGGTAAACCAACAGCAAAAATCCCTTTTGTTTTTGAATGAAGGTATTGGTCTTTTTCCAAGCAATAAAGTCAGCACTTGCTTCATAAGTGGTTTTATCGTTATACATTGCTTGACCCAATACCCTTTTTTTTGGGTTCAATATTAAATTTTTGATGTTTTACAACCAACAATTCTTTTTCAACCAACTCTTTGAAAGCATCAAAACCAATGTTCTTAATTAAAAATTTTAGGCGTGCTTTATTGCGTTTGTTGCGTTCACCATATCGATCAAAAACTCGAATTACAGCCTCGGCAAATGGTATGATTTTTTATCTGCAGTTAAAAAAATCAAAAAACCTCTTTGAGCATCCATAGGTTGTGATCCAATCCCACCTAGTAAAACACTAAAACCGCGGGCTTTGTTTTTTATTTTAGGAATAAAACCCAAATCGTGAATAAATGTTAGCGCATCATCTTTTGAAGAACTTGAGAAGGCAACTTTAAATTTTCGACCCATTTCTTGACAAATTGGGTTGCGGAGGAAATATTCGAAAAATGCTTCTGCATAGGGTGTAACATCAAAACTCTCTTCGGGATCAACACCTGCCATTACAGATGCGGTAACGTTGCGAACCGTATTACCGCAAGCTTCCCTTAAGGTAATCTTATCTTCTTCTAATGCAGCCCATAATTCTGGAGTTCTATCAAGGGATACGTAGTGAATTTGAACATCTTGTCTGGTAGTTATGTGTACCAAATTACTACTTGCATATTCATCAGAAACATCCGCAATTTTTCGTAACTGTTTTGAGTTAAACCTACCCATAGGGAGTTTTATTCGAATCATTTGTACTCCTTGCTGACGTTGTCCATACACCCCTCGAGCTAAACGTAAACTTCTAAATTTTTCCTCATCAATTTGATTGTTTTTAAAAGCATAAATTTTATTCTCTAATTCAATAATATCTTTTGCTACAACAGGGTTTTCTAATTCAGTTCTAAAACTATCCATGGTTATTGTATGAAGCCGACTCCGGCCGTGTTATTGTTTTTTATATCAATGATAATAAAGCTTCCAAGATTTTTGTTTTTCTTATAAGGTGTTTTTAAAATCGAATCAGCAAGTCGGAAAGAAGCCGTTCCAATATCATTTAATTCCAAGGAAGAAGTTGGTTTAGAGTTGCCCTTACTGATATCAATTTTCTCATATATGTCATTTACTTTTGAAAGAGATCTTTGTGCTCCAAACTGCAATAAATATTTTTGATCAGTTCTAAATTCACTTGATTGCATCCAACAAACAGTAGCTTTTATTTCCTTTGTAGCTTCTAGGTTTTTTGAAAGACTATGAATTGAATCTCCACGTGAAATATCCAGATCATCTTCAAGTAAAAAACTTGCATTTTCTTTTGAAGCGCTTTTTGTACGGGCTTACCGTAGTTTTCTATTCCACTTATTTTTGTTTGTTTCCCCGATGGGAATACTACCACAGAATCTCCTATTGAGAAAGTTCCACTTTTAACTTTACCTGCAAAACCTCTGTAATCATGATAAGCTTCTCTTTGAGGTCTGATGACATATTGAATTTGGAAACATTTTCATCGCAATGAGAATCTACCACTTCTAGACTTTCGATCAAATCCAAAAGCGTTTTCCCTCGTACCAAGGCATTTGCTCACTTTTTTTATAAGATTATCACCTTTGAGTGCAGATAAGGGAATATAGTATTCTGATAGTCCTTTTGCATTTCTGCTGAAGATAAGATCCTTTAGCTCTTTTTTTAATTTTGTTAAAGGATTTTGGTCATATTCAATCAAATCCATTTTATTGATTGCGAAGATTATTTTTTTGATCCCCAGTAATTGTGAAATATAAAAATGTCGTTTGGTCTGCTCAATAACTCCTTTTCGGGCATCAAGTAGGAGTATTGTTGTATCTGCATTTGAGGTTCCAGTAACCATGTTTCGGGTGTACTCTATGTGACCAGGAGAATCTGCAATGATAAAACGTCTTTTGGGGGTTTTAAAATAAAGGTGGGAAACATCAATAGTGATTCCTTGCTCTCTTTCGGTAAGTAAACCATCCGTTGCCAGTGAAAAATCTAAATATTCATAACCATTGGCATTGCTCTTTTGTTTAATTTGTTCGAGCTGATCGTCCTTTAAAGAGTTTGTTTCATATAGTAATCTTCCAATTAAGGTGCTTTTACCGTCATCTACGCTACCAGCAGTTGCTATTTGTAATAAATCCATTCGTATTCTTTAAAAATATCCTACTTTTTTTCGTTCTTCCATTGCTCCTTCCGAGCGTTTGTCATCCATTCGCGCACCTCGTTCAGAATACGATGAACTTCTTATTTCCTCAATGACTAAATCCAAATCTTTTGCCTCAGATAGTACTGCTGCAGTACAGCTCATATCTCCAACTGTTCTGAATCGTACCGTTTGTATTTCAATTTGATTTTGATCAATCTGGTAAAAATCAGTTACTGGCATTAGCTGTCCATCTCGTTTAAAAACAGTCCGGTCATGTGCGTAATAAATTGAAGGAATTTCTAATTTCTCTTGGCGAATGTATTCCCAAACATCTAACTCTGTCCAGTTACTTATTGGGAAAGCTCTTATATTTTCACCTGGTTGAATTTTACCATTTAAATGATCAAATAATTCGGGGCGTTGTGATTTTTCGTTCCATTGACCAAAGTCATCACGAATTGAGAACACACGTTCTTTAGCTCTAGCCTTTTCTTCATCCCTTCTAGCACCTCCAATACAGGCATCTAATTTTAATGTTTCAATTGTTTCAAGTAGAGTTGAGGTTTGTAAACTATTGCGACTTGCAAATTGTCCTTTTTTCTTCAATTACTTTTTTTGATCGATACTATCTTGGACGTACCCTACTTTAAGTTGAACCTGGTATCGTTCGACAAGTTTGTCCCGAAGCTCAATAGTTTCAGGAAAGTTATGCCCCATATCAATATGGACTAATGGAAAAGGTATCCGAGCAGGTAAAAATGCTTTTTGACATAAGTGAAGTAATACAATTGAATCTTTTCCACCAGAAAAAAGTAAGGCAGGATTATCAAATTGTCCTGCTACTTCTCGAATGATATAGATGGCTTCTTCTTCAAGTTGTTTGAGTATTTTCATCGGTTAAATTTTTGAGGTGTTTGTTTGATGTAATCCACATTCTTTTTCGCTGTTTCCCCACCACCATCTTCCGTCCCGAAAATCTTCTCCATCTTCAATTGCTCGAGTGCAAGGGGCACATCCAATGCTAGGGAAATCCTTTATGTAAGCTATTTTGAGGAACATTATGCTCTTCCAAATATCGTTCTACTTCATCCAAACTCCAGTTTACTAGGGATTGAATTTGAGTATGCCAAAAATTTGAATCGAACTCAAAAACTTTAAGCTTTTCTCTAAAATAGCTCTGAGCTCCTCGAACACCTGTAATCCATAAATCCACCCCTCTAAGAGCTTTTTGTAACGGATCTACCTTTCTGATCTTACAACATTCTTTTCTGTTTTCTACACTTTCATAAAAGCTAAAAGGACCTTTCTCCGTGAGTAGTGCTTCTACTTTTTTTGAATCAGGGAAATAAGATTTGATCGGCTTTTTGATAGCGTTTAACAGTCCGTTGATATATTTCATAATTTTCCTCAAACAGCCTTCCCGTATCCAAGGTAAATACGTCAATTTCTAAATTATTTTTAAAATAAAATCGGTTAAAACTTGATCTTCTAGTCCAAATGAAGTTGAAAATGCAAGTTTTCCAAGTTTTAATTCCAGCATGAAATCAAAAACCTCAGCAAAGGATTTATTCGATACTTTTTCATTTAATAATTGTAAATAATCTCTTCCCATAACTTTATTTTTTACCCCACTTAATTTGATTCCAAAGACGTTCGTGCATGAAGAACAGAAACATTTTGGTTAATAATTCTATAAGACCAATACTGAGCGCAAACTTTATTTGACCCGTGATAAAATAAGAGATAATAAAGGTGTCTATTGTACCTAAAATTCGCCAGCTAATTGATTTTAAAAGACTTCGAGAAATTTTATCTCGAGCCACAATAGGCTCATCTTTTTTTACCTTATTCAAAACAATATCTGTGATCATAGATTAATTAATTGGCAACAAAAGTAAATTCAATTTTCCTATTAAACAAATAAAGTCTATAAACTTTATAGGAATTAGATGTTCTATTTATTATTTATATTTGAAAGTGTAAAAAATAGCACTACAAATTTAGTTCCAATATGATTTCAAAAAAGTGTAAATATGCAATCAAAGCGTTGCTTTATTTGGCAGATCACCAGCAAGAGGAGCGTTCGATATTTACTTCTGAAATTGCAGAAAACGAAAAGATTCCCCAAAAAAGTTTTTAGAAACAATTTTGAGAGAACTCCGAAACTTTCAATTTGTACAAAGTAAACGGGAAAACAGGGGGATACAAATTACTAAAGCAACCGAAAGAAATTAATCTATCGGAATTGATACGTGCTATCGAT
>JAYQLC010000004.1:0-107322 GCA_038142965.1 Candidatus Arcticimaribacter sp. | reverse complement strand
ATGTACTTCGTTCAGTTACGTATTGCTGTTGTTGTCCTGTTATATTTGCTGTTCAAAAGAGGGTGTAATGTCGATCAGCCCCAGAAACTTGGCAAAATCAGTTGCTGTGGGAATAAAGCCTATCTTTGAACAATTATTAATACTAAGAAGGAATAAATGGAAGGAAAATCACTAAAATAACTGTAAACCAAACGGTCAATTTGCAGTTGAAGGGTCAGTTGATTTGGTTGACATTGATGGAAATGAAATTAAACACGGACCACGTTTTACTTTATGTAGTTGTTCAAAATCTTTGAACAAACCTTTTTGTGATGGATCACATAAAGCTTGAAAAGGAATATTTTAGAATTCTTACTATATTGATATGATGAATTTAAGACTCCAGGAATTCGGTTTAATTGTATATCGATTTTCTTTGGGATATCTATTTTTCTTCATCGCTCGTTGTCTTTTTGTACTATTCAATTCAGATCTCCTCGAAATAGATGGTTTTTTTGAGTTTCTAGAACTTTGCATCTATGGATTAACTTTCGATACTTCAGCAATGTTTTATGCAAATGCACTTTTTTTGCTGGGGTCTATTCTTCCAGGAACTTTTACAACATCCAAAAATTATCAAAAAGGACTCTATTATCTTTACCTTTTTTTAATGGACTTGCTTTAGTCTTTTAATTATTTGGACATAGCATTAATGGTTTAATCTAAGCAGACTAACAAGTAAAGCTTTTTTGAGGTTCTGGAGAATGAAAGCATTGGCCAGCTCTTGGGTTCTTTTTCTTTATAGACTATTGGCATCTTTTCCTTTTGTATTTTATGTCTCTATATTTTTGGGGGAAATTATACAAATATTTAGCTCTAGAACGAGTGCGAACCAAGTTCATTTACGATCTTATGTAGTTTCTTCAGTTGTTTTGTTTTTGCTCGTCCCAGGAATTGCAATCATAGGGATTAGAGGAGACTGGAGGCATAGTACACGCCCAATTACTCTGGTACATGCTATGGAAAAAGTAGATCACCCTACAAAAGCAGATGTAGTACTCAATTCCCTTTTTACATTTATAAGAACCTTGGGGAAAAATAATTTTAGAATTTCAGAGGAATTTAGTGATTCACAAATAAACCAATTGATTCATCCCCATCAAACAATACAAGGCTTCAAAAAGAATTTTTTAACTCCTCCTAATGTAGTTGTTTTTATCTTAGAAAGTTTTGGGCGAGAATACTGGGGAGCTATGAATTATTCCAGAAAAATAGAAAATTTTGAAAGTTTTACTCCTTTTTTAGATTCTTTGGCGCAACACAGCCTTGTATTTTCCAATGGTTTTACAAATAGTAGAAAGTCAATTCATGGAATGCCAGCTGTCTTGGCAGGAATCCCATCTTTGATGTTGCTTACACTTCTTCACAATATTCCAATCAATCTCTTCAATCTTTTGGTTTCAATTGCAAAGGAAATGGAATATTCGACTTCTTTCTTTTCATGGGGCACCCAATGGATCAATGATTTTTGGGGTTTTCTCAGGTTCTGGGGTTTGATAAGTATTACGGTAAAAATGAATATGACAACAATGCAGATTATGATGGTATTTGGGGTATTTGGGATGAACCTCTTTTTCCAATTTACTCAAGAGAAATTATCTAATAGACAAAGCCCATTTCTAGCAACGATCTTTTCTGTCAGCTTCGCACGCACCCTTCAAGATCCCTCAGAAGTAAGGAAGGTGAAATTCAAAGAAGATATGTGGCAATGCATCCATGTGTTCAATATACAGATTATGCAATTGCTCGATTTATTGAATCAAGTAAAAAGGAACCTTGGTTCGAGAATACAATTTTGTCTTTACGGCAGATCATGCCAATCTTTCTTATTTTGAATTTTATCAAAAATCAATCAATCGTTTTGCAAATTCCAATTATGTTTTATGCACCAGGAAAGTCATGGGAGAAGAACGTTTCGATCTTGCACAACATATGGATATTATGCCTACAGTTGCTCAACTTATGGGATATGAAAAACCTATTCGAAGCTGGGGAAGAAGTTTGGTAAGCAAAGAAGAACCCTCTCTTGTGGTGAACTATTTTGGTGCAGGCTCATACTTTTTTTATGGACGAGCAGTACATTTGTATTTATAATGGATCTGAAGCCATTGGATTTTATGATAAAGAAGACTATGGACTTGATGAAAATCTCGATCTAAAACAGAACCAAAGAAATGGACGATTCTTGTAAAAGGAAAAGCCTTTCTTTCAGGATTACAACAACCGAATAGTCAAGGGTAATTTAGAAGCAGAATAGTGAAGAAAAGAAAGATTCATTTTATCATTAATTCTCGTTCAAAGAATGCAATAGCTCAGCTAACAAAACAGTTGCAAAACAGTTCTTATTGGACTAAAGTTTGAATATTTTCTATGGGAAACACAGTACAAATATCCGCCTTGGAGCTTGCAAAAAGCTATTGAAGACGGGACCTCTGGAATTGTAGCCTGTGGTGGAGATGGAACTATCAACGAAATTGTAGGCTTTCTTGTTGAAACCAAAATTCCATTGGGTATTATCCCTTTAGGGTCTGGGAATAGTATTTGCAAGACATTTTAGATTCCACTGAATATTGAAGGAGCCTAAAAAGTTATTGAAATTCAAAATGAAATTAACACAAATGTAGGTTTGGTAAACGATTTTATTTTTCTGTCCAATATGGGAGTAAGTTTTGATGCGACATTTATCAATTCATATCAAAACATTCCCCTCCCGAGGTTTTTTTATGCCTATTTAAAAGCTCTTTTTTTAGCTCTTACTCAACATAAAACTCAAGATTTTATACTTTACTATCAGGGGGTAAAAAGAGAAGTAAGTCCTTTTCTATTGATGGTGATTAATTCCAACCAATTCGGGTATGATTTTTCCATATCACGAAAATCGATCATCAACGACGGGAAATTTGAATTAGCACTTTTTAAGAAAAAGTCTATTTGGGCACTTTCAATTTGCTTTTAGCGAGTCGATTTGGGTTAAAATTATCCAATAAATTATTAGAAATTATTCCGATAACCGAAGTAAAAATTAAAAAAAGCTTCTCAGGATTTTTTAATTCAATTGGATGGTGAAATTAACCAAATTTTCTCTGAAGAAATTGAGCATTAAGGTTCACCCCAAAGGAGTTAACGTTTGGGTTCCAAGTAATTTTTTATTTCAATAGCTGAAATTTAGATTATTTTCCAAAGATTATATCCGATCCAAATGATAATAAAACCAGTTGTACCTTGTAAAAATGTTGCCCAAGTATGGTGACGATAGGCGGTTTTTTGATGTCTAAACCTCCAATTTGTGAAACAATCCAAAAATAGGAGTCGTTAGCATGAGAAACAGTCATAGAACCTACACCCAAAGCCATAATCACCCAAACTTTACCAAGCTCTGAATCCATTCCAAGAAAAGCTAACAAAGGGAATACAATAGACGATGTGGTTATGATTGCAACAGTTGAAGAGCCTTGAGCTGTTTTTAGTACAGCGGCAATAAGGAACGGAATTACAATACCCAGTTGATTATTAATTAAGGTATTTTCTAAATAAGAGGCGATAGAATTTGTTGAATTACCTCTCCCAATATTCCGCCTGTCCCGGTTATGATTAATATTGGGACAGTTGATTTTATCCCCAGTTCAATGGATTCTTTTAGTTTAAAGGAGCTGTATTTGAGTAATACAAAACTAAAATAGGACACCAATCAAAAGGGCATTGGAAGGAGTTGTTATTAACTCGATAAAATCAATATAAATATTGTTGAAATTGGACCGAATAATACCTTTAATAAGGTTCCAAAACCCATCAAAACAATGGGAAGAATAATTGGAGCTAATGAGATACCTAATGGAGGTAAAGCATCAATTTTATTGTTATAATCTTCCTTTTTATCAGTTTTATTATTTGTTAGAACCTACTTTTTTTGAAATAGAATGAGCATAAAAGCTCCGACTAAAATCAAAATAAAAGCCAGTATACCTCCTAAACAAATCAAGAGAAATAAATTATTCATTTCTAAATTTGCAGCTGCAGCAAAGGACCTGAGTTGGAGGAACTAATACATGAGGAGCAAAAAGTCCTGTAGACAAGGCAATGGTTAACGCTATCTTTGATGAATTTGTTTTTCAGCTAATGATTTGTTCAATGAGGATAAAATGACAAAAGCTGAATCGCAAAATACCGGAATAGAAACGACATAACCGATACAACTTACAGCAAAAGGTAAGGCAATTTGTACAGTGATTTTAATAGTGCATTTGCGATGCTGTGAGTTGCTTTTGTTTTTTCTAAAACAACTCCAATAATAGTTCCGTACAAAACGGGGAGCGAAAATGCTACTTTTAATGGTTTTTCCAAATCCTTCTGCAAAAACTTGAGGGATGATTTTAAAAGGGAGTTGAAGTGAAAATGCACAGAACAAGCAACCCGTAATTAGAACAAGAAAAGGATGTAATTTTAGTTTTGTTGTCCCTATAACAATCCATACAATTGTGATTAAAATAAAGCTGAAAGCTGAAATCATGACGTATTTTGTTTCACTAAAATAAGGAATAAATTTAGAACTCTTTACTTTTAAGAAGGGAACTAAACCACAAGGAGATGTCTCACAAGAGCAGGTAGATCTAATTGACAAAGCATTATTCAGTTCGTTGGATAAACTAAAGGAAGATTTGAGTTCCGATCTTTTCAAAAACTTTCAACCCTACACTACTTCTTCAAAGATGGAATTAGAGTCTATTGAAACAGCGTTCCCATTTATTTTATTTCATGACGGGATTCACATTGGAACTGTTTTAGCTTTGGCAAAACTTGTTTAGGTATTGCTTATGGAGTTTATGATTTGTTTAGCATGAACCCTTGAGTTTTCAATAAACCATTTGTTGGTTTTTAAACCACCACAAACAACACCAGCTAGGTAAACTCCTTTCTGAGATGACTCCATTGATTCGGGGTTGTATTTAGGTGTTCTAAATCCATCAGAAAGCAATTCAACACCCAGAGAATTTAGTAACGAAAAATCAGGTTGATAACCAGTCATGGCCAATACAAAGTCGTTTGGGATTTCAAGAACACCATTTGGTGTTTGAACACGAACAAGTTTAGGTTTGATTTCAAGTAAATTAGACTCAAAATAAGCAGGGATACTCCCTTCTTTTATTCTATTTACAATATCGGGTCTTGCCCAGTATTTTACATTTGTTCCGATTTCTTTTTCTCGAACAACTAGGGTTACACTTTTTTGCACCTTTTCTGTAGGTTTCCAATGCTACATCAACTGCCGAATTTGCTGCTCCAACAATTACAAGATCCATTCCAAAGTACGGATGAGGTTCTTTGTAGTAATGCGTAACTTTGTTGAGTTCTTCTCCAGGAATATTTAATTTATAAGGCAAATCATAAAAACCAGTTGCCAGGACAATGTTTTTTGTGTAGTAAATCCCCTTGGGAGTATGAACCACAAAACCTTTTGAAGTTTTTTCAAATCCTGAAATTTCTTCATACAGCTTTATGTTGAGTTCCCATGCTGCAGTAACTCTTCGATAATACTCTAGGGCTTCAGCTCGGGTTGGTTTTGGGTTGTTTGAAATAAAAGGAACATCACCTATTTCTAAGCGGTCAGAAGTTGAGAAAAAAGTCATGTTTTGGGGGTAGTTGTATATGGAATTTACTAAAACTCCTTTCTCTATTATGGTGTAATCTAGACCTTTCTTTTTGGCCTCTATTCCACAAGCTAACCCGATAGGCCCCGCTCCAATAATGATTAAATCTTTCATAAACCAAATATAAAACAAACAGGAAAGAAACCTTTTGGGAATAATAAAATTTAAAAATATAGTAATTTATTATGGTTTTATAAAAACTATAATAAATACTTATAAATAAATAAATTTAACCCCAATAAATTTTTTTTAAGTCGTATTAAAGATTTAAACATCAGTATTTATTATATATTGTGAAAATACATAGAAATTATCTCTTGCCTTAAATACAGTAAACTAAGAGAACCAATGACAAGGCATACTCCAACTGAAATGTCATAGAAGTAAACACCTGAGAAAAACAAAATGAACCACCAAAAAATAAAAATAAATAAACCCACGGAGTATTTTACAGAGTTTTTGAAAAACAATATCAGGGAAAAAGCTTAGCACTCTACGGAGAGCAAATAAAGGAAACAGATTTGGAATGCTTAGGAGTTTGATCCAAAATTTAGCAAACCGTACCTTTCTCTGAAATGTTTTTAAATCTTTCGCTGAAAGATCAAGTTTTTTTCTCAATTCATTAAACCCAAGCTTGGTATTGTGAAGGTTGATATATTTTTTCTTTTCTAAATAATTTTCATTGTTTTCTGGAAGCCATAAGCAAGATTTCATTTCAACCTCTAAAGTGTCTCTTAATAAATTTACAGTTTTAATATTATTATGATAGCTATTTAGAAACTCAGATACTTTTATTGGTTTTCCGTAAACTACGTGAACTTCTTGCCAAGGCAATTGATGGTGACTGTAATTGATTCCAACGGGGACCAAGTAAATTTTCGAGTTTTTAGATTTTTCTTGAGCTTCCAATGCAAGACGACTACTTCCTTTAGATAGGCGTTGAAGGTAATATTCATTATGATGCCCTCCTTCGGAAAACATCATCATTTTTTTACCATTAGCTAATAACTCATAGCATTGATTAAAAGTCTGTTGGTTTTTTTTTGAACTACCAAACCCATCTCGAATTCGATAGACAGGAAGCATTTTAAGAGCATCCAAAAACCATTGAAATGTACCACCGAATACATCGCTTCTTGTTAAAGAAGTTACTTCAAACCCACAAGTTGTCCCAACAATCAACGGATCAAGAAATGCACCTTGATGATTTGGAGAAAAAAATCACACCCCCTGATTTGGGAATATTATCTAAACCATAAACCTTAAATCTTTTAAAATAAAAATGATTGTAGTTCTTGAAAACTAATAAAATCAAATTATAAAAAAGTTTTTTCATGGGGAATAAACCAAGTTTCAAAAGACAAATAAAACAAATATTATCATCTAAAAGAGAAACTTATATTAAAATGATAAGCTTTTCTTTCAAAAATAAATAAATCATAAGACGATATGATTGACAAAGAACACCTTAAGATGTTTTGTATTCAACAAAATAGAGGATGTTTTTTTTATTAAAAAGTTAGCTTTCAAAGTGATTCTTTTGAGGGAAACGTTATATTTGCAAGCGCAATTAAAGACAAAAACTAATTCAATTTCAACATATGGCAGCGACTGCAGGAAAAGTTTCTCAAATCATAGGCCCCGTAGTAGATGTTACCTTTTCAGGAACAGACATTAAATTACCTAAAATTTACGATTCATTAGAAATCAAAACCAAATCAGGTGGACTTCTTGTATTAGAAGTCCAGTCTCATGTTGGAGAGAATACCGTAAGAACAATTTCAATGGATTCTACTGATGGGTTAAGTAGAGGTGCAGAAGTTGTTGCCACAGGTAGTCCTATTCAGATGCCTATTGGTGACGATGTCTATGGAAGATTATTCAATGTAATTGGAGATGCAATTGATGGAATTGGAGACTTGCCCAAATCAGGTGAAAACGGTTTACCAATCCACCGTCAGGCACCTGATTTTGATGAATTATCAACTTCAACTGAAGTTCTTTTTACAGGAATTAAAGTAATTGATCTCATTGAACCTTATGCTAAGGGAGGTAAAATTGGTCTTTTCGGTGGAGCCGGAGTAGGTAAAACAGTATTGATTCAAGAATTAATTAATAACATCGCCAAAGGACATGGAGGATTGTCTGTTTTTGCAGGTGTTGGAGAACGTACACGTGAGGGGAATGATTTATTACGTGAAATGCTTGAATCAGGAATTATCAAATATGGCGACGACTTTTTACATTCTATGGAAGAAGGAGGTTGGGATTTGAGTAAAGTTGATAAATCTGCGATGAAAGATTCAAAAGCAACTTTTGTTTTTGGGCAAATGAACGAGCCACCAGGAGCTCGTGCTCGTGTTGCTCTTTCGGGCTTAACAATTGCTGAATATTTCCGAGACGGCGCTGGAGATGGACAAGGAAAAGATGTACTTTTCTTTGTTGACAACATATTTCGATTTACACAAGCAGGTTCAGAAGTGTCTGCACTACTTGGGCGTATGCCATCAGCAGTAGGGTATCAACCAACTTTAGCTACAGAAATGGGAGCCATGCAAGAACGTATTACATCAACCAAAAGAGGATCGATCACTTCGGTACAAGCAGTATACGTTCCTGCGGATGACCTTACCGACCCTGCACCTGCAACGACTTTTGCTCACTTAGATGCAACTACGGTACTTTCTCGTAAAATTGCAGAACTTGGAATTTATCCAGCTGTTGATCCTTTGGACTCTACTTCAAGAATTTTGACAGCTGAAATTTTAGGAGATGAACATTACAACTGTGCTCAGCGAGTAAAAGAACTTTTACAACGTTACAAAGAACTTCAAGACATTATCGCTATACTAGGTATGGAAGAGCTATCTGAAGAAGATAAACTTGCCGTATCTCGGGCTAGACGTGTACAACGATTCTTGTCTCAGCCATTCCATGTTGCAGAGCAGTTTACCGGCATCCCAGGTGTATTGGTAGATATCAAAGAAACGATCAAAGGATTTAACATGATTATGGATGGAGAATTAGATCACCTTCCTGAAGCCGCTTTT
Source organism: Candidatus Arcticimaribacter sp. (assembly GCA_038142965.1). Taxonomy (GTDB): domain Bacteria; phylum Bacteroidota; class Bacteroidia; order Flavobacteriales; family Flavobacteriaceae; genus Arcticimaribacter. The sequence goes on along the minus strand of JAYQLC010000004.1, from coordinate 98,588 downwards.
AACTTAAAAGAGTATTGAAGAAGGCTATTGAAGCTGGTGAAAAAATGTTATCTGAAGAATAAAAGAGTTATGTATTTAGAAATTATTTCTCCAGAGTCTACTCTTTTCACCGGCGATGTGGAATCTTTGTCTGTTCCTGGAACAGATGGTTCTTTTCAAGTTTTTAGAAAATCATGCCTTATTGTATCCTCTTGTAAATGGGAAAGTTAAAATTAAGGAACTTTTGACTCTTCTAAATCTTTTGATTCACTTTTCAAAAAACAGACTCAAATTCATTAACTCTTGAAATATCTTCAGGGACACTTGAATTACAAGAAAATAAGATGATCCTGTTAGTTGACTGATAAAAAAATAAATATTATTTTTATTTTTAATTCCCAAAACCAGACAAATGAAAATAAACTACAAAATACTTCTTTTGGTATTGAGTGTTACCAGAATTTTCTCAATCAGATTCTCGAAGTTAAAACGAACAAACTGAATGAAATAATTCTCAATTCAACTCGAATTGATTTACCTGTTTCTCAGCACTCTAGAACCATTCAAAATAATAGATGCATCTGATGTAGTAAAAAGTGGAGCTCCAAATGTTGTGGTTTTATTGCAGCAAGTTTCAGGGATTGATATTCGACAAAGAGGTGTAGAAGGGATGCAGGCGGATTTATATATTCGTGGAGGGAGTTTTGACCAAACCTTACTTCTAATTGATGGAGTAAAATTAGAGGATGCTCAAACAGGGCATCACACTTTGAATCTTTTACCTCCCATTGACTTGATTGAGCGCATAGAAATTTTAAAAGGTCCAGCTGCTCGAATTTATGGTCAGAATGCATTCACTGGAGCTGTAAATATTGTAACCAAGGCAGCTGGTCTAGGAAAAAATCAACTTTCAGCTCAAGCCGGTTCTTTTGATCAATATCATCTTAAGGCAACACTTCAAACCAAAATCAAGAAGGGGTGTTTTAGGACATCTTTCATACAATACTTCAAACGGTTATCGCCATAACACAGATTTTAACAATAGAAATTATTTTATAAAAGGGAATTTCGAAACAAAAAAAGTACCCTTTAATTTTATAGGATACTTTTCAGACCGTGATTTTGGAGCAAATGGATTTTATGCTACTCCAGCCGCTACCGAGCAATATGAAGAAACTCAAGGAAGTTTGGTGACTCTTGGCAATTAAGAAAACAAAGCGGTCATTTCAAGCCAGAATTTATTGGAGAAGAAACCAAGATATGTATGTGTACATACGAGACAACCCCAGTGTTTATAGAAATCTACATATTACCAATAAAGCTGGGGTGGCCATAGATACAGTTTGTTTTCTTCATTTGGGACAACAGGAATTGGAATTGATTTTGCTCATGTAGGAATATCCAGCAACAATTTGGGTGAGCACAGCCAGAAATACTGACCACTATTTTTGTGAACATCGATTTCTAATTTTTGATGATAAAATGGACATTACTCCGGGAGTTGCCTTTAATATCTATTCAGATTTTGGCACACATTTTTTCCAGGGATTGATCTCGGATATGCTTTTGACAATAGATTTAGAGTTTATGGGAATGTCGGTTCAACTTATAGAATTCCTACTTACACCGATTTGTATTACAGCGATCGAACAACTTTAGGGAACGAAAGTAACAACAGAAGGTTTTGAATTGGAATATAGTTATAACTACAGTTTATTTAAGCAACCTCAATCTGTTCGACTGGGATATACTTATATTGATGATGATGTGAAAGGGGTTACAGAATACAATTTTCACGTTACTCCATCAATTCCTTAAAACACCATCTCACTTTAAGATCTTTCAATCAGTGGTCTAACTCATTATCTTCTGGGGTAGTGCTCAAAGTGGCTGAGCGAACTCAGGGTGAGCCTTATTCGGTATTTGATGTAAACGCTCAATGGACCTCATCGGCGAATAGTTTTAATATTACTTTTCTTTTGAATAATATATTTGATGAAGTATACACAGAAACAAACATGGTTCAATGCCTGGAAGAAATGGCAGTCTAAAGTACAATTTAGTTTTTAAGAGTTTGCTGTTTTTTTATTGTTGATTGCTTTGTAAATCAGTTCATTTTCCCATCCTCGATATTGCAGTCGATCAAATACTTTTTTTTGGCATTTTGAATTACCTAAAATGATTGAATTGCTTCCATAATTGGTTGAAGAGTGTCTCAAATGTATTCAAATATTCGTCAACCTTTATTTCTGCCATGCCTTTTTTTATTCCAATCACTAATTCCGCGGAATTTAAGTTGCCTCAAAATTCGATTCTTTTTCTTGATTCTGAAGTTTACCTCGAGCAAAAGCTTTGTACCGAAACATTTTCTATTCAAATAGTCGTTGATAAATCAATTGACCTATTATTCACGTCAATTGCAGTGGAATCATGTTCAATGATTTTAATTTTTGTACTACTTCTTGATGACAACGTTCTTGATAAGCACAATAGTGTTCTAGTTTTTTTTGGAGCCTCTTGTACCGTAAAAGAAGTTTGTTTTTTGCATATTCAAAAATACACCATTTATTAAGATTGTGGATTTAGAGCATAAAAAAGCGGTACTTAATTGGTACCGCTTTTGAAAAAGTGTCAAACACGTATCGATTTTTCTTGTGGTCAAAAAAACGATAGTGTAAATATTGATAAGCATCTCTAGGTATAATTTTAACCCATTTTATGCTTAAAAAACCATTGGGTTCGGATGGAAGGGAACCCTCGGTTCAAATAAGCAGCAATAAAAGGATGAATGTGTAATTCAATTTTCTTTTTTTGATGCTGTGCGTTGTTAACAATTTTGTTAAGGTCTGCGTTGATTTTGTCAAGTAAAACAATTGGTGCCTCAACCTCTCCGTTTAAGTTAGGGTTGGGCTCTTTGGTCTTGATATTCATTTCTGGTCGAACACGTTGACGAGTAATTTGAATCAGACCAAATTTACTGGGAGGTAGAATCTTGTGTTTAGTTCTATCGGTACTCATTTCTTTTTTTAGATGTTCAAATAGAATACGTCTATTTTCACTAGATCCGAGATCGATAAAGTCTACCACAATTATTCCTCCCATATCACGAAGGCGCAACTGACGTGCAATTTCAGAAGCTGAAATCATATTGACTTCCATAGCTGTTTCTTCTTGGTTTCTCGATTTATTTGATCGATTACCACTATTTACATCAATTACATGCAAAAGCTTCTGTGTGTTCGATAACCAAGTAAGCTCCTTTTTGCATGGAGACTGTTTTATAAACGCTGTTTTGATTTGTCGTTCGACTCCAAATTTTTCGAAAATGGGTAGGGAGTCTTTGTAATGTTTAACAATTGACGCTTTTTTGGGCGCTATTGTTTTTATGTAATCACCTATTTCAACAAATAATTCTTTGTCGTCTACATGAATTCCAGTAAAAGAATCATCGAAAATATCGCGAAGTATAGAAGATGAACGATCTATTTCGCTCAACACTTTAGTTGGATATTTGCTGATTTTAGTAAGTCGAGAACACATATTCTTCCCAACGCTGAATAAGCTGTTGTAGATCTGCGTCGAGCTCTGCTACTTTTTTATCTTTGGCTACTGTTCTAACAATAACTCCAAAACCTTTTGGCTTGATACTCTGAACCAGACGTTTGAGGCGATTTTTTTCCTCTCGGCTGTCAATTTTTTGTGAAATTGAAATTCTTTCAGAAAATGGAACAAGTACCATATAGCGACCAGCTAATGATAACTCTGAACTAATTCTGGGTCCTTTAGTCGAAATGGGTTCTTTTACTACCTGAACCAGAATTTGTTGGTTCGATGAAATAGCGTCACTGACCATTCCATTCTTTTCAATATCATCTTCAAAACGGAAATTTTTTAATAAATAATCTTTTGTTTTACCTGTACTTACCTGTTTAATAAATTTCAATAAAGAAGGAAGTTTTGGACCAAGGTCATGATAGTGTAAAAAACCATCTTTTTCGTGACCTACATTAACAAATGCGGCATTTAGTCCTCCAATCGACTTTCTAACTTTGGCAAAAAATATATCACCAACAGAAAATTTGTTGTCGTCTGTTTCTTTATTGAGCTCAATTAGTTTTCCATCCTTGAGTAATGCGAAATCAACTGCAGAGGAATTCGATCGGATAATCAATTCTTTATTCACTCTGAGTAATATTATGTTTGTACATATGAATTTGTACAAACGGATTAAACAATAATTTTTCAGGATTTATCCTGTGAAGCTCATATTAATTGGCTTCATTTCAAAGAACAATGAATTTTTTAAGTGTATTCTGCACTATTTTTTCTTGTGACGATTGGCTCTACGTCTTTTTTTTCGTTTGTGCGTAGCCACCTTATGTCTTTTACGTTTTTTACCGCTTGGCATAGTTTGTTTTGTTGTTTATTAATAAATTATTTAACAGGGACCTTACTTTTGACTCCCTCTACAAATATTTTTGCTGGTTTAAAAGCTGGTATGTTGTGTGCCGGTATTTTTACGGCAGTATTTTTTGAAATGTTTCTACCAGTTTTTTCAGCTCTAGTTTTCACTACAAAGCTTCCAAAGCCTCTTAAATATACATTCTCATTTCCTTCTAAGGAAGATTTCACCTCTTCCATAAATTTTTCTACAGTTGCCTGTACATCACCTTTGTCAATTCCTAGTTGTTCCGAAATATTTGAAACGATTTCTGCTTTAGTCATAATAACTTTTAATTATAGTTTATTCCATTTTAAGGAATGCAAATATATAAATTTAAAATTCTTTAGCCTAATTCATTAATATTAACCTTTTTAAATACCGATTGAAGCAGTACTTTTGTTATTAATGAATTGGACTACTCAATTGATGGCCTGGTACAAAATAAACAAAAGGTCTTTTCCATGGCGTCAAACTACAGACCCATATAGAGTTTGGCTTTCTGAAGTAATTATGCAACAGACTCGAGTTGCTCAGGGAACCCCATACTACACTTCTTTTATTGAAAATTTCCCAACGATTGACCATTTGGCTGCTGCCAAAGAGCAACAGGTCTTAAAATTGTGGCAAGGCTTAGGTTATTATTCTCGGGCAAGGAATCTGCATTACACGGCAAAAGTAATTGTGTCCGAATATGATTCTGTTTTCCCAAAACTTTTAAAGAACTTTTGACTCTAAAGGGAATAGGTGATTACACAGCTAGTGCCATATCATCAATTTGTTTCAACGAACCCCAGGCGGTTATTGACGGAAATGTTTATCGTGTTTTATCTCGATATTTTGGGAAAGACACCCCAATAGATGCATCTCATGCGTTAAAGGAGTTTAAGATCTTAGCAACTGAATTAATGGGAAGGGAGAGCCCCGGTGAGTTTAATCAAGCTTTAATGGAGTTTGGTGCGCTTCAGTGTACACCAAAAATCCAGTTTGCAATACATGCATTTTTCAAAATGAATGTACAGCATTTAACCAAAACTTAGTGGGTAAGCTTCCGCTAAAAAAAAATAAAATCAAAGTTACCAACAGATATTTCAATTACCTAGTTTTTGAAACACCAAATAAAAAAACAATCTTACAGCAAAGAACAACAAAAGGGATTTGGCAAAACTTGTATGAATTCCCTTTGGTGGAGAGTTTAAATGTTTTGAGTATTGATGAAATTTATGAGACTCCTTTAATTTCGAAATACATAAAAATAAAAGATACCTCTGTATCTATAATTAACGAAACTCCAATTAGACATAAATTATCTCATCAACAGTTGTATATTACATTTTGGAAAGTAAAAACTAATACTCTTTTGGAAGAAGGAATGTTTCAAAATGAAGTTCATAACTATCCAGTTCCTAGGGTTTTAGAAAAGTTTATCAAAATTTTCTATCTTTAAAAACAAGAACTTTATTATCTTTAAATATGTTTAAACCTTAAAATCTATCATTATGAGTGGAAGCCTTAATAAAGTTATGTTGATTGGTCATCTTGGAGATGACATAAAAATGCACTATTTCGAAGGAGGAGGAGCGATAGGAAGATTTCCTTTAGCGACTAACGAAACCTACACCAAAAAAGCAACGGGTGAGAAAGTAACCAATACAGATTGGCACAATATCGTTATGAGAAACAAAGCTGCTGAAGTTTGTGAAAAATACTTAAGCAAGGGAGATCGCCTGTATGTTGAAGGGAAAATCAAAACAAGAAAATGGCAAGCAGAAGATGGAACTGATCGGTACACAACCGAAATTAATGTGGATGAATTTACGTTTTTGAGTACTAAAAAAAGCGTTCCAGATGCACCACCACCAACCTCAACAAAACCACCTTCTAAAGAAGATGATTTACCTTTTTAATTTTAAACCAAAACTAATTGGATCCTGAACCCCTAAGTATTTATTTTCTTTTCATTTCAATTGAACCTGTTTTGGGTTTAAAAATTATACTTTTGGCATTTTTGCTAGTTTGCTCAGCACTAATTTCAGGAGCCGAAGTTGCGTTTTTTTCTTTAACTCCTTCTCTGATAGAAGAACAAAAAAGAAAAGTACCCAAAGCAAACTTCAAGGATTGAAAGTTTATTAAAAAAGCCTAAAAGATTACTAGCAACAATTCTTGTGGCTAACAATTTTATAAACATTGGAATTGTACTTCTTTTTGCGTCTCTTGGAGATTTATTTTTTGGGGGAATATCAAATGATTTTGTTAGACTACTGATCGAAATAGGATTGATAACTTTTGTTATTTTACTTTTTGGGGAGATTCTCCCAAAGATATATGCTAACAAGAATAGCATGACTTTTTCGAGGATAATGTCTGGAGTGATCTACCGATTGGATCATAATTTGTTGTTTTTTGTTACCATTCCTATGAGCAAAATAACCTTGTTTTTGGAAGATAAATTTGGACAACAATCCAACTCTTTTTCAGTTGACACCCTTTCTCAGGCATTAGAATTTACTGAACAAAAGGATACTACTAAAGAAGAAGATCAAATTCTTCAGGGGATTATTAATTTTGGCGCTACAGACACCAAGCAAGTAATGTGCCCCAGAATTGATGTCTTTGCTTTGGATAAGGAAATGTCTTTTGAAGAAATACTGCCATTAATTATTGAAAAAGGTTTTTCAAGGATTCCTGTGTACAATGATAAATTGGACCAAATTGATGGAATTTTATACGTGAAAGATTTAATGCCTAACATCACTACACCCGGGTTCAATTGGCAAAAACTTTTGAGAAAACCTTACTATGTCCCAGAAAACAAAAAGCTAGATGATTTATTGAACGAATTTAAAATCAAGAAAATACACATGGCTGTTGTAGTTGATGAATATGGTGGTACTTCAGGCATCGTTACTCTCGAAGATCTTATTGAGGAGATTGTGGGTGATATTTCTGATGAGTTTGATGAAGAGGAATTGGAATATTCCAAAATAGATGAGAAAAACTTTGTGGTCAATGCTAAGATAAGTCTTAAAGATCTCTATAAAATATTACAAATTAATGATGTCGATGCTTTTGAAAAAGCAAAAGGTGAATCAGAAACATTAGCTGGATTTATTCTAGAAATAGCTCAGCAATTACCTGTTTTTGGGCAAAAAATATTTTTCGAAAAATACTGTTTACTGTAGAACTTGTAGATCAAAAAAGAATCAAACAAATAAAAGTAACATTACCATAGAATTTAAATAAAATACCTTTTATGATGAAATTTTTTTGGTGCTAGGTTTTATGGTTTTTAGTTTAGTTGGTTGTGAAGAGGATACACTTCCAAAACCAAAAGCATACCTGAGCTTAAATTATCCAGAACCTGTTTATAGAACAATCGTTGATGATTGTCCTTTTTCTTTTGATGTAAATCAGGCGGCTGAAATTGTTCCTCAAGAACAATGTTGGAACAAAATCACATACTCCAAAATGAAAGCTACTATTTATTTGTCTTATGTATCTGTAGAGGACAATTTGGACTCACTACTTTATGACGCCTATCAAATGCCGAGTAAACACATTGTAAAAGCAGAGGAAATTCCTGAAAGAGTTTTTCAAAATCCCAAAAAGAGAGTTTATGGAACTCTATTTAGGGTTGTTGGAGAGGCTGCCTCACAGGCACAATTTTTTTTAACGGATAGCATTGATCACTTTCTTGTAGGATCTTTATACTTTTACACAAGGCCTAATTATGATTCATTAATGCCTGCTGCAAATTATGTAGAAAACGATATGATGCAATTAATGGAATCGTTTGAATGGAAAGATACTTCTAAAAAATAGTATTTTATTTTAGGATGTTAAAAGAATCAACTCTTTTGATATCAGTCACTTCATAAATCGATCCAACTTCCTGAATAACATTGGTTAACTCATGATCTTTTATCCAGTTTGGATCAAAAACAACTTGGGCAATAGCACTTTCGAAATCTACTTTTGCTGATTGTATACCAGGAGTTTTATTCAATTTTTTTTCAATGGTAGCAGCACATCCAATTGCACAGGTCATACCCTTTATTTTCAACTCACTTTTGACTAAATTATCAGATTTCAAAACTACTTCTTGAGGTTTTGTAATATCAATTGTTTTTACTTCTGGTGACACTTGCTCACAGTTAATTGTAAAAACAAAAGTTATCAAAAGAATTAAATTTTTACCCATCACAAATTTTTTATAAAAATACTGATTTAATAAGAATTTATTTCCTTAAAAATAACCATTTTTACAAAAAATTAGGGGTATGACAATAATGTTTAGGAAGTGGGCTTACCTCATTTCTCTTTCAATCATATGGGGAAGTTCTTATATTCTGATCAAAAAAGGGCTTATTGGTCTAACACCCCTTCAGCTGGGGTCTTTTAGAATACTTTTTACAACGATTATTTTACTGTTTTTAGGAGCCAATTCTTTGAAAGGAATCACTCGTAAACAATGGAATTGGATTATGCAAACCGGTTTTTATGGAACTTTTTTTCCTACTTTTTTATTTTTCATTTGCAGAGACTGAGGTTGATAGTTCTGTTGCAGCTGTTCTCAATGGATTAACGCCCCTGTTTACAATTGTTTTTGCTTATTTTCTGTTTCGTATTAAGATCCTTCAAAAACAGTTTTTAGGCGTTTTAGTAGGCTTTTTAGGCACTCTTTTGCTAGTGGCTCAAGAGTTTTCATTTAACAAAAATGGCGATCCTAAATATTCTTTATTGATAGTTTGTGCTTCTATTTTTTATGGGATAAATGTTAATATCTTGAAAAATAAACTTTCGGATGTTTCTCCATTTGCAATTGCATTAGGAAATTTTTTAATGATTTCTCCACCAGCATTATTGATCTTATTATTTTCTGATTTTAACTGGTCTGGTTTTTATCAAGACGAGGTTATTTTAAAATCAATGGGATACATCTTAATTCTTGCTTTATTTGGTACTGCAATCGCCAAGGTTATGTTTAATCAATTACTGGCAATATCATCAGCTGTTTTTGCAATTTCAATCACGTATCTGCTTCCAATTGTTGCTATTGGCTGGGGAATATTCGATGGGGAGACCTTTAGCAAATATCAATGGTTGGCTGCATTTTTAATCATACTTGGAGTTTATTTGGGACAAAAAAAGAACCTAAATAAGGTGATCTTTTGCACCCACATGATAGAGAACAGAAGTTGTTACTACGGGAGCTGAATTGTCTTGATGTAAAATTACATGAAGACCATTGTCAAGGTCGTATTCGGTAAAAGTAACCTATTGTGCTTGAAGATAAACAAAAGTAAGACTCAGGGCGAAGTAAAAAGCATATTCTTTCATTAGATAAAATTTAGGGCTGTTATCAAATAAGTAGAGGAACTTTTTAAAATGTTACAAAAAAATTAAATTAATTACATTTGTTTTTGTTTATATATGATTTTATCAGATTTTAATTTCTTTAAAATTCATTAGAAACAATTACGCATGAAGTTTATTGAACAATTTAGTCGCTCCTTTCCTTTTTTTAGTGTTGGGTTGTGCAATTCTTTCATTATTACAACCACAAGTATTTATATGGTTTTCTGGATCTTGGATTACTTATGGTCTGGGAGGGATTATGTTGGGTATGGGCCTTACCCTTCAGTGGAAAGACTTTGATCAGGTATTTAAAACACCTCTATTTACCATTATGCCATTTCTTGGTTGGGGTTTGGCGATTCTTTTTGAACTGCCTCCATTTTTTGCAGTTGGACTTATTTTGGTAGCCAGTTGTCCTGGAGGAACAGCATCAAATGTTATCGCTTATTTGGCAGAGGCAAATTTAGCCTTATCGGTTACGATGACCACAATTTCTACGATAGCCGCCGTTGTGATGACGCCTTTGTTGACCAGTTATTTGTCGGGAAGTTATTTAGAAGTTGATGCAATGGGTCTCTTTAGTAGTACACCAAAAGTTGTTCTATTTCCGCTAACTTTAGGAGTTTTATTGAATCGATTTTTACCAAGAATAACCAAAAAAATCACCCCTTTTTGCACCTCCAGTAGCTGTTATTTTAATTACGTTGATTGTAGCAAGTATCATTGGTCAAGGCAAGGATATAATTCTAACTTCTGGATTTCGGCTAGTTGGGGCAATTATGGTATTACATTTATTAGGTTTTCTACTCGGCTATTTTATTTCAAAAATTATTTTTAATACTAAAGCTGTGAGTCGAACCATAGCGATTGAAGTAGGAATGCAAAATTCGGGACTTGGGGCTGTTTTAGCCCGCGAAAATTTTACAAACCCAGCAACTGCAATTCCCTCCGCAATATCCAGTTTGGTACACTCTATTTATGGAAGTATATTTGCTTCAATGGTCAAAAGAATTAATTAAAAAAAGAGTCTATGGAATCAAATCAAGTTGTAATTGTATCAGCAAAAAGAACTCCACTAGGAAAATTTATGGGAGGCTTATCAGCAGTCCCCGCTCCAAGATTAGGAGCAATCGCAATTCAAGGAGCCATGGATGCTGTGGGTATCGATGCTTCTGAAATAGATGAAGTGTATATGGGAAATGTTTTACAAGCTGGGGTAGGTCAGTCACCGGCTCGTCAAGCAGCAATTTTTGCAGGAATTCCAGATACTGTTCCTTGTACTATGTAAATAAAGTTTGTTCCTCTGGGATGAAAACCATCATGATGGCTGCTCAGGCCATTGCCCTTGGTGATGCCGATGTGGTAATTGCTGGTGGAATGGAGAGCATGAGCCTTGCTCCACATATTGTTCGAATGCGAACAGGGTGAAATTTGGTGCAACACAAATGGAAGATGTCATGCAAAAGACGGTTTGGTTGACGCTTTTGATCAAGTTGCAATGGGGACTTATGCAGACGCAACAGCAAAAAAATATTCAATAAGTAGACAAGAACAAGACGCCTTTGCTATTGAATCTTACCGAAGAAGTGCAGCAGCATGGGAAAGCGGGATACTGCAAGGTGAGGTAATTCCAGTAGCTGTGCAACAGCGAAAAGGGAGTTGATAAAATTATTGCTGAGGACGAAGAATCACACCAATGTTATGTTGGATAAAATCCCAAAATTAAGACCATCATTTACAAAAGAAGGAACCGTTACCGCAGCTAATGCATCAACAATCAATGATGGAGCAGCAGCTTTCGGATATTGATGTCCGAAAAAGCAAAAGCATTAGGACTGACTCCCCTAGCTGCAATACTCGGTTATGCTGATGCAGCTCAAGAGCCGCAGTGGTTTACCACGGCCCCTGCTAAGCGCATTACCCAAAGCACTAGCTAAAGCAAATGTTAAGTTAGAAGATGTAGAGTTGTTTGAATTCAACGAGGCATTTTCTGTAGTAGGTTCTAGCAAATATTAAACTTTTAGAATTAGATTCTGAAAAGTGAATGTTCACGGCGGAGCAGTTCTTTGGGCCATCCTCTGGATGTCTCAGTGTGCTCGAATTATGGTCAGTCTTAAGATTTAGCGATGAAGCATAAGAACAAAAAACTTTCGAGTAGCTGCTATTCTGTAATGGAGGAGGAGGTGCTTGCAATGGTTTGGGCAGTAACACAACCACAATAAATCATAAAAATATTATTTTCTTTTTTTATGTATGTACTATCTAAACAGGATAATTTGGGCTGTGTATAGCTCGATGCTGTGAAGTATTCAAGATACTTCAGAAAGTAAAGGATATCATTGGGTAGGTAAGCACAGCACGCTGAAAGAAACTGATGAACATAGCCGATAATGTGCTGTGAAATTAGTCCAACTGCAATAAGCGGAACAACATATTTTAAATCTTGGGTACTTCTGTTCATTTCCAAAGGGAATAAAGTTTCGGAGCAAAACCAATCTCGAATGAGTTTGCGAGGATTAACAGTTTTCATTTTTCACCGAGATTTGTACAGAAAATATAAAAATCACATAATAGCAAAATAAGACAGGGACATTGTAAAAACCCATGTAAATTAGAGAAGAATAGAAAGCGACATACACACCAACCGCCGCCATAACCACGGTATAGCGGTAATGATCAAAGTTATTTACTGCTAGTTTTATTACTTATAATGTTGTTTTAATATAATAAAGTTTACTTTGTGGGCCGTGGTCGTGTCGTGAATTCACTTTACACTGGCATAATTGAAAGGAAAATACCGTTTGCCAGTTGATCTCAGACAATGTTATTATTTTCTTTCTGCATCGACAGGACCATAATATCTGACAGAGGCTGTTAGCTTGTCGAGACCGAAGCTGATCACTGCAATTTCAGATAAGTCTGGAATTTGAGCCGGATTTATTTATAATATAAAACGCGCCAAATCTTTCTCGCCCCACAAAAGAATTTACTCAATGCCATAATAACCCAAAAAATATTGACCTATGCCAAATGATTTATGTTCATTTCTTTTCGCATGATGAATTGCGGGAAATTTAAAAATCGATGGTTACACGACCAAAAAGATAGAAGTGTTTTTTGATTCACTTTAGTTTAATTTATTAAATCGGAGTTTTTGATTTGAACGCAAATTAACAATAAAGATAGTATTGAAAATAGTCCTGATCTTTTAATTTAAATCCACCAAATGAAGTAAATCGTATATTTTAATTACTCAAATGGCGTTTACGGGTAATTTACTTTTTATGAACCTTATCAATTACAAATCACTTCTTGATGTTCCTTAATCTTTTACAAATTGATCAAATGCGTTTGAGTTTGAAGAAGAATGGTCTGTTGAGTCTGAGGGTTTTAAAGATCAAATAAAGCTCCTCATTTTGTAGATAGAAAAATTGAATTTTATCATTCATGATAGTTCAAAAAGTAAAAATATTTTTGTTAGAAAAATGTTAAGGCTTTTAAAACGGAAGAAGGTTTTTCAGGATATTATGGATATTTTTCATTCTCCGATACGCGAATGGGATTTTTAAGAAATTTATAAAAATCATCAGATTTATTCTGAGCAATATTCTTCTCCAATTGAAAATTTGTAATGTAATTCTGCTTACTCAATTCACTTACAGAAATGTCGGGGATGCAAGAATTATTAATGCTGTTTGTGTTAAATGCCGCTATTGGCATTAAAAATAAAAATAGTATTTACTCATTTATTTTTTGCTTATCAATAATAAATCTCTTACAGCGGCTGGTACTGAACTACAATGAATACTACTTCAAATGATAAGAAAGAAAAATATTTTTTAAACATATTTTGGAAATTTAATAATCCATCAAAATTTAATTTTTTGAATTGGTCAGGGCATGTTTTTTTTTAAAAACCAAAAGCTTGAAAACAATTTTCGCTTGTTCCAAAATTGGGAAATCTACTAATTTAACAGACCTATGGTTTTCTAATTCTCATCAATCAGTCTGCTGCATCTTTTAGAGTTTGAGAGGCAACCAATAGAGCGACTGTATTGGTGCAAAATGTCTTTCAAAACACGAACCACTGTCTAAACCCGTTTCTAGTCACAAAAAAAGATTTTTAGTTTATTATCCCACTCAATAACTCTTCTTTTGTTGAAAATTTTATTATAAAGAAGGCAGCCACTCGAGTTGCTATAGTTAGCCGCAACAGTCAGGTGGATTAATCTAAATATCTGTTCAAGATTACAGCAAAATTGTATATAGCTAGAGCTTCTCCCTTTTTTCTGAGATTGATGGATACACTATTTTTTTGGTGAATCATGCGATCGAAGAAACATTTAGTTAATGAACTAAGGACGTTAAAGAGTTGTGTCTAGGCCAGCACCACCAGAGGTTTTGTAATTCTTGGTCAATATTTATAATGATATTTTTGTCTATTAATACTAAATGGAGACATACTGAATAGTCCATCTTTATTTTTTATCTGAAATGTTAAAAGAGCCCGTAGTTTCCAATAGAAAAATATTTGGGCAAGGATTATAGGGTTTATTATCACTGCTCTGAATAAGATTTGTTCTGCAATATAGTGCGGTAGTGAGCAATGCAAAGTTTGATCCATGATTTATATCTCAACTTCTTTTTTTAACAGTAAGAACTCCAGCAATACAATGGGAACAGCGGGGCTCCCCCATGTAATTGTAAGGTTCTTTACTGTTAAAAGGAGTTCGAGATGCTCGGAAATCTGCTGGATGGGTCATTGTATTTATTGCAAGTGCTCTACACTACCGCACCTGACGTATTGGCGGCTTTTGCAAGAACAAATCTATAAGCCCTATGAATCCTTACCCGAATGGTTTTCTAATTGGGAAACTACAGGTCTTTTAACATTTACAGATAAAAATAAAGATGGGCTAGTTCAGTATGTCTCCGACCCCAAAACAAACGAATTGGTAATAGACAAAGATATCATTGTAATGGCAAACCCAGAAATTGCAAACCTCCCTAATTGGGTAATTGGCCTTATGGCAGCTGGAGCATTAGCTGCAGCATTATCAACCGCTGCGGGTTTGTTATTAGTGATTTCTTCTTCGGTATCGCATGATTTACTTAAAAAAATAGTGTATCCTTCAATCTCCGAAAAAGGGGAGCTCGTAGCTGCCAGAATCGCTGCAATTTTTGCTGTAATCTTGGCTGGATATTTTGGAATTAATCCACCTGACTTTGTTGCGGCAACAGTAGCTTTGGCTTTCGGATTGGCTGCTGCTTCTTTTTTCCAGCAATCGTAATGGGAATTTTCAGCAAAAGAATGAACAAAGAAGGAGTTATTAGTGGAATGCTCGTAGGAATTTCACTAATGCTTTTACATGATGAAATTTAAACTAGGTTTCTTTGGTGGAGGTACTAATGAAGATTGGTGGTTCGGTGTTTCACCCGAAGGATTTGGTACACTTGCCATGTGTGCCAATATTTTAGTCGCTCTATTGGTTGCCTCTCAAACCCAAACTCCTCCAAAAAAAGTGCAACAGATGATTGATGAAATTAGAAAACCATAGGTCTGTTAGAATTATTAGACTTTCCCAATTTGCTGTTTTAACAAGAACAAGCGAAAAAGGTGTTTTCAAGCTTTGGTTTTTAAAAACATGCCCTTATTTAATTCAAAAAAATTAAATTTGTGTCGTTCTATTAGAATTCCAAAAACCTATGTTTAAAAAATATTTTTTTCTTTTCTTTATCATTTTGAGTAGTATTCATTGTAGTTCAGATACCAGTCGCTGTGGAGACATTATTGATAAGCAAGAAATAAATGGTAAATACTATTTTATTTTTAATGCCAATAGCGGCATTTACAACACAAACAGCATTAATAATAATTCTTACATCCCCGACGATTCTGTAAGTGGTGAAGTAAGCAGGGCCGATTACAATAAATTTTCAATTGGAGAAGAATATTGCTCAGAGTAAATATCTGATGATTTTTTTATAAATTTCTTAAAATCCATTCGTACGTATCGGAGATGAAATCCATGTAGTGCTCCTGAAAACCTTCTTCAGTTTTAAAAGCCTTAACCGTTTTTTCTCTAACAAAAATTGGAATTGTTATTTTTCTACTTTTTGAACTATCATGAATGATAAAATTAATTTTCTGATCTCCTGAAATAAAGGGAGCTTTTTGCATTTCAGATAACCAATACTTCAAAATTTCAACAGACCATTCCTGGGCTTCAAAACTCAAACGCATTTGATCAATTTCTGTTTGTAAAGATTCATAAGGAACATCAGAAGTGATTTGTAATTGATAAGGTTCATAAAAAGTAAATTGCCCGTAAGAAAAGCTACTCAGCAGAACAATTAAACATACGATTTGCTTCATTTGAATTGGATTTAAATTAAAAGATCAGGACTCTTTTCAATACTATCTTTATTGTTAATTTAGCGTTCAAATCAAAAATACGCATTTGGATAAAATTAAACTGTTAAGTGAATCAAAAAATACACTTCTCTTTTTTGGTGCAATTGTAGCCATCGGACCACTAGGAATGGATGCATACTTACCAGCAATTCCATCTATTGCTGAAGAAATGAATACTTCAATCATTTCTGTAAACAATACGTTGAGCTATTTTTTAGTTGGTTATGGCATTGGTCAATTCTTTGGTGGACCCTTGTCGGATCAAATAGGGCGAAAAAAATTGGCGCCTTTGGACTCTTTGTTTTTATAATTACATCATTTTTAATTGCAAAATCAAGCCAAATTTTGAACATACAAATTCTTCGAGTAATTCAAGCCATTGGTAGTGGATTCTCGACCGTAATTTGCTTAGCCTCTGTTCGAGATATTTATGGTCCTGTCGATGCAGGAAGAAAATATGCTGTGGTTAGTATGATTATGCTAGTTTGTCCAATTATTGCTCCTACTTTAGGAACCTTTCTTTTAAAGATCAACTGGCAAGCAATCTTTATTTTCCTTTCAATTTATGCCAGTGGAGTGTTGTTTTTTTATCTAAATTTTATTCCCGAAACACACAGTAATCCACAACCTAAAATAAACTTTAAACCCATATTAAAACAACATTATCAAGTAATAAAACATAAAGTAAATGGCAGTCGATTGCCGCTACTTTACATATTCATGGTTATGGCAGCAGTTGGTGTCTTAATGTGCTTTCTAACGAATTCTTCTCTAATTTACATGGAGTTTTACAATGTCAGTCCTACAACCTTCCCTGTCTTATTTGCTATTAATGTGATTTTTATGATTTTCTGTACAAATATTTCAATGAAGAAAATGAAAACTGTTAATCCTCATAAACTCCTTCGAATTGGTTTAATTATTCAAGGAGTTGCTTGCTCAGGCTTGTTCCTTTTGGAGTGGGCTGAAATTGCAAGACTAGAATATGTTGTTCCGCTTATTGTAATTGCTGTAGGGTCAATTGGTTTAATTTCACCTTGTGCATCGGCTATGTTCATCAGTTTCTTTTCGAAACGTGCTGGTAGCGCATCTGCAATGATGTCCTTTAGTGTTTTTACTTCTGGAAGTATCTTGGGCTTGGTTTCGGGTGCTTTATTTTACAATAGTCTTACTCCCGTATTTGGAATCATGTTAGCATCGAGTATTTTGGCAAACATACTGGCCCAAATTATCCCTGTTTTAGATAGTACATACATAAAAAAAGAAAATAATATTTTATGATTTATTGTGGTTGTGTTCTGCCCAAAACCATTGCAGAAGCACCTCCTCCTCCATTACAGATAGCAGCTGCTCCGAGTTTTTTGTTCTTATGCTTCATTGCATGAATTAAACTGACCATAATTCGAGCACCTGAGCATCCAAGAGGATGGCCCAAAGAAACTGCTCCGCCGTGAACATTCACTTTTTCAGAATCTAATTCTAAAAGTTTAATATTTGCTAGACCTACTACAGAAAATGCCTCGTTGAATTCAAACAACTCTACATCTTCTAACTTAACATTTGCTTTAGCTAGTGCTTTGGGTAAGGCTTTAGCAGGGCCGTGGTAAACCACTGCGGCTCTTGAGCTGCATCAGCATAACCAAGTATTGCAGCTAGGGGAGTCAGTCCTAATGCTTTTGCTTTTTTTTCGGACATCAATATCAAAGCTGCTGCTCCATCATTGATTGTTGATGCATTGGCTGCAGTAACAGTTCCTTCTTTTGTAAATGATGGTCTTAATTTTGGGATTTTATCCAACATAACATTGGTGTATTCTTCGTCCTCAGCAATAATTTTATCTACTCCTTTTCGCTGTTTGCAGCTACTGGAATTACCTCACCTTGCAGTATCCCGCTTTCCCATGCTTCTGCACTTCTTCGGTAAGATTCAATAGCAAAGGCGTCTTGTTCTTGTCTACTTATTGAATATTTTTTTGCTGTTGCATCTGCATAAGTCCCCATTGCAACTTGATCAAAAGCGTCAACCAAACCGTCTTTTTGCATGACATCTTCCATTTGTGTTGCACCAAATTTCACCCCTGTTCGCATTCGAACAATATGTGGAGCAAGGCTCATGCTCTCCATTCCACCAGCAATTACCACATCGGCATCACCAAGGGCAATGGCCTGAGCAGCCATCATGATGGTTTTCATCCCAGAGGAACAAACTTTATTTACAGTAGTACAAGGAACAGTATCTGGAATTCCTGCAAAAATTGCTGCTTGACGAGCCGGTGACTGACCTACCCCAGCTTGTAAAACATTTCCCATATACACTTCATCTATTTCAGAAGCATCGATTCCCACAGCATCCATGGCTCCTTGAATTGCGATTGCTCCTAATCTTGGAGCGGGGACTGTTGATAAGCCTCCCATAAATTTTCCTAGTGGAGTTCTTTTTGCTGATACAATTACAACTTGATTTGATTCCATAGACTCTTTTTTAATTAATTCTTTTGACCATTGAAGCAAATATACTTCCATAAATAGAGTGTACCAAACTGGATATTGCGGAGGGAATTGCAGTTGCTGGGTTTGTAAAATTTTCGCGGGCTAAAACAGCCCCAAGTCCCGAATTTTGCATTCCTACTTCAATCGCTATGGTTCGACTCACAGCTTTAGTATTAAAAATAATTTTTGAAATAAAATAGCCGAGTAGAAAAACCTAATAAATGTAATACCATAATTGCCCCAACTAGCCGAAATCCAGAAGTTAGAATTATATCCTTGCCTTGACCAATGATACTTGCTACAATCAACGTAATTAAAATAACAGCTACTGGAGGTGCAAAAGGGGTGATTTTTTTGGTTATTCTTGGTAAAAATCGATTCAATAAAACTCCTAAAGTTAGCGGAAATAGAACAACTTTTAGTGTACTACTAAAGAGACCCATTGCATCAACTTCTAAATAACTTCCCGACAAATAACTGGTCAACAAAGGCGTCATCACAACGGCGGCTATCGTAGAAATTGTGGTCATCGTAACCGATAAGGCTAAATTTGCCTCTGCCAAATAAGCGATAACATTTGATGCTGTTCCTCCAGGACAACTGGCTACCAAAATAAGTCCAACTGCAAAAAATGGAGGCAGTTCAAAAAGAATCGCCAAACCCCAACCAAGAAATGGCATAATGGTAAATTGTAATAAAAGCCCACAGCCAACCCAAAGAGGTGTTTTAAATACCTGATCAAAGTCTTTCCACTGAAGGGTAAGGCCCATACCCAACATAATCCCTCCCAGACCATAAGTAATCCAAGATCCAGAAAACCATATAAATACTTGTGGTTGTAATAATGAAAGAATTGCACAACCCAACACTAAAAAAGGAAAGGAGCGACTAAATTGTTCAATAAACTTCATGCGTAATTGTTTCTAATGAATTTTAAAGAAATTAAAATCTGATAAAATCATATATAAACAAAAACAAATGTAATTAATTTAATTTTTTGTAACATTTTAAAAAGTTCCTCTACTTATTTGATAACAGCCCTAAATTTTATCTAATGAAAGAATATGCTTTTTACTTCGCCCTGAGTCTTACTTTTGTTTATCTTCAAGCACAATAGGTTACTTTTACCGAATACGACCTTGACAATGGTCTTCATGTAATTTTACATCAAGACAATTCAGCTCCCGTAGTAACAACTTCTGTTCTCTATCATGTGGGTGCAAAAGATCACCTTATTTAGGTTCTTTTTTTGTCCCAAATAAACTCCAAGTATGATTAAAAATGCAGCCAACCATTGATATTTGCTAAAGGTCTCCCATCGAATATTCCCCAGCCAATAGCAACAATTGGAAGCAGATACGTGATTGAAATTGCAAAAACAGCTGATGATATTGCCAGTAATTGATTAAACATAACCTTGGCGATTGCAGTACCAAATAAAGCAAGAATTAAGATGTATCCCATTGATTTTAAAATAACCTCGTCTTGATAAAAACCAGACCAGTTAAAATCAGAAAATAATAAGATCAATAATGCTGGTGGAGAAATCATTAAAAAATTTCCTAATGCAATTGCAAATGGAGAAACATCCGAAAGTTTATTTTTCAAGATATTAACATTTATCCATAAAAAATAGAAGCACAAACTATCAATAAAGAATATTTAGGATCGCCATTTTTGTTAAATGAAAACTCTTGAGCCACTAGCAAAGAGTGCCTAAAAAAGCCTACTAAAACGCCTAAAAACTGTTTTTGAAGGATCTTAATACGAAACAGAAAATAAGCAAAAACAATTGTAAACAGGGGCGTTAATCCATTGAGAACAGCTGCAACAGAACTATCAACCTCAGTCTCTGCAAATGAAAATAAAAAAGTAGGAAAAAAAGTTCCATAAAAACCGGTTTGCATAATCCAATTCCATTGTTTACGAGTGATTCCTTTCAAAGAATTGGCTCCTAAAAACAGTAAAATAATCGTTGTAAAAAGTATTCTAAAAGACCCCAGCTGAAGGGGTGTTAGACCAATAAGCCCTTTTTTGATCAGAATATAAGAACTTCCCCATATGATTGAAAGAGAAATGAGGTAAGCCCACTTCCTAAACATTATTGTCATACCCCTAATTTTTTGTAAAAATGGTTATTTTTAAGGAAATAAATTCTTATTAAATCAGTATTTTTATAAAAAATTTGTGATGGGTAAAAATTTAATTCTTTTGATAACTTTTGTTTTTACAATTAACTGTGAGCAAGTGTCACCAGAAGTAAAAACAATTGATATTACAAAACCTCAAGAAGTAGTTTTGAAATCTGATAATTTAGTCAAAAGTGAGTTGAAAATAAAGGGTATGACCTGTGCAATTGGATGTGCTGCTACCATTGAAAAAATTGAATAAAACTCCTGGTATACAATCAGCAAAAGTAGATTTCGAAAGTGCTATTGCCCAAGTTGTTTTTGATCCAAACTGGATAAAAGATCATGAGTTAACCAATGTTATTCAGGAAGTTGGATCGATTTATGAAGTGACTGATATCAAAAGAGTTGATTCTTTTAACATCCTAAAATAAAATACTATTTTTTAGAAGTATCTTTCCATTCAAACGATTCCATTAATTGCATCATATCGTTTTCTACATAATTTGCAGCAGGCATTAATGAATCATAATTAGGCCTTGTGTAAAAGTATAAAGATCCTACAAGAAAGTGATCAATGCTATCCGTTAAAAAAAATTGTGCCTGTGAGGCAGCCTCTCCAACAACCCTAAATAGAGTTCCATAAACTCTCTTTTTGGGATTTTGAAAAACTCTTTCAGGAATTTCCTCTGCTTTTACAATGTGTTTACTCGGCATTTGATAGGCGTCATAAAGTAGTGAGTCCAAATTGTCCTCTACAGATACATAAGACAAATAAATAGTAGCTTTCATTTTGGAGTATGTGATTTTGTTCCAACATTGTTCTTGAGGAACAATTTCAGCCGCCTGATTTACATCAAAAGAAAAAGGACAATCATCAACGATTGTTCTATAAACAGGTTCTGGATAATTTAAGCTCAGGTATGCTTTTGGTTTTGGAAGTGTATCCTCTTCACAACCAACTAAACTAAAAACCATAAAACCTAGCACCAAAAATAATTTCATCATAAAAGGTATTTTATTTAAATTCTATGGTAATGTTACTTTTATTTGTTTGATTCTTTTTTGATCTACAAGTTCTACAGTAAACAGTATTTTTTCGAAAAATATTTTTTGCCCAAAAACAGGTAATTGCTGAGCTATTTCTAGAATAAATCCAGCTAATGTTTCTGATTCACCTTTTGCTTTTCAAAAGCATCGACATCATTAATTTGTAATATTTTATAGAGATCTTTAAGACTTATCTTAGCATTGACCACAAAGTTTTTCTCATCTATTTTGGAATATTCCAATTCCTCTTCATCAAACTCATCAGAAATATCACCCACAATCTCCTCAATAAGATCTTCGAGAGTAACGATGCCTGAAGTACCACCATATTCATCAACTACAACAGCCATGTGTATTTTCTTGATTTTAAATTCGTTCAATAAATCATCTAGCTTTTTGTTTTCTGGGACATAGTAAGGTTTTCTCAAAAGTTTTTGCCAATTGAACCCGGGTGTAGTGATGTTAGGCATTAAATCTTTCACGTATAAAATTCCATCAATTTGGTCCAATTTATCATTGTACACAGGAATCCTTGAAAAACCTTTTTCAATAATTAATGGCAGTATTTCTTCAAAAGACATTTCCTTATCCAAAGCAAAGACATCAATTCTGGGGCACATTACTTGCTTGGTGTCTGTAGCGCCAAAATTAATAATCCCCTGAAGAATTTGATCTTCTTCTTTAGTAGTATCCTTTTGTTCAGTAAATTCTAATGCCTGAGAAAGGGTGTCAACTGAAAAAGAGTTGGATTGTTGTCCAAATTTATCTTCCAAAAACAAGGTTATTTTGCTCATAGGAATGGTAACAAAAAACAACAAATTATGATCCAATCGGTAGATCACTCCAGACATTATCCTCGAAAAAGTCATGCTATTCTTGTTAGCATATATCTTTGGGAGAATCTCCCCAAAAAAGTAAAATAACAAAAGTTATCAATCCTATTTCGATCAGTAGTCTAACAAAATCATTTGATATTCCCCCAAAAAATAAATCTCCAAGAGACGCAAAAAGAAGTACAATTCCAATGTTTATAAAATTGTTAGCCACAAGAATTGTTGCTAGTAATCTTTTAGGCTTTTTTTTAATAAACTTTCAATCCTTGAAGTTTGCTTTGGGTACTTTTCTTTTTGTTCTTCTATCAGAGAGGAGTTAAAGAAAAAAACGCAACTTCGGCTCCTGAAATTAGTGCTGAGCAAACTAGCAAAAATGCCAAAAGTATAATTTTTAAACCCAAAACAGGTTCAATTGAAATGAAAAGAAAATAAATACTTAGGGGTTCAGGATCCAATTAGTTTTGGTTTAATATTAAAAAGGTAAATCATCTTCTTTAGAAGGTGGTTTTGTTGAGGTTGGTGGTGGTGCATCTGGAACGCTTTTTTTAGTACTCAAAAACGTAAATTCATCCACATTAATTTCGGTTGTGTACCGATCAGTTCCATCTTCTGCTTGCCATTTTCTTGTTTTGATTTTCCCTTCAACATACAGGCGATCTCCCTTGCTTAAGTATTTTTCACAAACTTCAGCAGCTTTGTTTCTCATAACGATATTGTGCCAATCTGTATTGGTTACTTTCTCACCCGTTGCTTTTTTGGTGTAGGTTTCGTTAGTCGCTAAAGGAAATCTTCCTATCGCTCCTCCTCCTTCGAAATAGTGCATTTTTATGTCATCTCCAAGATGACCAATCAACATAACTTTATTAAGGCTTCCACTCATAATGATAGATTTTAAGGTTTAAACATATTTAAAGATAATAAAGTTCTTGTTTTTAAAGATAGAAAATTTTGATAAACTTTTCTAAAACCCTAGGAACTGGATAGTTATGAACTTCATTTTGAAACATTCCTTCTTCCAAAAGAGTATTAGTTTTTACTTTCCAAAATGTAATATACAACTGTTGATGAGATAATTTATGTCTAATTGGAGTTTCGTTAATTATAGATACAGAGGTATCTTTTATTTTTATGTATTTCGAAATTAAAGGAGTCTCATAAATTTCATCAATACTCAAAACATTTAAACTCTCCACCAAAGGGAATTCATACAAGTTTTGCCAAATCCCTTTTGTTGTTCTTTGCTGTAAGATTGTTTTTTTATTTGGTGTTTCAAAAACTAGGTAATTGAAATATCTGTTGGTAACTTTGATTTTATTTTTTTTTAGCGGAAGCTTACCCACTAAGTTTTGGTTAAATGCTGTACATTCATTTTGAAAAATGCATGTATTGCAAACTGGATTTTTTGGTGTACACTGAAGCGCACCAAACTCCATTAAAGCTTGATTAAACTCACCGGGGCTCTCCTTCCCATTAATTCAGTTGCTAAGATCTTAAACTCCTTTAACGCATGAGATGCATCTATTGGGGTGTCTTTCCCAAAATATCGAGATAAAACACGATAAACATTTCCGTCAATAACCGCCTGGGGTTCGTTGAAACAAATTGATGATATGGCACTAGCTGTGTAATCACCTATTCCCTTTAGAGTCAAAAGTTCTTTAAAAGTTTTTGGGAAAACAGAATCATATTCGGACACAATTACTTTTGCCGTGTAATGCAGATTCCTTGCCCGAGAATAATAACCTAAGCCTTGCCACAATTTTAAGACCTGTTGCTCTTTGGCAGCAGCCAAATGGTCAATCGTTGGGAAATTTTCAATAAAAGAAGTGTAGTATGGGGTTCCCTGAGCAACTCGAGTCTGTTGCATAATTACTTCAGAAAGCCAAACTCTATATGGGTCTGTAGTTTGACGCCATGGAAAAGACCTTTTGTTTATTTTGTACCAGGCCATCAATTGAGTAGTCCAATTCATTAATAACAAAAGTACTGCTTCAATCGGTATTTAAAAAGGTTAATATTAATGAATTAGGCTAAAGAATTTTAAATTTATATATTTGCATTCCTTAAAATGGAATAAACTATAATTAAAAGTTATTATGACTAAAGCAGAAATCGTTTCAAATATTTCGGAACAACTAGGAATTGACAAAGGTGATGTACAGGCAACTGTAGAAAAATTTATGGAAGAGGTGAAATCTTCCTTAGAAGGAAATGAGAATGTATATTTAAGAGGCTTTGGAAGCTTTGTAGTGAAAACTAGAGCTGAAAAAACTGGTAGAAACATTTCAAAAAATACTGCCGTAAAAATACCGGCACACAACATACCAGCTTTTAAACCAGCAAAAATATTTGTAGAGGGAGTCAAAAGTAAGGTCCCTGTTAAATAATTTATTAATAAACAACAAAACAAACTATGCCAAGCGGTAAAAAACGTAAAAGACATAAGGTGGCTACGCACAAACGAAAAAAAGACGTAGAGCCAATCGTCACAAGAAAAAATAGTGCAGAATACACTTAAAAAATTCATTGTTCTTTGAAATGAAGCCAATTAATATGAGCTTCACAGGATAAATCCTGAAAAATTATTGTTTAATCCGTTTGTACAAATTCATATGTACAAACATAATATTACTCAGAGTGAATAAAGAATTGATTATCCGATCGAATTCCTCTGCAGTTGATTTCGCATTACTCAAGGATGGAAAACTAATTGAGCTCAATAAAGAAACAGACGACAACAAATTTTCTGTTGGTGATATATTTTTTGCCAAAGTTAGAAAGTCGATTGGAGGACTAAATGCCGCATTTGTTAATGTAGGTCACGAAAAAGATGGTTTTTTACACTATCATGACCTTGGTCCAAAACTTCCTTCTTTATTGAAATTTATTAAACAGGTAAGTACAGGTAAAACAAAAGATTATTTATTAAAAAATTTCCGTTTTGAAGATGATATTGAAAAGAATGGAATGGTCAGTGACGCTATTTCATCGAACCAACAAATTCTGGTTCAGGTAGTAAAAGAACCCATTTCGACTAAAGGACCCAGAATTAGTTCAGAGTTATCATTAGCTGGTCGCTATATGGTACTTGTTCCATTTTCTGAAAGAATTTCAATTTCACAAAAAATTGACAGCCGAGAGGAAAAAATCGCCTCAAACGTCTGGTTCAGAGTATCAAGCCAAAAGGTTTTGGAGTTATTGTTAGAACAGTAGCCAAAGATAAAAAAGTAGCAGAGCTCGACGCAGATCTACAACAGCTTATTCAGCGTTGGAAGAATATGTGTTCTCGACTTACTAAAATCAGCAAATATCCAACTAAAGTGTTGAGCGAAATAGATCGTTCATCTTCTATACTTCGCGATATTTTCGATGATTCTTTTACTGGAATTCATGTAGACGACAAAGAATTATTTGTTGAAATAGGTGATTACATAAAAACAATAGCGCCCAAAAAAGCGTCAATTGTTAAACATTACAAAGACTCCCTACCCATTTTCGAAAAATTTGGAGTCGAACGACAAATCAAAACAGCGTTTGGTAAAACAGTCTCCATGCAAAAAGGAGCTTACTTGGTTATCGAACACACAGAAGCTTTGCATGTAATTGATGTAAATAGTGGTAATCGATCAAATAAATCGAGAAACCAAGAAGAAACAGCTATGGAAGTCAATATGATTTCAGCTTCTGAAATTGCACGTCAGTTGCGCCTTCGTGATATGGGAGGAATAATTGTGGTAGACTTTATCGATCTCGGATCTAGTGAAAATAGACGTATTCTATTTGAACATCTAAAAAAGAAATGAGTACCGATAGAACTAAACACAAGATTCTACCTCCCAGTAAATTTGGTCTGATTCAAATTACTCGTCAACGTGTTCGACCAGAAATGAATATCAAGACCAAAGAGCCCAACCCTAACTTAAACGGAGAGGTTGAGGCACCAATTGTTTTACTTGACAAAATCAACGCAGACCTTAACAAAATTGTTAACAACGCACAGCATCAAAAAAAGAAAATTGAATTACACATTCATCCTTTTATTGCTGCTTATTTGAACCGAGGGTTCCCTTCCATCCGAACCCAATGGTTTTTTGCATAAAAAATGGGTTAAAATTATACCTAGAGATGCTTATCAATATTTACACTATCGTTTTTTTGACCATAAGAAAAAATCGATACGTGTTTGACACTTTTCAAAAAGCGGTACTCAATTAAGTACCGCTTTTTTTATGCTCTAAATCCACAATCTTAATAAATGGTGTATTTTTGAATATGCAAAAACAAACTTCTTTTACGGTACAAGAGGCTCAAAAAAAACTAGAACACTATTGTGCTTATCAAGAACGTTGTCATCAAGAAGTAGTACAAAAATTAAAATCATTGAACATGATTCCTACTGCAATTGACGAAATAATAGGTCAATTGATTATCAACGACTATTTGAACGAAACACGTTTTGCACAAAGCTTTGCTCGAGGTAAATTTAGAATCAAGAAATGGGGTAAGAATCGAATTTTGAGGCAACTTAAATTCCGCGGAATTAGTGATTGGAATATAAAAAAAGGCATGGCAGAAATAAAAGCTGACGAATATTTGAATACATTTGAGACACTCTTCAACCAATTATGGAAGCAATTCAATCATTTAGGTAATTCAAAATGCCAAAAAAAGTATTTGATCGACTGCAATATCGAGGATGGGAAAATGAACTGATTTACAAAGCAATCAACAATAAAAAACAGCAAACTCTTAAAAACTAAATTGTACTCTTAGACTGCCATTTCTTCCAGGCATTGGAACCATGTTTGTTTCTGTGTATACTTCATCAAATATATTATTCAAAAGAAAAGTAATATTAAAACTATTCGCCGATGAGGTCCATTGAGCGTTTACATCAAATACCGAATAAGGCTCACCCTGAGTTCGCTCAGCCACTTTGAGCACTACCCCAGAAGATAATGAGTTAGACCACTGATTGAAAGATCTTAAAGTGAGATGGTGTTTTAAGGAATTGATGGAGTAACGTGAAAAATTGTATTCTGTAACCCCTTTCACATCATCATCAATATAAGTATATCCCAGTCGAACAGATTGAGGTTGCTTAAATAAACTGTAGTTATAACTATATTCCAATTCAAAACCTTCTGTTGTTACTTCTTGAATATTATTGGCTACCCATAGAGCCTCTTCTGTGTCTTTAACATAGTCTATCAAGTTTTCAGAATTTCTGATAAAGTATGCAGCATTAAGAGAAGATATAGAATTTGTGAATCGAAAGCCTAGTTCGGCAGCAAGAGCACTCTCAGGTTTTAAATTTTCGTTCCCTAAAGTTGTTCGATCGCTGTAATACAAATCGGTGTAAGTAGGAATTCTATAAGTTGAACCGACATTCCCATAAACTCTAAATCTATTGTCAAAAGCATATCCGAGATCAATCCCTGGAAAAAAATGTGTGCCAAAATCTGAATAGATATTAAAGGCAACTCCCGGAGTAATGTCCATTTTATCATCAAAAATTAGAAATCGATGTTCAGCAAAAATAGTGGTCATATTTCGGCTGTGCTCACCCAAATTGTTACTGGATATTCCTACATGAGCAAAATCAATTCCAATTCCTGTTGTTCCAAATGAAGAAAACAAACTGTAATCTATGGCCACCCCAGCTTTATTGGTAATATGTAGATTTCTATAAACACTGGGGTTGTCTCGTATGTACACATACATATCTTGGTTTCTTCTCCAATAAATTCTGGGCTTGAAAATAGACCGTTTTGTTTTCTTAATTGCCGAAAGAGCCACTAAACTTCCTTGAGTTTCTTCATATTGCTCGGTAGCGGCTGGAGTAGCATAAAATCCATTTGCTCCAAAATCACGGTCTGAAAAGTATCCTATAAAATTAAAGGGTACTTTTTTTGTTTCGAAATTCCCTTTTATAAAATAATTTCTATTGTTAAAATCTGTGTTATGGCGATAACCGTTTGAAGTATTGTATGAAAGATGTCCTAAAACACCCCCCTTCTTGATTTTGGTTTGAAGTGTTGCCTTAAGATGATATTGATCAAAAGAACCGGCTTGAGCTGAAAGTTGATTTTTTCCTAGACCAGCTGCCTTGGTTACAATATTTACAGCTCCAGTGAATGCATTCTGACCATAAATTCGAGCAGCTGGACCTTTTAAAATTTCTATGCGCTCAATCAAGTCAATGGGAGGTAAAAGATTCAAAGTGTGATGCCCCGTTTGAGCATCCTCTAATTTTACTCCATCAATTAGAAGTAAGGTTTGGTCAAAACTCCCTCCACGAATATATAAATCCGCCTGCATCCCTTCTACACCTCTTTGTCGAATATCAATCCCTGAAACTTGCTGTAATAAAACCACAACATTTGGAGCTCCACTTTTTACTACATCAGATGCATCTATTATTTGAATGGTTCTAGAGTGCTGAGAAACAGGTAAATCAATTCGAGTTGAATTGAGAATTATTTCATTCAGTTTGTTCGTTTTAACTTCGAGGGAATCTGATTGAGAAAAAATTCTGGTAACACTCAATACCAAAAGAAGTATTTTGTAGTTTATTTTCATTTGTCTGGTTTGGGGAATTAAAAATAAAAATAATATTTATTTTTTTATCAGTCAACTAACAGGATCATCTTATTTTCTTGTAATTCAAGTGTCCCTGAAGATATTTCAAGAGTTAATGAATTTGAGTCTGTTTTTTTGAAAAGTGAATCAAAAGATTTAGAAGAGTCAAAAGTTCCTTTAATTTTAACTTTCCCATTTACAAGAGTGGATACAATAGCGGCATGATTTTCTAAAACTTGAAAAGAACCATCTGTTCCAGGAACAGACAAAGATTCCACATCGCCGGTGAAAAGAGTAGACTCTGGAGAAATAATTTCTAAATACATAACTCTTTTATTCTTCAGATAACATTTTTTCACCAGCTTCAATAGCCTCTTCAATACTTCCTTTTAAGTTAAAAGCGGCTTCAGGAAGGTGATCTAATTCTCCATCCATAATCATGTTAAATCCTTTGATCGTTTCTTTGATATCTACCAATACACCTGGGATGCCGGTAAACTGCTCTGCAACATGGAATGGCTGAGACAAGAATCGTTGTACACGTCTAGCCCGAGATACGGCAAGTTTATCTTCTTCAGATAGCTCTTCCATACCTAGTATAGCGATAATGTCTTGAAGTTCTTTGTAACGTTGTAAAAGTTCTTTTACTCGCTGAGCACAGTTGTAATGTTCATCTCCTAAAATTTCAGCTGTCAAAATTCTTGAAGTAGAGTCCAAAGGATCAACAGCTGGATAAATTCCAAGTTCTGCAATTTTACGAGAAAGTACCGTAGTTGCATCTAAGTGAGCAAAAGTCGTTGCAGGTGCAGGGTCGGTAAGGTCATCCGCAGGAACGTATACTGCTTGTACCGAAGTGATCGATCCTCTTTTGGTTGATGTAATACGTTCTTGCATGGCTCCCATTTCTGTAGCTAAAGTTGGTTGATACCCTACTGCTGATGGCATACGCCCAAGTAGTGCAGACACTTCTGAACCTGCTTGTGTAAATCGAAATATGTTGTCAACAAAGAAAAGTACATCTTTTCCTTGTCCATCTCCAGCGCCGTCTCGGAAATATTCAGCAATTGTTAAGCCCGAAAGAGCAACACGAGCACGAGCTCCTGGTGGCTCGTTCATTTGCCCAAAAACAAAAGTTGCTTTTGAATCTTTCATCGCAGATTTATCAACTTTACTCAAATCCCAACCTCCTTCTTCCATAGAATGTAAAAAGTCGTCGCCATATTTGATAATTCCTGATTCAAGCATTTCACGTAATAAATCATTCCCCTCACGTGTACGTTCTCCAACACCTGCAAAAACAGACAATCCTCCATGTCCTTTGGCGATGTTATTAATTAATTCTTGAATCAATACTGTTTTACCTACTCCGGCTCCACCGAAAAGACCAATTTTACCTCCCTTAGCATAAGGTTCAATGAGATCAATTACTTTAATTCCTGTAAAAAGAACTTCAGTTGAAGTTGATAATTCATCAAAATCAGGTGCCTGACGGTGGATTGGTAAACCGTTTTCACCTGATTTGGGCAAGTCTCCAATTCCATCAATTGCATCTCCAATTACATTGAATAATCTTCCATAGACATCGTCACCAATAGGCATCTGAATAGGACTACCTGTGGCAACAACTTCTGCACCTCTACTTAACCCATCAGTAGAATCCATTGAAATTGTTCTTACGGTATTCTCTCCAACATGAGACTGGACTTCTAATACAAGAAGTCCACCTGATTTGGTTTTGATTTCTAATGAATCGTAAATTTTAGGTAATTTAATGTCTGTTCCTGAAAAGGTAACATCTACTACGGGGCCTATGATTTGAGAAACTTTTCCTGCAGTCGCTGCCATATGTTGAAATTGAATTAGTTTTTGTCTTTAATTGCGCTTGCAAATATAACGTTTCCCTCAAAAGAATCACTTTGAAAGCTAACTTTTTAATAAAAAAAACATCCTCTATTTTGTTGAATACAAAACATCTTAAGGTGTTCTTTGTCAATCATATCGTCTTATGATTTATTTATTTTTGAAAGAAAAGCTTATCATTTTAATATAAGTTTCTCTTTTAGATGATAATATTTGTTTTATTTGTCTTTTGAAACTTGGTTTATTCCCCATGAAAAAACTTTTTTATAATTTGATTTTATTAGTTTTCAAGAACTACAATCATTTTTATTTTAAAAGATTTAAGGTTTATGGTTTAGATAATATTCCCAAATCAGGGGTGTGATTTTTTCTCCAAATCATCAAGGTGCATTTCTTGATCCGTTGATTGTTGGGACAACTTGTGGGTTTGAAGTAACTTCTTTAACAAGAAGCGATGTATTCGGTGGTACATTTCAATGGTTTTTGGATGCTCTTAAAATGCTTCCTGTCTATCGAATTCGAGATGGGTTTGGTAGTTTAAAAAAAAACCAACAGACTTTTAATCAATGCTATGAGTTATTAGCTAATGGTAAAAAAATGATGATGTTTTCCGAAGGAGGGCATCATAATGAATATTACCTTCAACGCCTATCTAAAGGAAGTAGTCGTCTTGCATTGGAAGCTCAAGAAAAATCTAAAAACTCGAAAATTTACTTGGTCCCCGTTGGAATCAATTACAGTCACCATCAATTGCCTTGGCAAGAAGTTCACGTAGTTTACGGAAAACCAATAAAAGTATCTGAGTTTCTAAATAGCTATCATAATAATATTAAAACTGTAAATTTATTAAGAGACACTTTAGAGGTTGAAATGAAATCTTGCTTATGGCTTCCAGAAAACAATGAAAATTATTTAGAAAAGAAAAAATATATCAACCTTCACAATACCAAGCTTGGGTTTAATGAATTGAGAAAAAACTTGATCTTTCAGCGAAAGATTTAAAAACATTTCAGAGAAAGGTACGGTTTGCTAAATTTTGGATCAAACTCCTAAGCATTCCAAATCTGTTTCCTTTATTTGCTCTCCGTAGAGTGCTAAGCTTTTTCCCTGATATTGTTTTTCAAAACTCTGTAAAATACTCCGTGGGTTTATTTATTTTTATTTTTTGGTGGTTCATTTTGTTTTTCTCAGGTGTTTACTTCTATGACATTTCAGTTGGAGTATGCCTTGTCATTGGTTCTCTTAGTTTACTGTATTTAAGGCAAGAGATAATTTCTATGTATTTTCACAATATATAATAAATACTGATGTTTAAATCTTTAATACGACTTAAAAAAATTTATTGGGGTTAAATTTATTTATTTATAAGTATTTATTATAGTTTTTATAAAAACCATAATAAATTACTATATTTTTAAATTTTATTATTCCCAAAAGGTTTCTTTCCTGTTTGTTTTATATTTGGTTTATGAAAGATTTAATCATTATTGGAGCGGGGCCTATCGGGTTAGCTTGTGGAATAGAGGCCAAAAAAAAGGTCTAGATTACACCATAATAGAGAAAGGAGTTTTAGTAAATTCCATATACAACTACCCCAAAACATGACTTTTTTCTCAACTTCTGACCGCTTAGAAATAGGTGATGTTCCTTTTATTTCAAACAACCCAAAACCAACCCGAGCTGAAGCCCTAGAGTATTATCGAAGAGTTACTGCAGCATGGGAACTCAACATAAAGCTGTATGAAGAAATTTCAGGATTTGAAAAAACTTCAAAAGGTTTTGTGGTTCATACTCCCAAGGGGATTTACTACACAAAAAACATTGTCCTGGCAACTGGTTTTTATGATTTGCCTTATAAATTAAATATTCCTGGAGAAGAACTCAACAAAGTTACGCATTACTACAAAGAACCTCATCCGTACTTTGGAATGGATCTTGTAATTGTTGGAGCAGCAAATTCGGCAGTTGATGTAGCATTGGAAACCTACAGAAAAGGTGCAAAAAGTGTAACCCTAGTTGTTCGAGAAAAAGAAATCGGAACAAATGTAAAATACTGGGCAAGACCCGATATTGTAAATAGAATAAAAGAAGGAGTATCCCTGCTTATTTTGAGTCTAATTTACTTGAAATCAAACCTAAACTTGTTCGTGTTCAAACACCAAATGGTGTTCTTGAAATCCCAAACGACTTTGTATTGGCCATGACTGGTTATCAACCTGATTTTTCGTTACTAAATTCTCTGGGTGTTGAATTGCTTTCTGATGGATTTAGAACACCTAAATACAACCCCGAATCAATGGAGTCATCTCAGAAAGGAGTTTACCTAGCTGGTGTTGTTTGTGGTGGTTTAAAAACCAACAAATGGTTTATTGAAAACTCAAGGGTTCATGCTAAACAAATCATAAACTCCATAAGCAATACCTAAACAAGTTTTGCCAAAGCTAAAACAGTTCCAATGTGAATCCCGTCATGAAATAAAATAAATGGGAACGCTGTTTCAATAGACTCTAATTCCATCTTTGAAGAAGTAGTGTAGGGTTGAAAGTTTTTGAAAAGATCGGAACTCAAATCTTCCTTTAGTTTATCCAACGAACTGAATAATGCTTTGTCAATTAGATCTACCTGCTCTTGTGAGACATCTCCTTGTGGTTTAGTTCCCTTCTTAAAAGTATCAATCCATTCTTGAGGCACAAGTGGTTTTACACCCGACAAACCATACATTATCAATTGTTGGGTTACCAAAGAGTGTGCTACATTCCAAATGATGTTGTTATTAAACCCTTCAGGGATGGTGTTGAGTTGTTCTAAAGTAAAATAGTTTAAAAAACGTGAATAAATAGCTCGATTATGGGCTAAAATTGACCAATTATCTTCCATGGATTGAATTTATTGGATAAAGATAGAATAAAAAAGAGTTCTAAATTTATTCCCTTATTTTAGTGAAACAAAATACGTCATGATTTCAGCTTTCAGCTTTATTTTAATCACAATTGTATGGATTGTTACAGGGACAACAAAACTAAAATTACATCCTTTTCTTGTTCTAATTACGGGTTGCTTGTTCTTAGCATTTTCACTTCAACTCCCTTTTAAAATCATCCCTCAAGTTTTTGCAGAAGGATTTGGAAAAACCATTAAAAGCATTGGGCTCCTCGTTTTGTACGGAACTATTATTGGAGTTGTTTTAGAAAAAACAAAAGCAACTCACAGCATCGCAAATGCACTATTAAAATCACTGTACAAATTGCCTTTACCTTTTGCTGTAAGTTGTATCGGTTATGTCGTTTCTATTCCGGTATTTTGCGATTCAGCTTTTGTCATTTTATCCTCATTGAACAAATCATTAGCTGAAAAAAACAAATTCATCAAAGATAGCGTTAACCATTGCCTTGTCTACAGGACTTTTTGCTCCTCATGTATTAGTTCCTCCAACTCCAGGGCCTCTGGCTGCAGCTGCAAATTTAGAAATGAATAATTTATTTCTCTTGATTTGTGTAGGAGGTATACTGGCTTTTATTTTGATTTTAGTCGGAGCTTTTTATGCTCATTCTATTTCAAAAAAAAGTAGGGTTCTAACAAATAATAAAACTGATAAAAAGGAAGATCATAACAATAAAATTGATACTTTACCTCCATTAGGTATCTCATTAGCTCCAATTATTCTTCCCATTGTTTTGATGGGTTTTGGAACCTTATTAAAAGTATTTTTCGGTCCAATTTCCAACAATATTTATAGTGATTTTATCGAGTTAATAACAACTCCTTCCAATGCCCTTTTGATTGGTGTCCTATTTAGTTTTGTATTACTCAAATACAGCTCCTTTAAACTAAAAGAATCCATTGAACTGGGGATAAAATCAACTGTCCCAATATTAATCATAACCGGGACAGGCGGAATATTGGGAGAGGTAATTCAACAAATTCCTATCGCCTCTTATTTAGAAAATACCTTAATTAATAATCAACTGGGTATTGTAATTCCGTTCCTTATTGCCGCTGTACTAAAAACAGCTCAAGGCTCTTCAACTGTTGCAATCATAACCACATCGTCTATTGTATTCCCTTTGTTAGCTTTTCTTGGAATGGATTCAGAGCTTGGTAAAGTTTGGGTGATTATGGCTTTGGGTGTAGGTTCTATGACTGTTTCTCATGCTAACGACTCCTATTTTTGGATTGTTTCACAAATTGGAGGTTTAGACATCAAAACCGCCTATCGTCACCATACTTGGGCAACATTTTTACAAGGTACAACTGGTTTTATTATCATTTGGATCGGATATAATCTTTGGAAAATAATCTAAATTTCAGCTATTGAAATAAAAAATTACTTCGGAACCCAAACGTTAACTCCTTTGGGGTGAACCTTAATGCTCAATTCTTCAGAGAAAATTTGGTTAATTTCACCATCCAATTGAATTAAAAAATCCTGAGAAGCTTTTTTAATTTTTACTTCGGTTATCGGAATAATTTCTAATAATTTATTGGATAATTTTAACCCAAATCGACTCGCTAAAAGCAAATTGAAAAGTGCCCAAATAGACTTTTTCTTAAAAAGTGCTAATTCAAATTTCCCGTCGTTGATGATCGATTTTCGTGATATGGAAAAATCATACCCGAATTGGTTGGAATTAATCACCATCAATAGAAAAGGACTTACTTCTCTTTTTACCCCTGATAGTAAAGTATAAAATCTTGAGTTTTATGTTGAGTAAGAGCTAAAAAAGAGCTTTTAAATAGGCATAAAAACCTCGGAGGGAATGTTTTGATATGAATTGATAAATGTCGCATCAAAACTTACTCCCATATTGGACAGAAAAATAAAATCGTTTACCAAACCTACATTTGTGTTAATTTCATTTTGAATTTCAATAACTTTTAGGGCTCCTTCAATATTCAGTGGAATCTTAAAATGTCTTGCAATACTATTCCCAGACCCTAAAGGGATAATACCCAATGGAATTTTGGTTTCAACAAGAAAGCCTACAATTTCGTTGATAGTTCCATCTCCACCACAGGCTACAATTCCAGAGGTCCCGTCTTCAATAGCTTTTTGGGTAAGCTCCAAGGCGTGATATTTGTACTGTGTTTCCCATAGAAAATATTCAAATCCTTTAGTCCAATAAGAACTGTTTTGCAACTGTTTTGTTAGCTGAGCTATTGCATTCTTTGAACGAGAATTAATGATAAAATGAATCTTTCTTTTCTTCACTATTCTGCTTCTAAATTACCCTTGACTATTCGGTTGTTGTAATCCTGAAGAAAGGCTTTTCCTTTTACAAGAATCTCGTCCATTTCTTTGGTTCTGTTTTGAATGAGATTTTCTTCAAGTCCGTAGTCTTCTTTATCATAAAATCCAATGGCTTCAGATCCATTATAAATACAAATGTACTGCTCGTCCATAAAAAAGTATGAGCCTGCACCAAAATAGTTCACCACAAGAGAGGGTTCTTCTTTGCTTACCAAACTTCTTCCCCAGCTTCGAATAGGTTTTTCATATCCCATAAGTTGAGCAACTGTAGGCATAATATCCATATGTTGTGCAAGATCGAAACGTTCTTCTCCCCATGACTTTCCTGGTGCATAAAACATAATTGGAATTGCAAAACGATTGATTGATTTTTGATAAAATTCAAAATAAGAAAGATTGGCATGATCTGCCGTAAAGACAAAAATTGTATTCTCGAACCAAGGTTCCTTTTTACTTGATTCAATAAATCGAGCAATTGCATAATCTGTATATTGAACACATGGATGCATTGCCACATATCCTTCTTTGAATTCACCTTCATACTTCTGAGGGATCTTGAAGGGTGCGTGCGAGCTGACAGAAAAGATCGTTGCTAGAAATGGGCTTGTGTCTTCAGATAATTTCTCTTGAGTAAATTGGAAAAAGGGTTCATCCCAAATACCCCAAATACCATCATAATCTGCATTGTTGTCATATTCATTTTTACCGTAATACTTATCAAACCCCAGAACCTGAGAAAACCCCAAAAATCCCATTGATCCATTGGGTGCCCCATGAAAGAAAGAAGTCGAATATTCCATTTCCTTTGCAATTGAAACCAAAGATTGAAGAGATTGATTGGAATATTGTGAAGAAGTGTAAGCAACATCAAAAGATGGGATTCCTGCCAAGACAGCTGGCATTCCATGAATAGACTTTCTACTATTTGTAAAACCATTGGAAAATACAAGGCTGTGTTGCGCCAAAGAATCTAAAAAAGGAGTAAAACTTTCAAAATTTTCTATTTTTCTGGAATAATTCATAGCTCCCCAGTATTCTCGCCCAAAACTTTCTAAGATAAAAACAACTACATTAGGAGGAGTTAAAAATTCTTTTGAAGCCTTGTATTGTTTGATGGGATGAATCAATTGGTTTATTTGTGAATCACTAAATTCCTCTGAAATTCTAAAATTATTTTTCCCCAAGGTTCTTATAAATGTAAAAAGGGAATTGAGTACTACATCTGCTTTTGTAGGGTGATCTACTTTTTCCATAGCATGTACCAGAGTAATTGGGCGTGTACTATGCCTCCAGTCTCCTCTAATCCCTATGATTGCAATTCCTGGGACGAGCAAAAACAAAACAACTGAAGAAACTACATAAGATCGTAAATGAACCGTTCGCACTCGTTCTAGAGCTAAATATTTGTATAATTTCCCCCAAAAATATAGAGACATAAAATACAAAAGGAAAAGATGCCAATAGTCTATAAGAAAAGAACCCAAAAGAGCTAGCCCATTACTTTCATTCTCCAGAACCTCAAAAGCTTTACTTGTTAGTCTGCTTAGATTAAACCGGTAATATGCTATGTCCAAATAATTAAAAGCTAAAGCAAGTCCATTAAAAAAAGGTAAAGATAATAGAGTCCTTTTTGATAATTTTTGGATGTTGTAAAAGTTCCTGGAAGAATAGACCCCAGCAAAAAAAGTGCATTTGCATAAAACATTGCTGAAGTATCGAAAGTTAATCCATAGATGCAAAGTTCTAGAAACTCAAAAAAACCATCTATTTCGAGGAGATCTGAATTGAATAGTACAAAAAGACAACGAGCGATGAAGAAAAATAGATATCCCAAAGAAAATCGATATACAATTAAACCGAATTCCTGGAGTCTTAAATTCATCATATCAATATAGTAAGAATTCTAAAATATTCCTTTTCAAGCTTTATGTGATCCATCACAAAAAGGTTTGTTCAAAGATTTTGAACAACTACATAAAGTAAAACGTGGTCCGTGTTTAATTTCATTTCCATCAATGTCAACCAAATCAACTGACCCTTCAACTGCAAATTGACCGTTTGGTTTTACAGTTATTTTAGTGATTTTCCCTTCCATTTATTCCTTCTTAGTATTAATAATTGTTCAAAGATAGGCTTTATTCCACAGTAACTGATTTTGCCAAGTTTCTGGGCTGATCGACATTACACCCTCTTTGAACAGCAATATAATAGGACAACAACTGTAAAGGAATTGTAGTTAAAATTGGGGTAAAGCACTCTAACGATTCAGGGATTTCAATACAATGGTCTGATAATTCTTTAACACGAATATCTCCTTCACTTACAACGGCAATGATACGTCCTTTTCGAGATTTTATTTCTTGAATATTACTTACAACTTTGTCGTAATGCCCTTTTTAGTGGCAATAACAACTACTGGCATTTGCTCGTCAATCAAAGCAATTGGACCGTGTTTCATTTCGGCTGCTGGATATCCCTCTGCATGTATGTAAGAAATCTCTTTTAGTTTTAGGGCTCCTTCTAGAGCAACTGGAAAGTTATACCCTCTACCTAAATAAATACAATTTGTAGCTTCTCTAAAAGTTGCTGCCACGTCTTTTATCAAACTTTCTTGATCTAAAATTTGCGTAACCTTTTCGGGTAAAGACTCCAATTCAAGGAGGTGATGTTGATATTCAGAACGGGAAAGAGTCCCCTTAACCATTCCAAGGTGAAGGGCTAAAAGAGATAAAACCGTAATTTGAGTTGTAAACGCCTTTGTTGATGCTACTCCAATCTCTGGTCCAGCATGGGTGTAACATCCTGTATCTGTTAATCTGGAAATAGATGATCCTACTACATTACAGATCCCAAAAACAAAAGCTCCGCGTTCTTTTGCTATGTTAATTGCTGCAAGGGTATCGGCCGTTTCACCAGATTGAGAAATGGCAATTATAATGTCATCAGGAAAAATAATTGGATCCCGATATCTAAATTCAGAAGCATATTCAACCTCAACAGGTATTCGAGTAAACTTTTCTAGTAAATACTCTGCAACCAACCCGGCATGCCATGACGTCCCACAGGCTACAATTAGTATTC
Source organism: Candidatus Arcticimaribacter sp. (assembly GCA_038142965.1). Classification (GTDB taxonomy): domain Bacteria; phylum Bacteroidota; class Bacteroidia; order Flavobacteriales; family Flavobacteriaceae; genus Arcticimaribacter. The sequence continues at coordinate 59,123 of JAYQLC010000004.1, read as the reverse complement.
GTTTAGCTTTTAAAAATTTATTTTGATGCTCCCTTAAGCTCGAAAGGTTTATTAACCCTTCGTCAGAAAGCAAACGCCCTCTCAACGTGTCTCTAATTGCCTGTGGCTGCTCAAATATTTCTTTGAGCATAAAGTAATCATACCCTCCTTTTTGAATATTCTCCAAGCTCATTTGAAGTTCCTCAACATAAGGTTTAATTACTTTGTCATTAGTGATTTTTCGAATAGAAACATCTCGATCACTTCGGATAATTGCTAAATGTTCCTCTTCTAAATAAATTACATTTTTAGTGTACTCTAAAAACGGAGTAGCATCAGAAGCAACAAAAAATTCATCTGTCCCAACTCCTATTGCCAAGGGACTTCCTAGTCTAGCCGCTATAAGTTCATTCGGTTTTTTCTATCAAATACTACAATAGCATATGCTCCTATTACTTGTGATAACGCAATTTGAACTGCTTTACCAAGCTTGACTTTTTCTTTTTTTGAACGTCTTCAATAAGATTGATCAAAACTTCTGTATCGGTATCCGAGCTAAAACTATATCCCCTATGGATCAACTCTTCTTTTAATGAAGCATAATTTTCAATAATTCCGTTGTGAACTACAACCAAGTCTCCTGAATTTGAATTTTGAGGATGTGCATTAACATCATTTGGAACACCATGAGTTGCCCAACGCGTATGACCAATCCCAATCTGAGCAGCAATTGGTGGATGCGCCTCAAACTTAGCTTCAAGATCACTTACTTTACCCTCTGTTTTTAAGGTGTGCAATTCGCTACCGTCGAAAAGAGATATCCCTGTGCTATCGTAGCCTCTGTATTCTAATCTTTTTAATCCTTTAACAATAATTGGAGTGGCCTGTTGTTGGCCGATGTAAGCTACAATTCCACACATAAATGATGCACGTTAGTTTGAAAAATCAGTGTAAATCAATTCTAATTCTATTTTAAACTCCTCTAAGCCTTCGGCTGGATGAGATCCTACTAGAACGGAGCTTAATGGATTCAAAACAGATGTTGTTGGATATAAAATCTCTTTGCTTTCATCTGTAGATCGAGCCTTTATGGTGCTGTAATCATTTATATTCGCTGCAACAACCAATCCTAAAGGTACATTGGTAGAATCTTTTCGCAAGAGATTATTGATGTGTTGTGTTATTCTAAATTTATAACGATATGGTATACCAGAATCACTGTATTCCAGTATTCCACCATGATTAAATTTCCCAGCATTGGTTTTTGTGTTATCCAAAGTTAAGTCGGAAAAGTAATCCAATAAAGGGGCTGTATCCCTTTTATTGTATAGATACAATCGATTTGCAATCGGATTGTTAGGCGTCCAATTACTAACAGATTCAGGGTCTACATAAAATACCAAACTAGCTTCATTTACTAACCAGTTGTTTTCACGAAGTTCTTGAAGTTTCGCCTCTGCAGAGCCATCTGAGTGTTTACCAAACAATTCAATAGATGAAAGAAGTCCAATTCCACCCTTAGAAAATATTTTAGTAGAACCTTCTGTTTGATTGATAACTTGGCTTATCTCAGGGTTAAATTCTGAATTTTCTAGGTGGTTTATTGTTATGCCTGGCGTTAAAACAAAATTACGTTCAACTCTATCGATAGAAAAATCAGTAGTATCGTCAGGAGTATCATTGTCGTTATATTGATCGTATTCATAATTTACTACAATATTGGCCAAAGCAAAATTGAGTAGCATGTATAAATCATCAGAAGGGTTTTCTAATCGAATATAAATTCCACGCATGTATTGTTTGAACTGACTGGTTGAAGCCAAATAATCTGATCCCTCAATATCGATAAAACGCCTTTGGAAAAAGTCAATGTCCAAAGGAACTCGAATACGTGGAGAACGTCTGGTTTCTACCTGTGTGGTCTCATCGATATCCGTTTCGGGGTCATCTTCTTTGTAATTTATTCTTAATTCATTAAAATCTAACTGATAGGTGTCATCATACAAAATTTCTCCAACAAAATCTTCTTTATAAAAATCACGAGAAGTGTAATACGATTGGTTAGTTTCGAAATTTTCTTCAGGATTCAAAGTGTTTAGAAAATAAGTAAGCTCTTCAACTTTTAAATTAAAACTTGCATTTCTGTTCCCAAAAATAGAGTCGACATCGTATTCTCTATTTTCTGGCTGATAACTTGAATTATCCGTGTCTTCAGTATCAAGAATCCCGTCACCATCTGAATCTTGGCTTAGAGGGTTTGTGCCATTTTGAGTTTCTACAGCATCTGATATGGAGTCTCCATCGCTATCACTTGTTATGGATAAGGGGTCTTCATCTAAACTGTCAATTACACCATCTCCATCTTGATCACGCACATTGTTGAGGAAGGGAATTTCTAGATAAGCTGATGTTACTTGCTCATTTTCTGCTATTGCTCTTACATTGTCTTCATCTCCTAATTCATCTGAGGGGCTGTAGAGACCAAAAAATTTGTTGCAGGCATGTTAAGCTGAGAGATAATATAAGCCGATGATCTTCCAACATTTGGAACTTCAATCGTTCCCAGTTGTTGAACAGAAAGACCATTTGTTTGAATATCTGTAAGAGATTCTTTTTGATAAGAAAAAACAGGTAATTTTACCCGGTCTGTTTCAAAAGCATTTGTAGAGATTAAATCGTATCCTACAGTATTAAAATCTTCGTTACAAGAAAGAAAAACAATTGAAAGGATGAGAATGAAAAAATCAATCCTCAGTTTGGGCGCCTTAAACTTCATGGGGTTAAATAATTTTATTATTAAAAAAATCTACATAAGCATTTTCCTTTAAGCTGTCTTCGAACGTTAAAGTAGGGAGCTTATTGGTGTCAATATTTGACAAAATACTTTCAGGAATTGACTCTCCTGAATGAACAACTCCATCCGAAAAATTAACCGCTAAGTTGATTAAGTTTTCATAGGTTGATTTTTTTAATGGACTTCTTTCGTTTTCACCAATATCATCAAAAGCAACTTTGTTTTCAAAATCTGAGGAAACTTCACCATCAAAATCCTTTGGATAAATTGATGTAATGATTTTACTTGATTCAAATATGGGATCCTCTGCAAAGTAAGTTTTCATGTACAACGGAAACAATGAAGTAAACCATCCATGCAAATGAATAATATCAGGTGACCAATTTAATTTTTTAACGGTCTCGATAACTCCTTTGGTAAAGAAAATCATTCGCTCATCATTGTCGGAAAATAAATTTCCGTTTTCATCCTTGAGCATAGCTTTTCTTTTGAAATATTCCTCATTGTCTATGAAATAAACTTGCATTCGTTCCTTGGGAATGGAAGCAACTTTAATGATCAAGGGCATGTCCATGTCGTTTATAACCATATTCATCCCTGACAATCGAATGACTTCATGTAACTGATGCCTACGCTCATTTATCATTCCGTAGCGGGGCATAAATATTCTAATTTGACCCCCTGCATCATTAATTGTTTTGGGGATTTGAAACGAGTTAACTGACTGATCTGTCTGAGGTAAATAAGGAGTAACCTCAGAGGAAATTATTAATACTTTCTTGTTTTGCATAAAACTGTTTTAGCTTCCTATCGTAGAAAGTTTAGCAAAATTACAAAATTTCTAGCGTTCAATAGAAAAAACAGTACTTTTAGCATGTTAATCTTTTCGTAAATGAGGGTTTTTTACCAAAAAAATAAACTTAATGCTTCAAAAAATAAGATTCTAGCTAAATCTATAGGTTTAGTCCCAACCATGGGAGCTCTTCATGAAGGTCATATTATGCTCGTAAAAAAAGCTCTTGAAGACAATGAGCTTGTTTTGGTTTCAATTTTTGTAAACCCTACTCAATTCAACGATTCTGATGATCTAAAAAATTACCCTAAAACACTTGAGTCTGACCTCCAAAAACTCGAAAAGTTAAAAGGAAACATATGGGTCTATGCCCCCAATGTCTCTGATCTGTACTTGGAATCTATAAAAGCAAAACCCTTTGATTTTGGTGCTCTTGAATCAACAATGGAAGGAGCAAATAGAAAAGGTCATTTTGAAGGTGTCGCAACCATTGTTCAAAAACTTTTTGAAGCGCTAGAACCCACTTCTGCCTATTTTGGAGAAAAAGATTTTCAACAATTAAGAATTGTGTCTGCATTAGTGAAGAAAGAAAAAATTCCTGTTAAAATAGTTCCTTGCCCTATTATCAGACACTCTGACGGGTTGGCCATGAGTTCGAGAAATAGACTCTTAACCCCAAAACATCGAGCAATGGCTCCCATAATTTATGAAACGCTTCAAAAAGCCTTAGTTTTAAAAGAAAAATATAGCCCTGATCAAATTGAATCTTGGATCATCGGTTTTTTTGAACTCCACCCAGAATTTGAATTGGAATATTTTACAATTGCAGACGCTGAATCGCTTCAAAAAACAACCATTTTAAATGGAACAAAAAATAGAGCTTTTATAGCAGTCAAATTAGGTAATGTCCGTTTAATCGACAACATTAAATTTTAATATCTTTGCGGAATGCAAATAGAAATTTTAAAATCTAAAATCCACAGAGTTACTGTAACTGGTGCTGACCTAAATTACATTGGAAGTATTACCCTTGATAGTACACTTATTGAGGCCGCTAATCTTGTAGCGGGCGAAAAAGTACAAATCGTAAACATCAATAATGGTGAGCGTCTAGAGACCTATGTGATTGAGGGTGAAAAAAATACGGGTGAAATTACCTTGAATGGCCCAGCTGCCAGAAAAGTTCAAAAAGGAGATGTGATAATTATCATAAGCTACTGTCTTGTCCCTTTCGAAAAAGCAAAAGAATACTCCCCAATTCTTCTTTTCCCAAACGAAAAAACAAACTTATTACAGTAGTTTTGAAAAAAAAAGGAGCTGATAAAATTTTTCAAAATCCTTTTACCACTATTAATCGGTATTCTTTTCATCTATCTTTCTGTCAAAGACACTACTGCATCGGATCGTGAAACAATTTATCAAGCAATAAAAAATGCAGATTATCGTTTTGTGTTTTTATCTCTTTGCATGGGTTTATTAAGTCATTTTTCTAGAGCATATAGGTGGAATTTTATGTTGCACCCCATGGGATATCGGCCTAAACTAATTAACAATATTTTGGCTATTTTCATAACCTACATTGCCAATCTTGGTGTCCCAAGATCAGGAGAGTTTTTTAGAGCAACTGTAATGAAAACCTATGAAAATATTCCCTTTGAAAAAAGCTTTGGTACCATCATTGCAGAACGAATGGTAGATCTAATCATGTTGTTTCTAGTCATAGGAATTGCATTGTCACTGCAGTTTGAATTTATTATCTCGTTTCTAGAAAAGCAATATTTCAACCCAACTACTTTGATTATTTCTCTTTTACTCTTGGGTTTTTCCCTCTGGATTATCATTAAACAGCTTAAAAAATCCAGTTCTGTTTTAGCAAAAAAAATTCTTGGTTTAATCGAGGGCCTTACCGAAGGAATTTTAACCCTTGTAAAAATGCCAAAAAAATGGGCTTATCTGTTCCATACGTTTTTAATATGGGGACTCTATATCTTCATGTTTTATGTTGTTAAATTGGCCTTGCCTGAAACCATTGATCTTCCTTTTGAAGCCTTGTTAATTGGCTTCATTGTAGGGGCTATTACCATTTCAGCAACAAACGGCGGAATAGGTATATACCCTTTTTCAGTTTCTATGGTTTTAATAAGTTATGGGGTTTCAAAAGAGTCTAGCCTTGCTTTTGGGTGGATTATGTGGACTGCCCAAACAGTAATGGTTATTGTTTTTGGAAGTCTTTCATTTTTCATTTTACCTCTAATAAACAGAAAAAGTAAGTATCTTACCATAAACTGATTATTACTACTTTTTTATGAAAAATATATCATTAATTCTGTCTGTCTTATTCTTTTTCGATCTCGGAGCTCAAATCACAACTGAAAACATTGAATCTTCTGTTCTTGGAAAAGTAAGAACTATTGATCTGTATGTCCCAGAAGTTGAAAGTAATTCCGTTGACCCTTTACCCTTGATCGTGGTCTTAGAGGGTAACGATTTATTTAACCTTACGGTAAGTAATGTTGAGTTTTTATCTAAAATTGGTTACATGCCTAAATCAATTGTGGTCGGAATACGCCAAGAGGGCTCTGGGCAAGTAAATAGAGATTCCGAAATCAATAAAAATTCGGGGCAACTAAGCTCTCGTGGGGCAAACTTTAAACAATTTATTATTTCTGACATCGTACAGCGTCTTCAGGCTCAATACAATATCTCCAACTTGAAAGTAATTATAGGAAAAATAAATTGGGTAATTTCATAAATTACTTTTTATTGGATAATAATCCAATATTTTCAGCATACATCGCCATTACACCTGAAGTGACAGGCTTAATAATTGACCCAATAATTGCAAAAACAACATCAGTCAAAAAAGATATTAGCTATTATCTTTCTAACTCGGAGAACCTTCCAAAAAACAAAAAACAACACCTCTATTTTGAGTGATGAATTAAAAAAAATAGAAAACTCAAAGTTTCATCTAACCAGTGATATGTTTGCTAATCCAGATGAATTCTCTTCCTCCATGTATTCTATCCCTATTGCTTTGGAAAATATTTTTAGAGTTTACCAACCCATAAGCCCAAAAGTTTACAAAGAAAAAATTTTAAAAGACAGCTCTCCACCACACACCTTTCTTGTAAATAAATATCAAAGAATATTCAGTGAATTAGGGATTCAAAAAAAATATATTCTAAATGATGTTATGGCTATTTTTGCAGCCGCTCAAAAAAAAGCTGATGCAGAAACGCTTTTTGTTCTCGGAGAATTAGCTCTTCAAGATTATCCTACAACCATGATGGGGCATTACTTTAATGGTTTGGGGTATGAATTTTTGGAAAACTACAAAAAGCCCTTAAAAATTATGAACGTGCCTACACCCTTGAGCCAATTGACTTTATTACAAAAGAAATGATTTTAACTAAAATTGAAACACTTAAATAATTCACTTGAATGAATAAAGTAAAAACAACTTTTTTTTGTCAAAAATGTGGAACTCCTCACCCCAAGTGGCAAGGTCAGTGTAATGGGTGTAAAGAATGGAATACCCTTGTAGAGGAAGTTGTAGAAAAAAAGGAAAAAAAGGTTGGGTAGAATCTAAATCCACAGGTGGAAAAGGAACTCGTCCTATTAAAATCCAAGAAATCGACACCGATAAAAAACCCCGAATTTCGACCAATGATTCTGAATTAAACAGAGTTATGGGAGGGGGCTTGTTCCAGGTTCAATAACACTTTTAGGGGGTGAACCAGGAATTGGAAAATCTACTTTATTACTTCAAATCTCACTTCAAATTGATGGAAAAGTACTCTATGTTTCTGGAGAGGAAAGTCAAAAACAAATCAAATTAAGAGCAGAACGAATCAATTCACAAAACGAAAATTGTTATGTGTTAAGTGAAACTCAAACACAAAAAATATTCAAACAAATCGAGTTAATTAAACCAGATATTGTCATTATTGACTCAATTCAAACCCTACAAACCCAATACATTGAAAGTAGTTCTGGAAGTGTTTCTCAAATCAGAGAATGTGCCTCAGAGCTAATTCAGTTTGCGAAAAACCCACACTCCTGTAATTTTGGTAGGTCACATAACAAAAGATGGGACCATTGCTGGACCAAAAGTTTTGGAACACATGGTAGATACAGTTCTCCATTTTGAAGGAGACCGAAATCATATTTACAGAATCGTAAGAGCACAAAAAAACTGCTTTGGATCCACCGATGAAATCGGAATTTATGAGATGTTATCTACTGACTACGCATTGTTACAAACCCAAGTGAACTGTTGATTTCTCAAACCGATCGAGAAATGAGTGGTCATGCAATTGCAGCCACTATTGAAGGTGTTCGCCCTCTTATGATCGAAGTTCAAGCTTTGGTAAGTACTGCTGTTTATGGAACACCTCAACGAAGCACCACAGGATTTAATGCAAAAGACTCAATATGTTGTTGGCGGTGCTCGAAAAAAGGGCAGGGTTTCAATTAGGAAGTAAAGATGTTTTCTTAAATATTACTGGCGGAATAAGCAGCGAAGATCCTGCAATTGATCTTGCAGTGGTTGCAGCTGTTTTGTCTAGTTATCACGACATAGCGCTCCCAAAAGAAATTTGTTTTTCAGCCGAAATTGGACTTTCTGGGGAATTACGACCCGTATCCAAATTGAATCAACGAATTTTGGAATCCCAAAAACTTGGGTTCGAAACCATAGTTACATCAAAAGGAGGTAAAAATAAATCCAATGACATAGGAATCAATTTTTTAGCTTTAACTAAAATTGAGGAAGTTGTTGCACTTTTATTTGCATAAAAAGGAACAAAAAAACTACATTCGTTATCATGTAATTTTTACTAATTACTGTTTTTAAAAAACCTGTTAAAATGAAAAAAATAATCGATACTTTTTTGGCACAAGTTCAAGAAAGAAACCAAAATGAGCCTGAATTTATGCAGGCCGTTACCGAAGTTGCTGAAAATGTAATTCCTTACATTGTCGAAAATGATATTTATTACGGGCAAAATATTTTACTCCGTATGGTTGAACCAGAACGTGTAGTATTCTTTAGAGTTGCTTGGATTGATGATCAAAATGAGATTCAAGTAAATCGCGGATATCGAATTGAAATGAATTCAGCCATTGGCCCCTACAAAGGTGGGTTGCGTTTTCACCCAAGTGTAAACTTAAGCGTACTAAAGTTTTTAGCCTTTGAACAAGTTTTCAAAAACAGTCTTACCACACTTCCTATGGGTGGAGGTAAAGGAGGATCCGATTTTGATCCAAAAGGAAAAAGCGACAATGAGGTAATGCGTTTTTGTCAAAGTTTTATGACCGAATTATTTCGTCATATTGGGCCCAATCGTGATATTCCCGCAGGTGATATTGGAGTGGGAGGAAGAGAAATCGGATATCTTTTTGGTCAGTATAAACGTTTAAAAAATGAATTCACAGGTGTACTTACAGGGAAGGTGTTAGCTGGGGAGGTTCTTTGATTCGTCCTGAGGCAACAGGATACGGTGTAGTTTATTTTACACAAAAAATGCTAGAAAATATTGGTACAGGTTTAGAGGGAAAAAAAGTAGTCGTTTCTGGTTCTGGAAACGTTGCCCAATTTGCGGCTGAAAAAGTGATTCAACTAGGCGGAAACGTTTGCACCCTTTCTGATTCTGGAGGATATATTTATGATGATGAAGGCATTGATTCTGAAAAATTAGATCACATTATGAACATCAAAAATGTACAAAGAGGACGAATTCAAAAATATATTGAACGCTATCCAAATGCAAAATTTCATGCAGGCAAAACCCCTTGGGAAGTTCCTTGCGACGTAGCTCTACCTTGTGCTACTCAAAACGAATTACACAAAAAAGATGCTGAACTTTTAGTTAAAAATGGATGTAACTGTGTAGGTGAAGGAGCCAACATGCCTTCAACTCCCGAAGCAATTCAAATCTTTGCCGAAAATAAAGTACTGTTTGCACCTGGGAAAGCATCTAATGCTGGAGGAGTTGCTGTTTCTGGTCTTGAAATGGCTCAAAATTCTTTACGATACAATTGGACGCGCGAAGTTGATAACCGATTAAAAAACATCATGAGTGAAATCCATGAATCATGTGTTGAATACGGTCAAGAAGATGGGTTTGTTAATTATGTTAAAGGGGCCAATATTGCTGGTTTTGTTAAAGTAGCAGACGCAATGTTGGCCCAAGGGGTCGTTTGATTTATGTTGGTTAAAACAAAGGCAATCGTATTGCATACCCTAAAGTATAGCGATAGTAGTCTCATTGCACATTGCTACACTCAAAAACTTGGTAAACAGTCTTTTATCCTAAAAGGGGTTTTGACCGCAAAAAAGGGATCCATTCGAAAATCACAATTTCAAGTTTTAACTCAACTCGAAATTCTTTTTGATCATAAAAACAATGGAAAACTTCAATTCCTCAAAGAAGTTAAGGTAATTCACCCTTATCAAACAATTCCCAATCGGATCGAAAAAAATGCAATGGCGCAATTTCTGGCTGAAATTCTTAAAAACGCTATCCTTGAAGAAGAAGCCAACCCCTCTCTTTATCTTTTTCTTGAAACTGCACTCCATTGGCTTGATTCAAATGACGAAATCAGTGATTTTCACTTAATCTTTTTGATCAACTTAACTAAATATCTAGGGTTCTTCCCAAACAATGAACCCCAAGACGCGTTATATTTCAATCTAGAAACAGGGTGTTTTAATACCCTTTTGCCCCGAGAACAATACATTGATGGAGACCAAATTCCTATATTGAGAGAATTATTAGGCATGAATTTTGGTGAGATACTTAGTTTTAAATTAAATCGAACTAAAAGACGCGAACTATTGGAGACTCTAATACGATATTTTGAGTTACATTTGCTCGGCTTTTCAAAACCAAAATCATTGCAAATTCTCAATGAAATATTTGATGATGTCTAACAAAATAACAATACTATTTATCCTTTTTGTTGGTCTAATTCAAGCACAAGAAATAACTGTTATTGATGCTTTAAATTCCAAGCCAATACCAAACGTTAGCTTGTACAACCAATCCAAAGATCGAAATACCACTACAGATAAAAATGGTAAATGTTCAATTTCTTTTTTTAGTGATAACGAAAAAATTTCATTTCAGTTTATGGGTTATGAAACTCAAAGTCTTCATAAGAAAGACCTTGAAAGGATGAACTACGTAATCGCATTGAAAACAGACCTTAAAGAACTTTCAGAAGTAATTCTTTCAGTTGCTAGAACAGCTTCAAAAAAAAACCAAATTGCTGAAAAAGTGTCCATAATTAATGCTCTTGAAATCAAAAAAAAACAGCCCCAAACAGGGGCTGATCTTCTTTTATTAGCCTCAGGGGTCCGCCTCCAAAAATCTCAAGGTGGAGGAGGAAGTCCTGTTATAAGGGGTTTGAAGCAAATCGAGTACTATTAGTTGTTGATGGAATTCGTATGAATAATGCCATTTACCGCTCGGGGCATTTACAAAATGCCATAACAATAGACCCCAATGCAATTGAACGCGTGGAAGTAGTTTACGGTTCATCTTCTGTAGGTTATGGCTCTGATGCATTAGGAGGAGTCGTTCATTACTTCACCAAAACTCCAAGAATTAATAGCAATGAACCGTTTAAAAGTAGCTTTTCTACTAATTTTAATTCTGGAAACACCTCTTTTGTAAATCATTATGACGCTGAATTAAGTTTTAAAAATTGGGAAGCTACAGCAGCATAAGTTTTTCCAAATTTGGCAACATACGCATGGGAGAAAATAGAAGCCATGGTTTTGAAACTTGGGGTTTGGTCCCATTTTACTCAGAAAACACAGAAAACACCTACAGTTTCAATCCCTCCATTAATAACAATCCTAATATCCAAAAGAACTCCAGTTATGATCAGATTGATTTGTTACAAAAGTTTATTGTAAAGCTTCCCAAAGAAAAATTGCTAACCCTAAATATTCAGCTTTCAAACTCTTCAAATATTCCACGATTTGATAAACTAAATGAATACAAGAATGGAGAGCTTTTATATTCCGAATGGTATTATGGCCCTCAAAAGCGATTTTTAATTTCTCCTCAATTAAAACTGTTCCCCAAAAAAAAGATTTTTTATAAGGGCTATTTAACCCTGGCATATCAAAACATTAAAGAATCACGAATCAACCGCAAATTTGGACAACTTGATCGGAGATATCAACAAGAGGATGTTCAAGTTTGGAGCTTTAATGGTGATTTTGAAACAGAAAAAACAGGAGCAACAAGTTTTGCTTACGGTTTTGAATGGGTAAACAATAAAGTTGATTCACGTGCTTTCTCCAGAAAGCTAATTCTTAGTGGAAATAGTATTTCAGGACTATCCAATCCAAAACTCATTCCAACCCGATATCCCAGTGCAGGAGGACATTACGATTCTGCCGCACTTTACAATAATCTTAAATGGGATATAACCCCAAAAACTACTCTGACCATTGGGGGTCGATTTACTCACACCCAATTGAAAGCGCAGTGGAAAACAAGCGAAGGGATTTATCCAACATGGTTGCTTAAATCACCTGGTTTTAACTTATCAAAAATTAATGTAAAAAACCATGCTTTAACAGGAAGCTTATCCATAACCCACAGGCCTTCTCCCAACCTCCAATTAAATTTTCTTGCTTCAAGTGGATTTAGATCTCCTAATATTGATGATATAGGTAAAACTAGAGAAAGCAAAGGGACCCTAATAATTCCGAATCCACTACTAAAACCCGAATATGCTAATAATCTCGATTTTGGTGTTTCTTTCAGAACTCTTAATAAAAAAGGGGATTTTGCTTTTAGACTGTATAGTACTTTTATTACCGATTACATTGGTAGGGAATATTCTCCCCATTTCAAGGATCAGCTCACTGGTAAAATCATTCCTTTTAATTTCAACGATGATATTGTAGAAACTCAAATTAATGCTAACATTGGAAATGCTTCCATCCACGGTGCTTCTTTTGAAGGAAGTTGGAGCTTTAATTCACACTTTTCTTTTTCCTCTGATATGACCTACACGCATGCAGAGTTTTTAGAGGGATTTGGTCCTCTTCCATCTATACTCCCTTTTTATGGATCACTGATGTTTCAATATAAAAACCAAAAACTTTCTAAACAAATCAGTAATCGTTTTAGCAGTTCAAAAAATCCTAATGACTTTAGTTTAGGTGGAGAAGATGGTTTAGAAGAAACTCCTGTTCAAATCACATCTTTTGGAAAAGAATATTTGGGATCCCCGAGTTGGTCTATTTTCAATGTTTCTGGAAGTTATGATTGGAGCGATAAAATACTTGTCAGAACTGGAATCGAAAATATTTTTGATACTCACTATCGAGAATTCGCCTCTGGAATTTCAGCGCCTGGAAGAAGCTTAATTTTGGGAGTAGGAATAGAGCTCTAATACAACTTACTTTCGAGCTGTTTCTTAACCTTTTGCTCCCATTCATCTCTTAGAATACTCAATACCGTACTGGCTCTTCTTCCATAAGCAGCTTTACAATTATTTCGGAGAACACCCTCAACAGTACATCCAATACTTTTCATTGATTCAATGCTTTTTTTATTCCTTGAATCTGCTCTAAATTCTACTCGTTCACATTTTAAAGTTTCAAAAGCATATGTCAATAACAAGTACTTGCAATTCCGATTTAATCCTGTTCTCTGAAATTCTTTTCCATACCAAGTATACTCTAAGCTCAAAACATCATGCTGTAAATCGATTCCATAAAAACGGGTGCAACCTGCAACAGCTCCTCTTTTTTTATCTATTACAATAAAAGGATAAGCCTCTTCTTTTACTCTGCTTTCTATGGCCTTATTGATGTAGTTCTTTAAATTTTTGGCCCCCGATGCTGGAGTTAGAGAAAAGCTCCATAAATGAGGTTCATTTTCTGAAAAAGGAAGGAGTTTTTCAAAATCATTTTGTCCCAAACTACGAAGTAACACACAATCATTTTCAAGGGTTAAAGTCTTATTAAAATCAAATTTCATAGATTTTTTTGAGCTTACAGATTAATTGAAGTATAAATGTATAAAATTCCTTAATTTTGCAACTTTATATATTCCCAATGGGTTTTAAAGAACACAAACAATTCAAGCTTTCTGAGGTATCTCAAGAGATTTTATCTTATTGGGAAAAAGAATCAATTTTTGATAAAAGTATAACATCGCGTGAGGTCAAACCCCTTATGTTTTCTTTGAAGGACCCCCTTCTGCCAATGGAATGCCCGGGATACATCACGTAATGGCTAGAGCCATAAAAGACATCTTTTGTCGTTACAAAACTCAAAAGGGTTTTCAAGTGAAACGAAAAGCTGGATGGGATACCCATGGTCTTCCTGTTGAACTAGGAGTGGAGAAAGAACTTGGTATTACCAAAGATGCTATTGGAAAAAGTATTAGTATTGATGATTATAATGAAGCTTGTAAAAGTGCAGTAATGCGCTACACTGATGTGTGGAATAGACTTACCAAAGAAATGGGGTATTGGGTCGATATGGAAAACCCATACGTGACTTATAAATCAAAATACATTGAATCTGTTTGGTGGCTACTCAAACAAATTTATGATAAAGATCTTTTGTACAAAGGTTACACTATTCAGCCATACTCTCCAAAAGCTGGAACCGGTTTAAGCTCTCACGAGCTCAATCAGCCAGGAACTTATCAAGACGTTACCGACACTTCAATTACAGCTCAATTTGAAACAGTCAAAGAAACACTTCCAACAGCTTTACAAGCTGAAGAAGAACTTTACATTTTGGCATGGACCACTACCCCTTGGACTCTTCCTTCCAACACAGCTTTAACTGTAGGAGAAAAAATAAAATACGTTGTTGTTGAAACCTTCAACCAATATACTCATCTACCAATTCGAGTACTTTTAGCTCAAGCTTTAGTAACTAAACAATTTTCAGGAAAGTATTTTGCAACAAAAACTTCAGAAGAGTTAAAGACTTATAGTGCAGGAGGCAAAAAAATTCCTTATTGCATTACCGATGAAATACTTGGAAAAGATCTGATTGGAATTCGATACAAGCAACTATGGGAAGACGCTCCTCTTCCTCTTGAAAATGCAGAGGATGCTTTCCGAGTGATCTCGGGTAACTTTGTTACGATAGAAGATGGTACTGGAATCGTTCATACTGCTCCTACTTTTGGTGCAGACGATGCTCAGGTGGCCAGAGAGGCTTCTCCTCCGATTCCTCCTTTGTTGGTACTAGATGAGTATGGAAACAAAGAACCTTTGGTTACCCTTCAAGGAAAATTCCACTCCGTATTGGGAGATCTCGGCGGGAAATATGTCAAAAATGAATATTATCCTGATGGAACCGCCCCCGAACGATCCGTTGATGTTGAAATTGCCATTCGTCTAAAAGAAGAAAATCGAGCTTTCAAAGTTGAAAAATATGTTCACTCCTATCCAAATTGTTGGAGAACAGATAAGCCTATTTTATATTATCCTTTAAACTCATGGTTTGTGAAGGTTTCCTCCGAAAGAGACCGCATGGTGGCCTTGAATCAACAAATCAACTGGAAACCTAAATCAACAGGCGAAGGCCGCTTTGGAAATTGGCTTGCCAATGCCAATGACTGGAATCTCTCTCGTTCCAGATTTTGGGGAATTCCACTACCTATTTGGAGGACAGAAGATGGTCAAGAAACCATTATTATTGGTTCCATGGAGGAACTCATTCAAGAGATAGAAAAAGCCATTGAAGCTGGTTTGATGAAAGAAAATCCATTTGCAGACTTTGAGGTTGGTAATATGTCCGAAGACAATTATGATCTTATTGATTTACATAAAAATACTGTAGATAAAATAACCCTATGTAGTCCTTTAGGGAAAGCAATGACTCGGGAATCCGATCTAATCGACGTATGGTTTGACTCTGGATCAATGCCCTATGCCCAGTGGCACTATCCTTTTGAAAACAAAGAGAAAATTGATCAAAATAAAGCCTTCCCCGCAGACTATATTGCAGAAGGAGTTGATCAGACTAGAGGATGGTTTTACACCCTACATGCTATTGGTACTCTCGTTTTTGATTCTGTTGCATACAAAAATGTAATTTCCAATGGATTAGTTTTGGATAAAAATGGTCAGAAAATGTCCAAGCGTTTGGGTAACGCTGTAGATCCTTTTAAGACTCTAGAAACCTATGGGCCAGACGCAACTCGTTGGTACATGATTTCAAATGCAAACCCATGGGATAATCTAAAATTTGATCTTGAAGGAATTGCTGAAGTTTCAAGAAAATTCTTTGGAACTCTACAAAACACTTATGCTTTTTTCAGTTTGTACGCCAATATTGACGGCTTTAGTTACAAAGAAAAAACCATTCCAATATTGGAACGTTCCGAAATGGATCAATGGATTATATCAGAACTTAACAAACTAATTTCTAAAATAGACAACTCCTACAGTGACTACGAACCAACGAGAGCAACACGAGCTATTTCAGAATTTGTTCAAGAAATTTTAAGTAATTGGTATGTTCGCCTTTCAAGAAGAAGGTTCTGGAAAGGAGAGTATCAAAAAGACAAAATATCTGCATATCAAACCTTATTTGAATGTCTTCTTACCATCAGTAAATTAATGGCTCCTGTGGCTCCGTTTTATGCAGATCGTTTGTATTTAGATCTGTGTAAAGCAACCGGTTTTGAAGAAGAGCTTTCTGTTCATTTAGCAGAATTTCCATCAGCCGATGCAAATGTTCGAAACATCGTTTTGGAAGAGCGAATGAGTAAAGCCAGAACCATTGCTTCATTAGCCCTTTCACTCCGAAAAAAAGAACAAATAAAGGTACGCCAACCTCTTCGAAAAATCATGATCCCCGTTCGAAATCAGGCTGAAAAAGAGGCCATAAAAGCAGTAAAAAATTTAATTCTTTCTGAAATAAATGTCAAGCAACTCGAATTATTAGATGATGCAAGTGATATTCTTGTTAAAGAAGTAAAACCAAATTTCAAAACTCTTGGGCCACGTTTTGGGAAAAACATGCGATTTGTGGTAAGTGCAATTCAAAATTTGGATGAGAAACAACTCAAAAGTCTTGAAGCTAAAGAAACAGTTGAGATAAATATTGAAGGGAAAAATGTTACCCTAACTGATGCAGATGTAGATATTCAATCAAAAGATATTGAAGGTTGGTTGGTTGCAAACGGAAATGGAATTACCGTAGCTCTAGACATTCAAATGAACGAAAAATTAATTGAAGAAGGAATTGCTCGAGAGCTAATTAATCGCATTCAAAACTTGAGAAAAGATGTTGGTTTAGAGGTTACTGACAAAATTATTTTATATTTGACACCTCACAAATCACTAAACAGTGCAGTAAACAATAATTTAGAGTATATAAAAACAGAAACCCTCACAGATAAAATACACGTCCAAGATGAGGTTATTGAAGGAGTTTTAGTTGAATTTGATGAAATACAAACCCATATATTAATTAAAAAACATTAGATATGTCGGCTGAAATAAAAAACAGATATTCAGATAAAGAATTAGCAGAATTTAAAAAGCTAATTGATGAAAAAATAGAAAAAGCAAACGAAGATTTGAGTCTTCTTAAAAGTACTTACATGAATGATGGAGACAATGGTACAGACGATACCTCTCCTACTTTCAAAGCTTTTGAGGAAGGTTCAGAAACCATGTCCAAAGAGGCTAATACACAATTAGCTATACGTCAAGAAAAATTCATTCGTGATTTAAGAAATGCATTAATCCGCATAGAAAACAAAACCTATGGTGTTTGTCGTGTTACCGGAAAATTAATTCAAAAAGAACGTTTGGTTTTGGTTCCACATGCAACCCTTAGCATTGAAGCCAAAAACATGCAAAAATAGAAGATGCTTCGTCTGTCTTTTCTTTTTTTTTTCTTGTATTTGTCTTGGACAAATTCAACAAACTAAAAGTTGGGATGCTACCGGGTTAAAAGATATAGAAATCAATTGTCCTTGGGCCAGTTCTATAAGAATCTCTACGCATAAAAAACCCACAATTGAAGTAAACTATCAAAAAGAAGGCGAGTATCAATATTTACATTTACTCAGAGAAAAAATCGATGGGAAACGCTTTTATCTTGAAGAATATCAGTCGCCAAATTACATAAAACCAGATGATAAGCTGAGTGTTCATAAAACTGTAGCTAACATGATTGTGATTAAAATTCCTGAAAATTTAAACCTTTCATTAGCAGCAAGAGAAACACAACTAGACTGTCATGGAATTTTTGAAAATATTAATCTTATGGTAGATCACGGTAAAGTAATATTGAAAGTTTATGAGCCTAAAGGGATCATCCAATCCTTATCTGCAGATCTACATTTTTATGGGTTGTACCTCGATCGACTTCCACAAACCCTTTTAGTCAGTTCAGCTAGAGGAAACATTAAAATACACCCCAACTAAATTACTTATTTTATTTGTTATGAAATTATTTAAAAGTTCCATTTTCGAGGTCAATCATAAAACAGCCATACTCATAATCTTTTTTGTTTTATTTCTCGATCAAGCATCTAAAATATACATCAAACTCCACTACCCGCTTTCGATGTATGGAGAACCCGCAATAGTGGACTGGGGGTTTTTTAAACTTCTAATGATCGAAAACAAAGGAATGGCTTGGGGAACCAAAATTAGCGACATATTACCCTTTATTAGTGAAGAAATTGGTAAACTAATTCTAACCCTATTTCGATTGGCGGCAATCACTTTTCTGGGTCGGTGGCTGTGGAAGCTTCTTCGTTCTGAAAGCTCTCAACTATTAAGATTAGCTTTATCCCTTATTCTAGCGGGGGCCATTGGAAATATTATTGATTCTGTATTTTATGGAGTTTGGTTTTCCAACAGTTATGGACAAATAGCTGAATTTATGCCTGAAGAGGGCTATGCTCCTTTGTTTTATGGTCATGTAGTGGATATGCTTCAATTTCCGATTGCATCATGGATTTGGCCTGAGTGGTTGCCATTCATCGGTGGCAAAAGCTACACCTTTTTTGAATATGTTTTTAACGTAGCTGATTTTTCCATCAGTTGTGGAGTTGGGATTATTCTATTCTTCAACAAACGAATCTTTGACTGAATTTAAGCATATTGATAAACCTGTTTGGGGGTTACACAAAAATCAAGGGAAATGTCAGTGTCTTCAACATCAAAAACACATTGTTCTTCTTCAAAAAAAGACAACCCAATTTTAAGACATTCCTCTTTACAATTCAACAAGAAACGATCATAATACCCTTTTCCATACCCTACTCGATTTCCTTTATAATCAAAACTTAAAAGAGGAATAAAAACAACGTCAATCAAAGAAGGTTTAATTTCTATCCCTGAAACAGGTTCAGGAATTCCTAAAGAATTTTTTTTTTGAAGAGAGTATGATCTGTCAATAAAAAATGCTGTAACCTTTCTGAATCAATAATCTTAGGAATAACAATTTCTTTATCTTTTCCTTGTAAAAGAGTACGGAGAAAAGAGGTGTCTACTTCTTTTTGATTTTCAATGGACAAAAAAATGTGCATAATTTGCTTATTCCAAATAGGAAGTTCGAGACAACGGTTCGCAATTGAAATACTTCTGTCTTCAATCTGTGTTTTTGAAAGCCCTTCTCGAAGGATTTTATATTGTTTTCTTATTTGAGATTTATCCATTGTTAAAATTGTACTCACAAAGAAAATAATTATTTTCGTTAATGAACCTATGAATTTTTAGGAACAAAATTCTCTTGAAAATAAATGAAGAGCTCAGCATTAAAACTACAAATACAAACTTTACCTCAAGAGCCTGGAGTATATCAATATTTTGATAAAAACGACTTGATCATTTATATTGGAAAGGCAATTAATTTGAAGCGTAGAGTAAGTTCCTATTTCAACAAAACCCACGACAGTAACAAAACAAGGATTTTGGTAAAAAATATTGTTCGGATCGAACACATCGTAGTTGAAAGTGAAATGGACGCTCTTTTACTTGAAAATAACCTCATCAAAAAACACAAGCCTCGATACAACATCTTGTTAAAAGATGATAAAACCTATCCATGGATTTGCATCAAAAAAGAGCGCTTTCCAAGAATTTTTCTACCCGTAGAGTAATCAAAGATGGTTCCGATTATTATGGCCCATATACCAACAAAAAAATGGTTTATATTTTGTTGGATTTGATTCGTGGATTATACCCCATTCGCAATTGTACTTTCGATTTATCCGAAAAAAATAGCTGCTAAAAAATATAAAGTTTGTTTGGAATACCACATGGGTAACTGTTCAGCTCCCTGTGAAAACAAAATAACCGAACAACAATACAATCAAAATATTAAAGCAATTCATTCCATACTCAAAGGCAATTTCAAAGAATCCTTACAGGATTTCAGAGCCCAAATGGAAGAACACGCTTTGAAAATGGAGTATGAAGAGGCTCATAAAATAAAAGAGAAGTTAGAAATCCTAGAAAACTATCAGTCCAAATCTACTATTGTTAATCCAAAAATTAATAATGTCGACGTTTTTTCAATAGTCACAGACGATCAGTATGGTTATGTAAATTTTTTGCAGCTCTCTTTTGGATCTATCATTCGCTCTAATACTCTTGAAATTAAAAAAAAATTAGAAGAAACCCCAGAAGAAATTTTATCTCTTGCTGTTATAGAAATTCGTCAGCGATTCAATTCACAATCTCCCGAAATTTACCTTCCATTCCCTTTAAATTTTGGAAAATCAATTCGAGTTACCGTGCCTCAACTTGGAGATAAAAAAAAGATCCTAGATCTCTCCGTACGAAATGCTAAGTATTTCCGAATGGAGCGATTCAAACAAATCAAAATTGTTGACCCCGATCGTCATACGAATCGATTGATGAGTCAAATGAAACATGATCTTCGTCTTTCCCATGAACCTAGACACATAGAATGCTTTGATAACTCTAACCTTCAAGGATCAAATCCTGTTGCGGCTTGTGTTGTTTTTAAAAATGGAAAACCTGCAAAAAAAGAATATCGACATTACAATATTAAAACCGTAGAGGGGCCCGATGATTTTGCTTCGATGGAAGAAGTTGTTTTCCGAAGATATAAACGTTTGTTAGATGAAAAACAATCCTTACCTCAACTCATAATTGTGGATGGTGGTAAAGGGCAATTATCATCCGCGTTGAAAAGTATTGATCGTTTGGGGCTAAGAGGCAAAATTGCGATTGTTGGGATTGCAAAACGATTGGAAGAAATTTATTTCCCCGAAGACTCTATTCCGCTTTATTTAGATAAAAAATCAGAAAGTCTTAAAGTAATTCAATTTCTCAGGAATGAGGCCCATCGATTTGGAATTACATTACATCGGAATAAAAGAAGTAAAAAAGCAATTCAGTCTGGCTTGGATGTTTTCCCGGGAATTGGTCCCAAAACCAAAGAAACTTTATTGAAAAAATTCAAGTCATTCAAAAGAATAAAAGAAGCCAATAAAGATGATTTAATTCAAGTTATTGGAAACTCCAAGGGGACTCTACTTTTCAATCAACTCCAAGAAAATTCTAAAAAAAATAACATTTTCTTGACATTTTTGAGCTTTTATTTTTGTCTATTTTGCATATCTTGTAAATGAATTAATCACAAAGGTGAGAAAACCAGTCAATCTATATCTTTTATACTTTTTTTTGGTTTCCAGTTTCATGTGGGGACAGCAAAGTATTGATTCTGTAAAAACTCCCATCGAAAAAAAACAAAATGCTTTTAAAACTGGAGAATGGTTTGAATTCCGAATCCACTACGGAATCTTTAATGCGAGTTATGTGACCCTTGAATTAGAGAATGACACCATTGATGGGACTCCTGTTTTTCATGCCAAAGGATATGGAGCAACGACAGGATTAGCTCGAATTTTATTCAAAGTAGAAGACTATTATGACAGTTATTTCAGTCAAGAAACGGGTTTACCGATTTGGTTTATCAGAAACATCTATGAAGGTGGTTACACTAAAGACATAGAAATTCGCTTTGATCACGAAAATGGAATTGCCAAAATAAATAATAAAAAAAAAAAAAATATCAAGAGATAAAAGTAAATCCAAATGCTCATGATCTTATTTCTGCTTTTTACTACTTGAGAAATGTTAAAAACACCTCTTCAATGAAGCCTGGAGAAAGTGTTTCAATCAATATGTTTTTTGATTCCGAAAATTATCTTTTCAAACTCAAATTTTTAGGAATAGAAACGCTCGATACAAAATTTGGAAAAATAGCCTGCAGGAAATATATCCCTTATGTACAGAGTGGGCGTGTGTTTAGAGAGGAAGAAAGTGTTACACTATGGGTGAGTAATGATGAAAATAAAATTCCGATTCGTCTTCAAGCAGACATTGCTGTCGGATCAATAAAATGCGATCTTGAAAACTTTAAAAATCTGAAACATCCTTTTAAAATCAAAATATAAAATTGTTGTTAAGTTTTCAACAAAAAAGAGATTTGATCCCCAAATATTCCGAAATTTGTATGCAAATTATGCAACGCAAAACAATTTATTTTAAAATCTTGTTTAGCCATCTTTTGGCATTAATGGTAACTGTAGTTTTCATGTCTTGTGTTAACAGTGCCTCAAAAAAAGCGACCTCCTTGTTGAAATGGAAGTAAAAATTGAACCCAATATCAAATATGGGTATGATTTAAACCTTTACGATGAAAGAAAATTAAAAATTAAACGCGGAGATACCTTTGGAGCAATTTTAGAACAAAATGGTATTGATTATCCAGAAGTTTACAAGATTTTACAAGTGATAAAAAAATCTGAGGTTAATATCCGAAAATTACAAATTGGGAAGCCCTACACTCTTCTGTTTCCAAAGGACAGCATTTCAAAACCTCATGCCTTTATTTATCAACCCGGGATTGAGAGTTATGACGTAGTTCAATTAAAAGATAGTCTTTTTGCCACAAAAATAAAAAACCAACTCGTGTAGTTGAACTCGAAGCAACCGGAGTTATTGAGACCTCTTTGTATGATACGATGAACTCCAGCGGATACAACAGTAATTTAACTTATTATTTAGCTGATGTATACGCATGGACAATTGACTTTACAAGGCTTGATAAAGGCGACAGATTCAAAGTAATCTATACAGAGCGTTTTGTTGATGATAGTATTTCTATCGGCATTGAAAAAATTAAAGCAGCTTATTTTGAGCATCGAAACAAACCCCTCTATGCCTTCGAATTTCAAACTGATAGTATCAAAGGAATCACAGATTATTTTGACGAAAAAGCCAAGAATTTACGTCGGGCATTTCTTAAAGCTCCCGTAAATTTTAGTAGAATCTCTTCACGATACAACCTAAAAAGACGAATCGCATATTACGGAAGAGTCAAACCCCATAAAGGAACCGATTACGCTGCTCCAATAGGTACTCCAATTATGGCAACTGCAAAAGGAACAGTAGTCAAATCGAATTACACAAGAGGAAACGGTAACTATGTAAAAATAAGACACAACAACACATACTCAACACAATACCTCCATATGAAACGAAGAAAAGTTCGTGTTGGCCAATTTGTAAACCAAGGAGACGTAATTGGTTGGGTAGGAATGACAGGAAATACATCCGGGCCACATGTATGTTACCGCTTTTGGAAAAATGGCAGACAAGTTGATCCTTTCAAACAAAAACTCCCAGAAGCAAAACCCATTTCAAGTGAATTAAAAAAACAATTTTTAACCCACATTCAACCCTTACAAACACAACTAAATTGTTTGTCTTTTGAAGAAAAAACAAACCTAACTTTAGTATTGAATTAAAATTATGGCATTACAAAACATAAATCCAACCCAAACGCAAGCTTGGAAAAAACTTGAAAAACATTTTGAGTCACAAAAAAACATAAAACTTCAAGATGTGTTCCAAAATGAAAAAAATCGCTTTGACGATTTATCCATTCATTGGGAGGATTTTTTAGTTGATTATTCGAAAAATAGAATAAGTAAACAAACCCTGAACTTACTTATTGAATTGGCAGAAGAATGCGGCCTCAATACTGCTATTGAAGCTTACTTTAAAGGAGAAGCAATCAATCAAACCGAAAACAGAGCCGTGCTCCATACGGCCCTGAGGTCTCAAGAGAATGACCAGATTTTTGTTGATGGATTAGATATTATCCCCGAAGTTTTTGCAGTAAAAGAAAAAAATACGTGAATTCACTTCTTCAATTATCTCCGGAACTCATAAAGGATTCACAGGTAAAGCAATTACTGATATTGTAAACATTGGTATTGGAGGCTCAGACCTTGGCCCAGCAATGATTGTAGAAGGTTTAGAATTTTATAAAAACCATCTTAACACTCATTTTGTTTCAAACGTTGAAGGGGATCATGTTCAAGAAATTCTAAGAAAACTAGATCCCGAAACTACCTTGTTTGTAATTGTTTCTAAAACCTTTACAACCCAAGAAACACTTACTAATGCCAATACTATTCGCAAATGGTTCTTAAAACAAGCCGCGGAGGAAGCTATTGCAAAGCATTTTGTAGCGGTCTCTACAAACCTAGAAAAAATTGAAGAATTTGGAATTCATCCAAACAATGTATTCCCAATGAAAGATTGGGTTGGAGGACGTTTTTCATTATGGTCTGCAGTTGGTTTAAGTATTTCTTTAGCAATTGGTTCAGATAACTTTGAGGCTCTTCTTAAAGGTGCAAATGCAATGGATATCCATTTTAGAAAAGAACCTTTCAAAAAGAATATTCCTGTGGTATTGGCCTTAATTAGTGTCTGGTACAACAATTTTTGGGGCGCCGAAAGTGAGGCCATAATTCCTTACACCCAATACCTGCGAAACCTTCCAGCCTACCTTCAACAAGGCATTATGGAAAGCAATGGTAAAAGTGTTGATCGAAATGGAAAAAAGTAACCTACCAAACAGGCACTATCATTTGGGGAGGCTCTGGAACCAATGCACAGCATGCCTTTTTTCAACTAATACATCAAGGAACCAAATTGATTCCTACTGACTTCATTGGATTTAAAAACCTCTTTATGGAGAAGTTGATCATCATCAAAAATTAATGGCAAACTTCTTGGCTCAAACTGAAGCCTTAATGCAAGGAAAAAATGAGAAAACAGTAAATGAAGAATTAGCTAAAGCCAATAAATCACAAGAAGAAATAGAAGCTTTATCACCTTTCAAAATTTTTAAAGGAAATCAACCCACCAATACGATAATGATCAATACATTAAACCCTGAAAGCTTGGGAAAATTAGTTTCAATGTATGAGCACAAAATCTTTGTGCAAGGTGTGATTTGGAACATCTTTAGCTACGATCAATGGGGTGTTGAATTGGGAAAACAACTCGCTTCGGTAATCTTAACAGACATTACCAAGGAAACCAAAACCCACATGATCAGTCAACTCAAGGATTATTAAATCATCTAGATGCCTAGATCATTAGATCTTTAACTTTCAATTGTAGAGAAGTTTGACCATTCCATTCGTTTTGGTCTAAAGTGTAAACGATATTAAACGGTTTTTTTGATCGTATATGAGTTAAAAATTTTGCTTGGCTAAAGGCAATTCCGATCATTGGTTTTTTTTCTGTTTGAATTGATAAACGCAAATGGGAGCCGTCTTTTCCTACTGCTTTAGAATGTCCTGAATCTAGGACATTGTTGGTTCTAAAAACAGGTCGCATATTTTGTGGACCAAAAGGGCCTAATTGATCCAAAATTCTAAAAAGCTTTGGAGTTAATTCTGATAGGGGCACTTCTAAATCATAAACAACCGTCGGAATACGTTGCTCCGGTAAAATGCGATCTTGAACTGCTTGCTCAAAAGCTTTTTTAAAAGCCATATATCGATCTTTTTTTATGGTCAACCCAGCTGCATATTTATGTCCTCCAAATTGAATGATATGATCCTTACAATCTTCTAAAGCTTCATAAACATTAAATCCTTTGACAGAACGAGCAGATCCTACCATAGTGTCATCAACAGCCGAAAAAACTACTGTTGGGCGGTAATGGGTTTCAATAAGACGAGAGGCTACAATCCCAATAACTCCCTTATGCCAATTTTCGCCACAGACTACAGTACTGTATTTTTCTTGCTCGTTCAAGTTTTCAATCAAACTAAGTGCCTCTTTGGTAATACGTTCATCTGTTATTCGTCTTTCAGAATTTAACGCCTCAATGGATGTAGCCAATTGTTGAGCCGAATTGGACTCTTTTTCAACAAGTAATTTTACCGCATTAAGAGCATTCCCCATTCGTCCAGCTGCATTAATTCGAGGAGCAATAATAAAAACCAAATCGGATACAGTTACGGGTTTTTTGAGCTGTGAAATCAAGGGTTTCAATCCGATCCTTGGACTCCTCCTAAGTTGTTCGATACCGTAAAAGGTTAAAATTCTATTTTCTCCTGTCATAGGAACGATATCTGCTGCGATTGCAGTAGCTACCAAATCCAAATAAGAAGAAAGCTCTTTTGGGTCTTCTTTCCAAAAAATTGTAAGAGCCTGAATTAATTTAAAACCAATACCACAACCACATAACTCCTTGTAAGGGTAATTACAATCGGAGCGTTTTGGATCTAAAACAGCCACTGCATCAGGGATTTTATCAGTCGGTAAGTGGTGATCACAAATGATGAAATCAATCCCTTTTGATTGAGCATATTTCACTTTTTCAGTTGCCTTGATACCACAATCTAATGCAACAATCAATTGCACCCCTTTTTCGGCTGCAACATCAATTCCTTCAAATGAAATTCCATAACCCTCTGAATAACGGTCGGGTATATAGGGAACTATTTTTTGGAAGTAGGGTTCAAGAAAAGAATAAACTAAAGAAACCGATGTGGTTCCATCAACATCATAATCTCCATAGATCATAAGACCTTCTTGATCGCGACAGCATTGATCGATTCGTTCAACAGCTGCCTGCATATCTTGCATCAAAAAGGGATCATGTAAATCCGTCAACTGGGGTCTAAAAAAAGCTTTAGCACTATTAAAGTCTTCGATCCTCTCTGTATTAAAAGCATCGCTATGGTTTGAGGAATTTGCAAAGCTTCCTGTATCTCTTTTACCTTTTTAGGATCTGGAGTTGGTTTAGATTCCCAGTACATTTTATTTCTTTGGTTTACCAGCAATGCATAAAACAAATTCTCCCTTAGGAGGCTTTTTTCTAAGTATTCTTTTAATTCAAGTATTGTTCCTCTAAAAGTTTCTTCATGAAGTTTAGTTAACTCTCTAGAAAAACTTAATTTACGATCACCTCCAAAAAAATCGACTAACTGGGTCACTGTTTTTAAAACTTTATGGGGTGATTCATAAATGATGATCGTTCTGTTTTCTTCTACCAATTGTTTTAAACGGCTTTGTCTTCCTTTTTTTGGTGGGAGAAATCCCTCAAAAATAAACCGATCATTAGGTAAACCACTTTGAAGCAAAGCAGGAATAAAAGCAGTGGCTCCAGGTAAACACTCCGTCTCGATGTTATTCGCAATCGCTTCCCGAACCAATAAAAATCCGGGGTCTGAAATTGCTGGAGTACCAGCATCCGAAATTAAAGCAATGTTTTTACCTTGTTTCAATTTTGAAATAATGGACGACAACATACTGTGTTCGTTATGCATATGGTGACTCTGTAAAGAAACTGAAATATTGTAATGTTTTAAAAGTTTACTGCTCGTTCGAGTATCTTCTGCTAAGATTAAATCTACATGCGAAAGCACTTCTACTGCTCTAAAAGTTATGTCTTTTAGATTCCCGATCGGTGTTGGTACCAAAAATAATTTTCCCACGCCTTATCTAACTTTGTTTTTGCAATAATACAACAGAAGAAGAACAACCAAGGCAAGCAAGGCTCAACCAATCTCTCCATCTTGAGCTTTCCAAAGGGCAAATTGCAGCATATATTTCAGCTACTCCTAAAGGAATAATAATATGCCTTAGATAACCTAGAGATAAAAACTCCATTGCTGCTTCCTCTGATCGAATAAAGTACATAATTCCGTTTGCAGAAATTATTAGTGAAAGAATAACGGTTACTCTCCAATAAAGATTTTTTTGTAGGTCCATAGGGTTTAGATCTAGTCAAAATTCTGTTCAATTATCTTGATAAACCTCGACTCGAAAGATTCTTTACCCTCCCAATAATTGTAATCTGGTTTAATAAGGTTTTCGATAAAATTCTGCGCTTCTTCAAGCTCATCATAGGTTTGGATTTGAGAGATAACTCTCTGATATTCCTCAACACTTCCATTGAATAAATTCTTTATGAAAGCCAGTCTATCATTCAGACCCACCTTTAAACCTTTTCCTAAAATGTCGTTGAGATTTTTGGAATTCTCCTCAGTTGATTCTGAGGTTGTTGAAATTGGATTTTCTTTTTTACAAAAACGGGGTCACTAATAGAGTTAGCAAACAAGCTTTCAAGTGATGAAGTGACGTCTTCTTGGGGGCAAGCTCAGAAGGGATTGGTTCTTGAGTTATTTGCTTTGAATTATCAAACTCAATAGGTTCTACTTTACTTTGGGCTTCTGTTAAATTCTTTTGCTGTTGGTATTCTAAAATTGTAATTTTCTTCTGCAGTGCTCGAAGCCGCAAATCTAGTTCAGCTATATTTATGCTATCCTCATGATCTAAAATAGACTGTGCTATTTGTTTTAATTCTGAAAGAAGTACATTAATCATTAAATTTGACTCTTTTGAACAATTAGTTATAATACTTTTGTTGAGGCTAGTTAAAAGCGTTGCTGAAAATTACAAAAATGTTTTTAGAAAACACCGTAAATCAAAATGAACAATTCGGGTGGATCGAGGTAATCTGTGGTTCCATGTTTTCTGGGAAAACTGAAGAATTAATCAGAAGACTCAAACGCGCTCAATTTGCCAAACAACGAATTGAAATATTCAAACCCATTATTGACAACCGTTATGAGGACGACTTAGTTACCTCACACGATCAAAATAAAATCCGTTCAACACCCGTACCGGCAGCAGCAAATATTCCAATTTTAGCTTCAGACTGCGATGTTGTAGGTATAGATGAAGCACAATTTTTTGACTCTGAAATAGTTCAGGTGTGTAATGATCTTGCCAATCAAGGGATTCGAGTGATTGTTGCAGGTTTGGATATGGATTTCAAAGGAAACCCCTTTGGACCAATGCCCGCGCTCATGGCCACAGCCGAATACGTTACCAAAGTTCACGCTGTTTGTACCCAAACTGGAAATTTAGCACAATACAGCCATAGAATTTCTCAAGAAGATGGGCTTGTTGTATTGGGTGAAAGGGAAGTTTATGAACCTTTGAGTAGAGCTGCTTTTTACAAGGCTCGCAAGGAAGAATCACTCCAAAAAATAAAAAAGGAAAGTCTAAAAATAATTCATGATCAAAGAAGCGTGTCTGACCATTAACCTTAATTCTTTAGCACATAACTACAACACCCTCCGTTCAAAAATAAACCCAGAAACAACACTTATTGCTGTAGTTAAAGCCAATGGATACGGGAATGATGGGGCCCGAATTGCTCAAGAACTTTCCAAACTTGGAGCTGCTTATTTTGCGGTAGCTTATGCCAATGAAGGTAAAATACTTCGCAAAGCTAGTATCAAAGATCCCCTTATGGTTTTTTATCCCCAATTAGCACAATTGGAACAAATAATCGAATACCAATTGGAGCCTGTTCTTTACAATTTGGAAATCAGCAAAGCATTTATTTCTTTATTAACAGAAAAAAATATTCAAAACTATCCCGTACATGTCAAATGTAATACAGGCCTAAACCGTATTGGCTTTTCTTCAGAAAATTTAGAACTTTTTTTAAAGAAGTTTATACTCCCTTAATCAATATTAAAAGTATTTATTCTCATTTGGGCTTCTCAGAAAACCCAAAACCTTGTGCTTTTACAAAAAGCAATTCGATGCTTTTGAATTAATAAAATCAAAGGTTAAAGAAATCTGTCCGTCCACTCCAAAATTCCATATCCTAAACAGTTCTGGTGTTTTTAATTATCCTGAACACCAATTGGATGCTGTCAGAATAGGAATTGCACTCTATGGTTTTGCAAATAATCCCGAATGGAACAAAACACTTAAACCTATTGCAAAACTAAGTTGCCCAATTTGTCAAATACATTATATCAAAAAAGGGGAAAGTGTTGGTTACAATAAAGGATGGATTGCATCAAAAGAAAGTCGAATCGGCATCATTCCACTAGGTCATGCCGATGGAATTGGAAGACAATACGGAAACGGTATTGGAAAAGTAAATGTTTTAGGGCAAACTGTTCCCATAATTGGGAATGTGTGTATGGATATGCTCATGATAGACTTGACATCGGTCGACTGTCCTGTTGGAACAGAGGCTATTATTTTCGACCAAAACTTTACTGCTTCAGATTTTACAGCATCGGCTAATACAATTTCATACGAAATTCTAACAAGCCTCAGCCCCCGAATTAAAAGGGTTTTTGTTTAGTTTTGTTGTATTTAAAACAAATTGTTCAAATTTGATATTTCTAAAGCATTGGTTTGAAGCCATAAATATTATCAGTACTTTTGCGGTCATTAATTAAAAAAACAGCTGATGAAAGTTGCCTTAGTTGGAGCTACTGGAATGGTAGGTCAAGTCATGTTAAAAGTACTCGCTGAAAGAAATTTCCCATTAACAGAATTAATTCCCGTTGCATCCGAACGGTCAGTCGGGAAAAAA
Organism: Candidatus Arcticimaribacter sp.; assembly: GCA_038142965.1. Lineage (GTDB taxonomy): Bacteria > Bacteroidota > Bacteroidia > Flavobacteriales > Flavobacteriaceae > Arcticimaribacter. The sequence continues at coordinate 28,832 of JAYQLC010000004.1, read as the reverse complement.
TAACGTTTCAAGAGAAGTCTTACACTGTTGTAGGGCTGTCCACTGCTGTGGAAATGAAAGCTGATGTTGCTTTGTTTTCTGCTGGTGGAGAAACTTCTTTAGAGTGGGCGCCAAAGTTTGCTGCTGCTGGAACTACAGTTATAGATAACTCCTCTGCTTGGAGAATGGACCCTACTAAAAAATTGGTGATTCCAGAAATCAATGCAAATCATCTCTCCCCCGAAGATAAAATTATTGCAAACCCAAACTGCTCTACCATTCAAATGTTGGTTGCACTAGCTCCTTTGCAAGATAATTATGGGATCAAAAGATTAGTAATATCGACATACCAGTCCATAACAGGAACTGGAGTTAAAGCGGTTAAACAATTAGAAAACGAATATGAGGGTAAACAAGGCGAAATGGCTTATCCTTACCCCATTCATCGAAATGCAATTCCCCATTGTGACAATTTTCAAGAAAATGGTTACACCAAAGAAGAAATGAAATTGGTGAGAGAAACCCATAAAATTTTAAGTGATGACAGCATAGGAGTAACTGCTACAGCGATTCGAATTCCTGTAGTAGGGGGCCACAGTGAGTCTGTCAATGTCCAGTTAAAAAAGAAGCTTCTGTACAAGAAATACAAACTTTGTTGAACCAAAGTCCAGGAGTGATTGTTCAGGACAATCCCGATACTAACACTTATCCAATGCCTATCTATGCTGAGGGGAAAAACGACGTTTTTGTAGGGCGAATCAGAAAAGATTTCTCTCAAGAAAACACGTTTAATCTGTGGATTGTATCGGACAATCTCAGAAAAGGGCAGCAACCAATACCATCCAAATTGCTGAATATTTGGTAGCTCAAGGTTGGGTTTAATACATTGAAGTAAAATTATTTCATCTCAAACTCTTCCATAAATTTGGTGGTGTAATTCCCCGCTAGATAATCGGGATGGTCCATCAATTGTAAGTGGAAAGGAATGGTTGTTTTTACTCCTTCAATAACAAATTCTTGAAGCGCTCTTTTCATTTTATTGATTGCCTCTTCTCGAGTTTGAGCAGTAGTAATCAATTTTGCAATCATAGAATCATAAAAAGGTGGGATAATGTATCCAGAGTAAACATGAGTGTCCAAACGTATTCCGTGCCCGCCTGGAATATTAAGGTTGGTTATTTTACCTGGCGAAGGACGAAAATCATTGTAAGGGTCTTCAGCATTTATTCGACACTCTATAGAATGTAATTTTGGTAAATAATGCTTTCCAGAAATTGGAATTTTAGCTGCAACAGAGATTTGCTCTCTGATCAAATCAAAGTCAATTACTTGTTCTGTAATGGGGTGCTCTACTTGAATTCTCGTATTCATTTCCATAAAATAGAAATTACGATGCTTATCTACTAAAAACTCAACCGTTCCTGCTCCTTCATATTTAATGTACTCTGCTGCTAAAACGGCTGCTTTTCCCATTTTATCTCGAAGTTCATCGGTCATAAATGGAGAAGGGTTTCTTCTGTTAGCTTTTGGTGGCGTCGTTGAACCGAGCAATCGCGTTCTGACAAATGACAGGCTTTTCCAAAACTGTCTCCAACTATTTGAATTTCAATATGACGTGGTTCTTCGATGAGTTTCTCCATGTACATGCCATCATTCCCAAAAGCTGCTGCAGCTTCTTGTCGAGCACTGTCCCAAGCTTTTTGAAGATCTTCTTCTTTCCAAACTGCTCGCATTCCTTTGCCTCCCCACCAGCGGTAGCTTTGAGCATTACAGGATAGCCCATTTCGGAGGCAAGTTTTTGTGTTTCTTCAAAATCGTTTAATATTCCTTCTGAACCTGGAATGGTAGGAACTCCAGCAGCTTTCATAGTTGCTTTAGCTGATGCCTTATCTCCCATTTGGTTGATCATATCGCAAGATGCTCCAATAAATTTAATCTGGTGCTCTTCACACATTTTAGAAAACTTTGCATTCTCCGATAAAAATCCATACCCTGGATGAATTGCATCTGCATTGGTAATTTCTGCTGCAGCAAGAATATTAGACATTTTTAGGTAAGACTCTGAACTTGCAGCAGGACCGATACAAACTGCTTCATCTGCAAACTTTACGTGTAAACTTTCTTCATCTGCTTTGGAATAAACTGCTACAGATTTAATTCCCATCTCTTTACAGGTTCGAATAACCCTAAGGGCTATCTCTCCACGATTGGCTATTAATATTTTTTTAAACATAAATATCTTTTTTGTGAAACTTCTTAGGAAGGGTCAACCAAAAATAAGGGTTGATCAAATTCTACGGGTGTAGAATCGTCTACTAATATTTTTACAATTTTTCCTCGGACCTCAGATTCAATCTCATTGAATAATTTCATCGCTTCAACTACACAGAGAACATCACCCTCGTTAATTTCTTGGCCAACTTCTACAAAAGTAGGTTTGTCTGGAGATGGTTTTCTATAAAAAGTTCCAATAATTGGAGATTTTACAGTAATAAATTTATCGTTTTCAACTGCAGGTGGAGTATCTGGAACATCCGTAGTAGCTGGTGGTGCTGGTGCTACAGCTGCTGGTGCAGGAGGCGAAAGACTCGGTACTTGTTGTACAATTGTAGTTGGCTCAATACGTTCATCTCCACCAGTTTTAATGGTGATTTTGATGTCGTCCATTTCGAGTTTAACCTCAGAAGCACCTGATTTCGCAACAAATTTAATGAGGTTTTGAATTTCTTTAATATCCATTTGCTAAATATTTAATTGTTATTGTCGTAATTCCATGTTAAGTATGCAGCTCCCCAAGTAAAACCTCCACCAAATGCGGCGAAAATCAATTTATCTCCTTAGAAAACTTAGATTCGTAATCCGAAAGTAATAAAGGTAAAGTTGCTGCGGTAGTATTTCCGTACTTTTCTATATTCATTAGAACACGCTCTTCCGAAAGATTCATTCTCCTTGCGGTAGCGTCGATAATTCTTTTATTGGCTTGATGTGGAAGTAAATATGCTATATCACTCCCCATGAGTTGATTTTGAATCATTACTTTTTCGGCGGCATCAGCCATGTTTTTTACTGCATTTTTGAATACCATTTGACCCTCTTGCATTATGTTGTGTCCACCCTCTGCATATGTATTTTCGTTAAAAGGGTGCAATGATCCACCTGATTTGATATTTAAAAATTCTCTCCCAGAGCCATCGCTTCTGAAATAAGAGTCCTCCCATCCAAAATCATTTGAAGAAGGTTCAAATAAAATTGCTCCTGCTCCATCACCAAATATGATACAGGTCGAACGATCCGTGTAATCTACAATTGATGACATTTTATCTGCTCCAATCAAAAGGACTTTTTGATAACGACCCGATTCAATATAATTTGCTGCTGAGGACATTCCATACAAAAATCCAGAGCATGCTGCTTGAAGGTCAAAACCGAATGCATTGTGAGCACCAATTTGTGTGGCTACATATGGGGCCGTTGCTGCTACAGGCATATCTGGAGTCACCGTTGCTACGATTACCAAATCAATTGTGTTTGGATCAATATTGTTTTTTTGAAGAAGTTGATTAGCGGCTTGAATTGCAAGGAAAGAAGTTGGCTCTAAAGGGTTTCGAGCAATCCGACGCTCTTTTATTCCAGTTCTGGTGACTATCCACTCATCACTTGTGTCGACCATTTTTTCCAAATCACTATTGGATAATACTTCTGAGGGTACATACCCACTTACAGCAGTAATGGCAGCCTTAATACCTTTTGAATTAATACTTTTCATTAAAATGCTTACTTAATAATCTAGCATTCGGAAAGTGAAGATACTAGATTTTGATCGATAAGATCTTTTTTTTACAAAAAAAGCTCCCAAAAATGAGAGCATCTTTTTTAAAACATAAATAACTTTCTAAGCTTCTGCAACTTCAGTATTGTCAATAAGGACTTTTCCTTTGTAATACAATTTACCCTCATGCCAATGAGCACGGTGGTACAAGTGAGCTTCACCTGTTGTAGAATCGACTGCAATTTGAGAAGCAGATGCTTTGAAGTGTGTTCTTCTTTTATCTCTTCTTGTTTTGGATATTTTTCTTTTAGGATGTGCCATTTTGTTCCTTTAATTGATTATTGTAATAAGTCTTTTAATTTATTCCATCGAGGGTCGCTTTCTTGTTCTGAAGTTGAACGCTCTTTGGGTTTTAATTCTTCTAATTTATTTAATATTTCTGATTCTAATGTGCCATCTTCAATTCCAGGATGAATAATTTTGAGTGGTATTGCCAAAACAATCATTTCGTAAATGGGTTGAGCCACATCAATTTGATAGGTTCCGTGGGGAATAATTAGGATTTCATCGTTGTCGTTATTGTAATCATCTCCAAATTTGATGATCCAATCATAATTTGTGTCGATTGGAAAATCAAAATGTTCGTTACTAACATCACAAGCAACTTCAACACTTCCTACTGCTTTAAAATTGAGGTTCATAAGGGTTGCTTTTTTATCAAAAGTCAAATCTACCTTTATCTTAGCATCGAAGAAATCATTAAAATCATATGCTTTAAAGAACGTATTCTCAATATCATATTTGAAATGGTGAACACCTTCTTTAAGTCCAACGAAGGGCAACATAAATTCGGATTTGCGTTCCATTCAATAGCTATTGAGCCTGCAAATTTAACAAAAAAATACCAACCTAAAAGCTTTCCTCTAGAAATTGTGGAATAGATAGTATTAGTCTCTCTGGTTTTCGTTTTCTCTTCGTTCAAAATAAATATCCCTCGCAGTAAAAAGTGCTTCCTTAAACGAATCTGTTTGTGCCAGCCCTTTTCCTGCTATTTCGAAAGCTGTGCCATGATCTGGTGAGGTCCTGACCTTTGATAAACCAGCGGTGTAATTAACTCCTTGCCCAAAAGACAAGGTCTTAAAAGGAATCAAGCCTTGGTCGTGATAAACTGCTAAGATTGCATCGAACTGAGTATGCGTTTGAGCGCCAAAAAAACTATCTGCTGCATAGGGCCCCAAAACAATATCTCCTTTTTCGTACAACTTTTTTAGGGTTGGGCGAAGTACTTCATCATCTTCTTTCCCAATAATACCTTTGTCTCCTGTATGTGGATTGATCCCCAATACACCTATTTTAGGTTTTGAGATCCCAAAATCTTTCTTCAGAGACTCCATCATTAAACTCACTTTTTCTTCAATTCGTTCGGGGGTTATCAACTGAGCTACTTCACTGACAGGAACATGATCAGTTAGTAAGCCTACTTTTAATTCCTCTGTAATCATAAACATTAAGCTTTTACCTCCGAGCTCTTTACTCAAGTAATCGGTATGCCCTGGGAACTTGAACGATTCTGATTGAATATTATGCTTGTCTATAGGAGCAGTCACCAAAACATCAACTTTGTTTTCTTTAAGTGCTTTTGTTGCGGCTTTCAATGATTTTAGAGCATGATGACCTCCCTGCTCAGTTGACTTGCCAAAATCGGTTGTAAATAAATTATTCCAAACATCTACAACATTAACCTGATTTGGACTCAACTTGCCTCCTTCTCTGTATGGACTAAGCGAGGTTTTGAGATTTAAATGTCTTTTCTGAAAGCTAATCAGTTTCATATTCCCGTAAAGTATTGGAGTAAAAAATTCGAAAAGTTCCTTTTCTTGAAAGATTTTTAGAATTACCTCTATGCCTATTCCATTGGGGTCACCAATTGATATTCCTACCTTAATTTTTCGGGCTTGTTCCATCAATTCCTTGATTTATTAGTAATTTTGGGACAAAGTTAATCAATAAAATCTAGGGGATGTTTACAGGAATCATAGAAGGTTTTGGGGAAGTAAAAAAATTAGTTCAAGAAAACGACAACCTTCACATTACTATGGAGAGTGATCTTACACCTGAATTGAAAATAGACCAAAGTGTTGCTCATAACGGAGTATGCCTTACTGTTGTTGATATAGAAGAAAATCAATACACCGTTACGGCAATCAAAGAGAGTTTAGACAAAACCAACCTCAACCATTTAAGCGTTGGTTCTAAAGTAAATTTGGAGCGCGCAATGAAATTAGGAGCTCGTCTGGATGGACATATTGTACAAGGACATGTTGATCAAATTGGAAAATGTACACAGATTAAAGAAACAGGGGTAGTTGGTATTTTACATTTGAGTATGATGCTGCTCAAAAAAACATGACCATTGAAAAAGGATCTATTACCATCAATGGTGTAAGTTTGACAGTCATAGACTCCGGAATTTCTAACTTCTCAGTAGCCATTATTCCTTACACTTACGAGCATACCAACTTCCATCAATTTGAATTGGGGACAGTAGTAAATTTAGAATTTGATGTTGTGGGTAAATACATTGCCAAAATGCAACTATTGAATCAAGAATAGGGTAACATCCAAACAAATTTGTAAATTCGATAAAACTATTTATTTATGGGGGTCTTAGAATTATTAACGGTCTTGCTTTTATTAGCATCTTTTTTTTCAATAATTAATTTACGCATCCTTAAGTTGCCTCAAACAATAGGTCTTATGGTCTTAGCCATAGCGCTATCCCTTTTTATTTTAGCCATAGGACTTGTTTTTCCTTCAATTTTAGACTCCGTTTCTACTATTGTCAAAAGCTTTGATTTTGAAATATTATTGATCGACATTATGCTCCCTTTTTTGCTTTTTGCAGGAGCCATTAGTGTTAATGTTCATGAATTATTGAAGGATAAAGTTACTATTCTTCTTCTGGCCACATTTGGTGTTTTATTCTCAACATTTGTAGTTGGAACCGGAATTTATTGGCTGGTTGAACTCCCTTTTTCAACCTAACCAGTCTTGGGTTGAGTTATGTAGATTGTTTACTTTTCGGAGCCCTAATAGCTCCAACAGATCCAATTGCTGTTCTTGCAATGGTCAAGAAAATGAACCTATCGGTAATTACTGAAACCCGCATCTCAGGAGAATCTCTGTTTAACGACGGAATAGGTGTTGTCATTTTCTTAACTCTTTTCAACATTAAAGAACTGGGCATCGAAAATGTTACTGCCGCAAGTGTTGGTTCTTTATTTGCAACTGAAGTTGTTGGAGGAATTGCACTTGGTGCATTGATCGGCTTTTTGGGACTAAAGCTTGTAAAATACATCGAAAATGACTTTGTAGAACTGGAGGTTCTAATAACACTTTCGTTGGTGCTACTGGTGTCGATAGTATCAAAACAGTTTCATTTTTCAGGAGTCTTGGGAGTTGTTGTTATGGGATTATTTTTAAATCAGAATATTGATGTCGACCAAAAAAAGAAGGTGTTCAGAAAGCAATGGGTGATTATGTTTACAAATTTTGGCATTTACTAGATGAAACTCTCAATGCTATCTTATTTATTCTCATTGGGCTAGAGATTATTCCAATATTACAAAGTTTTGATTCTAGTTATCTTTTGATCGCACTGTTGACTATAATTTTAGTAGTTGTTTCCAGGGGGATTGGAGTTTGGACCCCAATTAAATTTCTTTCATTTTTCAAGACTTTTGAGAAAATACTGCTCTAATAATTACTTGGGGTGGACTCCGAGGAGGCTTGAGTATTGCTTTAGCTTTGAACCTACCCGACCAAATTGGTGAGGGTAAAAACCTTATTTTATTTTTAACGTACACCGTTGTCCTGTTTACTATTTTAGTTCAAGGATTGACCCTCAAAAAGATTGTAAAATAGTTTTTGAAAATCATTCTATTTTTTATCTTTGAATGGAGTAGTTAATGCTATGACAATAGCAAAGTCGAACTAAATGCAGAAAGGAGGTGTCATATGTCGTATAATAATTATTTGAGGAAAAATCGGCTGCTGATACCTTTTGGGTTTCAGCTCTAAGCCTTTCCTTTTTTATAAAAACAAAAGCAGGTCGATGGATCTGCTTTTTTAGTTTTACTTCTAATATTTTTTAATTCAAAACCCACACTCTGTGCAAAATATTCCAAAAGTAGATTTATCTCATTTTCTAAGTTCTGATCCCAAACTAAAATCAAAATTCGTTACTGAATTGGGCAAGGCCTTTGAAGAGATCGGTTTTGTTGCACTAAAAGGTCATTTTCTTTCCACTAAACTTATGAATGATCTGTATTCGGAAATCAAAAACTTTTTTGATCTGAGATTAGAACAAAAAGAAATCCTATGAAATAAATGGGGGTGGAGGTCAGCGAGGATACACCTCTTTTGGAAAAGAACACGCCAAAGACAAAAAGAGGGCGACCTCAAAGAGTTTTGGCATTTTGGTCAGTACGAAGAATCTTCAATAAAAAAATACCCTGAAAACATAACTGTAAATGAACTCCCAAAATTCAATGAACTGGGCAAAGAAACCTTCAAACTTTTGGAAAAAACTGCACTATATGTGTTACGAGCAATTGCACTACATCTCGAATTGGAGGAACAATACTTTGATTCCTACACCTCCAATGGGAATTCTATTCTTAGGGCAATTCATTATCCTCCAATCGTTGAGGAACCCAAAAATGCTGTCCGAGCTGCTGCTCATGGGGATATCAATCTAATTACTTTGTTGATGGGTGCTCAAGGAAAAGGATTACAAGTGATGACCAATAAAGGAAAATGGATTGATGCTATTGCTGAACCCGATGAGCTTATTATCAATATGGGCGACATGATGTCGAGGCTAACCAACAATAAACTTAAATCTACACTCCACCAAGTGATCAATCCTCCCAGATCCTCTTGGGGCAGTTCCCGCTATTCCATTCCCTTCTTTATGCATCCAGAAGCAGAGATGTCACTAAACTGTTTGCCAAACTGCTTTTCGGATGAAAACCCAAAAAATACGAAGACATAACAGCTGGCGCTTTTTTAAATCAAAGATTAATTGAATTGGGACTTTTAAAAAATAAAACGATGACAATAACTGAAACATTATTTACAATCTGCAACACCAGTATTCTGGTAGCCTGGGGCTTACTCTTTTAGTGCCAAAATGGAGGTTTACTGAACTCATATCGAACCGACCCTATGTACCCCTTATTTTGAGTCTTTTTTACCTGTACTTCATCTTTGTAAATGGAGGTATGGGGAGCGTAGATTTTTCATCACTAGAGGGTATCATAGCTTTGTACGAAAACAGCTCCCCTGAACTTATTGCGGCAGGATGGCTTCACTATCTTGCCTTTGACTTTTGGGTTGGCTGTTGGATTATGAGAGAAGCTAAACAAAAACAAATCAAACACCTTTTTATTGTACTGCCCTTACTTACTACTTTTATGATGGGGCCCGTAGGAATTTTGTTTTATGAGGGTGTCAAAGTCTTACTTAAAAAATAAGTGTTCATGAACTTTCGTACAATTAACAAATTTAGAAAAGTACATCGCTTTCTGGGTATTTTTATCGGGATTCAATTTTTTGTTTTGGACCATTTCGGGGCTTTACTTTAGCTGGACCAATCTCGATAAAATCCATGGAGATCATTATCTCAAAAATCCCGAGAAAAAGGCTTTCAATTCATTAATTGCCATCGATTCAATTGAGAATAGATCTGAATTTTCTATTGAAACATTGGAACTAAAACCCATTGGTGGTGAACCCTACTTTTGGATCAATAACGATTTTTTGGTTCATGCGAAAACTGGAAAGAAACTTGATTTTATTTCAAAAAAACAAGCGGCCGAAATTGTAAGAGATCATGTGCTTGATTTGTATTCTATTCAGAAAATTGAACGTATAGACTCTGTTTCAAATCATAACGAGTATCGGGGAAAACCCCTTCCAGCTTTCAAGGTTTGGCTTAGTGGAAATGGAAATCCAATTGCTTATGTAAGCATGAGAGATGGTGGTTTTCAAAAAATCAGACATCGTCAGTGGAGGTGGTTCGATTTTTTGTGGATGACCCACACAATGGATTATGAGGGAAGAGATAATTTCAATACTTTAATTCTCCGTGTTTTTTCACTCCTCGGTTTGATTACCGTATTGAGTGGTTTTGCTTTGGCATTTGTGACCTCAAGTAAAAGGAGAAAAAAAACCTCTAAAAGTTAATTTATTGATCGGGGGTTTTTTATTCTTCAAGAAAAAAATCATGGACAAAACACCCAAAAAACCAAAAAAGAATCCAATCAAAAATCCTTTGTAGTGTGTTCTTCCTCTTTGTTCTGCTAAATAAGCACCAATTGCACCAAAAAATACACCAATTGCCAAGTAAACTGATGGAGGATATAAAAGTAATTCATCGCTCATTAACATACTATTAAAAACTATTTGGGTCAAAAGATTCCAATTCTAAAATTTAACCTAGTTTTATCATTCAAACAAAGATATGAGTAAAAATAATGTTTCCTTTGGTTGGGCATTCAAAAAATTTATTTGGCCCAGAAGAAAAATTGTTTCTTTTGGATTGTTCCTAATAATCGTTAGAAGTTTATCGGGCTTGGTACTTCCTTACGCGAGTAAAAACTTGATCGATGAGGTTATCCCATCAAAGGACACAGATGCGCTTACGGTTTTATTGATCGCCGTTTGCACAGCGCTCTTATTTCAATCGTTAAGCTCGTTTTCACTCACTCGTCTTTTGAGTGTTGAAGCACAGCATTTGATTTCAATTCTTCGGGCTAAAGTTCAAGAAAAACTGTTGACCCTACCCGTTAGTTTTTTTGATAATAACAAATCGGGAGCACTTGTTTCTAGAGTAATGACTGATGTCGAAGGAGTAAGAAACTTAGTTGGAACAGGCTTGGTACAGTTGATCGGAGGGAGCATAACTGCTGTTATTTCTTTGGTGATCTTAATCAAAATCAATGCACAAATGACCTTATTTGTATTAGTCCCCGTTGCTATTTTTGCACTAATTGCATTAAAAGCATTTGGTTACATTCGTCCAATATTTAGAACTCGTGGCGAAATAAATGCCACGGTAACGGGTCGTTTGACCGAAACCCTAAACGGTATTCGGGTAATCAAAGGTTTCAATGCTGAGGAACAAGAACAGCGCGTTTTTGAAAAAGGGGTTTATGATTTGTTTCAAAACGTAAAAAAGAGTTTGACGGCAACCGCATTTATGACGAGTTCCTCTACTTTTTTGCTCGGACTGGCCTCCGCTGGTATTATGGGAATGGGTGGGTATTTCATAATGAAAAACACCATGACCTATGGAGAATTTGTTTCCTTTACGCTTTCCCTTGGTTTTATGATTGCCCCCATTGTTCAAATGAGTAATATTGGAAGTCAACTTACCGAAGCCTTTGCTGGTTTGGACAGAACACAAGAACTCATGAAACTTCCCGAAGAAAACGATCCCAAAACAAGAACCGTTCGTCTGAATAAAATCGAAGGTAATGTTTCTTTTAACAATATTTCTTTCAGTTATGACGACAAGACCGAAGTACTTCATGATATTTCTTTTGAAGCACACAAGGGAAGTGTAACCGCTTTGGTAGGATCTTCTGGTTCTGGAAAATCAACCATAGCAGGGCTTGCTACTGCTTTTTTGAATCCAAATTCTGGACAGGTATTGATCGATGGTATTGATCTGTCAAAAGTGGATTTGAAAACTTTTAGAAATCAATTGGGGTGGTGCTGCAAGACGATTTTTTGTATGAAGGTACCATTCGTGAGAACATTCTTTTTCCCCGTCCAAATGCTAGTGAAGAAGATCTTTTGGCAGCAGTTAATGGAGCTTATGTCAACGAATTTACAGATCGTTTCAAAGATGGGCTTGATACCCTAATTGGAGAACGTGGAGTAAAATTATCTGGCGGACAGAAGCAACGTATTTCTATTGCACGAGCATTGTTGGCAAAACCAAAAATCGTGGTTTTAGACGAGGCCACTTCAAACCTCGATACGCAAAGCGAAGCATACATTCAAAAGAGTTTGGAAATATTGATGAAAAATCGAACGACTTTTGTAATTGCACACCGACTGAGTACAATTCAAAAAGCTGATCAAATTTTGGTTGTAGAAGAAGGGGGTATTGTAGAACGGGGAAAACATCAAGAACTAATTGATGCCAAGGGAAGATACTATGAGCTTTACACCTATCAAACACGGATGTAACGTTTTGGAACGGCAGAAAATTTTGCAAAAAAAACCCTGCCTTATGGCAGGGCTTTTACACTGTAATTTATCCAAATTAGTTTTCTAAACTAACGTTAATAGCGCTAAGACCTTTTGGAGTTTCCTCAACGTCATAGCTAACTTTGTCTCCTTCAGTTATCTCGTCTTGGGTGTTGTTTACGTGTACAAAAATATCTTCTCCATTTTCATTTGTAATGAATCCGAATCCTTTTGCGTTGTTAAAGAACTTTACAGTTCCACTGTGATTACTCATAATAAAATTTTTAAATTGGAAACGAAGATAGACATTAAAAACCACTTTAACTTTACTTTTTCATATATTCTGTAAATTAGGCAGTTAAAACACTTTATACTCCTTTTTATTGTGCAATTCAAACTGAGCTTTTTTGAGTTTCTACAAAATGATTGAAATGAGATTAAACTAATGCTTTACAGTTGCTTAAATCTTATTTTAGCTTAATTAATACTTTGACAGTCCCCAAATGTGTTCTACTACCGAATGCCAACTACAAAAAGGGTTTTGCCAAAACTGTATCATATGTAAAAAATTATCTAGCTTTGGGGTATGAAAACAAAGTCGATTTCTTTTCGCCTTTATCTTAACATCAAAAGTAGAGATTCTTACCTCCGCTAAGTCTTCTTTTTTCTCGCTTCAACAAGAGCTTGTTTTTATCTAATTATTATTTTCAACTAAACCTTATTGGCTATGAAGTTGCCTTACATAGAACCGTACAAAATTAAAATGGTAGAGTCCATAAATCAATCAACTCCCGAAATGCGAAAAAAATGGATTGAAGAAGCTTCCTTCAATTTGTTCAAACTCAACAGTGACCAAGTAATCATCGATTTGATTACCGACTCTGGGACTGGTGCAATGTCGGACAAACAATGGGCTGAAATAATGCTTGGTGACGAGAGTTATGCCGGATCTAGTTCCTTTTTTAAACTTGAAAAAACAGTAAAATCTTTAATAGGTTTTAAGCATTTTATTCCCACCCATCAAGGCAGGGCGGCAGAAAATGTTTTGTTCTCTGCTTTAGTAAAAAAGGAGATTTAATTCCTGGAAACAGCCATTTTGACACTACAAAAGGACATATCGAATACAGGAATGCAACTGCCATTGATTGTACTGTAAAAGAAGCCTTCAATATAGAGGATAATTATCCTTTTAAAGGGAATATTAACCTAGAAAAACTTGAAAAAACTTTACAAAAACATCTCGGAAAAATCCCATTTGTACTCTTAACCATCACCTGTAACTCCGCTGGAGGACAGCCTGTATCCATAGCAAATATGCGTGCCATTCGCAAGCTGTGTGATCGGTATGAAGTTGGCTTTTTTATTGACGGTGCTCGATTTGCCGAAAACGCTTATTTCATCAAAATTCGAGAAAAAGAATTTGCAGATCACAGCATCAAACAAATTGTAAAAGAGATGTTTTCTTTGGCAGATGGAATGACCATGAGTGCTAAAAAAGACGGTATTGTCAATATGGGAGGATTCTTAGCGATGAACGACGCTGAACTCTACAAAAACTGTTCAACTTTTGCGATTATGTACGAAGGTTTTGTTACCTATGGCGGAATGTCGGGTAGGGATATGGGAGCTTTGGCTCAAGGATTGATCGAAGGAACTACCTTTGAATATCTCGAAAGTAGAATTCAACAAATAAATTACTTGGGTAATCGCCTCGATGAGTTTGGAGTGCCTGTTCTAAAACCTTTTGGGGGGCACGCTATTTACATTGATGCGGCCAAATTTGTTCCTGATATTCCTAAAGAAGAATACAGAGCCCAGTCCTTGGCAATTGAATTGTACATAGTTGCTGGTGTTAGAGGAGTTGAAATTGGTACCCTGTTGGCCGATCGGGATCCCAAAACTCGAGAAAATCGATTTCCTAAATTAGAAATGGTCCGTTTAGCAATCCCCAGAAGGACCTACACTCTCTCACAAATAGAATACGTTGCTGTTGCTCTCAAAAATATTTATGAAACCCGAAAAGAAGCCAAAAAGAGGTTATGAAATTGATTGGGAAGCTCCTATTATGAGGCACTTTACTGTAAAACTTAAAAAGAAATAAACTGGGTTTCGAAAACCAAAAAGCCTTCACTTTTGTGAAGGCTTTTTAATTAACCATAGAGATAAAAGACCGTATAATGGTTTTCTGTTTTTTATGGTTATTGCAATAGATTTGCATTGTAATAAACATCTTCTCTACCTATGAGACCTTTCTCGTTGAACCACATTTGACTGTGTACACTCAACTTCTTGATCTCACCAGATTTTCTGTTTTTCAAGGTAAATTCCCACCAAGAAAGTGCAACTCCTCCATTGCCTTCATAATCTAAATAATCAGGGTAACCTACCTCGTCTATAGAAACCAACTCAAAGGTCTTAAGAACATTGCTTACATTTTCTTTTTGTTCTTCAAGACTAAGGTACTTTTTGTCTGTTAGATTGCTGTCGTAGATTCTGGCGTTTGGACTAAAGTCTTTAAACGTTTCTTCTACGTCCCCATTAACGAGGTTATAATAAACCATTCTTACTTTTGCAATCAATGGGTGGTCTTTGTAAATGGTTCCATTCTTAATGGTTTGATTTGAAAGTCTCCACTTATCCCATGCTGCAATATTATCTGCCCACAACAAGCGTCTTATTTTTTTATTGCTTTTATCGAAAATAAAAGTGCTGTTTCTAGGGGTTTTTATTTTAAACCCATTGTTTTTATCGTATGCTGTAAATATTTGGTAAGTGTACACATAAATAGAGCTGTTTTTGAACTCAAGAGCATCAGAATATGCAGCTCCACGGTCTTTTAGAGTTACGTTGACCATGTTGTTTTTAATGAAGTTGGTTTGCCCAATTAAGTTGGATACATCTCCTCCTTTATAATTGGGGTTGTTGTTCATTGTGTTGTACATGATAAAGTCATCTGTTACCAAACTTTCAATGGTGGCAACATCACCCGAAACATAGGCCTCCGTAAACTTGTTTACGATTTCTATGGTTGGATGCTTATCATAAATTTTACCGTTTAAATTTTTTTGCGCCGTCAGTCCAGTAGCTACAAATGCAAGTAATAATAAAAGTGTGTTTTTCATTTTTGTTTAATAATAGTTAATTAACTAAATCTACAAAATCAAAATCACAGTTGCAAATTGCAACTTTTATTTGTGGCATGAATTTTAACCTAGAAAAGAATTAATTGTTAAGTTAAACTTTGAGTTTACAAAACCTCAAAAAATTTAACTTTTCTAATGAGCTTACAATCCTAATAAAAAGTTCGCATTTGAAGCGGACTTACATCGCTCTATTTTTGGGCTTCTTGTCTGGAATTCTTCCCTGGTTTCCCATTCCATCAAAATCATTAGAATCGTGCGACTTAAGATTATCGTCTCGCCTTCCCCTATGTTGCCTTAAAATTATTTTGAAATAAAAATAAACGTAGATGACAAATATGATTGACCCAACGATAAACATTACTTGATTTTTATTCATAGCCTTGAGTTTTTATCATCATTTCTTCTTTGTCTTATCACAAAGGCAAAGGCCAAAATAGTAACCGGCCATAAACCTACATAAATACCCTCAAGTTGGCTTCAGTAAACCATAAATATACTGAGTATAAAAAACTAAAAAACGCAAGAAGAACAGGATAGTATTTTTCTAAAAATTTCATTTTTTATTAAAAATTACTCTTTTTTTGACTAACCTCCTAATTTTAACCCTCAAAAAATACATGGTAATACATGAACTATTGCCCGTATCATTGAATTGAACAGGGACATTAGAACACAGGGTTTGTGTTAAATGAAAACGTATTTTGCTTCTTAAATAGTTCCTTTTTTAGAGCCGTAGTAAAACAATCCTATAGATACTAATCCCATAATGATTACAGGCAGTGGTGCCGATGGTTGACCGGTAAACACATTAATTAGGTCAGGTAAAGCAAAGAAGCCTGCTAAGGCAAAGAATAAAAAGGATAACCTTTTTAAAGTATCAAGGTCATTGAAAGATAATGATCCATAAATAAAAGTAATCATTCCAATAACGATCAATCCCAATACCAATGCAAATTGTTCGAACATAATTACAGTATCTTGAGCAGGCTCTCCCTCGAATGCATCTGACATTAGCATCATTTTAAATTCTGTAGAAAACAATGAAATAAGTAATGGTAAAACCTGTAAGAAGAGAATTACCATATTGATTTTAAAAATAGTTTTGATTTTCATTTTAATTAAATAGTGGTTTTTTAACTCTTAAAGTTAAAAAAATAATAGAATTACTGTTGTGGGATTCGAGAAATATATCAAGTATTCGCGTATTGGACTACCTTTGTGTTGAGGATATTCAAAATACCTTTCTGAAAATCAATCTCTTTTACTGAACAATAATTGTCCCGTACATTCCATTGTGTGCAGAACATTGGTAGTAGTAAGTCCCGGCTGCTGTTGGTGTCCAAGTTACGGTTCCATTTGTAGCGCCATTATTACTTACTCCACTTGCTTGATTATCGGTACCTGTCCCTTGAGCTGTTTTTATGTAGAATGGATGGCTGGAAGCATCAACATTAAAGTTGAGCGTGTCTCCTGCATTTATTGTTATTGAAACATCATTTCCGCTAACTGTTCCATTAGCATCTGTTCCTGATAAGGTATAATCAGCATTAGAGCTTGCGGTTACTGAAATTGAATAAGAAGATGCAGCAGCGCTTACAATAATAGTTCTTCTGACTTCATCTTGATTCCCTGATGAATCAGACACTAAATATGTCAAAACGTATGTTCCTGCCGTAGCTGTATTAACCGAGCCAGAAATTGATATTGATGATGTTATATCTCCATCTACATTATCGGTTGCTGTAGCTCCCGGGTCTGTAAATGTATCCCCAACAGTTAGGTTAATTGTAGAAGACCCTAATAATGAAATCACTGGAGGTGTGGTGTCGGCGGTTAATGCTGCATTGACCGTTATCGTACCTGTTACTTCCTGTGAAGTTGAAGCTCCCGTAAAAGTCAGGGCATAAGCAAATGTACCCGTTGCATTAGCACTTCCTGATATAGTAGCAACATTATTAGCAAATGCCATACTTACACCTGAAGGTAAACCTGAAGCAGCAGCTGATATAGAACCTGAACAAATAGGTGTTGCTGTATATTTTATGTCTGAAATAGCATTAGTTGCTGTTACTGTTTGTGAATTTGAACCCGTTGTTAGTGCTACTGTAAACTCTTTACCCCATAGCGGTTTATTTGTATTAACTAATGCTGAAGCTTCATTGGTAAATAGTTCTGGTTCAGAAGTGATGTTGCTGACACACCATCCTTTTAAATCTTGATTAAAACTTGGAGCCCCACGAAACATACGCTCCATATTTGTAACAGCAGAAGTATCCCAATTTCCAATGCTTTGATTAAATACTCCAGCGTCTCTGAACATACTTTCCATATTAGTGACATTAGAAGTATCCCAAGAGCTAATATTATCATTGAAATAATTAGCATTATTAAAAATCCCTCCCATATCTGTTACATTTGAAACATCCCAGCCGCCAATATTTGGAGTGGAATTTGTTGAAACAAACATAGAATTCATATTAGTGACAGATGACGTATCCCAGTTACTTAAATCTTTATCAAATGCAAATGCTCTATTAAACATATTATTCATGTCTGTAACAGATGACGTGTCCCAATTACCTATGTTTTGATTAAACACACTAGCCTCTCTAAACATTTCATTCATTAGGGTCACGCTTGAAGTGTCCCAAACACTTATATCTTGATTAAAGCTTTCTGCTTTTTTGAACATAAAAGCTGTATTAGTAACACTAGACATGTTCCAATTAGATAACGGTTGATTAAACGCAACAGCATTATCAAACATGTTACTAGTATTGATAACGCTTGAAATATTCCAAGATCCTAGAGGTTTATTAAAGGCAAGAGCACCAGCAAACATACTTCCCATATTAGTTACAGAAGAAACATCCCAACCATCGATATCTTGATTGAAAACGGCAGCTCCTTGAAACATGTCCATCATATCCACAACTTGTGATGTGTCCCATGAACCAATAGGTTGATTAAACGCAGAAGCATTTTGAAACATCCTTGTCATGTTAGTAACATTAGTCACATTCCAAGAATTCAAGTTTTGATTGAAGTTTTCGGCTCCCGTAAACAAGTAATACATACTGGTAACATTCGACACATTCCAATTACCTATATCTTGGTCAAAGGCTGTAGCCACATAAAACAAATAAGCCATGTCAGTAACATTAGAAACATCCCACGACCCTATATCTTGATTGAAAGTGGTGGCATTAGCAAACATACTACTCATTAAAGTAACATTTGAAGTGTCCCAAAAGCCTATATCCGAGTTAAATGAGGTGTTGTCTTTAAAAAGGTCAGTCATACTGGTAACTAGAGTAGTACACAAATTCACATTGCCATTCGCTATTTCTCCGGCTATTGTTGAGTTATCTACTACAGTATAAGTTACCCCACTAATATCAGCGGTATCTCCCACTGTTGCGTTGGGACATTTACAAGTTCCGTTTTCAAAATAGATGTTTCCTGAATTAGAAGCTACTGAACTGGCAACTGTAATTGTTCCAGAAAGGGTAATTGAGTTAGTAGTTGATGCCTCTGACACAACGATATCATAATTGTAAGTCCCTGAAGCACTTGAACTTGGTGTTCCTGAAATATTTAAAGTATTACTGTTAGCTGCTTCTTGAAAGTTGGTACCCAAAGTAATTCCTGGTGGAAGATTATATGCCTGAGCGCTCAATACTTGACAATTAGAAGTTATGTCATATCCAATCGCTTGGATTGCTTGTCCAGAATTGACATTTTGTGAAGCTTGACCGCTACCACTTTGTAATACAGCTGAAATTGAGCAAGCTGTTGTTGAGGTACTTGTTGTAGTGTTTGCTACTACAGTAAGTTGACCAATTACAACTACCGAAACTGTTGAACTTTCTATGGTTTGATTGTTGTAATATTTCAAACTGAAAGTGTGTGTCCCAGGGGAGGTTGGGGTACCACTAATAATTATCCGGTTGTTGACTCCATCAAAACTGTAAATTACTCCATTGGGGAAGTTGTCTCCAGCAGAATTCAAAGGAACTCCATTGTCATCATCAGTACAGTTAGTGGTAAGCTGAAGCACGGTCTGTTGAATTGAGTCACCAAGGATAATACTCTGGTTGAGTGACCCACTTATTAACTCAATTGAAGCTGAAGTACAGATTTCTTCAACAGTATTTTGACTACTCACACTAATTTGTCCACTCACAGTGGTCGCGATATTAGGAGTCGTTACAAAAATGGTATAATCATAAGTCCCTGATGCGTTACCAGATGGTGCTCCACTCAGAGTAGCTTGATTATTGCTGAAAGTCATCGTTACCCCCGGTGGAAGGTTATCAGCACTTGCAGACAATGTTTCAGTACAGGTTGTACTGAAAGAATACACAATATCTTGTATGGAATTCGTTTGTGTTACTGTTTGGGTTTCTAAGCCGCTATCTAATGAACTTGTGATTGTACAGGTCGCTGAAGCTACTGTACCAGTAATTGGGTCTTCACTCTCTATGTAATCATCGTCTTTGTCTCCGTCTAAATCATCATTACACCCATTATTAATATCAATTGAAAAACTGATAAAGCTATTGGAGATTACAATGTTCGTTATTGTCCCAAAGGGGAGTTTGATTGTGACAAACTAATGGATGTATTTGAATCAAAAACATACTGCCCTGAAATTGTTGCTGTTGATGTGAAAATAGAAAACGTTGCATCGGTTCTGAAAATTATTTCAGTAATGTCACAGTCAACTAGTAAGGATTTATCTGATTTAGAACTTACCGATTTTTTTCTAATCTTCCATTTACCAACTCCACTTGTCGGATTGTCATTTTCTGATATAATTTGTTCAAATGTTCCTGTGGCATTGATTGAACTATTTACCTCAACCTCAATGGGGTTATCAAAGTCTACAGACACTTCTTCCTGACCTGTAGCAGCGTCAGTAAACCCTCTGGCTAAACCTTCCCATCTGTAAAACAACCAGCCTGTTTCGGGGTAGCTGTTAAACGAACGGTGCTCCCAGATTCATAATCGGTTTTGGATTTTGATGAACTAACTAACTCTTCAGCTACAGAACCCTGACCACTGGTTTGTATGTTAAAACTATAATTGGAACGAGTAAAATTTGCAACAATGGATGCGTTAGCAGTAACCGTATACGATAAAGGGTTTGTAGTTCCTGTAACATCACCAGACCATCCCGAAAACACAAAGCCATCTGTTGCAATAGCAGTAAGGGTTATCGTTGCGTTTTGAGCATACGAGCCTCCCGGAGAATTTACACTTCCTCCCTCCGATGCTGATACTGCAACAGTGTAATTAACAGTTGCCGGTTCTTCTGGAACAGGAGCGTCCTTTGAACAGGCTAAAAGCAGAAAAAAATGAAAACGGCAGCTTTTCTCATAAAAACAAATAGTACCCTATATTAATAAAATTAATTCTAAATAACAACTTACAGCCAGGATCTTGGCTTAAAAAACTCAAATTTCTTTTGACCTCATAATCCAAAATCAAAATACTAAAGCTCTTTGAGTGAACTAAATTTAGCGGGAAAAGAATTTGAATTGAATACTTAATTCTCCTGATTATTGCGAAAAGCAACTTATTTGTTATCTTTATTTTTGAGATTTAATCTATTTCCTTTATGAATACATTTTATCCGATAATCATAATCCTGCTTTTTAGCTTCTCTTTTTCTCAAGACTTTAACGCAGAGGAGTATTTAAACGGAACCTGGTGTCAGAAAAACAAAGAGGAGTGTTTTGATTTAATTTTTCAGGATGGTCTCTTGATGTTTGAAGTCCCTGAAGGAGGATATATCTCAGGAGTAGAGGTCTTAAAATATGATCGTAAAAACAAAAAAATATTTTGGAGAATTATAGGCACCAACAAAGAACAACAATATTTCGAAATATTGAACCAAGATAAAGTAAATCATTTTGATGGTGTAAAAACAAAAACACTATATCGACTTACAGATTAAATATCCCAATCGGATCATATCATTAAATTTAATTTGTTCAAACGCATTAAACTTTGGCCCCAAATCCATAAACAATTAAGAAGTTTTGATGCAACTATGAAAATGCTGGAATTAGAACTACTTTATTGTTTTAATTATCTATTGCTTAATAACTTCAGAGCAAACCTGTTGACTCGCAAATCCAGAAAAATTCCCAATCCATTGTTTATGTTGGTGTAAGGCTCATTTAAACCTATTGAGTCTTGGCTGGATGTTTCAGGCAATATCAGGATTAAAAAAGGAAAATCATTTCATTTATTGTGTCCATTGGTTTTTGTATATTTTTATTAATAACTATAAATCAATAAAATGAAATTTTCAGTGTCTATATTATTTTCGATAAGAATTATGAGTTGTAATTTAAATTATAGTAATTCAAATCCTGTACAAATGAAAATATTTGATTAAGTTAAATAAATTAAAAAACAACGGTTTAATAAGTAAAGAAGAATTTATAAAAAGAAGGAATGAAATTCTTCTTTAAAACTTCTGATTTGATTAATCTATCAGTAAAAGAAGAACTAGCTTTCTCATAACATCTAATTTGTTTCAAGACACAAAAGTTAAATAAGCTCATGTTTAAGAACACCTTAAAATTTTCTGATATAGATTTAGTAACTTTACTTGTAATTTAAAATAAAATAAAATGAAGAAAATTATACTCTTATTAATTGGTTTAACTGTTATCTCTTGTGGTGGTGGTGATGATGATACTTCAAGTTGTTTGGTTTGTGACAAGGCAGTAATTGTTACATCTGATATGGGTAATGAAGAAAGAACTGAATACACTTGGGAAGAATATTTACAGATGTTAACACTTAATGGACTTTGTGTTGGTGAATCACTAGGTGGCATGCCTATATACAAAGAATCGCTTGATGAATACAAAAGATTATTTGAACAAGAAGGCTCAACTTGTTCGTTTAGATAAACAGATTAACAAAATAAATCTATTTTGTCATTGCAAGATACAAATGTGGTACAAAAGCTTCTTCAAATTATCTTACGCATTTGAAGATTTAAACGTTTTTTCTGGTATTATTCTAAAAATGAAATAGAGTGTTGACTTTCCCGTTAACCCGATGTAAGGGGCATCATGGAAATGTTATAAAGTGAGATTTTTTTTTAATTTGAGAAAAATTATTTTTTGTGAATATTAAAAATTATCTATTAGTAGCTACCTTTTTTTTTAAACATTAGTGTTTTTTCTCAAGAAGAATTAGGTTATCAAGTCCCCAAGAAAGAATTACTAGAATTAATAGATGTAAATCTTGCTCCAACCGTTCTTAGTAATACTGAGAATACAGTTTTGGTTCTTGTTTCCCGATCAACATATAAAAGTATAGCAGAACTATCACAAAAGGAACTTCGACTAGCCGGTCTTAGAGTTGACCCAAAAAGATATATAGGTAGCAGAACCACATATTACGACAAAATTGAAATTGTCTCCTAAAAAAGGGAAAGGAATTGATGCCAGTCACAGGACTTCCAGAAAACCCGAAACTCACCAATTTTACGTGGTCTCCTGATGATCAAAAAATTGCGATGACTCATACTTCTGATACTGGTGTTGAGCTGTGGGTTTTGGATATAAAAACCAGAACTGCAAAAAAACTTGGCATATCTCTTGTAAATTCAAGCATGGGAAGAAGTATCAACTGGCTCAAGGACAGTGAAAGGCTTCTAGTTAAATATCTTCCAAACGATCGAAATGAAATAATAGACCAATCCGAAATCACCCCTTCGGGGCCAAAGGTTACTGAGAACAATGGAGAAAAAGCCCAAAACAGGACCTATCAAGATCTTATAAAAATCCAACTGATGCAAAGAATTTTACACAGTTAAGTCGTTCAGAAATCCATATTGTTGATTTACTAGGAAATAAAACACCGTTTTTAAAAGCAAAAATGTATCGTGATGTACAGGTTTCTCCAAACGGAAAATATGTTTTGGTTTCATTTGTCAAACCACCTTTTTCATACCTAGTTCCATATTATCGTTTTCCAACAGAAACACATGTTTATGATTTAAATGCTAATAGAATTAAAATCATTTCAGACAGTCCTTTACAGGAGGTTTTGCCAAAAGGGTTTATGGCGGTTAGTAGGGAAAAAGGAGTATATCGTGGCGTAAAGACGAGGAGGCCACAATTTATTTTGTTCAAGCACTTGATAAAGGAGATCCTGAAGTTAAGGTTGATTTCAGAGACGCTCTTTATCAATGGAAAGCGCCTTTTAAAGCTGTACCAAAACAGCTAACTAAAATTAAAAACAGGTTTTCAAGTGTATTATGGGGAAATGAGTCCACAGCTATAATTTATGATATCTGGTGGAATAATAGAAATACAAAAACATATGTTTTTAATCCTTCTAATCCGCAAATGAGTGCTAAAATATTATTCGATCGAAACTATCAAGACAGGTATAATGACCCCGGCCGATTTGTTACAACTAAAGGAAAGTTTGCTGAGGATGTTCTGGCGCTTGACAACAATAATGGATTTCTACTAGGAGATGGTTTCTCCAAAGCAGGTCAATTTCCTTTCCTAGATGAAATTAATCTAACTGAAAATACCACAAAACGAATTTATCAATCAGCATTTAGTGACAAGTACGAACAAATCAATGATTATGATTTTCTAAAGAAACAACTTAGAGTACGAATTGAATCAAAAAGTGAATACCCAAATTATTATGTCAGAGATTTAGGCATTAAAAAAACATTAGAACAATTGACCTTCTTTGAGAATCCATTTAAGGCTCTTAAAAATGTAAATAAAGAACTTATAAGCTATAAAAGAAAGGATGATTTAGAATTGAGTGGTATTATGTATACACCTCAGGGTTACAATCCTAAAGAGTCCTCTCCATTACCGATGATTTTGTGGGCATACCCAAGAGAATATAAAGACAAAACGAGTGCTTCCCAAAAGACGAATAACCCCAATCGATTTTTGTATCCAAGCTGGGGATCTCCAATTTATTGGGCAACTCAAGGATATGTAGTGCTTGATCGGGCTGCATTTCCAATCATTGGAGAAGGAGACAAAGAACCTAATGATAGCTTTAGATCCCAATTAGTAGCAAACGCAGAAGCTGCGATTAATGCTCTTGTAAATAAAGGATTTGCTGATAGAGATAGAGTTGCAGTTGGAGGACATAGCTACGGTGCTTTTATGGTTGCTAATTTGCTAAGTCATTCTAATTTATTCGCAGCAGGAATTGCTAGGGAGTGGGGCTTACAACAGGACTTTAACTCCATTTGGTTTTCAAAGCGAATCAAGATCATATTGGGAAGCTCCACAAGTGTATTACACAATGTCTCCATTCATGCATGCAGAAAAAATGAAAACACCATTACTTTTAGTTCACGGTCAAGCAGATAATAACTCAGGTACATACCCTCTCCAAAGTGAGCGATATTACAACGCATTAAAAGGTCTAGGTGCTACCACTAGGTTGGTTATGTTTCCAAAGGAAAGTCATGGTTATAGAGCTAAAGAAACTATACTCCATTTAATATGGGAGCAAGACCAATGGCTAGAAAAACATGTTAAAAACAAGAAAAAAGATTAAGCGTTTTAGAAAGAAGACTCAGTAATATTATTAGAGGTGTATGAAATTAAATAGCCTTAACTCTTCTTCAATAAATAAAGTTATATAATCATGAAAATAGCTATTAAATATTAACATTTCAAAGCTTATTTTCAGATCAGGCTTTGTTTAGCTCAAAAATCTCATAACTTTCCATAACCTCGTCAAAAATTGGTTTTGACACAGGATTTGAACCGTCTAAAAATGAATGTAAAGCACCTTGATTGTGTACAGCAATTTTAAACATCACTTTACTTTTATCTGGGGAAACAGTACCTAAAGTTTTTGTTAAATCTGCAATTTTTCTTCTTTCGCTCATACCTTCTTCAGATTGCATAAACCCCATAAATTTCTCAAACTTACCTACTTTAAGCTTTGCAACAACAAGTATATCTTTCATATAAATTGATTAATGGTTTGTGATACTCAAATTTACAAATATTTCAAAGCTTGTTTTCATTATCTGATGTTTTTTAAAGATTTAAATATTTTTTTGGTATTATTTTACAAATAAAATAGAGTGCTGATGTGCAATTTAAGTGCAATCGTAAAAAAGAAAAAGCCCCACTTTGGGAGGTTTATAATATTATTGAGCCGCAAGCTCCATATTAAGAGCTGTTGTATCAAAATAACAATTCATCTCAACAATTTTACCATTCTCCCATTTATAATCAAAATGAGTCCTATTCGATGTTCTTATCCCAGTTTTATTACCAGTTCCTTCCCAAGTAAACCAATTGTTTGTCCAAGTATCTCCACCCTTAAAATAATTTGTGTGAGCATAACTATCATTTATTTGGATATTATTAAATATTGTATGATGAGATTTCCACACTTCTTTTACAGTTTTTCCATCCATAATTGAATTGTTCACTCTAACTATTGCATTATCAGATAGTGTTTCATTCCAAAGACTATGGTTGTTTGAAGCATAATCCTGACCTAATTCAATTGCAATCTTTGTTAAATTATCCTCACGCGAAAGAGTCCCAGCAGATTTTTGAGAAAAAATTAAACTAGGAGCAATAAATAAGAGAGTTAAAATTATTTTTTTCATTACAATTGATTTATGATTAATATCCAACAATATACTAAAAAAGATATTAATTTTAATAAACAACTAAAAATAGTGATAATACAATCTTAATGCTTTTAAAAAATTTTAATCAATAAACAAAGGAAGGTCTTCAACCTCGTCTACCTCTTGTTTTAATTTAGGTAAGGTGTATTGTAACGTTAACTGAAGCATCTTTATTCTTTGGTTGTTCCAACTCATTTAGGTCTAAAGAGTCTATTAAATCGTCTAGTAGGTCTTGTAGTTTACTCCTTACTTCACTTGTTATTTTGTTGGGGCTTCCTCTGGGTCTTGGCATAATATTTTTGTGTATTTTTAGTTTATGGAAAAATTAGAAAAATTTATATTATCAATTAAGTATCTACCTACCATATTATATTTTGGTTCTGTTGGATTGCTTGCATATGACTTTTATTGTGATATAAGTAATGAAACAGAATTTCTTAATGAATATTTAAGAACTCTATTAGTTATTGTCTTTGGTTATATGACTTATTTGGGTGTGAAAAAATATCAATAGAAATAAATTTAAAATCCAATGAAAAAAATTCTATTGCTACTTTTCGGGCTAACTATTATTTATTGTGTCCATAGGTTTTTGTATATTGTTATTAATAACTATAAATCAATAAAATGAAATTTTCAGTGTCTATATTATTTTCGATAATAATTATTAGTTGTAATTTAAATTCTAGTAATTCAAATCCTGTGCAAATGAAAAAACAACTAAACAAAGACAATAAACAAGTTACCGTAATTGTTGATGTATCCTATTCAATTGAAAATATTAATGAGATTAAATCATTTATTAGAGACGAGCAATGTCCTCTTTTTTTCAATTTAGAGGATTCCGGTATTGTCAGATTTGAATGGTTCATTGATAAGCAAAAAAATAATGCAACACTAATAGAGGTTTTTGAAAATACTAATGCTTGGGAAGAAATTGGTAACAAAGTACTAGGTTCACCAATAAACTTAAGATTTAGAGAATTATTTAAAATTGAAAAGTTAACTGTTTTAGGTGAAGTAAATGAAACATTTAAAGCTAAAATCAACCCTATGAGTCCACAAATAAAGACTTACGTAGGAGGAATAAACTAAAGTCATACGATAAGCACCTTAGTTAATCAAGATTCCATCTTTATCTTTTCCTCCAAATCTTTGGGGATTGATGAGATTAGGATAAATTAAAAAGTATACTCCAGGGGATTCTACAATTTCTTTTGGTTTGAAATTGATGAATTCAAGTACATTGATTTCATAATTATCTAAAATTTTCATTACAATTCTTAATTCAATATAGGAGGTGTTTTTTAGAGTTTTTCCTCCACCCTGATTGTGATTTATATTTTACAAAATAGATTTTTAAATCTGATTGAGATTGATAATCAACAAAGAATATTTTCTTATCAGATTGTGAAGGGTAATTAACAAAATACCATAGACCCTCATTCCCTTTAGATTGAGATTGATAATCTACTTTAAATACCTTTAAATCTGATTGAGATTCATAATCAACTACAAAAACTTTTAAATCTGATTGAGATGAATAATCTGTTGTGAAAATTTTTTGAGAGAATCCAATGAAAGGTAAGAGTAGAAAAAAATACTTCATTTCATCAATTTACGAAAAATTGAAAAATCATTAACCTATCAATTCAGATCAACCAACTCTGACAAACTCACCATTGGTTCTTTCTTAAGTCCCTCTATAAATCTTTGACCTAAGAGATTCTCATATTTTTTTCTTAACTCTTTCTTTTTTAAATATATTGGTAAATTAACCACAATATATCATAACCTTCAACGACCGGTGAATACTATTGAAATCAGATTAGCGAAAAAAGAAGATGCACAATTTATTGCTCTACTTGGGAGAATAACATTTACGGAAACATTTGGACATCTTTTTAGAGATCAAAAGATTTGGTCGATTATTACAATTTGACATTTTCAGTCCAAAAAATTGAAGATGGAATTAAGAAACCAAACAACATTTTCTGGATAGCTTTGTAAACCGATTACCTGTAGGATATGCAAAACTTAAACTATATTCCAATTCAAAATTTATTGAATCAAAGGACGTTTGCCAACTTCAGAAAATCTACGTTTTGAAAGACTTTCTGTCAATGAAAATTGGATTTGAATTACAAGATCTTCTATTAAAAAAAGCTAAAGAATTGAATTTTAATAAAGTCTGGCTTTCAGTGCTTAACAGCAACGAGAGAGCAATAAATTTTTACAAAAAAAACGGGTTTGAAAAAATCGGTAATCACGATTTTGAAATTGGAAAAGAAAATTTCGAATTTATTGCAATGAAGAAAAAACTTTAAAAACAAAACCTCAACAAGTTGTAAGTCAACAAGTTGAGGTTTTATGTTGGTGGTCCCACCTGTCCTCGAAAGAGGGTTGTATATATACTGATTATCAATAAGTTAAGTGATGTAGTTGGTTCGGTATCCGAACCATTTTGGTTAGTGTTCCGAACCTTCTCAAAAATCAAGATTTTTTGACTACAACCCAGGTTCAGGTTCTTTTAGGACCATTATTTAGAATTGTCCCTTGTAGAAAATAAAAAACTATTCCCCCAATAATTGTCCATAATACATCATTCCAATCAAAAACTCCCCTTCCTGGAGTGTAAATTGTTATAAACTCATTTCCAATTAGACCAATCATAGAAATGATTATTGACCACTTTAATCTATTTCTGTAAATAGATGTATTAGGTTTAAAAATCTCTGGAATGGTTACATAAAACATACTTGGAAGACCAATACCTGGAAGGAAGTTGGGAATTACTCCAAGAAAATAAATCATAACTTCATTTCCTCCTTTATAGTTTGGTCTGATGTAATCTTGAACCAATCCAAATGTTAAAAATGTAACTCCAAAAACTATATAATAAAAATATTTTCTGTTCATCAACTTTCAAAATTAAATATTTTGGTTCGGATTTCGGTTCGGAATAAGAAATGTAAAAAACAAAAACCCTCTAAATCAATGACTA
>JAYQLC010000003.1:0-100287 GCA_038142965.1 Candidatus Arcticimaribacter sp. | reverse complement strand
GACCCTACTGTGATCGTTAACGGAAGTGTAACTGTTGATTCTGCTTTTGCTAATGCAGATCCTTCACTAACATCAAGAATTAATTCAATCACAAACAAAATCGCTACAATTTTAGGTGTAGAAGGTGGTGCTGGACTTGTTCTTACTCACAGTGCTTCTTCAACAATCAACTTTAACGAGTTGGCGTTTGTTGACAAAACTGTAGAAGTAAGTGGTGCTTCATATGGACATCCTAAACTAACTACAGTTTCTGGGAATGTTACTGAAACTCACAGTGGTGCGATTTCTTACCCACTATTAGCTTCTGCTGGAGTTTTTGCAATTGGTAATGACGTTACTTCTGTTGAATTCCTTCAACTGCTAACATTACTTCAATGTCTACTGTAGGTTCTGCAACTGGTGAATTATGGTTAAAGAAAGCTACAACTATTAATACTGGTAAGTCTATTGTAAGCAACTTTAAATGCAACATTAGCTACTGATATTACAATTGGTAGTGGAGCACATACAGGAAACGTTACTATCAACGCTCCTAAAACAGCTGTGATCAATCATGGGGTTACTTCTATCTCAGGAACATTATCTGTATCAAGTGCTTCTTCAGCAACTACATACTTTGGTAGTGGTTTAACTTCTGTTGGAACAACTACAATTGGTGCTAGTAGGTGAAGCTCATTTCCCGAAAATCACTAATTTTGGTGATGCATCATTGGTGCTAAGTACTTGACCTTTCAGGTTTAACTTCAAACGTATCGGGTACTATTGTTATTCCAAATGCATTAACTGTAGATACTCAAAATTAGTTGTGACAAATCCTGTAACTTATACTGCTGCTACAACTGCTCACTTTAAAACAGCAACTGGACATACTTTATTAGATTTACCAGCTGTAACAACACTTGAAATTTTTGAACAAGGTGCTACAACAGACTTTGCAACAGCCGGATTTACAACATTGACAACCTTTAAAATAACTGGTGCGGATCTAGGTGACGATGCATCAATTTCAACTGTTAATAATACAATTGATATCACAAATGCTGCTACTTTAGCAACTGTTGAAATTAAAGGAGGTGATTTTGGGACTGTTGATATAGAAGGAACAGCTGCTTTAGCAAATCTTTCAACAGCGGGTGAAATTACTAGTTTTACTGTAAGTGGAACTACTGCACTCACAGCAGCTACAATTGGTCACGATCACGTAAGTGGTAGTGATGCTGCAGCATTGACAATAGCTAATAATGCGAAGCTTGCTTCCTTAGCTCCTTCAGCTCTTACTTATATTGGTAACATATTTGTTGTAGGAAATGCTGAACTTGCATCTTTAGACTTTAGCTCAATGGATACAATTCCTTTAGCTGGTGCATACAATATCGATATCAGTAATAACAAATTAACTGGTACATACGTAGCTGCAACTGCAGGGTCTACAACTAACTGCGTTTGTTGAAGCTCAAATTAAATCAAATGACCTTTATACTTTGATACCTCTTATTGATTTAGCAATTGCTTCAAGAGCAGATGCATCAATTGGTAATGTAACATACACATTTGATGTAAACTTATCTGATGCTGATCCTGCTACTGCTGGTGCTCAAGATTTAGATACTATGATTCCTGATACACCTGTTGGAAGTGCACCTTTCGTAAGCCAAGCTGCAGATGGTATTGGAGTAGATACACTCTTCAAACTATTAGTTAAAGCAGAGTAATCATCATAAACTATCAACTTATCACTTGCTGATAAGTGTAAAACCCTCAAGTATTTTACTTGAGGGTTTTTTATTTGATTTAAATAGAGTGAATACCTAGAATCATTATATTAGTAAAAAAATTAAAAAAACTATATTTAACTATTTGCAAAAACAATGAAAAAAGGTTTATTAACTCTTTTGGCGGCTACACTAACGATAGTAGGTTGTCAAGATTATGACTCACAGTTCAAGGAACTTACTACATTGGTGACTAATCTCGCTACTGATGTTGCAGGTCTACAAACTGTGTCTGACGACATTGCTACTCTTAGTCAAACAGTTAACGGGTTAGCTACTTCACTTGACGTTGCGGCTATTCAAGCAGACATCGATGCACTCGAAGCAGCACTTGTTGGTGTAGCAGACGAAACAGATTTAACAGCGCTTGCTGAAGCTCTTGCTATAGTACAAGAAGATCTTAAAGAATTACTTGCTGCTAACGCTGTAATCAACCAAAGCATCACAATTAGTAACGAAGCTACTCTTCAGTATGCTGAATCTCTTGTAGGTACAGGAACTGATGACCCTACTGTGATCGTTAACGGAAGTGTAACTATTGATTCTGCTTTTGCTAATGCAGATGCTTCACTAACAGCAAGAATTAATTCAATCACAAACAAAATCGCTACAATTTTAGGTGTAGAAGGTGGTGCTGGACTTGTTCTTACTCACAGTGCTTCTTCAACAATCAACTTTAACGAGTTGGCGTTTGTTGACAAAACTGTAGAAGTAAGTGGTGCTTCATATGGACACCCTAAACTAACTACAGTTTCTGGGAATGTTACTGAAACTCACAGTGGTGCGATTTCTTACCCACTATTAGCTTCTGCTGGAGTTTTTGCAATTGGTAATGACGTTACTTCTGTTGAATTCCCTTCAACTGCTAACATTACTTCAATGTCTACTGTAGGTTCTGCAACTGGTGAATTATGGTTAAAGAAAGCTACAACTATTAATACTGGTAAGTCTGTTGTAAGCAACTTAAATGCAACATTAGCTACTGATATTACAATTGGTAGTGGAGCACATACTGGAAACGTTACTATCAACGCTCCTAAAACAGCTGTGATCAATCATGGGGTTACTTCTATCTCAGGAACATTATCTGTATCAAGTGCTTCTTCAGCAACTACATACTTTGCTAATGGATTAACTTCTGTTGCAACAACTACAATTGGTGCTATAGGTGAAGCTCATTTCCCAAAAATCACTAATTTTGGCGGTAATGCATCATTGGTGCAAAAGTACTTGACCTTTTGGCTTTAACTTCAAATGCATCGGGTACTATCGTTATCGCTAATGCTACAACTGTAGATACTCGTAAACTAGCTGTAACAAGTACTGTAACTTACACTGCTGCTACTCAAGCTCACTTCAAAACTGGAAGCCATACAAATATTAACTTGCCTGCTGTAACAACACTTGAACTTTTTGAACAAGGGGTTGTTTCTTATATGGATACAAGAGTTTACACTACATTAAAGAATTTCTATGTAACTGGAGGACAAGGTAATGCGCCGTTCTCTACCACCGTTACAAGTGTTGTTATTATTGGTGGACCTGCATTAACAACAGCTGAAGTTAAAGGGGTGATTTCGATACCGTAGCCGTACAAAGTCCTCTATTAACAAGTTTAACTACTGCTGGTGAGATTAGATATATTACAATAGACACTTGCCCGGAATTGGAAGAAATTGCAATGAATCATGATCACTTAAGTGGAAGTGGCGCTGCGGAAATTGAAATTGTTGACAATGCAAAACTAAAATCGCTAGCGCCAACTGCTCTCAAATATGTGGGCGATATCACAGTTGAAGATAATCCTTCACTTACCTCACTGGATCTAAGTTCAATAACTAAAATTCCTTTAGCAGGTTCTTATGAAGTGGGTATTTCTGGAAACAAGCTCACTGGCACTTATGTCGAAGCAACTGCAGGCTCTACAACTACTGCGTTTGTTGAAGCTCAAATTAAATCAGATGATTTATTCACCCTAATGCCAATGGTTGATTTAGCTATAGCTTCAAGAGCAGATGCATCAATTGGTAATGTAACATACACATTTTATGTGAATTTATTTGATGTTGATCCTGCTACTGCTGGTGCTCAAGATTTAGACACAATGATTCCTAATACACCTGTTGGAAGTACACCTTTTGTAAGTCAAGCCAATGATGGTATTGGTCTAGATACGCTCTTCAAACTATTAGTTAAAGCTGAGTAATCAATATAAACTACCAACTTATTACTTTCTGATAAGTGTAAAACCCTCAAGCAGCATACTTGAGGGTTTTTTAATAAACACAAAATTGAAATATACTTTTAAAAAGGATTATGTGGTGTTATTGTAAGCGTTTCCAAACTTGAGTTCTACCAAGGAAAGAAAAACCAATAAAACCACGAACCTTTAATTTTGATGGACCGTTTAAAGTTAACGTACAGTCATATTCTTTACCATTGGCAGGATCCAAAATGGTTCCGTCAGTCCAACTATTTCCATCTTTAGTCAAACCTTTTAAAATAAGTAAACCCTCAATAGGTTGATTTTTTTCGGAACCTTTACAATTTGTACAAACCTTACCTTTGTCTTCATCCAGTAAAAGTTCATCAATTTTTCCATATAATTTATCGTTTTGAACATAAAGAGTTATTATGGACTTTTCGATCCCTGTTTCGTCGTCAACAGTTACCCATTTTCCCTCAAAACCAGAAGTTTGAAAAATGAGAGTTAAGAAGATAGAATAAATTGGTAAAACCATTCGTTTTTACTTTAAAAATAAAAAAAATAATTGGAAGAGAATTTTGTAACTTGAATCAAGAAAAAACAAAATCAATAGTGAAATTCCTTAGAGTAGTCTTATTTGTTCTCGGTTTAGTCTGTTTAGCAGAAGTAGCCTATGTATACTATATCTTAAGTTTTGTAGATAGCCCCTATTTAATTGTTGGTATCATTCTTTGCAGTTTATCGGTTTATTGGGCTAAAAAGAAAAAAAGGAGATTAAAGTCGTTAGAACACGATTTATTTAAAAAATACAAAATGTACTTAAGTGATAGTGAAGAATGGTTAGTTATTCTTGTGGCATGTACCATAGTTTTGGGACTGATCATAAAAAGTTATCGTGATTATAAAACAATGACTGCAGAGGCAAAAAAGAAAATTGAGCGACAAAAAAAAGATGAAGCCTATGTTCGGAAACTAAAAGAAGTCATAGATCAAAAAAATGAACTCCTTCAACAAGCGATTAAATTAAAAAGGAACAAGCTAAAAAATCTAAGGATTAACCGCAATTTGTTCTGATTTGAGTCTTATATTTGTACCTACAAATGTTATGAAGATTAATCAAAAACATGAAAACAGTTCATCATCCAGCTGATAGTAGGGGAAATCAAGATCATGGCTGGCTAAAAGTGAATCATTCGTTTAGTTTTGCTAATTTTTATGATCCTAATAAAATGAATTTTGGAGCATTGCGAGTGCTCAACGATGATACCATTTCAGCAGGCATGGGATTTGGGACGCATCCACACAATGACATGGAGATCATTACGATCCCGTTGAAAGGAGATCTTGAACACAAAGACAGTATGGGTTATTCAGAAGTAATTAAAGAGGGTGATATTCAGGTTTTGAGTGCTGGAACAGGTATTCAACACAGTGAATACAACAAGAATTCGGATCGCCCGATCAACTTGCTGCAAATATGGGTTTTTCCTGAAAAAAAGAGGTAAACCCAGATACGATCAAATATCTCTTAAGAATTTAAAAAAAGAAGATGAATTTTATCAAATACTATCGCCTAATGCAGATGATCAAGGTGTATGGATACATCAAAACGCATGGATGCATATGGGCGAATTTACAGATGACAAAGAGCATGTTTATCAATTGAAAGATAAGAGAAATGGAGTCTATATTTTTGTAATTGAAGGTGTTGCTTTTGTTGATTCTCAAAATCTTCAAAAAAGAGATGCGCTGGGAGTCTGGGAAACCGAATCCATACAAATTAAAACAGAAAAAAATTCGAAAATCCTACTGATCGAAGTACCAATGAAATTTTAAATAAAAGAATGAACAAAGAAAATACCCTTGCAGAACTAATTGAAGTACTCAACAAAAAAATTAAAAACAACGATGTTATCGATTCTGTACACAAAATAAAATTAATGACTGCCAGAGATGTTATAAAAGAGATGATTACTGAATAAATTTGTTCAGAAAATCGAAACCGCACATAAAAAAAATTTACTAGCTAAAAAAAATCTGACTTTATCATTACATTTGCTAAGTAAAAAAATATGATGAGAAAGAAAATAATAGCTTTTCATGTTCAAGTGGTGGAGATGATCCTGCACCTATTCCAATAGATGAACCTCAAGTAATTGTTCCCGTTGAGGGATGTCAAGGAGGAAGAATTGAAAATGCTAATCCCACCGGAGATAGAACCACCCTAGTTTGGGCAGAAGAATTTGATGAAGACGGAGCTCCTTGTGTGAAAAATTGGAATCATGAAACCATTCCCCCAAACAATGGAAGTTGGTGGAACGAAGAAGTTCAATATTACACTGATAGAAGAGACAATTCAATTGTAGAAGATGGTGTTCTAAAAATCATTGCAAAAAAAGAAAATTACCTTTCCAAAGAATATACCTCAGCCCGAATGACAACTCAACGTCTTTTTGAGTTTCGATATGGAAGAGTAGAAATAAGAGCAAAACTTCCAGAGGGACAGGGCACTTGGCCTGCTCTTTGGTTTTTGGGAGCCAATATTGATACTGTAGGCTGGCCCACTTGTGGTGAAATTGATCTTATGGAACACGGTGATGGTGAACCCGGTTTAGTTTCTTCTACAGTTCATAGAGCAAATAATAATGGAGATAATTATTACCGAAGAGGGGATCAAGTCATCGAAAATGAATCTTCTGAATTTCACATTTATAAGATGATTTGGACCAATTCTTCAATTCAATTTTTTGTAGATGACGTTAAGCATCATGATGTAACTTATGACCCCAATACACCATTCAACAAATACTTTTTTATAATTCTAAATGTTGCAATGGGTGGAACATTTACCGGAAATAATATTGATCCTAACTTCACCTCTTCTGCCTTAGAAGTGGATTATATCCTAGTATATCAATAAATACGATCCTAATTTAAATACTATCCTTAAAAAATTATTTATCCCAATATTAATACTAGTTAGTCAAATTTCAGCTGGACAACAAAAATCAAATACCTCAATTGAATCTAAGGTAGAAAGTCTAATAAAGAAAATGACCTTGAAGGAAAAGATCGGCCAAATGAATCAATACAATGGTTTTGGAACGTAACTGGTCCCGTTCCCAAAGGAGGTGATGCAAAGGCAAAATACGATCACTTAGCGCAAGGGTATGTCGGTTCGATGCTTAATGTTCGAGGAGTAAAAGAAGTACGTGAAGTACAAAAAATAGCCGTTGAAAAATCAAGATTAGGAATTCCCTTGATCATAGGTTTCGATCTGATCCATGGTTATAAAACAATAAGTCCAATTCCTCTTGCAGAGTCTGCTAGTTGGGATTTGAAAGCAATCAAACGCTCTGCTGCTTTGGGAGCCAAAGAAGCCTCTGCCGCTGGGATTAACTGGACCTTTGCTCCAATGGTTGATATCACAAGAGATGCTCGCTGGGGAAGAGTCATGGAAGGAGCGGGAGAAGATCCCTTTTTGGGAAGTCAGATTGCTGTTGCTCGGGTTCAAGGTTTTCAGGGAACCGATTTAGATTCCCCCCATACAGTAGCTGCATGTGCTAAACACTTTGCTGGTTATGGTTTTGCAGAAGCAGGAAGAGATTACAACACAGTTGACGTTGGATTAAACACCCTTCATAACGTTATCCTTCCTCCTTTCAAAGCTGCTGTTAGTGCGGGCATCAGAACCTTTATGAATTCATTTAATGACCTCAATGGTATTCCTGCTACAGCAGATGCTTACTTGCAAAGAAAGGTGCTTAAAGGCGATTGGAACTTTGACGGTTTTGTAGTTTCAGATTGGGGGTCTCTCAGAGAAATGATGGATCACGGATATGCCAGAGACAGAAAACACGCAGGTGAATTGGCTCTAAATGGAGGATCAGATATGGATATGGAATCTTATATCTACTTCAATGAGATTGAAAATTTACTTGCAGAAGGAAAAGTAACCCAAGATCAAATTGATGACGCCGTAAAAAGAATTCTTCGAGTAAAGTTTGAATTGGGATTATTTGATGACCCCTACAGATACCTTGACGAAAAGAGAGAAAAAGAAATTACTGGATCCAAAGAAATACTCGATGGAGTATTGGATATGGCAAAAAAATCGATTGTTTTACTCAAAAACGAAAAGCAAACACTACCCCTTAAAAAAGATGGGCAAAAAATTGCTTTGATTGGACCCCTTGCTGCAGATAAAAATAGCCCACTGGGTAATTGGAGAATCGCTGCAGAGAACAACTCTGCAGTATCAGTTTTGGAAGGCTTACAAGCTTTTAAAGGCAATAAAATTATCCATGAGCAAGGAGTAAGACTTGTGAACAAGATTCCTTCTGGATTTCACGAAGAGGTAATCATAAATGAAACGGATAGAACTGGATTTGAAGCTGCAAAAAGCTGCTGCTGAAGCTGATGTCGTTGTGATGGTCCTAGGAGAATATGGGTTTCAGTCAGGTGAGGCAAGAAGTAGAGCAAATCTAGATCTTCCTGGACTTCAACAAGAATTATTAGAAGAAATTTTTGCCATAAATCAAAATATTGTTTTGGTATTGATGAACGGAAGGCCTTTGGTATTAAATTGGGCAGAGCAAAACCTCCCGAGCATAGTAGAGGCATGGCACTTGGGGACTCAAAGTGGTAATGCAATTGCACAGGTACTTTATGGAGAATACAACCCCAGTGGAAAGCTGCCTATGAGTTTTCCCAGAAATGTTGGTCAAATGCCCTTGTACTACAATCACAAAAGTACTGGTAGACCAGGAGCTGATGGTGAAGATCAAGGAAGTGTATTTTGGTCCCATTACATTGATGAGGAAAACACTCCACTTTACCCGTTTGGCTACGGTCTTAGTTACACTAAATTCAGCTACTCAGATATTGAGTTGAGTAGCTCTGAAATTAGTAAAGGAACTTCAATTGAAGCATCAATTGTACTTACCAATACAGGTAAAGTTGAAGGAAAAGAAGTTGTTCAATTGTATCTTCAAGATCCATTTGCAAGTGCAGTTCGACCCGTAAGAGAATTAAAAGGGTTTGAATTGGTAAACCTCAAAGCAGGTGAATCCAAAAGATCCGTTTTACCATTAGCAAAAAAATGCTTGAATTTTACAGTGCAAAAAATATTTGGGAAGCTGAAGCTGGAAAATTCAATGTCTTTATTGGCGGTGACTCAAATACAACAAAAAAAGCTGAGTTTATTCTTAAGTAATACTAATGCTCCAAAAAGCGTCTTTTTTTCTGTTATTAATTTTCTTCACGACTGTTCATGCTCAAAAAGTAAGCGAAAACTAGTCTGGTCTGATGAATTTGAGCGACCAACATTAGATCTTAATTTTTGGAGTTATAAAACTGGAGATGGATGCCCCGAACTATGTGGTTGGGGAAACAATGAACGCCAAATTTACACAGACAGTAATCATTTGATAAGAAATGGCAATCTCGTGATTCAAGCACGCTTGAAAGATCAAGTTTACACCTCAACAAGAATAACTACAAAAGGAAAACTAGAATACCAATATGGTCGTTTTGAAGTACGTGCAAAGCTCCCTACAGGACAAGGGGTCTGGCCAGCATTTTGGATGTTGGGGAACACCATATCGGAGGTGGGTTGGCCGCTTTGCGGTGAAATAGATGTTTTGGAATACGTTGGTAAAAATCCTGAAGAAATTTTCACCTCCTTGCACACCCAAGCAAGTCATGGAAATACCATAAATACTAAAACAACCAAGTTCTCTAATATTGAAGAAGGATTCCATACCTATGCAGCAGATTGGACCCAAGATCAAATTGAGTTTTTTGTTGACGGAAAAAGTGTCTACACCTTTATTCCGAAAGATAAAAGT
Source organism: Candidatus Arcticimaribacter sp. (assembly GCA_038142965.1). Taxonomy (GTDB): domain Bacteria; phylum Bacteroidota; class Bacteroidia; order Flavobacteriales; family Flavobacteriaceae; genus Arcticimaribacter. The sequence continues at coordinate 90,460 of JAYQLC010000003.1, read as the reverse complement.
AAAGAAGAATGGCCCTTTGATCAACCCTTTTATCTTTTGTTGAATTTAGCTATTGGAGGTAATTTTGGTGGACCAGAAGTTGATGACAATATTTTCCCTCAAGAATTCATAATTGATTACGTTCGAGTCTATCAGTAAGTTATACTAGTCGGAGGACAACAACTTTTTCATCAAGTTGCGAAGCACCAAAAAAGCAAATACGGTAACCAAAAGTAAAAGAAAGCCTTCTTTGATTTCACCATATATAAAATAGCCTGTGCTAAACAAAGCGCCGTAAATTCCAACCGATCCGACCAACATACATAGAATACCTGTAGGCACATTCCAAGCTTTCTTATCCGTAATCAAATCAATTCCGTCCTCTTTAGCATCAGAAACAACTTTACTCCAACCACGACCTCCGGGTTGTGTAATTTTATAAAAATTGTTTAAAGTTGTTTTGTCTGAAGGAGAAGTTATCAAGGTTACAGCAACCCATGCTATGGTGGTTAATGCAACCCCTAAAACCAACTGTATCTCGTTGGCAATTGGATCAAAACCTAGTTTAACGTGTATGAGTTTAAAATAAAGCGCCAGTATAAAAGATATAGTCATTGCTGTTATTTCACTATAAGCATTGATACGATACCAAAACCAACGCATAATAAACAACAAACCAGTTCCTGCTCCAATTTGTAACAAGATTTGAAAAGCCTCTAAGGCATTACTTAGAAGCAAAGCAAAAAGTGCTGAAGCGATCATTAATATCAAGGTACTCCATCGACCAACACTTACCAATTCTTTTTCTGAAGCCTCTGGTTTTACAAAACGTTTGTAAAAATCATAAACCACATAAGATGATCCCCAATTTAAATGAGAAGAAATTGTTGACATAAAAGCAGCAATTAGTGAAGCTACAATAAGGCCAATTAGACCCGCAGGCAAAAAAGTCATCATAGCTGGATAGGCCAAATCATCTTTTACAATACTTGGATCAATGTTGGGGAAAGCAAGTTGAATCGCTTCAATATTAGGAAAAACAATCAAACTAGCAAGAGCGATAATAATCCATGGCCATGGACGCAAAGCATAATGAGCAAAATTGAATAGTAAAGTTGCCCAAACTGCATTTTTTTTTTCGTCCCTAGCGGACAACATTCTCTGAGCGATGTAACCCCCACCTCCCGGTTCTGCACCAGGATACCAAACACTCCACCATTGAATAGCTATGGGAAGAATGAATAACGTTATGAAGACTTCTCGCTGATCGAAGTCGGGAATAAAATCTAATTTTGGAATCACATTAGGATGTGTCAAAAGGTTTTCCAAACTTCCTATTTGAGGTAGGTCTATTATGTAATACGTAGCCCAAAAGGTAGCTCCCATGGCTAAAACAAATTGAAAAAAATCGGTGATTACAACTCCTTTTAATCCACCTAAAGAACTGTACAATACAGTTATTGTAGAGGCAATTACCAGGGTCTCTACAGCAGTAAATCCTAGAAGAACACTCCCTATTTTTATCGCTGCTAAACAAACCGAAGCCATGATCATAATATTAAAGAAGACTCCCAAATACAAAGCTCTGAACCCTCTTAAAAATGCAGCCCCTTTACCGCTGTATCGCAATTCATAAAATTCTAAATCGGTAACAACCCCAGATTTGCGCCATAACTTTGCATACACAAAAACGGTTAACATTCCTGTAAGTAGAAAAGCCCACCAAACCCAGTTACCAGAAACTCCATTTTTCCTTACAATATCGGTGACTAAATTTGGAGTATCCGCAGAGAATGTTGTTGCCACCATCGAAATTCCTAGAAGCCACCAAGGCATATTCCTTCCCGATAAGAAAAATTCAGCGCTACTTGTACCCGCTTTTCTAGAAACTACAAGCCCAATAACAAGCGTTAGTGCAAAAAATAAAATAATGATTCCCCAGTCTAAGGTTGAAAGTGTCATAGTAATAAATTAAAGCATCAATGTATGAAAAAAATAGTTATTTAGTTTAAAAAAAATCCTGATCATTCAAATGGTTTTCAAAATGTTGTATGTCTTCTTTAACCGTCAAATCAGGGACGTGTTCTTGAAGAGGTATTCCAACAACAGATCCAGGATTGGCATGAACCATATTTAAAATTGCTGATGGAAGTTCTTTTTCATTACGAATTGGGTTTACTGGACAATTTTTCAAAAAGAATAGAATTGAGCTCCATAAAAACTAAAAAGATTCATACTCACATACAATCTCCCTTCTGAATCTGAATACTTGTTAAAATCATCAGGGTTTGGTTTTTCAATAATTTCCTGGAGTCTAAAATTTGAATCAAAAACAAGGAGTGCGAAGCCCGCTATTTTCTTTTTATTAAATCTTAAAAAATTCAGATCATATGCAATCATAGCCCCTCCTACTTCAATTTCTTTTATCTTTTGAAATGCATTAATAGAATAAAAATTATCACTGTTGCAAACAGAAAAATACTCCTTCTTTAGTTTGGGAAACTGTTCTAAGGCTTGGTAAACAGCATCTGCCGTGCCCCATGGTTTTATTCTTGTTGAAGGAATATGGGGAGTGACATATTTTATCTGAAGATGATCCAGCTTAGAAAAATCTTTTACAATCAATCGAAAAGGAGAAGAATCTTTTCCCGTAATAAGATAAATTGTTTTGTAACCTGCTTGCTGTGCATTGAACATCAAATAATAAAGCAAGGGTTTTGAATCCTTTCCGATTTCGATAAGCCCTTTTGACCTAGTGTTTGCTTGACTTATTTTTTTGGGTTCAATTTGATCCGATGAAGAAGCTTTCATACGAGTAGACATACCAGCAGCCATAATTAATAAAGAAGTATTCATCTGAAAATCTTTTTTTGGTTTCACTTCCACTAGATTGAGCAACCACAAAAGCATCAACTGCACCCGCATTTTTAAGAGACTCAATGAGAGTATTTGTGTTATTATTATCTGTCAAAGCCACGATACATCCTCCTCCACCAGAGCCCACAATTTTAGCTCCATATGCTCCAGCATCAAGTACTGCACTGATCATGTTATCTATTTTTGGAGTAGTGATTTTTAGGTTGTTTCTAAGTTGCTGATGATGGAGGTTCATCAACTTACCTAAAGCAACAAGATTGGGCTTTGCTTTTTCTAATTCCAATTTTGCCTGTTTTGTAAGGTGGTGATTGGTTATTGCTGCTGTAAAAAAAGGGGCTAAATCTGGAGTGACATAGGTTAGATAATATTCCAAATCAGAAATTGATGCAGTTAAAATTTCAAATGAAACCAGCTTTTGTTTGACTTGATCAATTGCTTTGAGAGCATTCTCTTTTAAAAAACTCAAAGAACCTAATGTATCTTTTGCTATTCCCGAGACTCCTATTACCATTTGACCAATTGGATTCAAAAAGGTTGTGTAAGTATTGCAAAATGTGTTTAAATAAATCATATTACCCAAAGCAATAGTATATTGATCCATTTTACCTCCAGAGGTATTGTGCTCCAATACCTCAGTTTCATAAGCCAGTTGTGCTATCAAATTGGGGGTTACCTCTTTGTCGATCCCATAAGCTTCAATCAAGAACTGAATCCAAGCAATTGTCAAGGCTGAAGAACTCGACAAACCCGCATTTATGGGAATATCTCCGTTGATTACCACGTCATATCCTCTGTTGGGAATACATCCATAACGACTAAGAACACACAATGCTGTTTCTAGATAATCTGTCTTTTTAATTTTGATTTCATCTATTGAGAAAGAAAGAATTCCCGACTCATTCATGTTGGTTTTATGAATCAAAAAACAATCCCTATCATTGACAGTTGCCTCAATCTGAATCTTACGATCAATTGCACAAGCTATTACAGGAAGTTGTAAATAATCTTGATGATCCCCAAAAAGACAAATTCGCGCTGGAGCTTGAGATAAAATGGAATTAGACAAAAGACTTCTGATTTTATGTAACAAGATAAAAAAATCATTTTACTAAAACAGCTGACTTTGACTAGAGGCTATCACCATATAAAAAATACATACCTTTCTGATGGTAAAAAGAAGTCCCGTGAAAAAATTAACCGAAGATCCTTCATAAAAACCTCATCCCTTTCCGCTGTTGGAATAGCTTCGGGTTCATTATTGGAAAATTGCATGAGTCCAAAAACAGCTTCAAATAGAATTTACATGGGTGGTTTTGCAGCACCCAAAATTGAAAATTTACGGGCTGCTTTTATTGGTGTTGGAGCCAGAGGAGGAGACCACCTTAAAGTTTTAGCATCCCTAGAAAACACTGAAGTAGTTGCCATTAGTGATCTCTATGAAGATAATGTAATCCGTTGGAAGAAAATTGCGTCAGATATTGGAAAAAGCAATCGCCATCAAAATATTGCGACTTATTTTGGAGATAAAAACTTGTGGAAAACCATGCTAAAAGAAGTAAAACCCGATGTGGTTTTTATCGCAACAAATTGGGAAAATCATGCACCCATGGCTATTGAAACGATGAAAAGCGGTGCACACTCTTTTGTAGAAGTACCCATTGCAACTACTTTAGAGGCGATGTGGGAAATTGTTCGCACCTCAGAAGAAACCCAAAAACACTGCATGATGATGGAAAATGTCAATTACGGAAGAACCGAATTGATGTACCTCAACATGTGTCGTCAAGGAGTTATTGGCGAACTATTACACGCAGAGGCAGCTTACATTCATGAACTTCGTTTTCAGATGGAAGAACAAGAACGCGGTACAGGTTCTTGGAGAACCCATCATTATGCCAAGGGAAGAGGAAATCTCTACCCTACCCACGGGCTTGGACCTGTTGCTCAATACATGAATATTGCTCGTACTGATGATAATTTCAAAAGTATCGTTTCCTATTCTACTCCTGCAATGGGTAGAAAACTATACGCCAAAAAAACTATGCCCCCAATCATAAATGGAATCAGCTAGATTACCAAAATGGAGACCTAAACACCTCCATCATCAAAACCCATATGGGAAGAACCATAATGATTCAGTGGGATGAAACCAGTCCAAGACCCTATACACGCCACAACCTTATTCAAGGCACCAAGGGAGTTCTCGCAGGTTTTCCAACCCGAGTAGCATTAGAAGGTGGCTTTGAGGGAGTTACGGAAAACCATCATTCATGGATTCAAGGAGAAGCATTGGAACTTATCTATGAAAAATATGATCACCCTCTTTTAAACGACTTAATCAAAAGACTCAGAATAGCGGTCACGGAGGTATGGATGGCATCATGGTAACCCGAATTGTAGAATGCTTACAGCAAGGGTTACCCCTAGATCAAAATGTTTACGAGGGTTGTTTTTGGAGTGCCGTAACACCCCTATCAGCAGCCTCCATAGCTCAACAAGGAGCACCTCAACAGTTTCCTGATTTTACCCTTGGAAGATGGAAAAAAACCGCACCTTTAGGTATTGTAAATTAAACTCTAATGAAAAAATCCAGCCCAAATCTTTTTAAAATTAAAGAGATCAATGCTCCTTTAGGAAGCGTTTCATTGTACACCAATACAAAAAGGGATTTACTTTATGCTAAAGCTTCGGGCTACATAAGTTTGGGATTAGTAAAAAAAGATTTGAGTTTTGTCCAGTCTTTTAACACAACACGCACCTGGACCTATCTGGTCGATACATCAAAAGTTAAATTTGCAAATCCACTGAATCCGTTTTATTTAGCCCAAATCAAGAACATTTCATTTTTAAAAACGTACGCAGTTTATATGCCATCAGCATTTGTTCGATTAATAAATCAACTTTATAAAAATATTAATAGAATTGATCTAATTTTGAAAACCGAAAAAGAATTATATAAATTTCTCAATGAATATTATTCAAATGAGAATTAAATCCCTGTTAAACCTTTTTAAAAAAAGAAGATATTCCTTAGGTTTGATGGATGAAACCCAATTGCAAATTTTTTTGGCTTTTTAATCCCACTTTTTTTAGTGTATTTTCTTTATCGGCTCAAACTTTTGAATTTAAACCTCAAGAATTTGAAACCGAAGGAAACAAAGAGTATCTTCTTTTGCCTAAGGAAGACCCTAGCGATCTCCTGATTATTTAAAAAAAAGATTTTTTAAAAAAACACTCCAGACCCCAACAATAAAAATGAATATTTTGATCGCCCAAAAATTCAAATGGATGAACAAGAAACTTTTGTAGATCCAGGTAAATACTATCTCAATAAGTTGCGATCCCTGAAAAAGAAAAAATCCGAATGATTTTAAAGTCGATCAATATTTGGGAGATTTTAAAAGCAATGCCCCTTATGTTCAGGTAATCTTTAGAGATCATGAAGCAGCAGACGGAGATCGAGTAAAAATTTTATTCAATGATCGGGTAATTGAAGCTAACGTATTGCTTCAAGAAAGATTCAAACGGCTAAGAGTTGATTTAATCTCGGGCTTCAACAAAATTGATTTTGTAGCGCTCAATCAAGGTGAATCTGGACCCAATACAGCAGAAATCAGAGTATATGATAATGAGGGTATGCTGCTTATGGCTAACCAATGGAACCTTGCTACGGGAACAAAAGCAACCCTAATCGTAGCAAAACAATAGTTGTTTATCGCAACTATTATGCTTCAAAAAAGAAGTACATTTACAAGATTTAAAATTCTAATCATGAAAATTAAAATTTCCATTTTTGTTCTTACCTTAACTACACTATTGGTAGTTGGGTGTGAAAATACTCCAGAAAAATCCTCTGGAATTGACATTTCGTTATTGGATCCCACCGTTCGTCCTCAAGATAATTTTTATAACTACGTCAACGGAAAATGGATGGAAACCACAAAGATTCCTGACGATAAAATTCGTTGGGGTAGTGCCTACGAAGTGCGAAAAAAAACAGATGAAGATGTTCTTGCTTTATTAAAAAAGGCTTCAAAAACTAAACTTGATGAAAGTTCCGACGAAGCAAAAGCGGTAATGTTTTTTAAGTTGATAAACGACACTGTAAAAAGAAATAAGGAAGGAATTGATCCCCTGAAGCCCCATCTAAAAAAATCGATGAGATTAGTTCTTTAGAAGGTATCCAAAACTATTTGATCGATACTGAACCTTTAGGAGGTGGAGGTATTTTAGGATTTTATGTTTCTTCGGATGCTAAAGACAGTAACACAAACGTACCACATATGTATCCAGGTCCTTTGGGGATCGAAAGAGATTATTACCTAAAGGACGATGATGACTCTAAAAAATAATGGAGCAATATGAGGCACACGTAGCTCGTATGTTTGACTTTTTAGGTCTAGAAAAAACAACTGAATTGGCAGCAACCGTAGTCGCTATGGAAACACAAATGGCGGCTGCCCGAATGGATAAAGTCGAAAGTCGCGATCCAGCAAAACGTTACAACCCTAAGTCAATAGAAAGTTTGCAACTTTTAATTTCAACGATCAACTGGGATTCCTATTTCAATGGAATTGGAGCAGAAGGTTTAGATCAAGATGTAATAATTACCGACCTAGGGTATTTCAAATCATTGGATAAACTATTAAAAAATAACAGTGTTCAAGATTGGAAAACATATTTGAAGTGGTCATTAGTAGATCGATTTGCTAGTAGACTTACAACTGAAATGGATAAAGCCAATTGGGACTTTTATTACAAAACCCTACGAGGTGCTAAAACTCAAGAACCCTTAGAAAAAATAGCTTTGAGAATAGTAAACGGAAGTTTAGGTCAACCTTTGGGGAAACTCTATGTTGCAGAAAAATTCCCTCCTCAAGCCAAAGAAAAATGAAAGAATTGGTAAGCAATTTAATTGAAGCTTACGAAGCTCGAATCAATAACTTGGAATGGATGGATGCCTCAACAAAAAGCAAAGCCATCGAAAAACTCAAAAAAACAACTGTTAAAGTTGGATATCCAGATCAATGGGAAGACTATCAAAAATTATCCTTGAAAGATTCTGAGGGGGGTGCAACTTATTTAGGAGCAGTACTCAATATCTCTCGCTTCTATTTTATGAAAGATCTTGAAGATCTGAAAAAACCAGTAGATAAAACCAAATGGTTTATGCCTCCTCAAACAGTAAATGCATACTACAACCCAACTTACAATGAGATCGTTTTTCCAGCAGCAATTTTACAACCCCTTTCTTTGATTTTAAAGCAGATGCTGCTATTAATTACGGAGCTATTGGCGGAATTATTGGACATGAAATCTCTCATGGATTTGACGATAGTGGAGCCGATTACGATGCAGAAGGTAACCTAGTGAATTGGTGGTCAGATGAAGATTTGACGGAATTCAACAACCTTGGAGAAAAATTAGCAGATCAATACAGCACTTTAGAGGTACTCCCCGGTGTTTTTATCAATGGAAAATTTACACTGGGTGAAAACATAGGTGATTTAGGTGGTATTAATGCTTCTTTTGATGCTTTAAAATTACACTTTAAAAAACATGGAAAACCCGATCCAATTGATGGGTTTTCTCCGGAGGAACGCTTTTTCTTATCTTGGGGAACTGTTTGGAGAACCAAAACAAGAGAACAAGCACTAAAAAATCAAGTACGAACAGATCCGCACTCTCCCGGGATTCAAAGAGCAATGCAACCACTAAAAAACATGGATGCTTTTTACGCCACATTCAATGTAAAAGAAGGAGATTCGATGTATTTGAAACCAGAAGAACGCGTACTCATCTGGTAAAAACCAATACTTTTTTAAAGCCAAGATTGTAGTCCTGGCTTTTTTTTATCTTTATTCAACATGGAATTAATATCCACGCTTCTTCAAGAATTAATCAGTTCCATCGAGTTGATTATGTTCCTTCTCATTATTGGCGGGGGTCTTTTTTTACTTATTCAATCCAAAGCAAAACCTTTATTTTTTATCAAGAGTGCTCCAAAACTACTTTTTAGTAAAGACGGAGGTGAGGGAATTTCAAGATTTCAAGCCCTATCCGCTGTTTTAGCTTCAACCGTTGGACTAGGAAATATTTCAGGAGTAGCAATTGCAATTTACATGGGTGGTCCCGGAGTTCTAGTTTGGATGTGGGCTACTGCAATTTTGGGTGCAATCATCAAATTTTATTCTTGTACACTTGCGGTTCTTTTTAGAGAAAAAGAAGAAGACGGTAGTCCCTTGGGAGGACCAATGTATTACATGAAAATCGCTGTTCCTCGTTATGGTAAAACTTTTGCCATTTGGTTTTCCATAGCAGGTTTATTTGGGGTACTACCTGCTTTTACAGCAAACCAATTGACCCAAACCTTAGTAACCGTAATTGAACCCGATCAATATTTAAATTTAGGAGTATTAAACTGGAAGCTCATCATTGGGATTGTATTAGCAATTCTCAGCGCAATTGTAATTCTTGGAGGGTTAAAAAAAATAGTAGCAGTAACATCCACCCTTGTTCCGTTAATGGTAGGCTTGTATTTCAGTATGGGGATTACTATGCTTGTCCTAAATGCAGATTCAATAATTCCAGCTTTTCAAAAAATATTCAATCAAGCTTTTTCTGTCCAAGCAGCAGCAAATGGCAGTTTTTGGGCGCTGGTAATTCTTGGAGTGCGAAGAGCAGTTTTTTCTAATGAAAGTGGCGTAGGTAATGCCCCCATGTATCACGGTCAGTCCAATACCAAAAATCCAATTGACGAAGGGTTAGTCGCCTCTTTAGGCCCCTTATTGGACACCATTTTAGTTTGTTCAATTACAGGATTAATAATCATTATCAGTGGAGCAACAGAACTTGGACAATTGAATGGAATTGAACTTACCCTTGAAGCCTTCAAAAGACTTTTTTATGGAATTGGTGACGAACTGTTGCTGTTGATGGTTTTCGTTTTTGGAATTTCAAGTTTATTTACCTATTCCTATTATGGGGTAAAATGCTTGCGCTATTTAACCCAAAAATCTTGGGGAAATTGGTACAATTACATCTACATTATTAGCATTGTGTTTTTTGCGATGGCTACAGTTGATCTTGTTGTCGGAATCATTGATCTGTCATTTGCACTGATGGCAATCCCCAACATGATTACGCTTCTCTGGCTTTCAAAAAAGGTTAAAAAGTTGATATTTACCAGCTAAAATATATTGATCTATTGAAAAAAACGAATTGGTCAAAGAATTTGTTTTTTTGTACATTTATTGAAACAATTTAATAACACGCTCTCATGAAGAAATACATAATCCCATTATTTATTTTCGCATTTTTATTGAATGGATTTAATGTTGAAGCCCAACGCAAAAAATCATCTCAAAAAAAAAATCAGATCCAATTTCTTTAGATGCTTTTAAATTCAGAAACATAGGCCCTGCTTTTTTATCTGGAAGAATCGCAGATATTGCCATTCATCCTGATAACGACAACATCTGGTATGTAGCTGTAGGATCAGGAGGAGTCTGGAAAACTGAAAATTCGGGAACCACCTGGGCTCCCATCTTTGATAATGAAGTATCTTATTCGACAGGTTGTATTACCATTGATCCCAACAATGCCGCCCGTGTATGGGTAGGAAGTGGAGAAAATGTTGGAGGCCGTCACGTAGGCTATGGAGATGGTGTTTATCTAAGTACCAACAATGGTGGTTCATGGAAAAACATGGGATTAAAAAAATCTGAACATATTTCAAAAATTATCGTTCATCCTGACAACTCAGATGTAGTTTGGGTAGCAAGTCAAGGGCCTCTTTGGAAAAAAGGCGGAGAACGAGGTGTTTACAAAACAAATAATGGAGGGAAAACATGGAAACGTGTATTAGGAAACTCCGAATGGACAGGAGCTACCGATTTAATTATTGATCCAAACAATCCTCGAGTTTTGTACGCTGCTACTTGGGATCGCCATAGAACTGTAGCTGCCTACATGGGAGGAGGTCCTGGATCTGGAATTCATCGCTCAACAGATGGTGGAGAAAGCTGGGAAAAACTCAGTAATGGATTACCAAAATCCAATATGGGAAAAATTGGTTTAGCAATTTCTCCTCAAAAATCAAATGTACTCTATGCAGCAATTGAATTGGATAGAACCAAAGGTGGAGTTTATCGATCAGAAGACAACGGGAATTCGTGGTCCAAAATGTCAGACACAGTTTCTGGAGGAACTGGTCCGCATTACTATCAAGAACTTTATGCAAGCCCACACAAGTTTGATCGTTTATACCTTATGAATGTTAGAGTTTTGACTTCAGAAGATGGTGGGAAAAACTTTGTACAATTAAAAGAAGAGAAAAAACACTCAGACAACCATGCTTTGATCTTCAAAAAAGATGACCCCAACTACCTCATGATAGGTACTGATGCAGGGATTTATGAAAGTTTTGATTTAGCAAATAATTGGAGATACATAAAAAATCTTCCGCTTACACAGTTTTACAAAGTTGCTGTAAACAATGAAGAACCCTTTTACAGTATTTTTGGTGGAACCCAAGACAATGGATCTGTAGGAGGACCTTCAGCAACAGACGAACGAGAAGGAATTGCAAACAAACACTGGTACAAAACCTTATATGCAGACGGACATCAGTCGGCTACAGATCCTGTACATAACGATATTATTTATGCTGAAACGCAACAAGGAGGTTTACATCGAATAGATTTAACCTCAGGAGAGCCCGTTCTAGTTCAACCCCAAGCTAGGGAAGGAGAACCTTATGAGCGCTTCAACTGGGATGCTCCCATCTTGGTCAGTCCGCACAACCCCAGTAGACTCTACTTCGCTTCCTACCGAGTATGGAAATCAGAAAGTCGTGGGGATGATTGGGAACCCATTTCGGGAGACTTAACTCGAAATGAAGAACGAATAAAACTCCCTATTATGGGACGCCAACAAAGTTGGGATAATCCATGGGATGTTGGAGCCATGTCCAATTACAATACCATAACTTCTTTGTCTGAATCACCTGTAAAGGAGGGAGTTCTTTTTGCTGGAACAGATGATGGTTATATTCAAATTACACAAAACGGTGGAGCACAATGGACACAAGTTCCAGTAACTAAACTTGGGCTTCCAAGTCGTTCGTTTGTAAACGATATCAAGGCAGATTTGTATGACCCCAATACCCTGTATGTTGTTTTGGACAATCACAAAGAAGGTGACTTCAACCCCTACATCTACAAAAGTACCGATCTAGGAAAAACGTGGTCATCAATAAGCAACAACCTCCCAAAACGTACTTTAGTATGGCGGATTGTTCAAGACCATGTAAACAAGAACTTGTTTTTTGCAGCAACCGAATTTGGAGTTTATGTAAGCTTAAATGCAGGTGTAGAGTGGCAGAAGCTTCCTGGAACTCCAACCCTGCCCTTTAGAGATCTAGTAATTCAAAAAAGAGAAAATGACCTAGTTGCTGCTTCATTTGGTAGAGGTTTCTATGTACTAGATGATTACAGCGCATTGCGAGAAATGAATTCCGAAAACTTAAAACGTAAAGGAAAATTATTTGCTCCCAGAACTGCAAAATGGTATGTGCCAAGAAGTAATGTAGGAAACACAGGTGCAGATTACTTTTTTTCCAAAAACCCAACTTTTGGAGCCGTATTCACTTATCATCTTTCTGATGATTTTACAACTCAAAAAGAAAGTCGTAAAAAGAAAGAAAAGAAATTAAATGAAAAAAAATCCAATATTCCTTTTCCCGGATGGGAAGCTTTGGATAAAGAGGAAAAAGAAAAAGTGGCATCGGTATTGTTGACTATTCAAGACCCCGAAGGCAATATCATTCGAAAAATTAGTGAAAAAGCCAAAAAAGGAAGCCATCGAATTGCATGGGATTTAAAACATTTTAACCCCTTTTCTATCCCTGAGGATGGAAAAATAAAAAACTCTGGCTACAATTCTGGAGCCCTAGCAATTCCTCAAAAATACACAGCAACACTCTATTTAGAAGAAAACGGAATCGTTACCCAATTGGATGATCCTGTTGATTTTAATGTAAAACCTATTCGCAATGGAGTTCTCAAAGGTGCTTCATACAAAGACTATGATACTTACCGAACCAATATGAATGCATTGATTAAAAAAATTGATGTTTTGGAAGATGTTTTTGAACGTAACGAACAAAAACTATCAGCCCTTAAAACTGCACTTAGAAATTCAAGTATTGTCCCTGGAGAAATGAATCAAAAAATTCAAAACATACAAAATGAGATTGAAAAGCTTAAAACACTAATTGAAGGTAATGCCTCTAAAAGTGAAATTGGAGAGCGTAACTCCCCTACTATTGGAACCCATCTAAGAGTAGCTTATCGAGGGCTGTTTTCTACATACGGACCAACAGCTTTACATCAAAAAAGTATGGCCTTAGCAAAAAAGATGATGCAAAACCTAGAACAAAAAATTCTGGATCTTAACACAAATAAAATTATTCCTTTAGAACAAGAATTGAAAGACCAAGGTGCACCTTACATTCAAGGCCAAGGAATCAAATAACCCATAAAACCCTCTGGTTATCATGATCAGGGGGTTTTAATTTCATTCGTATGAATTTCAAGAACATCCATGGGACTTCAATCGACCCGATTGCATACACCCAAAATATGGTTTCCAAACACCCTATGATTACCATCCATGTAGGAACAGATTCACAATGTGTAGCCAAAAAAACACAATATGCGACAGTGATTGCTTATCGATTAGGAAATCGTGGAGTTCACTACATCGTTCATAAAATTGGTGTCCCAAAAATCAAAGACCTTTGGACCCGTTTGTGGAAGGAAACCGAAATGAGTATTAATATTGCCGAAAAAATGAAAAATGCCTTAGGCATTGAAGTTCAAATCGATATGGATTACAATGAAGATGAAAGCTTTAAATCAAATCGGTTGGTAAATGCATCCCGAGGATGGGCCAATTCTTTGGGATATCAAGTCAATATGAAACCTAATATTCAGGTGGCAACTCGGGCAGCAGATCATCATTGTAGATAAAGAGATGTTCCTCTACTTTTTTTCATAAAAGGAATATTATTCCCAATAATCATAGACCAATACATCGGTTGTGAAGGGTACAAAAAACTTTACAAATTCCTGATGTATTGGATGCGGTAAATAAACTTCATCTCGGTCCTTTTCATTTTCAAAATACATGGTCAAGCTGTGGGTATAACCCTTGTTAAGCCGCTCTGGGGAAACGTTTTCTGAATAGTTAAGATTTTTTACTCCTGCGATTTCTTTAAGCGTGTAGGCTCCTTTCTTAATGGCTTTCAATTCTTGGGGAGTTGTGGTTTGCTTGTATTTTATCAATACAATGTGTTGGAGTTTTTTTTGCTGCACAGGGAGTTGGTTTTTTTGTGTTGAATTACAAGATGTAATTAAAAATAAGGTAATTAAAAAAATTATTCGGTTCGTCATAAGTTAAGGTTTAGAGTGAATTATGAAATTTAAAAAATGCTTTTAGTACTTCTTTTGGAGTTTCGATGTGGGGGTAATGTCCTGTATTTTCTAGGAAAACGGTCAAGGATTGAGGCTGTAGCTTCTGGAAAAAATTGGCTGTAGGTTTTCCTGAAATTGGATCTTCAATTCCATTGATCATTGCCATTGGGATTTTAGGATTCTTCATAGGTTCTCGCCATCGATCCAAATGTGTCCATCGTTCTTTCAAATATTTTAATAGTAGTGGAATCATTTTCCGTCCATCATTTTCTTCAAGTAGTGCCCATGAAGATTCTAAAAATTCTGGAGTGGGAGGGTTTTTCTTACTGAAAATATCCCGCATGGTTTTGTCAAAAGTTCGTTTCGAAAGAAAACGTCCAAGAAATGGCCCTAAAAAAGAAGCCAAAAGCTTCTGTATGGGTCGAGGAGTATTTACCTCTGGAAACATGCCTCCATTCATAAAAACTGCAGACAACCATTTAATCTTGGTGTTTTTGTCATCCATCCGTGCCAATAATTCTTGAGCTACAGTGTCTCCTATATCATGAGCAAAAATATGTGCTTGATTAACTTTTAGATCATTCATCAATAATTCAATTGCATCAGCTTGCTTCATAATGATATCGGAACTTAAATCATCTTTAGAAATTCCTAAACCCGGTAGATCGGGAACAATACAATCAAATTTACTGGTTAATTCTGCGAAAACCGAAGCAAAATCCCAAGAAGAGGTTGGAAACCCATGAATACAAAGAAGTGGAACTCCTTTTCCTTCCCGAACAAAAAAGATAGAGGTCTTTTCAGAATAAAGAACAATCCCTTTTGCAAACCAGGTTTTGATATCCATTTTAATCTGTTTTTGATCCAATATAATGAAAAATGAACGGGAATGTAATTGATCGTATTTTTTTTATATTGAGAGCACAAATCAGATTCAAATTTCATTCTATGAAAAATATTCAACTTATCCTATTTATTTTTTTGACGCTAAGTCTTCATGCTCAAACCAACTACAAAACTTTTATGGAAGACATCGATTCTAAGTCGTCCAAATATTCTGAAATAGCTCAAACCATATGGAACTATGCCGAAATGGGTTATCAGGAAAAGCAAAGTAGCGCACTTCTCCAAAAAACTTTGTCAGATGCGGGCTTTAGGGTTGAAAAAGGAGTTGCTGGAATCCCAACTGCTTTCTCTGCAACTTTTGGAACCAATGGTCCTGTGATAGCAATTTTAGGGGAGTATGATGCCTTACCCGGTTTATCTCAAAAAATGTCCCTTACAAAATATCAAACAACACAAGAGCAGGTCACGGATGTGGCCATCATTTATTTGGAACAGCATCAGCAGCAGCAGCAATTGCCATTAAAAATTATCTAGAAGAAACCGGAAAACCGGGGACCGTAAAATTCTTTGGATGCCCAGCAGAAGAGGGAGGTTCAGGAAAAGTGTACATGACACGTGCTGGTCTTTTTGACAACGCAAATGTAGCTCTACACTGGCATCCCAACAATAAAAATGCTGCAAATCCAGGAGCAGCGCTGGCAAATAAATCGGCTAAGTTTCGGTTTTATGGAGTGTCTGCTCATGCAGCGGCAGCTCCTGAACAAGGAAGATCAGCTCTTGATGCTGTTGAGTCTATGAATTTTATGGTTAACATGATGCGTGAACACATTCCTTCAAGTGCACGAATACACTATGTAATTACTCGTGGAGGAGAAGCTCCAAATGTAGTTCCAGATTTTGCCGAAGTTTATTACTATGCACGTCACGAAAAAAGAGATGTAGTTATTGAAATATTCGATCGGATTGTAAATTCAGCAAAAGGTGCAGCTCTAGGTACCGGAACAACCATGGATTTCGAAATGATCGGAGGAACACATGAACTATTACCCAACGACGTTTTACAAAAATTGATGTACAACAGTCTTACAGAAATTAATGGTTTTAGCTACAATAATGAAGAAAAAGAATTTGCCGAAAAAATATCAAAAACTCTGGGGAAACCACTAGACATGAAATATGTAAATGGCGTGGAACCCTATGATCCCAATGCATTACCTATGGGATCAACCGATGTTGGAGATGTAAGTTTTATGGTGCCTACGGCAGGAATGGGTGCTGCTACTTGGGTTCCCGGAACCCCTGCTCACAGCTGGCAAGCAGTTGCTAGCGGTGGGACTTCCATCGGAAATAAAGGTATGATCGTTGCCGCTAAAACCTTGGCTCTAACGGCTTTTAAATTGATCGATAATCCAAAAATAATAGAAAAAGCACATGCTGAATTTCTCCAAAAACGTGGGAAAGATTTTAAATACATACCCCTTTTGGGAGAACGAGATCCTGCTCTAAATTATCGGGATTAAAAATTATTAATTTTTAAAACTCAATTCATTATTCTCAAAATCGATGCTAATTGAATCATTAGCCACAAGTTCTCCCGAAAGAATTTTCTTAGAAAGCTCATTAAGTATTTTGCGTTGAATTAATCTTTTTATGGGTCGTGCTCCAAATTGAGGTTCATAACCAAGCGTTGCCAAATGATCAATTACATTATCATTAAATTCTAAACGAATATTCTTTTTCTCCAAAAGGTCAATCAGTTTTTTTAGTTGATGGTTGACTATTTGTCGAACTTCTTCTTGGCTCAATGGAGTAAACATGACGATCTCGTCAATTCTGTTCAAAAACTCAGGTCTTATCGTTTGCTTCAATAAGTTGAGAACCTCCCTTTTCGTGTTTTCTAAAACCGTTGACTGGCTTTTGGTTTCGATCCTTCCAAGATTCTCCTGAATGATGTGAGCTCCCATATTGGAGGTCATGATGATTATGGTATTCCTAAAATCTGCAACCCTCCCTTTGTTATCGGTCAATCTTCCTTCATCGAGTACTTGCAACAAGATGTTGAACGTGTCTGGATGTGCTTTTTCAATTTCATCTAAAAGAACAACAGAATATGGTTTCCTCCTAACGGCCTCAGTAAGTTGCCCACCCTCTTCATAACCTACATATCCAGGAGGAGCTCCAACCAAACGACTGACTGCATGTTTTTCTTGATATTCACTCATATCGATCCGGGTCATTGCTCCTTCATCATTAAATAAAAATTCTGCAAGTGTTTTTGCTAGCTCTGTTTTACCGACACCCGTAGTCCCCAAAAACAGAAAAGTTCCAATAGGTTTTTGACTATCCTGCAGATCTGCTCGACTTCTTCGAACAGCATCAGCAACAACTCCAATGGCTTCGTTCTGCCCAATTACCCTTTTGTGAAGCTCTTCTTCTAATTTCAATAATTTTAATCGATCACTTTGAAGCATTTTGGAAACAGGAATACCCGTCCATTTGGCAACAACCTCAGCAATATCCTCTGAATCCACCTCTTCTTTTATCAGTGCATTTTCTTGATTTTCTATTAATTTTTTTTGCAATTCATCCAGCAGTTCCTGTTCTTTTTGAATTTTGCCGTAACGCAATTCAGCTACTAAACCAAAATCACCCTCTCGTTCAGCTTTATCTGCTGCGCTTTTGAATTGCTCAATATTGGTTTTTACTTTTTGAATTGAATCAACCAACTCATTTTCTAATTTCCACTGAGCAAAAATACTTTTACGATTTTCTTTTAAATCAGCGAGTTCTTTTTTAAGAATAGAAATTTTGTCTTTATCGTTTTCTCGCTTAATAGCTTCCAATTCAATTTCACTTTGCATGATTTTTCGATCAAAAACATCAAGTTCTTCTGGTTTCGAGTTTATTTCCATTCTTAATTTTGAGGAAGCTTCATCAATCAAATCAATTGCTTTATCGGGTAAAAATCGATCAGAAATGTAACGTTGAGAAAGTTCAACAGCAGAAATAATAGCACTGTCTTTGATCCTTACTTTGTGGTGACTTTCATATTTCCCTTTTATCCCTCTGAGAATTGAAATGGAACTTTCCTTATCAGGTTCATCTACCATAACTTTTTGAAAACGACGTTCCAGCGCTTTGTCTTTTTCAAAATACTTTTGGTATTCATCCAAAGTTGTAGCTCCAATAACCCGAAGTTCTCCACGAGCCAAAGCTGGTTTCAAAATATTTGCGGCATCCATTGCACCCTCTCCACCTCCAGCTCCCACCAAAGTGTGAATTTCATCAATGAATAAAACTATTCTCCCAGCCGCGTTTATTACCTCTTTTACTACTGATTTTAGACGTTCTTCAAACTCACCTTTGTACTTTGCTCCAGCAATTAGAGAACTAATATCCAAGGAATAAATTATTTTGTCTTTTAAATTTTCAGGAATGTCCTCTTTGACTAATCGATTGGCCAAGCCCTCTGCTATTGCAGTCTTTCCAGTTCCTGGCTCACCTATCAAAATGGGATTATTTTTATTACGCCTAGATAGAATTTGTAATATTCTTCGGATTTCAACATCCCTTCCAATGACAGGATCTAACTTTTCCTCCAGTGCCAATCGATTTAAATTTCTTGCATATTTATCAAGAGCATTGTAAGTATCCTCCTGGGTTGGTGAAGTTACTTTTGTCCCTTTTCTTAATTCTTTGATGATGTCTTTTAAGCCTTTTTGAGTTAATCCAAAATCTTTTAATAATTGAGAGGCGCTGTCTTTGGCCTCAATAATAGATAAGATCAGATGCTCTATTGATATGAACTCATCCTTCATTTTATTTGCTGTTATTTCTGCGCCATTTAAGGTCTTTTGAGCATCTACCGATAAGCTTATCGATCCACCTTGAACTCTTACAAAGCCCTGTAAGATCTTTTCTAGTTTTTGGTTGAAATGCTGAAAATCAATACCTGCTTTTTTAAGGATGTAGGGTAAAACATTTTGATCAATTTCTAATATCCCTTTAAGGACATGTGAGTTTTCAATTTGTTGATGTTCCAATTCATGACATATTTGTTGGGCCTTTTGGAACGCTTCCTGAGATTTCAATGTGTATTTATTGTAATTCATAAAGTGGGGTTTTGATTTGAATTTACAATCAAAGAAATCAAACGATGTACCACAGTTGTTTTATGTCATTATGACAGTTATTTAGCAGTTTTAAATGACATAATGTCTTTTTGAGAGTGTTCTCTAGCCCATAACATGATCAAAAAGCTAATTTTTTTCTGAATCGAGCAACTTAATTATGTTATCCAAAGCAGGATTTCGATTGTTGCTGTTCCAAACAGCAGATAGAACCGTACGTTGTGGAAGCTGATCCAATTGAATGAATTTTACTCCTTTTGCAGAATTCATTTGTAAAGATTTTGGAACGATAGAAATCCCTAAATGATGAGTCACCAATTTGTAAATTGTATTTGAATGAATCGTATTGTGAGATACTATTGGAGAAAAACCACTGTCTTTAAAAAGCTGAAGAACTGTTTGAAAATAGGAAGGACTGTACTTTTGATCGAACAAAATAAAAGGTTCATCTTTGAGCTGTGCAAGGCTCTTAAAATTACTCTGATCCAAAGGGTGGCTCTTTGGTAAAACAAGGCAAAAAGGCTCTCTCAGTACAGCTCTAAACTCGAGTCCTCGAGGAATGTTTTCTAGGCGTACAAATGCTAGATCCAGATCTTGAACCAATAAACCCTCTATTTGCTTTTGATTATCCATTTCTCTTAAATTGAAAAGTATCTTAGGATACATCTTTCGAAAGGAGAGCAAAAGATCTGGGATAATCTTTTGCATCGCAGATCCCACATATCCTAATTTCAAGTTTCCTTGTTTCCCCTGATCGATCAACTTTGTGTGTTCAATAATCTGATCTAGTTTCCTAAAATAATGGGTCATTTCTACCTTGAGATACGCTCCAGGTGGGGTCAAAACTACCTTTCGTGTGTTTCTATCGAAAAGCTTAACCCCAATTGGTCTTCCAATTCCTTGATTTGTTTACTCAATCCCGGCTGGGATATAAACAAGCGCTCTGCTGCTTTTCGAAAATGAAGTTCTTCTGCTACAGCCAAAAAAAACTGCAATTGGCGATAATTTGATTGATAATTCATAGTTATTAATCTAAATAATAAATGGTCTTATTAGGCATTAAATATAAGTGTAATTTTAAGTTAAAATGCTGTTTAAATGAATTTTAATTTTGGATTAGAAAAATTGACATTAAAAAAAGTAATGCAATTGGCCGAGGGAACCCGAGCAGGAATCTTACTTCCTGAGGTAATCGCTAGAATCCAAAAAAGCAATGAAATTGTTCAAAACATCGTTCAGTCAAAAAAGCTATTTACGGTATAAATACCGGGTTTGGGCCATTATGCGATACTATTATTTCTGCAAAAGAAACCAACAAACTCCAGCGGAATTTGTTGATTACACATGCAGTGGGAGTAGGAAAACCCATTGATAAAAAGCTTTCAAAAATCATGATGATTTGTAAGGTTCATGCATTGTGTCAAGGATACTCTGGTATACGCCTAAAAGTGATCAAACGAATTTTGTATTGTATTGAAAATGATTTACTACCGGTAGTACCAGAGCAAGGTTCTGTTGGTGCATCAGGTGACTTAGCACCTTTATCTCATCTTTTCTTACCGCTCATTGGAGAGGGAGAATTTTGGGTAAAGGATAAAATTGTTGCTGCCAAAAAAGTTTTATCTGATCACAATTTAGAACCAATTGATCTCGAGGCAAAAGAGGGTTTAGCGTTAATCAACGGAACTCAATTTATACTTGCACATACTTTAATTGGTTTGGAAAAGATGGATTATTTGCTGGATTTAGCTGATGTTGCAGGAGCTATGAGTCTAGAGGGTTTCCAGGGTAGTGCTGCTCCGTTTAAGAATGCATTACATAAAATACGCCCGTTTAAAGGGTCTCAAAAAGTTGCCAAACGAATGCGTTTACTTTTAAAGGATTCTGAAAATTTAAATGCACATAAAGATTGTGATCGTGTGCAGGACCCGTATTCAATTCGATGTATCCCACAAGTCCATGGAGCTTCACGAAATACTTTTTACCATCTCAAAGAAATGGCAACTGTTGAACTCAATGCTGTTACCGACAACCCCATAATTTTAAGTGAGGCCGAAATTATTTCGGGCGGAAACTTTCACGGACAACCTTTAGCAATGGTCTTGGATTATGCATCTGTTGCTGCTTCGGAATTGGGAAATATTTCTGATCGACGATGTTATCTTTTACTGGAAGGCAAATATGGGTTACCCCGATTACTCACTGAAAAAGGGGAGTGAATTCTGGGTTTATGATTCCCCAATACACAACCGCAGCGCTGGTTACCGAAAATAAATCGCTTTGCTTTCCTCCCTCTGCTGACAGTGTCCCGACCTCTCTTGGGCAAGAAGATCATGTTTCTATGGGCAGTATTTCAGGGAGAAAATTCAATCAGATTTTAGGTAATTTAGAAAAAATACTTGCCGTAGAATTGATGTATGCTGCGCAAGCTTTAGAATTTCGGGGTTCCCTCAAATGCTCTGCTATAATCGAAAAAAACCATCGCCTCATTCGTTCAAAAATTCCAAAACTAGAAGAAGATCGACTGCTAAAAAACGACATCGATTCAATAATTAAAATGGTGAATAATCAAACTTTTACAGTAAAATAATGACTCCAAAAACTTCTGCATTTGAAGCTCAAATTCTTCAGGGGATCCCTGACAAATTACCCCCGCAATGCATCGCCCCAAAAAACATTAATAGAGCACCAAAAAGAAAAGACGGTTTGTCTAAACAAGAAAAGCAATTGGCAATTCGAAATGCCTTGCGCTACTTCCCCAAACATTGGCATTCAATTTTAGCTGAAGAATTTGCAGAAGAACTTTTAGAGTATGGTAGAATTTACATGTTCCGATTTAAGCCTTCTTATGCAATTTATGCACGTCCAATTTCAGAATATCCTGCTCAATCAATTCAGGCTGCAGGAATTATGCTTATGATTCAAAATAACCTTAATCCTGAAGTTGCTCAACATCCAGAAGAATTGATCACTTATGGAGGGAATGGTGCTGTTTTTCAAAATTGGGCACAGTACCTAATTACTATGCAATATTTGGCGCAAATGACAGAACAACAAACCCTCCACCTCTACTCCGGTCATCCTATGGGCTTATTTCCTTCTTCGAAAGAAGCTCCTCGTGTTGTGGTTACCAACGGTTTGATGATTCCCAATTATTCTAAACCAAACTCTTGGGAAAAATTCAATGCCATGGGAGTTACCCAATATGGTCAAATGACAGCAGGGTCATTCATGTATATTGGTCCGCAAGGTATCGTTCATGGTACTACAATTACCCTTTTAAATGCCTTTCGAATGATTTTGGGGCCCGAAGAAACTATTGCGGGGAAGATCTTCCTAACTGCTGGTTTGGGAGGGATGAGTGGAGCACAACCCAAAGCGGGAAATATTTGTGGATGTATCACAGTCTGTGCAGAGGTAAACCCTAAAGCGGCAATCAAAAGACACGAACAGGGGTGGGTAGATGAATTAATTTACGACTTACCGTTTTTAGTCAAACGCATCATAACAGCACAAGAAAACAATGAAGTTGTTTCAATAGCATTTATCGGAAATGTTGTGGATGTCTGGGAATATTTTGACCAAGAAAACATCCATGTTTATTTGGGGTCTGACCAAACCTCGCTTCACATTCCGTGGACAGGAGGTTACTATCCAGTTGGGCTGACTTACGAGGAGTCCAATCAAATGCTTCGCCAAAATCCAGATTTATTTAAAGAACACGTGAAGAAGTCCCTGAAACGCCATGCAGCAGCTGTTCAAAAACACACAGATAAAGGCACTTATTTTTTCGATTATGGAAATGCTTTTTTACTTGAAGTTTCTCGAGCTGGAGCATCGGTAATGGCAGCAAATAAAATCGATTTTAAATATCCATCTTATGTACAAGATATTCTTGGGCCCCTTTGTTTTGACTATGGTTTTGGTCCATTTCGATGGGTTTGTTTATCAGGTGAACCCGATGATTTGGATAAAACAGATTCTATCGCTCTTGAAATAATGCAAGAAATTGAAAAAACAGCCCCTCCCGAAATTAAACTACAAATCCAAGACAACATTAGATGGATTAAAGATGCAAAAAAAAATAAGTTAGTTGTTGGTTCTCAAGCTCGCATCTTGTATGCAGATGCAGAAGGGCGCATAAAAATAGCCCAGGCATTTAATGCCTCCATTGCCAAAAATGAAATCGGCCCAATTGTCTTGGGTAGAGATCATCATGATGTAAGTGGAACAGATTCTCCTTATCGAGAAACTTCGAACATTTACGACGGCAGTAAGTTTACTGCAGATATGGCAATTCACAATGTGATAGGAGATAGTTTTAGAGGTGCGACTTGGGTATCAATACACAACGGAGGTGGCGTTGGTTGGGGTGAAGTTATCAACGGTGGTTTTGGAATGTTACTAGACGGAAGTGATCAAGCATCTGAACGAATAAAAAATATGTTGTTCTATGACGTCAACAATGGAGTTGCACGCCGAAGTTGGGCTCGTAACAAAGAGGCTGTTTTTGCAATCAAAAGGGAAATGAAACGAACTCCCAACCTAAAAGTTACTTTACCTAATCTGGTGGAAGATTCTATCATAAATGAACTTTTTAAATGCAGATACTTTTTAAAAATATCAAGGAATTAATTCAGGTTCGTAAAAAATCTGAAGTTTTTATTTCTGGGGAAGCAATGAATACTTTGCCCAGTATTAAAAATGCCTATTTACTCATAAAAAAAGGAGTTATTGAAAGCTTCGGACCAATGACCGATTGTCCAGAATTTGAGGTTGATGAAATTGTAGATGCAACAGGAAAAATGATCTTGCCCTCCTGGTGTGATTCACATACACACTTAGTTTATGCAGGAAATCGAGAAAAAGAATTTGAAGATCGGATCAACGGACTTAGTTATCAAGAAATTACCGAAAAAGGGGTGGGATTTTAAATTCAGCAAAGGTTTTAGAAAACACATCTTCAGAAGATTTGTACCTACAAAGTAAAGTTAGGCTTGAAGAAGTAATGCGTCTGGGTACAGGAGCTATTGAAATTAAATCGGGTTATGGCCTAACACCTAAGTCGGAATTAAAAATGTTACGCGTAATCAAGCGTTTGCAGAAAGAATATTCCATCTCTATTCGAGCCACCTTCTTGGCGGCCCATGCAGTTCCAAAACCCTATGAGAATAGGAAGAAGTTGTTTCTCAAAACAATGTTAGAAGAAACCTTACCCATTATTCAAGCGGAAAATTTAGCTTCTGCTGTTGATGTCTTTTGTGAAATGGGTTATTTTACCCCAGAAGACACTGCCTATGTTTTAAAAACTGCACAGGCTTATGGCCTAAAACCTAAAATCCATGTAAACCAATTTAACGCAATAGGAGGGGTTTCCGTTGGGGTTCGTTACAAGGCCCTTTCGGTAGATCACCTTGAGCTTATTCGTGATGAGGATTTAGCTGTTTTAAAAGGAAGTAAAACTATGCCGGTTGCTTTGCCTGGCTGTTCCTTTTTTTAGGAATACCGTTCACCCCAGCACGAAAAATATTAGATGCTGGTCTCCCCCTAGCTTTGGCTTCGGATTACAATCCTGGATCTGCTCCCTCTGGAAACATGAATTTTATTCTTTCAACAGCATGTATAAAAATGAAAATGACACCTCAAGAGGCAATCAATGCCGCAACAATCAATGGAGCTTTTGCAATGGGTCTAGAGCAGGAGGTTGGTTCAATAACTGTAGGTAAAAAGGCTAACTTAATCTTGACAAAAACCATTCAATCAGTTACTACACTTCCCTATTCCTTTGGATCAAACTTGATTGAAAAAGTTTATGTAAACGGTATAGCACTTAATTAATAAATATGGATGCGATTGATCTGAATATCTATGATTTGAACTATAACCCTCCCAAGCAAGATCTGTGGAATGGTCGTGCATCTGATTTAGAACTCAAGGTTCAGTATTGGTATCAACAAATCGAATGTCACAATTTACAAAACGATTTAACTGCAGTTGAAAAGCCTAATTTTGCAATCATCGGATATGCTTGTGATGAGGGAGTTAGACGAAACCTAGGTAGGATTGGAGCTAAAAATGGACCAGATGCTATTCGAAAACAGCTCAGCCGTTTTGCCTTCAATCATCCCCCTAAAAGAATAATAGACTTTGGGAATATTATCCCCGTTGATGAGGATATGGAAAACTGTCAAGCTGCACTTGCTTGGGTTACAGAACAGTTGCTCTTACAAGATATTTTTCCAATTGTGTTAGGGGTGGACACGATGTTGCCTTTGGACATTTTATGGGCATTGAACGAGCCGTCCAAAAAAGAGGAATTCATTCCATAGGAATCATCAACTTCGATGCGCATTTTGATTTACGCCCCTCAAAAGAACAGTCCAATTCAGGAACTCCATTTTATCAAATTCTTAACAAATATGAAAACAGTGTCGCATATTTTGTCTTGGGCATCCAATCTGCTGCAAACAGCCCTGAATTATTTTCAATTGCTAAGCAAAAAGGGGTAAACTACCTTTTGAATGATTATTGTGAACTGACCTCGATAATGGATGTCAAAAATCAATTAAACACATTCATTCAGCAACATGATTATCTTTATATAACTATCGATTTAGACGGGTTTTCCTCAGCTTATGCTCCGGGGGTTAGTGCTCCCTCTCCGCTTGGATTTTCTCCTTCTTTTATCTTTAAGATTTTAAAACACCTTTTCCAGACCCAAAAAATTGTTGCCTTAGATTTAGCCGAATTGAATCCCAAATACGACCAAGATGGTGTCACCGCTCGATTAGCTGCTCACCTCTTGGATACTGTAGTTAGAATGAAAAATTTTTAACCCATAAGTTTACAGATACAAAAGAATTCGGGTTATCTTAGACGAGTTTAAAAAAAATTATGATCAATAAAAAACAACTTTTATCCGAACGTCCCAAAGGAATGCCAAACGAATCAACCTGGAGCTTTGTAGAAGAAACCGTAGCTCCACTCAAGGATGGTGAAATTCTCGTTGAACAAAGTCATATTTCGCTCGACCCAGCAATGCGAGGGTGGATGAACGACAGTCGTTCTTACATCCCTCCAGTAGAAATTGGAGAAGTAATGCGAGCGGGGAGCGTAGGGAAAGTTATTGAAACAAAAGGAGATACTAAATTCAAAGTCGGAGATTATGTAAGTGGCTGGGGTGGAGTACAACAGTATTATGTGGGTGACGGCAATGGATTTGTTCAAGTCGATCCAAATTGGGCAGATATCACAAGGTATTTGGGTGTTTTGGGAATGCCTGGAATGACAGCATACTTTGGAATCCTGGAAGTTGGCGAAATCAAAGAAGGTGATGTGGTATTGGTTTCGGGAGGAGCTGGAGCAGTAGGTTCTGTCGTTGGTCAGATTGCAAAAATCAAAGGCTGTCGTGTAGTTGGTATTGCTGGTGGGCCCGAAAAATGTGCCTATATGACCGAGGAACTCGGCTTTGACGGTGCCATAGACTACAAAAATGAAAATGTAATCTCAGGAATCAAACAACACTGCCCAGAAGGAATTGATGTTTATTTCGATAATGTTGGAGGAGATATCCTCGATGCAGCTTTAATTTTTATCCGAAAAAATGCTCGTATTGTAATCTGTGGAGCAATTTCACAATACAATAATACAACAGCTGTTCAAGGTCCCAAAAACTACATGTCTCTTCTGGTCAATAGGGGTTCTATGAAAGGAATGGTTGTTATGGATTATACTCCAAAATTCCGTGATGCAATTAAAGAAATGGCTCAGTGGATGGCTGAGGGAAAACTCAAAGCAAAAGAAGACGTTTACGAAGGGATTGAAAACTTTAGAGATACTTTTTACCGTTTATTCAATGGTGATAAACTTGGAAAACTGGTGTTAAAAATAAAGGAATAAGCATATGAAACGCCGTGTATCTATTCAGTATGATATGGAAACTGAAATCATTGGATTTTATGATAAAGATACTGGTGAACTTGATTTTGATTGGGATGATGCACAAACCTATGAGGCCATCAATAGAGCTTCTGATGCGCAACACCTGATTATTCATGAATTGTTTCGTTGTAAATATGCTCGGAATGCAAAAACACGAGGAATTTATAGACGTTACCAGACCTTTATTAAACGTGCTGCTGGTCTTACTTAACAATTATTATTTCTACTCCTAGAGCTCCCAGAACGTTTCATGTTCTTAGATCCATTTGAGTTTTTAGAGCTTTTATTTCGCTCATTCGTTTGCTAAGATAAAATAACTTTATAGCCCTGTAATAAGAAATGATCTTTATTAAAAATTCACTCCTAAATTAGCTCAATTCGGTCGTCTAATAATCGGATTAGTTTGCGTTTGTACAAAAAACCTAAAGCCCTTTTAAATGCCTTCTTACTCATATTGAGTTGGCTTTTGATAGCTGAGGGTGTGCTTTTATCAGTAAGCTTAAGATAACCTTGATCTTTTAGAGCATCCATAACAGCATCACAATCCAAATCTATTACATTTAAAAAACCCTGTGGACGAAGAGATACATCAATTTTTCCGTCTTCACGTATGTTTTTGATGTACCCTTTTACTTCCCTGTTTCTTCCCAAAGGCTGGAAAACCTCGTTACGAAATAAAAGGCCTTCAAATTCCTGGTCGATCAACACTACATATCCTAAATCGGTTGACCTTTGAATGGTAAGCAAAACTTGATCTCCAATTTCATAATCCATAATTAAGAAGCTAAACTAAATAAGATGCAAGGTAAGTTTTTTTGAAGAGTAAAATATCTTGCGGCAGGATTACTTTTTTTGAAAAAGTCTTTGAATGACTTCAAATGCGGCCTCTGCCATTCGATTTCCTTTGTTATCCAAAAGAGGATTTACCTCAGTTACCTCGAGACTGACAACTTTTTGTGACTCCATAACTTGCCCAATAATCGCAACGATTTCATCGATGTCAAAACCTTTGGAAACAGGGGTTCCTGTACCTTTTGAAATTAAATCACAATCCATACTGTCAACATCAAAGGAGATGTAAATCATATCCACTTCGCTGAGGCGTTCCAATGTTTCGTTTACACAAAGTTCTAATCCGCGATGGCGAATTTCGTGAACGGGATAGTTTTTAATGTTGTTTTGTTTTATGACCTTGTCTTCTGGTTCTTCCGTGTTTCGTACCCCAAAATAGACAAGATGTTTTGGTACTACTTTGGGGTGTCTCCACCTACTTTTTTTAGGTTTTCCCAAAGACTAAGAGTTTCTTGATTCATTTTATTGACAGCTAAGTTTTCGTTGTTGAAACCAAGGGCAGCTGCAAGTGGCATTCCGTGAACATTCCCTGAGGGTGTACTCAAGGGAGTATGAAGATCAGCATGTGCATCAATCCATAAAACTCCTATTGTTTTGTCGGGATACGCTTTTTGTATCCCTGCTAGAGATCCAAAAGCTGAGGAATGATCTCCAGAAAGAATGAGTGGAAACTGATTTTGTTTTAAAATTTCACTGACTGAATTACATACCCGTTGACATTGTTCAAAAACAAAGCCAAGTCGATGTTTCATTTCAAAGAATTTTTTATTGTAAATCGTTTCATTATGGGAGGGGACATCTACAAAAGGATGTTCATTAAAAAAACCATTGTGTTGATTGATTGCTGCTATTTCAATAGCATCAATACCTAAATCAGATCCTCTAGTTCCTGCCCCAATATCGGAACGGTTTTTTATGATGGTAATGGGTTTCATGATGACTTTTGAGTTTGTTTTCTTCTTTTAATCTCATTTTGGATTAGTTCCATTTCTCTTGATGTTTGATTCGCAATAGATGTGTTTTCTTTGGCTCTTCGAATTAGATAGGGAACTACTTTTTTTATGGGACCATAAGGTAAATATTTAACAACATTATATCCTTGGTCAGCTAAGTTAAAAGAAATATTATCGCTCATTCCAAAAAGGTGAGCAAAGCATATTCTGGGATGATCTTTAGCAATGTCTTGTACTTCCATTTGATGAAGTGCTTTTAGGGTACTTTCCTCATTGTGACTTCCTACAAAAACAGCGACATCAGCTAAGTTTTTTAACACTAGATTCAGTGCTTTATCAAAATTTTTGTCTGTTTCTTCTTTTGAAGGACATACTGGATTGGGTAATTGGTTGATTTGAGCGTAAGCAGTTTCTTTTTCAATATAAGCTCCTCTGACGAGCTTAATTCCTGGTTGATAACCTGCTTTTTTTGCTTTTTTAAGGAGTGCTTTCAAATAGGGTAATCGATTTGAGAGATACATTTGAATGGTTGCATAAACAACTATTTTGTCATTGTTGTGGGTTTCCATCAAATCTTCAACCAATTCATCTAAAGCTGGTTGAATCCAGCTTTCCTCTGCATCTACAAGAATTTTTAAATTCCGTTCTACTGCTTTTTCACAACAGCTATCAAACCTTTTTCTTGTCCGTTGCCAAGCTTCCTTTTCTTCTGCTGAAAGTTCAATTTTTTCGCTTACTTTTTTGAAGAGAGAAATTGCACCAAAGCCAGTTGGTTTGAGGACTACAAAAAGGAGTTCCCAAATTGGGATCAGAAATTGCTATTATTTTTAGAGTTTGATCTAGGCTTTTCTCAAAACCAATTTCCGATTTGACCCCCTCTATCGAATAATTTAAACAGGAATCAACATTGATTTTTTTTAACTTTTTTACAACTATTTGAGATTCTTCTATGGAAGTTCCGACACAAAAATGATTGAACATGGTTGTGCGTATAATACCTTCTATTGGAACTCTTAATTTAAGTAAAATTTGAACAGATAGTGTTCCAATCTTGTTTAATAGAGGGGATCCAATTAATCTAAAAAGCCAATAGCTTTTCCTGAGTTCTAAATCAGTTTTTGATGCAAAAGCGATTCGAGTATTTTCAAAAATACTATTCATCCATGAAGGGATATCGGTAATCTGTTGGTGGATTTAGAGTTTCTTTTACCAATTGTGGGGATACCCAACGTAAAAGATTTTGTCTTGATCCAGCTTTATCGTTTGTCCCCGATCCACGGGCACCACCGAAAGGTTGTTGTCCTACGACAGCTCCACTTGGCTTATCATTGATGTAAAAGTTTCCGGCGCTATTCTCTAGGGCCAAACGTGCTTCTTCTATTACCACACGATCCTTTACCATTATAGCGCCTGTAAGCGCATATTCAGAAGTGGAATCAACCAATTTGAGGGTGTCTTCCCATTGACTGTCTTCATACATATAAACTGTTACTACAGGGCCAAATAATTCACGTTCCATGGTGTCATACTTGGGGTTAGTGGTTAGCAAAACTGTGGGGTCAATAAAATATCCTTTTGAATCATCGTAAGTTCCCCCAATCAAAACCTCAACTTCTGGATCTTTTTAGCTTGCTCAATCACTGCAGTAAGTCGGTCAAAAGATCCTTTGTGAATTACGGATGTCATAAAGTTTTTCAATTCCCTAGGAGACCCGAGCGTGATGGTTTTTATGTCTTTAACCATTTGATCTAAAATGGCTTTCGATTTTGACTTTGGGAGATAAACTCTTGAAGCTGCAGAACATTTTTGCCCCTGGAATTCATAAGCTCCACGAACGATTGCTGTAGCTACCTCTTTGACCTCAGCTGAATTATGAACTAGGATATAATCTTTTCCCCCGTTTCTCCAACAATTCTTGGATAGGTTTTGTAGTTGTGAATGTTACTTCCTATTTTTTGCCAAATATTTTTAAAGATTTGTGTTGATCCTGTAAAGTGAATTCCAGCAAAATCTGGACTTTTGAGAACGGTGTTGGTTACCATTTCCGGATCTCCGTTTATCATATTAATTACTCCTTTGGGTAATCCTGCTTCTTCAAAAACGTCCATGATAATTTTTGCTGAAAACATTTGATGATCACTTGGCTTCCATACAATAGTGTTTCCCATCAGTGCTGGAGCAGCTGAAAGATTTCCTGCAATTGCTGTAAAATTAAACGGACTTACTGCATAAATAAATCCCTCTAAGGGGCGGTAGTGGACGTGGTTCCAAACTCCTTCTGAAGAAGTGGGTTGATCTTGATAAATTTCTTCCGCAAAACGCACATTGAAACGAAGAAAATCAATAAACTCACAAGCTGCATCAATTTCTGCTTGATGAACTGTTTTGGATTGTGCAATCATTGTTGATGCATTGATAAGGTATCGATAAGGGCCTGCGATCAGTTCGGCTGCTTTTAAGAAAACTGCTGCCCTCGCCGCAAAGGGCATTCTTGCCCACGTTTTTCTGGCTTCTAGTGCTGCTGCTATTGCCAGTTCTACATGTGATTCCGTGGCCAAACTGTACGTTCCCAAACTGTGCTTGTGATCGTGAGGAGGATGCATGGTATTGGTTTTTGAGGAATTTATTTCTTCTCCTCCTATTTTCATTGGGATATGGATTTCTCTAGAAAAAAGATTGTCATATGCCGCTGTAATTGCGGAACGTTCTGGGGTGTTTGGCCCATATGACTTTACGGGCTCATTGATTGGGGTAGGTGATTTTAAAAAACTATTTGACATGATCTTTTGTTTAGTAATTTAGGATACTATTTGATTCAAATGTACAGATAAAAGTGAATTAAAAAGTTTGTTGAAACTATTTTTTGAATGGGAAAAATATCGGTGTATTCTGTTTGTATTTTTGATAGGCTTCGTTAGCTCCCCACTTTTTGTCAGCATTGGCCTCAAGAAGGTTTACTCCACTCACTCGAGTGAGTAAAAGATAAGTGAATAAAGGTGATATGAGAACCAGATATTGGTACCCTTCGAGGATGGGAAAAGTTATTAGCGATATTCCTGTCCACAAGAGTACTTCACCAACGTAATTTGGATGTCTTGATATGGACCAAAGTCCTGTTGAAATAAATTTTCCATGATTTTTTGGGTCTTGATTAAACGCTGATTTTTGTCGATCAGCAGTTACTTCAATAACGAAACCAAATACCCAAATTAATGTCCCCAAAATCAAAAATATATCCATAGATTTTGATTCTGAAGCAAAAGCTGTAACTGCAGGAAGCGTACACATAAAGACCCAAAATCCTTGAAGAGTCCAAGCCAGCATAAATCGGGTAAAACTGGTTTTGATTTGATCAAACCTTCGGTCTTTTCCAGCCTTTTTTGATTCTCATAAATAAAAAAGAACTTAGGCGTACCGCCCATATTAATATAAGGCTTCCCAAAATTATTGATCGTAAATTCAAAACTTCTTTCAAATGCTGCTGATAAAGTGCAAATAGAACCACAGTAATGTAGGTTATCCCTCCTGTTAAATCATAAAAGTGTTCTGTTTTGAACAAAAATGAAATAAGAAAAACCACAAACTGAATTGCGAAAATTATGACTAAAATTTGAAGACCTAAGTCTGTTATAAATGATTCTTGCTGTTCTAAAGTAGTTGCTTTGTTCAAAAGAAGACTTAAAAATAAGACTGTTGTAATCGCAATTAACCGTTTTATAATTTCTTTCATTTTACTTTTTTTAATGTTCAAATAGTCTTTCAAATATCGTAATTTAAGCAATATTGAAGATTTATCTTGAGTATAATTAATTGTGTTTAACAATTGATTCTTATCTTTCCTTTTTAATCTTAAATGTTAAACATGAAAAAACTATTATTTATTTGTCTCCTTATGGGAGGGGTTGTGTGGGCTCAAGGACCAAAAAGTACCGGCAAAATTAAATACGATGATAAGGCAGAGCTTATTAAAAAAATGCAAAATGACTACATCAAAAACGATTTTAATTTGTTTGAAAGCCTTATGGTTGATACCCTAAGAGCATATTTAGGCTCAACAGATAAGGTTTCAAAAGGGATCTTATCAATGGTTTTAAAAGTCATCATCAATTGTATAAAGACATTAACTGGGGATGGCTCAATTCAGAAACTGCAACTTATGAAGATGGATCTAAATGGACAATGGTTTGGGCTTCTTGGAAAGGTGAAGGAAACTTTACTGGAACTAAAAATACTATCCCTGGACATTTTGCTTACCAATGGAAAGGTGATAAGATTGTTACTGCACTTTATTACTTTGATCCTACTAGTTTGAGAGCTGAGATTGCTGCTATGACCAATCAATCTATTGATTATGGATATGAAGCTACTTATTCCAGTAATTGGAAAATTGGAAACCCTGAAAACATTAAGGTTGTTCTTGATGTTCAAAAGGGAGCTGAAAACAACGATTTCAATGCTGTAAAAAAGATGATCCATTCCGATATTATCATTGGAAACGGTGACGGTACTGTAACCCGAGGCATCGAAGCCTTTACTACTTTGTTTGAATCTTTCCTTCAAAAATTTAAAATTTCGATCAATCCTGCTGTTTGGATTGCCGTAGAAAATGATGAAGGTGACGAGTGGGTCTTGTTATGGACTAATGAAGAATATACCGACACAGATGGGAACATAAAAAAAATTGCTGCACAAGAAAGTTTCCAGATTGTAGATGGAAAAATTATTCGCGTAAATCAATTTCAGAAACCTAACAATGATTAGACTTTTTATATTTTAGTTCAAATAAAAAAGCCCTGCAAATGCAGGGCTTTATTAATTTAATGATTTATTTATTGTTTCGGACCTGTTACTCCTTTAATTCTCATTACAGGACGCATTGACCACTGAATTGGTGATAACTTATCGAAGTCCAACCCTCCTATTACACCTTCTCCCGACAAATGCTCCATAACATGCTCAAGAGTGTCATAAGAATCATAAGTCATCATGGTAGCAACATCATCACCTTGTGGAGTTATTTTAGAAGCCGACCCCAAGCCATCATTCCGTGCTTTGACATTGTTTTTTTGAAGTGAGGAATTACATATTGATCCATTTCTTCTAAATGTTTTTGAACCTCAGTCGTGTTGGTAAAATTCAAAATCACATATTCGAAATCTCCTATTGGCTGAATTTCTTGTTCCATTTTGTAGTAGTATCTTCTATCGGGTTTTAAACCTGTAAAAGAGCTGTACAAAATAGAGGTCTCTACACCAACTGCTTTTTTTGAGTTATTCCACCAAGAACCTTTATTCACGGCTGTTGCAATATCTTTGTATGCATTTACCCATATGTAATTGAATCCATCGGGTTTTGGATTAGTACTTTCCAATAAAACCCAGTATTCAAGTTCTCCTTTATTTACCGCATCTTGAGCTATTTTTTTGCTGTAATTGAGCTCGATATTTAAAAATTGATCGATTTTATCTGCAGGTACATGAACGGGTTGAAAGACTACAATTTGTGCAGTTAGTGCAAATGAGAATAAAAGGGTTAGTGTAAAAAATAATTTTTTCATTTAGTTCAGTTTAAATTAATTAATATGTGAATTACAATTGTGGAATTCCGTTTTTACCTTGATTAGGAGCCCAAGAACTGTGCATAATTTTCCATCCTTTGTTGGTGTTTACCCATACAGATGAACCTCTTGTACTGTAGCTTACTTCTTTTTGATTTTCCTTGAAAGTATAACTTCCAGAGCCATAAAAAGTCAATACTGCTGTTTTCATATCTGGTGAAAAAAACACTTTCATATCGTTCATGTCAAAGCTGTTCCAAACGATAGGAGCTTCTGCTTCAAATGCTTTTTTATTGAATTCATAAAAAGGGGTCAAATTGGAATCTCCGGAAGAATGAATAACATCGGGATGTTCAAAAGCTGTGTATGATTCATAATCTCTTGTCAAAATTGCTTCCTGCATTTTTTTCTGTTTCTGCATAATGTTTTCAGAAACTTCACTTTGATTTGTTTTTGACCAATACAATTGTACACTGTTCCAATAGGTCGAACCAAATTCTGCAAAATCAACTGCTTTGAGTTCCAATTCAAGTGCTTTTTCATATTCTCCTATTGAAGCATAGTGTTCTGCCATAGAATCATAGGCATTTGGACCATCGTGCATTGCTTGTGATTTTTTTACATATTCCATTGCCAATTCCTGATTCGGTTCTCCATAGTCTCCTCGAAGGTATCCATAAGACATCATGTTATAAGATGAAGCTGCATATTTTGGAAATTTTTCTGCAAAAGCTTTGTATGATTCAAAATCTGATCCATTTGTGGTTAGATAATTTATGATCGGACTGTTCGGGTGTTTTGAAACTCCTGATTCAACAACTTTTGGTCTATCTTCTCTTGAAGCACCTAAAAAAGCATGCCATACATTTTCTTCAGCACTAAGTTTTGAAACATCTATGACATCAAGTTTTGATCTTCTACTTCCAAAATCTGGGTTGTTGCTGCTTACTGCAGCTACGACTAACTTTGCGCATCCACAGTTTGGATCTACTGTTAATGCTGCTTTGGCCATACCCAAAGCAATAGAATACTCCAAATTGGTTAAGGATTCAATCGCTTGGTTTGTGATTTTCTCTGCATTTTTGTTACAGGAAGTTTTCTCGAACCATTGAGCTGTTGTAATACTGGTAGTTAATACTAATAATAAAAAATAGTTTTTCATAAGAATGTTTAAAGTTGAATTAAATTTAATTAAATAATTTCATTTCACAAGTAATATTTTATCCTAATAAAACAGATTTAGTAAACTAAACTCATAAAAAATCTTAAATTTAAATGTGATTATCAATTGTATCCGTGAAAAAATTAAACTCGCTCTAGTTAGACTACCAATTCTTTCGATTACTTTATTTTTTTTTAGTTGTATTGCAGCTGCTTATCTTCATCCTGGTTCAGAAAAAGAAGGTATCGGCTACAAGTCCAACCACTATTCATTTACCCATAATTTTTTGAGTGAATTAGGAGAATTAAAAACCAACACAAATCAATCCAATCCTGCAATCATCAGAAAAAACAACACTCCTTCTATGATTTTATTCAACGGGGGTTAATTCTTATTGGAGCTACAATAATGCTTTTTTACATTCAATTCAAAGAAGTTTTTAAGATATTAAATGATTCCCAAAAAACTCAATTCTATGCTCGATTGAGCAAACCACTAGGTTTATTGGCTGGGGTTTTTTATGCAGGAGTTGGTTTCGTTCCCCACGATCTTGATTTTGGTTTACATGTATTTTTTGCCAACGGCGCTTTTTTAATTCTATTTATCCTTTGTATACTTCACAGCATTACAATATTTTACTCAAATTTGTTGAGTAATCAATATTTGCTGGGCTACTTATCCTTTTGTATTCTTCTTTTTATTTATTTATGGATTTTATTTTTTGGGCCTGAGATTGGTCCTGGGAAAAATTTTACGGAAGCAGAGTGGATGCTTCAGGTAGTTGCTCAAAAGGCCATAGTGTTGACTTTTATGATTTCTATTCTTCATCAAGTTTATGGTTTTCATAAACTTCTTCGGGAGAAGAATTTTTAGTATCGGCTATCCTAGCTCTTTTCAAAGCGTTTTTTATAATTGCACATTGAGGAGTTGCCCAGTAAGTTGTAGAAGTTGTAGCTCTGCTAATTTAGCATCGTACTTTGCTTTATTCCTGTTAGTTTGGGCGTTCATAAGATTGATCTGAGCTTGTCTAAATGAAATTGAAGATATGCTCCCCAAACTGAATTGCTCTTTTGATCGATCAAAATTATTTTGGTTGGTTTCTACATTTTTTCTTGAATGTTAAAAACAACTTGTCTGTTTTGATATACCTCAAGTGCATTCATCAGGTCCCTTTCGATTTGTAGTTCAAGTTGTTGTTTAATGATTTCTTGATTGTCGAGAGCTATTTTAGCGTTTTTGATACGTACAGAAGATGTTCCGGAATCAAAAATATTCCATGTTAGGTTTACCGATAATCCCAGATCAAAAGTGGTGTTGTTTACCCCAGGGAAAAATGCACTAGGAGCACTTTGTGCATAATTCCACCCGTAAGATCCTCTCAAGCCTATTTTAGGTAAATAACCCGACTTGGCTACTTTGATGTCGTATTCATTGATCAATAGATTTTTGTCTTGTTGAAGAAGAGACACGTTTGCACTTCTTGAAGTCTCCATAAAGTTGAGTAAATCTTTTTGGGGAGTAAAAATTACGTCCGTTTCTACTTCAAAGAATGTATTCAACTCTTGACCCAAAAGTACATTCAAATCTCGTTTCGAGTTTTTAAGCTGTTGCTCGGTATTGATGATGTTGATGCTGTCGTTAGTGGCGTCTACCTGAGCATTGAGTACTTCTAACATTGATCCTTGACCAAATTCAAAAGCATATTGGGTACGTTTGATTCTTGATTTCGAAACCTTAAATACCTCTGTCAAAACCTCAATGTTTTCGGTAAGCGTGGCTATGTTGTAGTAAACACTAAATAATTGTAAAATTGTGTTTTCTATGATTTCACGAGCCTGTAATTCAGTCAGATTGTATTGCTCCTTTAATTTTTTGTAATTGAATACTCGACCAAGACCGTCAAATAAGTTGTAATTCAAATTAAGGGCTGCTCCATAATTTCTACTTTCTGCTCCTAATAGTTCATTGTCTGGCACAGGTACTTTTAGACCTGTAGTTGGGTCGTCTATAAATTGTCCTGGGAATTCTGTTGTCCTATCTCCTTTGTTATAATTTGCATTGCTTGTTCCTGAAAGGGTTGGAAGGTATCCTGAATTTAATAGACTTTTGTTATTAGAAGCTACATCAATCGTATTCTTGGCAATTAAGATCCCAAAGTTTTGCTCTAAAACTAATGAAATTGCATCATCTTTGGTTAGGAGTTTTTCTTGACCAATAGCTTTGTTGAAAACTCCTATCATTAACAGGGAACATAAAATAATTTTTTTCATTTCTAAAGAGGTTATCTTATAAACTTCGGATTGTTTAGATGAGTTTTATTCTTCTTAATTGGAAATAAATTTATCTTCATCCTGTTCAATTACTGCCCGTTCAACTTTTTCTTTTTCAATTATCTTACCCGTTGAAATCCATTTTAAACCGACTTTGAATTGATTACTAAAGGATAAGAACATTGGTAATACCAATAGGGTAAGCAAGGTTGCAAAACCTATTCCATAAGCTACAGAAATTGCCATTGGAATTAGAAACTGAGCTTGTAAACTTTTTTCAAAAATAAGTGGGGCCAATCCTGCAATGGTGGTTATTGAAGTTAAAAAAATTGCTCTAAAACGAGATTTTCCTGCCTCGTACAAGGCGTCGTCAAATATCATCCCATCTCGCAAGTTAGTGTTGAATCTCCCAATAAAAACGAGTCCGTCATTTACCATGATTCCTATCAAAGCTATTATCCCTAAAAGAGACAAAACATTGACTGGAAAACCGTGGATCCAATGTCCCCAGAAAACGGCGGTTAAACTCAAAGGAACCAGAAGAATCAGAAGAATGGGTTGACTGTAACTTCTGAAAGCAAATGCAATGGTAATGTAAATCAAAGCAAGAATAGATAAGCCCGCTAATCGCAATGAATCCAATAACTTTTGTACCTCGCGGTTTTGTCCTTCAAACGAGGGGCTTACTGAGGGATATTTGGATAATATTTTAGGTAAAATCACATTCTTCAGATCATCCATTACATCAGTTGAACTGGTTGTTTTTTGATCTTTAATATCTGCTGAAATTTGAATTTCTCTCCTCCCGTCTAAATGATTAACCGCAACTTCCCCTCTTGCAATGCTGTAATTTGCAATTTCTGTTAAGGGTACTCGGTTTCCGGCAGGAGTTAAAATTCGCATTTGATCCAAGTCATTTATTGAAGATCGATTTTGCCGATCGTATCGAACCCATATTCTTATTTCATCCTGACTTCTCTGAAATCGTTGTGCTTCAGCTCCAAAAAAACCTGCCCTTACTTGACTCATAACAGACCTATAATCTAAACCTAAGTTATAAGCATTATCTTTTAGTTCTAACTGAATTTCTTTTATACCTAGTGGGTCATTATCAGTAATGTCTTTGAGCTCAGTGTTGTTTTCTAAAATTGTTCGGAGCTCTTTTTTTTGCTGCTTTTAACTCTTGAATATTATTCCCCAACAGGGAAACCGATACTGGG
This sequence comes from Candidatus Arcticimaribacter sp., assembly GCA_038142965.1. Lineage (GTDB taxonomy): Bacteria > Bacteroidota > Bacteroidia > Flavobacteriales > Flavobacteriaceae > Arcticimaribacter. The sequence continues at coordinate 51,196 of JAYQLC010000003.1, read as the reverse complement.
GATCCACCAAAATTTCCTCCAGATCCAAAAACCAAACTCTCCACTCCTATCACATCTCCTACCAGTTCTTGAATTCGATTTGCTACAATTGCTGAGCTCAAATTAGTAGGGCGATTTTCTCCTGGAAGCAGATTGATTATTAGACTTCCTTTGGAGGAACCTGGACCAATATTTTTGACTATGTTTTGAAAAAGTATTTTATCAGTGTTGGAGAGAAATTCATTGGTAAATTCCTGATTTACTTGTTTTGCTTTTCTCTCGATTGTATTGATTATAGAATCGGTTATGTTTTCGTTGGTTCCATTGGGCATTTGTAAGTTTATAGTTACACGATCACTAGCGATTTGAGGGAAAAAAGAGGTTCTAATGATTCCTCCTCCCACGGATCCAATAGACAAAATGAGACCGCCAAAGAAAATAGATACTACCAATATTCTGTTTTTTAGAGAAAAGCTCAGGACAGGTGCGTAAATTTTATCTCGCATCCAGTTCATTAGATTGTCTCCAAAAGTGTTGATGTACCTTAACTTAAAAAATATTTTAGCTAGTAGTTTTTTAGGGTTCTGGTCTTGAGGCTTGAGAGCTTTGGAGTGAGCCAAATGAGCAGGTAAAATGATCAGTGCCTCTATTAGAGAAAATAATAAGGTGATAATTACTACAACTGAGACTTCGCCAAAAAATTCTCCTATTGTACTGTCTAAAAAGAGGAATAGTGAGAATGCTAAAACAGTTGTTATTATTGCTGATAAAATGGGTGGTATTACCTCGTGAGTTCCATCTATTGATGCTTGTACAGGAGATTTTCCTTTTTTCGTAGTGCTGATAGATATTCTCGGCAATAACAATTCCATCATCTACAAGAATACCTATGACGATTATCATCCCGAAGAGGGAAAGAACATTAATGGTTACATCGAAATATCCTGCAAAAATAAACATCCCTAAAAAAGAAATAGGCAATCCAAAAGCTACCCAAAATGCAAGGCGTGTATTGAGAAATAAGGATAAAAAAATCAATACCAAAAATACCCCTATGAGAGCATTTTCTGAGAGTAATTGTGTTCTTTGAGTCAGCGTTATTGATCGATCATTTAAAACATTCAGCTTTACTTTTTCTTGTTTTTGATTGAAGGCTTTGATGTAAGCTTTGATTTTATCTGCTGATGATATGAGGTCTTCAGAATTGGTGCTGTTAATGGTAAAGTTAACAGAGATGTTTTCGTTGAAAAAAGACTGATTTGGTGTTTCTGAAAAGCGATCTCGAATAACAGCAACGTCTTTTAACCGAATTGTGGTTCCTTGATTCTCTGCTCTGATAATTAGGTTTGCCAATTCATTTGCAAAGTATTTTTTATTATTGGCCCGTATCAAAAAATCCTCCGATCGGGTTTTGATTGTTCCTCCCGTTATTAAAAGATTTGAATTCGCTACAGCTTGTGTTATCTGACTAAATGTTAGATTGTAGGCCAATAAATTTTCTTCAATTACAGCGATTTCTATTTCTTCTTCGGGATATCCCGAAATACTAATTTGTGATATTCCGTCAATTGCTCGGATATCATTTTCAACTTGTCTTCCTATTTGTTTGAGTGTAGTAAGCGGAATCCCTTCCCCACTAATAGCAAAACTAATGGTGGGTCTTATTTGTTCTTGTTTGGAAACTACAAGAGGTTCCATTCCAGTTGGATAGGATGGAACTCGATCGACTGCATTTTTTACTTGCAAAAAGCATAAAATCAACATCACGCCCCTTCTCAATCTCGACATTGATTACTCCACTATTTTCTCGTGAGGTTGATGTTACCCGCTCAACACCTTCTAATCCTTTGAGGTTATCCTCAATTTTTAGAACAACACCCTCTTCGATTTCTTTTGGGGATGAACCGGGATAAATGACATTGATTTTAATGATTTTAGAGTCTGTCAAAGGAAAAAAGGAAGACTTGAGTAGTGATGCACCTACAACCCCAAAAATGATTATTGCAATAACTATTAAATTTACTGCAACATGATATTTAATGAAATATTGGATTAATTTTCTCATTCTTTAAACTTCTGGGCTTTTATTTTATTCGAAAATTTGAACTAACATTCCTGAATATGCTCCTATAATAGGTTTGGCCAGAAGCGTTGTCCCGTCAGGAATACCTTTTAAAACAACTTTTTTATGAGAATAAAAAACAGGTTCAACAGTTATGAGTTTTAACATTGAATCTTCTATGGCAAAAAGTTGATCCCCATCCACTAATAAACCTCGGTCTATTTCTAGAGCGTTGGGTTGGTCCATTGCCTTGAGTTGAGCTTCTAAAAATTGTCCTTCTTTCAGGGTCGTATCTTGAACTGTAATAAACACCTTAATTGTTTGAGAGTTTTGATCTACTTTTCCATTGATCCGTTCTATCTTACCTATGAAGGATTTTGTTTTATCTAAATTTTTCAAATCTACTTTTTGACCAATACTCAACATGTCAGCATAAGTTTTACTTACTGCAACCTCTAATTCATATTGAGTTGGATCAATAAATTCTCCTAGTTTTTGACCTGCTCGAACCAAAGTCCCTTCAGTTACTTGCACATCTGTGAGAATCCCTTTGTAGGGGGTTTTAATTTGATATTTTAATAATCGCTCTTCTAGATTTTTTATGGAGTAGTACGATGAGGTTATCCCACGACCCGAAATAAAATACGCTTCTTTTTCAGACATTTTGGGTAATTCTGCAATTGGTTTTTCAATTTCAAATGCCTTTAGATAATCATTCCACTTGGGATACAATTGAGGGTAATCTAATCTTAAATCAGGCATAATTGCAATTAAAAGGTTGTAAAGATTACTTTTTGCAGCAACAACAGATGACCTAAATTCACGGTCATTAATTGTTATGATTACTTCTCCTTTATTGTATTCTTGACCTGTTTTAAAAAGTTTTGATTTCCCTTTGAAAACCCCTTGAACTTCAGAAAATAAAACAAGTCTTCTTTTTGCCACCAGTATGCCATTGGCAGGAATTACAATGGGTATGCTCGTGTTGGTAACTTTCATTCCGAAAACTGTTTTTATTACTTTTTTCAGAAGTTGGCTTGATTGTTTTTTTACTATCTACTATCGATTTTGCTCCAAAAAAAGAAGCAACAAGTATTAAAATTCCAAGGAGGGATAAAACAATTTTTTGCATCTAATACAATTTAAAAAGTTCAGCTTAAAACAAGTATATTTGTACCTACAAATGTAGCCAATATTCTACACAACAAAACAATAAATTTGTTACAATTTCTTTCGAATTTTAAAACATCTGTAAATCAAATCCTTTTTAAAATATTAGTACCTTTGAAAGAACAGCATAAGTTTGTTGAATTACTAGACTACTATTTTTATGTTTTATGGACAAAAACAGTTTAGCTTTCTCAGAAAAATAGGTTTTCTATTTTTATTTACCACCCATATTACTTTTGCACAATTTTCAAGTATTACGGCAACAAGTATTGATGATAATAACTTAAAAATTGACCTAACTTTTGATCAAGAAATTTACTCTAACTCCACCTGTAGTACGCTTACCTGCATTGAGGTTACAGACTTTGTATTAAGTTTGACTGGTGGTAATGCTACTTTAGCTTCTAATTTACCTCTTACTATCACAAAACTAGGTAATTATGACTTTACTAATCAATGGAACAATCCTCCAGTAGAACCCAATAATGCTGGAGGAATGAGGATTGGGCCCAGCATGTTTCTTCGGGGCTTTTAAATGATTTACCTAATTCAAATAATTTAAACGGAGTCCTAGAAATTATTGAACCTACGGCTCGTGTCATACCGGGATACACATACATAACCTCTTACCCAATAGGCTTACCATGTGCGCACTCTTACTACAGATCGACAACTGCTGGCAGTTGGACTGCCGAAAAGTTAAAAGCACAAAATGCAGGTGGTGACCTAATGGTTTACAATTCTCCTGAAGAATTCAACTACATGGTACCAGGATTTAATAATAATTGACTGGAGTTGGTAATACTTGGATTGGCCTGTCTCAAGACCGGACTGCCCCAGACTACTTGGAAAGAGGTACACCTGCGCTTCAAGTTTTCCCTTACACGAACGGAGGTTGGTACTGGGACGATGGTACTGCTATGGATAATAGTGCTGCTCCTCTAAAATATCAGATTACCATTGCATTAAATGGTGTCCCAAATGGTGATGAATTGGTAAGCGTTAATCCAATTACTTCCCCCGTTTCTATTTTTAATTGTGCAGGGGTCTCTGCAAATAGACAAATAAACGGAACCAATCAAGTTTATTTGAACGATAAACTTGCTCCTTTTATTACAAGTACTACGATTTCGGATGACAACACTTCGATTCGAGTAGTTTTCAACGAAAATATCTTTACCGATGCTGCTTCTAATCCAATTTTAACAACGGACTTTACGTTAACACTTGTTCAAAACGGAAGTACTGCAAATCTGACTTCAATAAATCCATCGGTTGTTGCTAATTATGGAAATGTTTTTGATTTATTACTGCCTATGAATGGATTACCCATTACGGGAAAAGAAGTTTTAACCGTTATCCCCAGTTCTTCAACAAGTATTTTTGATGCAGCAAGCAATACTGCTTCTTCGGTTCAATCCAACAATACAGTAACTTTCAATCCACCCAAAACCGGTCCTGTTTATTTAAGTAATATCTACAAAACTTCTGTTGTCTCTGGAACCATAAATGTTGCTTCAGAATCATTTTTATGCAACGAGGTCTTGGTGAGTGACTACAATCAAATTTATCACGATGGAACCGTTTTGGAACCTCAAGTTGGAAATAGAGTGATTTACAATATAAATTACTCGTATCCCTCTATTCTTGTAGACGGATTTGACTTTTCCTATTTTCATCTTCGAGATTATGATAAAATCCTCGAAATCAGAAAATCTGATGGCCTTATTGTTGCCAAGTATTCCTGTAATTAAATTTGATCAAAACGAATTCTAGTTTTCAAATTTACTACCTTACAAATTCTTGTTCCATAAAAAATCAAAATGCACAAGCTGAAATACAATGTTTCATACCATCAAATAATACTGTTAATTCTTGCTGGAGAAACTATATTTATTTTACCCTTTGTTTTAGCTCGGATATTTAGACCCACTTTTCTGGATGTTTTTGGCATAAACAATTTTCAACTTGGAAGTTATTTTTCTGTATATGGTGTTGTAGCGCTTTTATCATATGTATATGGGGGAACCCTTGCGGATAAATTTGCGCCTCGAAAATTAATTTCTATTTCACTTATACTGACCGCATTTGGTGGCTTCCTGATGGCTACTTTTCCATCGAGTTTTATACTAAAAATCATTTATGGTTATTGGGGGTTTACAACTGTCTTTTTGTTTTGGGCAGCAATGATTAAAGGAACACGTGTTTGGGGAGGAACAAATCAACAAGGGAAAGCTTTTGGATTTCTTGAGGGAGGAAGGGGTTTTGTAGCTGCCAGTATTGGAGCATTGGGAGTTTTTATCTTTTCATTACTCTTACCTGATAATATAGTGAATGCATCTGTTGAAGAACGAAAAGAAGCATTTCGCTATGTTATATTATTTGCCTCAATTTTGGCAATAGTAATTGGGATTTTGATTTTTTTGTTCATGGAAGATCAAAACAACAGTTTACCAAAACAAGAGAATGATAAACATTCATTAACAAGCATCAAAAAGTTCTCAAAATTCCATCTGTTTGGTGGTTGATGCTTATCGTACTTGCTGCATATGTGGGTTATAAGATTACCGATATTATTTCTTTGTATGCTTCAGAGGTTATGTTGTTCAATGAAGTTGAGGCGGCACAGGTTGGTGCTTTTCAACTGTACCTCCGACCTTTAGTTTGTGTAGCTATTGGACTTCTAGCCGATAAAACTCGGGGAACTCTATGGTTGATCAATGGGTTTATTGTAATGCTATTTGGTGCAGTTCTATTCGCGAGTGGCATTATTAAGTCGGGAGCATCGCTCTTTTTTATTTTTTCGTTGATAACCACAACCACCGGAGTCTATGCATTGCGGACTTTATATTTTGCTGTATTCCAAGAGGGATATATCCCACTGGAAATCACGGGAACAGCAATAGGGATTATTTCTGTCATTGGGTACACACCCGATATCTTTATAGGGCCAATTATGGGCTATCTATTGGATAAATCTCCAGGAATTTATGGTCACCAGCAGGTATTTATGATACTTGCTGGATTTTCAATTTTAGGGTTATTTGCTGCAATAAAATTCTCTCGTTTGAAAAACGAAAAAAATGTGGTGTTGACTTAAAATTATTTATTTATTATATTTAAAATAAAAAATGGAATTGTTAATTACACTTGCTCAAATAATAATCGCTGTAACTATATTAATTGTTTGGGTTTTTCGATTTGATAACATCCAATTGGAGTTTAAGCAATACGGTCTTTCTGATCTTACTCGCTCCATGGTAGGTGCTGCAAAGATATCTTTATCAACCTTGTTAATTGTTGGTATTTGGCATTCCGAATTCATTCTTATTCCTGCCTTAGGGATTGCTTTTTTAATGCTTTGCGCGCTTTATGCTCACTTTAGTGTTCGAAACCCGATTAATAAATATCTTCCTGCATTCGGGATGTTATTTCTTTCGTTATTGATTGCTGCTTCTCAGTTGAATCTTCTTTAAATGCTCCTAGTACTAGTATTGAGCTATTTTTCTGGGGTTTCTTTTTTAGGATTTGGTATCGGTTGTTTTTTGAGTAAAAAAATGGAAAAAGAATTCATCAGATACGGCTTATCCAATTACCGAAAAATTACTGGCTTTTTTCAAATTCTGGGAGGACTTGGACTTTTGGGTTTAAGTTTTAGTAATATACTTTGGGGGATTAGTTCGCTCGGTCTATGTGTTTTGATGTTTATGGGCTTTGTTGTCCGCATAAAAATTAAAGATGGGTTTATTAGATCTTTCCCTTCTTTTTTTTATATGATTGTAAACGGTTATATTTTTGGGTATCTAATGAAATTTTCCATTATTTAATCTACATTTATTCTTTTAAAACTTCCTGAATCTTATGAGAGTATTTTTCTTGATTGGATTTTTCGGTTTCTTTGGAATTGCACAAGAAACGTTTATACCAGAAAAAACAAAAGTTTCAAAAATTATTGTTGATGGAAAACTTGATCCAAATGAATGGGAAAATGCTATTCAAATTCCTTTGGATATTGAATTTAAACCAGCAAATAATCAAGCGGCCAGAAAAGAAACTATAGCTTATGTTACCTACTCAGATCGTTATTTGTTAATTGGAGTTTATGCCAAAGACAACCCTTCCAATATTCGAGCTTCTATTCGTCCAAGAGATGACTTTAATATTTGGAATGATGATCTGATTTTGGTTCGTTTAGATCCCTATGCGGACTCTCGAAATAATTTAGGATTGGCTGTCAATGCACTCGGAAGTCAATTTGATGTAAAACAAGTAAATGCTCTTACTGATGAGAATCGATACGACAGTAGTTTCAATGTAAACTTCGAATCTGCAGGAACAATAGTTAGTGACGGTTACCAAATTGAAATGAAAATACCTTTGTCGGAAATTCCATTCCCAAATGGAACGAATCAAATGTGGCACTTCAATTTTTATCGCAGATATGTAGAAAATGGAAATGAAATAGAGGTAAGTAGTCAACCCAGAGATCGAGATAATACTTGCGTGGTGTGTCAAACAACGGATCGTTTGATTTTAAAAGATATTGTGATCGATAAACGACTCGAATTTTTACCCTATTTCTCAAGTAACATAAGTGGTGAACGCGACACCTCTGATGAAAAACTAAAATACGGAAAACCCAATGTTGGAATAGGCTTAGGGGTCAATATGGATTTAAATAAAAACACCAGTTTAGAAGTAACCATAAACCCCGATTTTTCTCAAGTTGAAGCCGATGTAACTCAAATTGATGTCAACTCCTCTTTTTCACTTTTGTATCCCGAACGCCGACCCTTTTTTAATCGTGGTGCAGATTTAGTTAATTTTACAGACGGGGCCTTTTATTCTAGATCCATATCAGAACCCATTGTTGCCTCAAAAATCATAAGTCAAGGAAAAAAATCGCGCTTATTTCTCCTAAATGCACTAGACAACAGTACTCCCTATCTGGTAGGAGGAGAAGATCGATCTTATACCGGAAATGGTGGAAAAAGCTTTGTAAATGTATTTCGTTATCAAAAATTGATAAGCAATAAATCTAGGATTGGAGCTATACTTACTAACCGTTTATATGAGGGGGGAGGGTACGGCCATTTATTAGGTTTTGATGGGCTTTTTCTTTTGAATAAAAAATGGAGACTCAGTTTTGAACTATTTAAAAACTTCAATCAAGAACCCATTAAAGATTGGATCGATTCAACAGAATCAATCCAGGGTAAAACAATTACTTTGGATGGGGACAAGTTGAATGGTGATGCAATTTATTTTCAACTTTATCGAAACACTGAACATTGGGAAAGCTATTTTTTCTATCGAAATATTTCACCTCAATATAGAGCAGATGTTGGCTTTGTTGTAAAAAATAATCGCCGTTGGGGAACACTTTTTCATAAATATCAAAACATCCTGAACAAACCAGGGCTTCAATCTTTTGGATTCGGAACCAAAATAGATGTAGTTTACACCTTTGAAGACCTTTACAAAAATTTCAGTGTTGACTTTTTTGCTTTTCTTACAACGTTCGGACAAACAGAATTGAGGTATACCCTAGACTACGATGCTGTAAAGACCTTTTTGCAAATTCGATTCAATGATTTACCAACAAACGAATTAACCCTTTCTGGGAAGCCCTCTGAATCGATTAACTTTAGATTGAATTTAACCGCAGGAAAAGATCTTTCGGTAAATGAAGTAATTCCCGAAGTTGGATTACTTCGTTCAGCTTACCTTACTTTTGGGCTTCAATTAAATGACAATTTAAACATTAATCCATCTTGGCGCTATTCTCGCTTGGAAAGAACCGATGGTGGCGAAGACTTTTTTGAAGGGTCCATTGCTCGATTAAACGTTCGATACCAATTCAATAAAGACTTTAATATTCGTGTGATTGCTGAAAAAAACAGCTTTAATAATCAATTTTTTGTTCAGCCACTAGTTCAATGGAATCCTAACCCATCAACTATATTTTATTTTGGGGGAAACCAAACAACCCTTGAAAAGCTTGAGGATGCACATTTTCAAATTCTTCAATTCAACCGTTCTCAATTTTTTGTAAAGTTTCAATACCTGATCGAATAAAATAGTTGTAAAACGCAATTATTGTTATCTTTAGATTAATTACAAAACTATTTTATTATGAAAAAAATAATATTAAGTGTGCTTGCACTTGCTAGCACAATCCTTTCGGCTCAAGAGTATCATTGGACTTCTTACAATTTTACTGTTGCAGGTGAAGATGTAGAAATTGTTGGAAAATTGATGGGAGACTATTTTAGTAAAGATGGAAGTAAAGCAGAGGGTGTTTCTGTTTTTTTATTCGAAAATCACTTCAATGACAGTACAGTCGATTTTTCTCATTCGATTGTATTCACAGGAAGTTTGGAGGCTATGGGAACACAATACTCTCAAGATCCAAGTGAAAGTTGGCAACTATTTTTGACCAAATTAGGTAGATACATTAAAAGTCATTCCTCAGCAGCTGGGAAAAGCTTGTTATCCTATGGAGAAATAGGAGCACATCCTGTACAAAACGTGTATTGGCTTCGGGTTGATGAACCCTCCAAAATGGCAAACGCCTTCAAAACGTACAACAGTAAATTCAATCCCGATGATCGCAGAGTTACATTAGGCTCATTTGGTTTGGGAAGAAGTCCGTCGGGTGAAACCCATTATGTTTTAGTGGGTGTAGATGATTTTAAAACAGCAATGAGTACAAGTAAATACCGTGAGAAAAACAAAGCTGCTCAAGCTGCTTGGAAAAAATATTGGGAAGATGCAGGTGAGGTAAAACTGATCCGATCCACCACCCGACTTATGCTCGGAAAATGGTAAACTTTTCATTGAAACTTACAACAATAAATTGAATGTTTAATCATAATTAAATTTATATGTTGTATTTTACAAGTGAATTTTATAAATAAATCTTTTAAAAAATGAAAAATCTATTTACACTATTATTATTGGTTTCAACAACCCTTATTTATGGTCAAAACATTGCTTTTGACTTTGCATTTATCAAAGCAGAAGACATTGGAGCTTATGATCAAAACTTAAAGTTAAAGTTTCAAAAAATGAACCAAAACTACATCGATGATGGACGAATCTATGGATGGCACGTTTGGAAAGTAATCAATGGTGCACAAACACCTTTTACCCATTTGGCAGTAAGTATTTATGACCTCGACAAAATGGATGAAGATTACAAAGGGAAAAAATGGACCGAAGTTTTTCCTGATTTTGCTCAAAATGAACTTCAAGATTGGGGAAGAAAGAATGCTGAAAACCGTAAAATAATTTTTGAGACACAAATGGTTAACGTTGCTGACGTTCTTAAAAAAGGTGTTACCGAATATCCTGATATTGCAGTAATGAACTTCATGAAAGTAAAAGACGGTAAATATAAAAGTTACGAGGACGCTGAAAAGTCGTTCACAAAATCTATCTCAAAAACCGATGCTAGAAAAGGATGGAGTTTTGCAAAAAGAATTGATCGAGTAGGGACTGACCTTTCTTGGACACATTTTACAGTTGACTGGTACGAGAAATACTCTGATTTCCTTAAAGAAGGTGCTAAACCCTCTTATGATGCTGATCAAGTTTATGATAACATCACAAAACTTAGAGACCTAAAAGATCGTGTAGTTCTGAAAAAATTTATTTTCTTGAATAAGTAAAAAACAATTTGTACTTCCACAAAAAAACCCTCTAATAAAGAGGGTTTTTTATTTTATTAATCAGAAGGTGGTATTATTTTTTGCTTGATTAAAAGGGCATCGTTGTAAACAAAAGGTTTTGGCATCATATGTTTTGGACGCTCATTCATTTCAACCCAAGGATTGTTCATCAAATCAAATGAATACTCAAAAAGTGTAAATGTAGGTTTTTGTTCTTCAGAAAGGACATAAGATACCTCAAGCGTATCTTTTTCAGATACATAAAAGGTAAGGAGCCTATTTTTCGTGTTGGTAAATAAAAGCTCATTTGAAGCGGGTTTAGAAACCTCAACCCCATTAAAATAAAGCTGATCGAAAGAAACCTCTGAATCAACATAAAGCCTTAAAACATGTGCCTTTTTTCTGGAATCAACCAAAACGATGTACTCCTCTGATCACCGATAAGTGTGTCTTGAGTAAATTGAGCCTTGTAATGGGGTATATCCACAAAAGGAGCTTTAGAAGTGTATGTGTAGCCCGAGTTGTATTTACTGTAACCCGCCTTCTCCGAGTCTGATGAAACAGGGACTGGGCTTTCACCTAGATAGCTTTTGGTCCAATCATCCAAAAAAGCATCATAAGTCAACCAAGAAGCTTCCTCTGAATTTAGGTCTTGAGAATAGATTAAGCTGTTGGGCTTTTTACGATCTTCATTAAAATCACTGGTTAAATGTGTTTGAAAAAAAGAACAAATGTGAGGAGTAAAAAACCTCCAGACAAAAACTTTTTGAAATCATATGACCCCAAAAAAGAAAATAATAACCCAAAGAGTAAAACAGTAAAAAGGGTGCTCACAACGATCATTTTTAACCCCAAACCTATTGGAAACGTTTGAATCAATGGGCTGAACAAAAATACCGCAGGAGAGGCTAAGATCAAAAGTAAAAATGGGCCAGTACGTTCGTCTCTTATGAGCAATCCAAAAGACAGTAATGCACAATAAAATGGAAGAATAAAATAAGCTGCCCCTTTTAAATAAAAGGCCAAAAGAATATTAATAATCAACCAAAAAAACAGTGGTGCAACAAATTGATTAACAATGTTTACACCCATTGAGAGTTTATGAAAAATAAAAAAGGTAGTTGACAAAGTTAGCGCTACAAAAAGCCCAATGTAAGCATGTCCGTTATAGGTAAACCCGTGCTGAATTTCTTGATAATGTGGATACAATTTTAAGATGAATTTCCAACCATACAATCCCAGTAGAAGGGCAAAAATCAAAGACAAAACATAAGGTACAAATCCTTTAAGGATGAGTTTAAATTTGAGTGCCCCACTTTTAAATCCAAAAAAAAGAAGACCGATGAATAGTAAACTTGCCAGAAGGGTCATTGGCATAATCCAATCAAAAGGGTAAGCGATCATCTTTAAAAAAGGAAAGTTGGTGTAAACGTAATCTTCCTGGCTCTTGAGATGTTCCAAATCAATATCTGAAAAATAATGTAAAAGAGGGAGTAAATAACTTCCTTGATGTTGAAGAGTATTTCGGTCGAGACGTTCAAAACTATCCCCAGCCGTGTGATAATCAAAATGGTCGTCTATGAATGCAAAAAAAACCCTCAATATCTCCTTCTTCTCTTAAAACAGTAGAATCGGTATCATTGGGAAGCATTTTATAAATACTGTACAGCAAAGAACTTGCAACTGGAAACTCGGGATTAGCCGCCATAAAACTTTGAATTAGGTTTTTGTTACCTTGATTCGTCTCTACAATCATTGAACTTGGACCTCCACTGCCTCTGGACTCAAAGTTGAGTGATAGCCCCACATTTTTTGCCCACGGATGTGATCGAACAAACAACTTAGCCCCTTCCAAACCAACCTCTTCTCCATCGGTAAACAATATGACAATGTCATTTTTGGGTTGCTTCCCACTAGATTGATATGCTCTTAAAGATTCCAGTATGGTTACCACTCCGCTTCCAGCATCACTTGCTCCAAAAAGAGGGGGTCAAGGCACTATCATAATGAGAAAAAATCAAAAGACTTTTAGTCGAATCTGTACCTTTTATCTTTGCTACAATATTGACCGGTTGTGTCATCTGACGCCTCCTTTGGTTAAAAACATATCCCTGTTGTGTCTCGGGTTCTAATCCCAAATCTTCAAGCGATTGAATTAGAAATTCTCGTACACGTCTGTTTTCTTCTGTGCCAATGTAATGTGGAGCTTTCGAGATTTCTCTTAGTGGGATCAACGCCCTTTCACTTGAAAATTCAGACTCCGATGTACTCAAAGGGGCTCCCTCACTTGGCATAAGATCATAAAAACTGAAATAAATCAGTCCTAAAAGAAGAAAGAAAGAAAATATAAAAGTCTTTTTCATTTTGAGGTATTTTATGGTATTAGTTATGGGATATTCTATGAATATTATTACAAACTAGATTTATTCAATATAAGGTCCAATGTAAAAAAAATCTTGATGTTTTTTCGAATTTCAACATAATCTAAAGAGATAATTTTATATTTAGCAAAAAAAGAAATTTTGAAAAAAATATTTAAAATTTTGGGAGGAATCATCCTCGGGATTGGAACGTCAATTATAGTTTTTATTGCCCTATTTTACATTGTGTTTAACCAAAAATTGCCTACTGGGAAAATTGGTGCTGAAGCTGATAATTTAGCAATTCAAATGAGAAATTCTTTGAATTATGAAGCTTATCTTGACACCGACTATTTAGCCTGGACATTTAATAAAAAGCGACATTATCAGTGGTTCAAAAATGAAGGTAGATGTATCGTTACGATCAAAAATATTAAAGTAGATTTAGATTTGAAAAACACTACTAAATCAATAGTTTACTTGGATGGTACCGAGTATTTGGGAGGAAGAAAACAAGAATATATCAATAAAGCCTTAGCTAAATTTAACAATGATTCTTTTTGGCTTGTTGCTCCCTTTAAGGTATTTGATAAAGGAGTAGAACGTCGCCTAGTTGAGTTTAAAAATAATGAAAAAGCTTTATTGGTAACTTATACTTCAGGAGGAACAACTCCAGGAGATTCTTACCTATGGCGGTTTGATGAAAAAGGTTATCCCAAATCCTATCAAATGTGGGTAGACTTAATTCCCATCAATGGTTTGGAAGCTTCATGGGAAAATTGGGTCACAACAAAAAGTAAAGTGAAATTAGCTACCTTTCATCAAATCCTTTTCTACAAAGTACAAGTGACTGGATTAATTACCTCTTAATAAATCTTTTCAAAAACCAATTTTATTTTAAAAAACACTTTGAGGTATTTATTTTTAAATATCTTTAGTTAATGAAAAATATTACGTTATTGATTGCTTTTCTGTTCTTTATATCTTGTTCCATACAAAAAGAAAACGTTACCGAATGTATTGATGAAAATTCCATTGCAACCGACTTTATTTGCATCGAAATTTATCAACCCGTTTGCGGTTGTGATACAGTAACCTATAGCAACAGTTGTTATGCAGAAGCAGCTGGAGTTTTCTCCTACGATCAAGGAGTTTGTGGCAAATGATTGCGAATCGATTTCTGACCGATAATTTCTTTTTACTTAAAACTAAAAGTCAATCCTGAAGATTTTTCTAGGCGTTGTAAAAGAGCATCCCCCATTGCAACTGAAGGAGTCAGAACCCCACTGATTTTGGGTAACTCATCTACTGCTAAACACACTGCGGATTCGGCTAACATTTTGGATGTTGATCCATATCCTGGGTCTTTGTCACCTGTTACTTTGCCCATAGCCGAAGAACCGTCTTCAAGGGTAACATAAAATCTAAGGTTGAAAAACCCGTTTTCTCTTTGCTCCTCGTTGGGTCCCTCACCAGGTTTTGGTAAAAGTTTATTCGCAATACTTTTTAAAACTGATTTTGGTTTTGCGGTCATAAATATCAATGGAATTGCAGCAAGAATACCTTTGATCTTTCCTTTAAATCCTTTTCCATTCAGGGTGGCCTCATCATATCGAAAATCCTTCCCGTAAGAATAATTACTAAGAGCATTGCTTCTTCGAACTACTTTTGTATTGATCCCTGCCATGATAAATGGTCCTACATAACTTTGAGAAGTTTTATCAAATACGACTGACATAAGATCAGGACGATCCTCACCCTCTTGTTGATTAGGGGGATTCAATCCATAGGGGTTGGTCAAAACCTTATAAATAGTTTTATCTTTTTGTGCTTGTTCTATGACTTTGCTCAAACTTGCATATGTTCCCCCACTCAAACCGCCTTTCATAGCGGCTACTCGCATACTGATTTTTTTTTGCACGCTGTCCTTTTTGTACTTTAGCCTCTCTTTGAATAAAATAAACTCCCATATCAGAAGGAATTGAATCAAAACCACAGCTGTGCACAATTTTTACACCATTTGCCTGTGCTGTTTGGTGATGTTTATCAATCATTTGTCGCATCCACTGTACCTCTCCTGCCAAATCACAATAATGTGCTTTATTCTCTACACAAGCTGCCACAAGTTTTGATCCATAAATTGCATATGGCCCTACTGTTGTACAAATTACTTTTGTACGAAGTACCATCTGTTTGATGCTGGTTTCATCTGAACTATCTGCAACGACAATGGGTACAGATTTATCTGCTATTGTTGCTCGTACGGTTTCTAACTTCTGTTGATTACGACCAGCCATTGCCCATTTTAAATTCCCAGATGTACCGTATTGTTTAAAGAGGTATTCAGCTACTAATCTTCCTGTAAAACCTGAAGCTCCCCATATGATAATGTCAAATTCTCTTGATTGATTCATAAATGTAAAATTACTTTAGTTAAAATATTAATTCTTCTTGGGAATCCCAGGAAAAAACATATTTGTTGTTTCTTGATGTTTTCTGTAATCTGGTCTTTTCTGAACCGAATAGTATTCCGAGGGGATCGCGCCGGTGTAATAAACTAGTGTGGTGTACATAATTCTAGAAACATACAGAAGAGAAACCAAAAGGCCTATCCATAAAACAACATCAATATTGGATTGATGGTAGATTAATGAAGGAATAGAAGTCAAAATCAAAGCATTCCAAACCATCCATTCTGCAAAATAATTTGGATGACGGCTATACTTCCATAAACCTACATTACAAACTTGTCTTTTTTTATTTTCTAATCGGCTTTTCTTAAGGAATGCTTGTTTTTGAAGATCTGCTACATGCTCCATAATCAAGAATAAAAACCAACATGAATATCCCAAAATCTCCAAAAAAGAAATGTGGGCCTGAGGATTAAATGCTTGCAAGATAGCAGGCATTGCCAAAAAAGTGATGTTGGCAAAACATTGAATCATAATTTCATATTGAAGGGAAAGGTCCTGATCAGAGTATCCCTGTTTTTCCCATCGTATCCTTTGAAACTGATACCTCGAAAGTTCTGTGTCTAAATGTCCTTTTTTGAATAAAATAAGAGCGCCAATTCCCATTCTCAAACCACAAAAAATATACATTGCAGCAATACAATAGGTTCTTAACCAATACCCTTCCGCAAAAACCAAAATAAGTATTCCTATCAAAACAAGTCCCCAGGGCCAAGCAATATCTACATAAGACATACGCTTTGTAAAGTAAGCAGGAATACAAACTACTCCAATAAAAAGTACAATTTGATAAAAGACATTCCAAGTGACAAACTGCTCGAAAATAGGCGTGAATAATAAAACCGTAAAACTCAATATAAACGGCAGGTAACCTATGCTCCTGCGAAGCGTATTTCTAAAATTTAATTTCATGCTTTTTTTCTAAAACCCAAGTAATGTACAATTAATTTTCCATCAATTATTGAACAGAATGTTCTAAAATAAAATCATCAAAATATTAATTGTTTTTTACGAGTAAAAATTATCGGATTAAACCTTAAGAAAAACATTTACTAGAATGTTGATCAAAGGGTTTTAAAAACAAATATTATATCAGAAACTGTATTCTAATGTAAAACAAAATATTTTAAGTTAAAACCAAAAAAATACCCTCCAGTTTAGGAGGGTATTTGTATCTATACTTATTTAAATAAGTATTAATTTGTTGAAGGTAACATGGATTCAACAAGTCTGAGTTTTTCGTTTTGTCTTCCCCACATCTCCAAAGATTGGTCAAACATTTCAATATCATTTGTCCATGAATTCCATCCAAATATTTCATTGTATTCTTCTTCCCAAGTATTCTCAATATCGCTGGGCTCTCTTTCGTGTTTTTCGAAGCCTACATAGCGAACAAAAAGATTGCGATTTCCTCCAGAATGTAATCTTAGCGTAATGCTTGATATGTCTTTATTGAATTTTCCCTGTACTTTTCCAATGCGTTCAATAAATCGGTAAAAATGATCCAATTGATCTTGTTTTACAATAAAAACGGTCTTCATCAAATGCTTAGATGGGTTCGCCTCCTCGCTTACGTTTACATCTGCCCATTTTAGTCGTTGCCAAATTTGTTGTCCTCCTTTTGGTGTGCAATATTTTGAAACATTAGTACTCCAATAGTTTAACTCTTTGGATTTGTCCTTATCATAATCAGCTGAAGTCTGAAAAGGCATAATACGTTCATAAACTCCTGCGTTATCTCCCGTCATAATTTTATAGGTCACGATTAAGTTATTGGGGGATGCATTGAACATTTTAGTTTTGGCAGCAGCCGCGGCTTCAAACTTTTGAGTCATTCCATCTTTGGGTTGGTAGTGCCATGTGTTCCAGTATTCTGCTTTTTCATTTCTCTGTCCAAAAACAGAAAAACTCAAACTTAAAACTAAGGTAAATAGTGTAATTTTTTTCATTTTGTTGTTTTTAAAATTCTATCCAAGATATAAAAATAGTTGCTAGTTGCAATTTATTTTGAATTTAATCTCCCTTAAAATATTTAGGAAACCTATAGTATAAAAAACCCTCCTTTATGGAGGGTCTTTGTAATTGTTTTTGTTGGTAATTATTCTGCTTTTTGAGCGGCAACGTATTGTTCAATCTGAACATTCATGCCGTTCACATCCATCCAATCGGAAAATGTAGCAATTTTACCGTCTTCATTAAACGAGATAACGGCATACCATTTGTTGTTGGCTGGAGCTCCTGTGGCTGTGTGCTTTGTCATCCAGGTTCCATAAACCCTAAGAATATTGGGATTTGGGTCTGCATTTCCACTTGAAAAGTTGACCCTCCCCAAAATCCTTTGTCAGAACCTATCAAGCCTTTCCCTTCTACAAAGGTTATGTCTTCAAAGTTGTCGAAATAACCTACCACTGCAGCACTAAAATCGTCATAACCCAACAACTTGTTTTCGTTGTAGTACGGTGGCGACCACTTTACAGAATCTGCTACCAAAGACATTAATCCGTCTAGGTTTTCTTCGTTAAAATTCTTAGCAAAAGATTGAAACGTAGCAATATTTTTCTCGAAAACAGCTTGGTCTTCAGCGGATGGTCCTGCTGGAGCTTGATTACAAGATGAAAAGATTATTGGAGCTGTGAGTATAAAATAAATTAACTTTTTCATTTTAAATGTAGTTATGATTAATAGTTTTTCAATTTACGAAAAAACCTAATACTTGCAATTTGTAAGTAATATTTGTGCCCTAATGCTAATCAAATCAATGGAAATAGTATCTTTAAATAAAAACTCATGAAAATATTATCCATCCTTCTGGCCTCTTTTGTTTGTGTAAGTTTATCAGCACAACAGATTCGATACATCAACAGTAATGAGCATCTACAACAAGGTTACCCTTTTTCACAAGCAACTCTGGTTAACAACATCATTTACTTATCTGGAGAACTGGGAACCACATCCGATGGGACTTTAGTCGAAGGAGGAATTGTTTCCGAAACAATCCAAGCACTCAAAAACATTAGTGAGACACTGGAGTACATGGGGAGTTCTATCGATAACGTTTTTAAGTGTACCTGTATGTTGGCCGACATAAAAGACTGGCCTCAAATGTCAAAAGCATACAAGAGTTTCTTCAAACCCGAAAGATTACCTGCTAGAAGTGCTTTTGCAGGAAGTGGACTTGCCCTAAATGCACGAATTGAATTAGAATGCTGGGCTGTCTTAAAGGATTAAATAATAATGAAAAAAAAAGAAGTGACTTTATTTGGAGGGACAGGATTGATAGGGAGTTCGCTTCTAGAAATCTTGTTAAAAGATGATCGTTACAGTAAGATCAATTTAGTCACACGAAAACCTTTTTTGGTTAATAACATTAAAGTCAATGTTCACCTTATTGACTTTTTAGATCAAAAAGCCATCGAGAAAACAATTGAAAATAGTGAAATTGTTTTTGTTTCAATTGGTACAACACAGGCTAAGGTAAAAGGAAATAGAGATGCTTACCGTAAAATCGATTTTGACATCATCTACAACGTAGCCAAAGCTTGTAAAAAACAGCAAGTAAAACACTTTTTGTTTGTATCCTCGCAGGGTGCAGATCACAAAAGTTCTAGTTTTTATTTAAAACTCAAAGGAGAAATCGAACAGGCTGTTTTTGATTTAAAATTATCATGTTGTTCTGTTTTTCGTCCCTCATTATTGCTTGGAAAGCGAAACGAAAATAGGCCTGGAGAGCAAATCGCACAATGGATTATGCCTTTGTTTTCATTTCTTATGCCTACAAACTTCAAGCCTATTGATGCTTACTCTGTAGCTCAGTCGATGGTCAACATATCTCAATCAAACCCCAAAGGGGTACAACTATTTTCACTACCAAGAAATCAAAGATTCTCTTTTGTAGCTATCGATTTTAGCTCCATTAATTGGGGTGTTTCAAATAAGGTGCTATCTTGAATGTGTTTTTATATTAGTAATCTTTAAATATTTTTATTTTGAAAACATCAGCTGCCTTATTTGTTCTTGTATTCTCAATTTCTACCCTTAGCGTTCATAGTCAAATCCAAAGAGAAAAGATCTCATTTGAAAGTGCAAATCCCTTTGCATTTAGCGATGTTATTCTGGATCTTGAAAATCAGGAAAAACAAGAAGTTTACGGTCAGTTAACCCTCCCGTAGATTCTTTGAATCCGACAACAAAATACCCATTGATAATTGGAGTGGCTGGAAGTTTGGGATGGAAAAAACACCATCTTGATTACATGGAAATGTATCAAAAAGAAGGCTTTGCAACTTTTGAACTCAACAGTTTCAAAAGCAGAGGCATTAGCTCAACAGTTGGTTCTCAAGATCAAGTAACCATAGCTGCCATTATTTTAGATGCCTATAGAGCTTTAGAAAAACTGTCAGGGCATCCCAATATTGATCCCGAAAAAGTTTCGATAACCGGCTGGAGTCTGGGTGGTGGGGTTTCCTTATTCTCGGGGTGGTTACCGCTAAAAAATGCAATCACCAAAGAATACGCCTTTGCTTCTCATTTGGCCTTTTATCCTCCCTGTTTTATTAATCCAGAAAATACAGATTTTACCCAAGCCCCTATTCATATTCTTGCAGGTGAAATAGACAATTGGACTCCTGCCGAACCTTGTAGGCTACTTGTCAATAAGCTAGCAGAAAAAACCAATATTGATATTACCGTTTATCCAAATTCTCATCATAGCTTTGACAGTGAATTACCCATTACAAGAAATGAAAAAGGTTACAGCTTTGAGAACTGTATGTTTACGCTGACCAAAGATGGTGATGTCTTGATGAACTATTTACAACTTCCAATGTCAAATGCGATTCTTCAAAAATTAGGACTCCTTTTTTGTGTTGAACGCGGAGTTGATTTGGGAGGTAATCCTGAAGCAAGAGCTCAAGCAATGGCTTTCTCAAAATCTTTTATGAAGAAAACTTTGAAACCTAATACCGGTGAGTAAACTTGAAGATTTACGTTGGGTAATCATTGCACCAGAAGCTGAAGTAATCAAATGGACAAAAGCTTTCAATGATTTTAATGAAAACATAAGCTTAGAAGTTGGTCCCAATATCTCATCACCTGAAACTGTAGATGTACTGCTTTTGTGGAATCATCCCAAAGGAAGCCTTTTGCCTTTTACCAATGCCAAAATTTATTATTCTTTGGGGGCTGGTGTGGATCATCTGGTTAACGACTCCAAATTGTATCCACAGGTTCCAATCAGTAGAATTGTAGACCCCTTACTTTCATTTTCAATGAGCAATTACATTCTTTTTGCAGTTTTGTATTATCAACGAAAATGGTCCAAGTTTCAACAAGACCAAAGGGATCGAAAATGGGATCATGATGGTCCAGCAGAAAGAACCATTAAAGTAGGTATATTGGGGATGGGAACCTTGGGGTCTGATGCCGCAAAAAAATTGAAATTTATGGGGTTCCCTGTTGTGGGTTACAGTCCCACCAAAAAAACTATTGAAGGAATTATTACTTATTGTGAAGGTGAATTAAATTCATTTTTAAACGCCTGTAACGTTCTTGTTTGTACAGTACCTTACACTGATCAAACTCATGGATTATTGTCTAAAACCCTTTTTGAACAATGCTCTCAATCGACTTATCTTATCAATGTGTCAAGGGGTGGGGTTCAGGTAGAAAACGATATTATTAATGCACTTGATCAGGGGAAGTTATCCGGAGCTTTTTTGGATGTTTTTGAACAAGAACCTTTACCCAAAAATAGCCCTTTGTGGGAGCACCCCAAAGTAAATATTACTCCTCATATTGCAAGCATTACAAACCCTATGGCAGGAGTCAAACAAATTATTGAAAACGTAAATCGTCTTCTAAAAAATAAAGAACTTCATCACACGGTTAATAAATCAAAAGGCTATTGAAAACCTATTAGTTTAAACATTTTAACATAGATTTCTTGCTATTTCCTACTCCCAAATCATTTTTTGATTTCAACTTAATACTAAAAAATAGTGCTGTTTATCAATAAAATAGGTGCTTTTAGTTGCAAGCTACAATTACTATTGATTATGCAAAAACTATTATTACTATTTGTTGCTTTCATTTACATATCCACGTATGCACAAGATGATGTCACTTATGAGTCTGCTCTTTACATTAATGATGTTTCCATTTCTGAAATTCCGAGATTTATTGAACTCCACAAAAAATTCACAGATATGTCATTGGGGGAAAACAGAACAATGACCGGAGAATGGCTTTTTAGACACTGGTATGGATCGGGTCACACTTTTGTTATTTACACCCAATACAAATCCATGGAAGATTTTCACAAGGATGCTGATATTGCTAGTGCAAACATTAGAGCTAAAATAAAACGCGATGGAAGATGAAAATGCCAAAGAAGCTCTTAAATTGGAGTGGAGAGAGTACAGATCTTTTTCCAATGGGCATTCGGATGAGGTTAGGGCTGCATACAAATCAACTGGATATTATCAATCCGACAAGGCTGATTTTGACTCCCCTTTTGTTATGGTAGTAGGAAGATACAATTCATCTGGAGCATGGGGAAAAATGGGGAAAGCATTTTTTGACTGGAGAATCAAAAATTCTGTTGATAATGGTTCTTCAATGTCTGGTGGGGTTTCATACCACTATATGGGAACAAGTTCTGATGTTGAAGTATGGCAGTGTTACACAAATTTGGTTGAATTCGCCAAAGCAGTAACCGCAAAAAATACAGACTCTGAGGAAGCTACTAGGGCCAGAAAAACGTTTTGGAGTTTGGTTGATAGGGCTCATGAAGATCAAATTTATGTTCACATAGGACACATAAACACGAAGAAAGGAATTTTTGATTTAGCTGGGAAAGACCGCTAAAAAATCCATCTTATTTAAAAGGCGCTCTGGCCCCTTTTTTTATAGTCTTGTCTCAAATTTATTTTCTTAAAATCGATTTGGAAAAATATTCATCTGAAATTACTGGATTGAACTTAATGTCCAGAATTACAAAATCTGTTCCCTTTCCATCTTTAAGTACATCTTTGTAGTTCAATCGAGTGGGGTACCACCTGCCATCAATTTGCTTGATATCCATAAACAAAGTTGTTTTGAGTAGAATGCCACTTTTAGCATAAAGGTTTTCTTTTAGAGGAACAAATCTATTTTTATCAACCCATAAAATTCGTTTGTCATAGGCCAAATCGTCCACAAAAGCTGTAAGTTCCATTATCCAGCTTGGTCTGCCCTGATAGGTTTCTTCTCCAACAATTTTGGTATTATACAATTCCGAGAGTTTGCGTTCTTCCATCATGTCTTCATAGGAGAGGTCGGACCCCATTACAGATTGCCGCAACAAATGTCCTGACAATTGTATGGTTCTATCTGTTGCGGGAGAATAAATCCATAAGCGATTGTCTAATTTTAGCATCTTAGTTCCTTTTTCCCTTTCTGGAGAAAGGTATTCCGTAAAGTTGTTATGCTGTCCTTTGGAATATCCTTTTGAGCGAATTGTTCGGCTCTTTCTTTTGCCATAAACAATCATTTCTGAAGTAATAATCTGTGTTTCAGAAAACATGTTTTTATCGAGTTTTTTAATGATTTCAAGTGCTTCCTTACTACTTTGCTGAGCTGATAAATCGTTCGAAAAATAAGCGCAAAATAACAGTACAATTAATGTTTTTTTCATGGTTTCTTTTGATTTAAACTTCTAATTCCTTGAACAAACGTGCAGTTTCTCTTTTAAAAATACCTCTCCTGCGAGTGCTGTCCCCAATAACATTGAAAATAAACCGGGATAAATCCAATAAAAAAGAGATTAGTCGATACGTGAGCTCTAACAATTGATGGCATTATGATGGTTGAATTTTCAATATCTTTTGAAATATCAATCCCCACTTCTTGAAGGTAATAACACAATCCTATTCCCAATATTGTTCCAATAAATGAACCGATCAAACCTATAATTGAGGCTTCTGCAAGCAGTAATCCGAATACATTTCTTTTGGATTCACCAAGTGCTATGCGTATTCCAAATTCTTTGTAACGCCTTAGTCCACCGATAAGGCCGGTATTCCATAGGACCAAAGACATTGCAAAGATGAAAATGAAAATAAAAATCGCATTAAAAGATTCTGCAACATCAAGTGAGGTTTTTAGATCATTTTGCTGTTTTAAGGTAACCATTATTGGAGCGTATTCATCTTTACTGTTTATGAATTGGGAATTGAATTCTTCGGCTATTAGCGATGCCTCAATATCGTTGTAAATTTTTGAATTGAAATAGCCCAAAAGTTCTCCAGTACCGTCTTCCATGTCGAGCATGTCTTGAGCATCTTTGATGTCCATAATAAAAGTTCCTTTGTCTAATAAAGGAGATCCAAAATTAATGGTTCCGGTCATTACAAAATTCTGGAAAACCATACTTCCTTCCATTGTGGTTCCAAAATAAGTAATTTCATCTCCTGGAGATATTTTTAGTTTTTCTGCATAAGCATCACTCAAAACAATTTCTCCTTTTCGCATTGGAAGCCTTCCTTTTTGAATCGACTTATTTAAATTTAAGCGGTCCAATTCTCCAGAATTTGAATCCAGAATTGACAAAGCCATTCCCATACCAGTTCCTTGCGTTTTGGTATTTCCATTGGAGTCTGGGACATCGATTATTCCTCCAAACTTAATTCTCGGAGTCCACAAAACATTGGTAAATTTTTGATTTAAATTTTCCAGTAAATCTTGCAAGTCAAGTAAAGCCAAATCGTTTGGCATTTGGTCTTTATTTTCTGCATAGGGTCGGGTCATTATTTTGAGATGACCTGTATCCAATTTGGCGTTTTGATTTACAATATCGGAAAGTACCCCTCTCAAAAAAGCCTGACATCAAAACTGTAACCATGACTCCAACAGTAATTACCAAAACCGGAATGAGGCTTTTACTTCGATCTCTAACAATTCCTTTAAAAATAAATTTTATCATTGCTGCTTTCCTTTAAGTGCCAAAACGGGGTTGAGTTTTGCTATTTTTCTTGCAGGTAAATAACTTACAATTGTTGCGCTTATTACCACCAACAAGATGGTACTCACTACGAGTTTGATCCCATAGAGAGGGAAAATCACTTCTGCAATAGCAATTCCCATTTTTTGATCTGCAGGCGGCACTGCAAAACCAACTTCGGCTAAATAGATGAAAAAAGGGATCCCATAAATGCTTCCTACAATTAATGCCAAAATACTGTACATGCTTCCTTCAATGGTAAACAAACGAACTACCCTACTTCGAGTCATCCCCAAAGCAATGTAAGTCCCGATTTCTTTTTGTCTTCGAAAAATGGAAAGAATTTGAGTGTCAAAAACAGCAAGTAAAGCAATCGCCATAAGCAATAAATAAACAATGGCTTGTCCTGTTTTCTTTTGATTGATTAAATCTTTGAGTTGCTTTAATAATGCTTCTTGACTTTTGAACCTCCACAATGGTAAAGCTTCTGCTTTGTAATTTTTATCTGCCACAAAAAACGAAGCTTCTTGGTTTAAGTCGGTCATTTTCCAAAGAGTCTCGATATCCATCCATATTTGCCCATTATCAATATTTGGGACGTTGGAATCAAAAACATCAACAACAGTCAAGGTGTTTGCATCGTAAGTACCGTTTTTATCTCGCCATCGAATTTGAACCTCATCTCCCTTCTTTAGTTTGGTAGATTCTGCCAATCGTTTTCCGATGATTACTGGAAATTTAGCGAGGCTTTTTTTACTTTCTCAATAGGAAGTTCCAAAATTGTTTGGTTAGAATCAATCCCTTTTAATACAATTCCTTTCATCCTACCCTGAGGATAAATGGTAGCTTGATAAACCAATATGGGGGTTATTCCCAATTGATTTTTTGGAAGGGGACCGTGACCATCGAGAATGGTAAAAGGATCCAATGGATCATATTGCTCGTGCAGTAAATGTCCTTCCCCAAACTCCCAGGCAATACTATCTTTCTGAGCCTGTTGATCCCATCCGTCCAAAATGGAGTTAAGTAAAATTATAATCACAAATGAAAAAGAAAGAACCAAAACGTTGAGAACAGTTCTTGTTCCTGCGCCCCAAAGATTCTTGAAAGCTAATTTTAATGCAAGTCTCATAAATTGGTGGTTTTGGTTTCAATGATGTCTTTTTCTAAAGCTCCATCCCTCAAATGTATGGTTCGATCTAAATATTTCATTACTTTTTCATCATGGGTTGAAAACAAAAAAGTAGTTTGTAATTCTTTATTTAACATCTTCATAGTTTTTAAAATACCATGCGCATTTTCTGAATCTAAGTTTGCAGTTGGTTCATCTGCCAACAAAATTTTTGGGCGTTTTACCATTGCCCTAGCAATAGCAACCCGCTGGCTTTCACCTCCCGAAAGCTTGTCTGGTTTCTTGTTTGCATGATCTTGTAATCCCACCCACTCCAATGCTTCATAAACGGCCTTTCTTCTCTGCTCTACCGAATTTTTCTGAAGTAAAAGAGCAAACTCTACATTCTCAAAAACAGTGTAGACTGGAAGCAAATTAAAAACTTGAAAAATAAACCCAATATTGTAGTTTCTAAGTTTTGCTGCTTCATTGTGACTAAGCTCGGCTATGTTTTGATTCAAGACATATGCCTCCCCTTGAGTTGGAACATCAAGAGAACCTATGATATTCAATAAGGTGGTTTTACCCGAACCACTTGGACCTACTATTCCTGCAAATTCTCCTTTATTTATAGAAAGAGTGATGTCTTTTAAAGCTCTAAATTCCTTTCCACCAACGGGATAATTTTTATTAACTTTTTCAATGGATATGATCGGTTTTTCTTCCATAATTAATGATTGTATGTGACTAATAGTTGAATTCCTGGCCCTCTGAGGCTAGTTACAATTTCGTTTTGTTGAATTCCTTGAGTTTCATCGGGATTATAATATGCTATCAAATAAGCTGAAAAATATTTAAACTGATGTTCGTAATTGACCATTAAGGTTTGTTGGTTGTTTTTCCACTGTTGATACAATAGACCATTTATAGAACTGTAAAAAGTTAGCGGATAAGAAAGCCTCAGGGCAGAAATGTGTTGTTTTATTGAATCATCAAAATCCTTATTCAATAGCGAGGACAGTAGATGTTCAACAGCAATATTTAAACCGCTTCCTAAGTTAAAAGTGTAATCAGTTCCTAGGTTAACCAAAAACTGATTGGTGTACAATCCCAAATCTTTTTCTCGATGAATAAAGGTAGATTCTATCCAAAGTCCTATTCCCAAATCCCACTTAGAATCGAATCCGATTCTGTGTTCTGGGTTTTTATTATGGGCTTGAATCCCAAGAAAATCCTCTGAGTTGGCTTTTCTGTAATGATAGGATATTGCCAGTTCTCCCTTGGGAATAAAACTTTGGTATCTTCCACCAAATTCTGGGGTCTTGGTGGTCGTGGGAAGAGCGTCCAAACCGCGCAATTTGTCATTGCCATACAACCCCACAACCAAATGTTTGAATTGTTTTTGTAATAATATCGAACGAGTAAGCCATAAACCCCATTGGTCAAACTGAGCGGATCTCTGGGGTCAATTTGATTGAACCACTGAAGAGGTCTGAGTAACTGAGCAGAACCAAAATCTATTTTTTGAAGCCGAAGGCGAATTTAAAAATTCTTATTCAAATAACGTGCCCAAAATACATAAGGATCAAGCGAAGTGTTTATGTTGCTGGGTTCATTTGGGATGCTGTATCTTGAGCTACTCAAATTTCCTGCAACTTCAAAAGTAAAGGATTGAAGACTATCTGTTTTTTTGCTGTAGGTGAATTCAGGAAGATACCGTAGGCCTATGAATTTCGTTGCTCCTTTTTTTAGACCCAAATTGGATTGAACAAGAATTTGACCATCAAAATCATAGGCATGCTGCCCTTTTAGACAAAAAGCAGAGAAGAAAAATATTCCTAAAAAAAGAATTGAATTCTTAAAATCGCCAAAGGATCTTTTGTTTTTCATTTTGATAATATTCCATAAAAATAAAAATAGGTTAAATCGATCCACATGTCTTTATCCTCCTTGTAAAGACTTTTCAAATTAGGGTCTTTTATTTTGTTTCTTATATCTTTCAACATATGGATGTAAAACGCAACGGGAGTTTTTTTTCGCAGTTCCCCCTTTTTTTGAGCCGTCATAAAATCTTTTTCCAATTGCAAGTCCATAACTTCATTGTTTTTATTAATTAATTCAATAAAAACATCCGTTTTGTAAGACAAAAGATCGTTTACAAATTCAGAAGAAATTTGATCTGCATAGTTCTTATCCATCAAGATAATTTGCTCCACTTTTTTTGCAAATGGAATTTCTTGATCCATAATGGATTTGTATTGAATATTGGATTCCTCAAAAACAGACTCCAAAATTGAGCGTGCTATTTCTTCTTTGTTTTTAAAATTTCTGTAAAAGGTCATTTTACTGACCGATGATTCTGTGCAAATTTCTTCAACAGTTATCTTGTTCAATCCAGATTGAAAAAACATCTTTTTGGCTGCTTTAAGAATTAATTTTTTGCTTTTTGTCGGTTTCAAATGTTACTAATTCAACCTAAAGTACGTAAAAAGTAACATTTAGTCTCCAAAAGCATGTTGCTTTTTTGTATTATTGTTAAGCAAATTACCTTTGAAAAACGTTGATTCATGAAAAAATTAATACTAAATGTTCTTAAAATATTTCTTGTGCTATTGGGTGTTTTAATTTTAACAGCCGCCTTTGGATATTTTTATTTGAAATCCAAGGGTTTAGATTTTGAGGGTGAATATGAGGAAAAGGAGAAGAAATAAAAGAATTGAGTATTGATGGAATACGTTTTTTAGATCGCAATAGAAATCAAAAATTAGATGTTTATGAGGATGCCCGGAAATCTTTAGAAGAAAGAGCTGAAAATTTGTTATCACAAATGACTCTTGAAGAAAAAATACACTTATTGAAAGGATCGGGAATGAAGTCTGCTTTGGGTCAAGCTACAGGAGGGGTCCCAGGAGCAGTTGGAACGATTGTACCCACACCAAGATTGGGTATTCCTGAGCTTTATTTGTCCGATGGTCCTGCAGGATTGCGAATTTCTGCTACTCGAAAAAATGAAACCAGAACCTACTATGCCACTGCATTTCCTATTGGTAGTTTATTGGCATCTACTTGGAACACAGACTTAATACATGAGGTTGGGAAGGCCATGGGCAACGAAGCCCTGAGTTATGGTATTGATGTAATCCTGGGTCCTGGTGCTAACATCCACAGAAATCCTCTGTGTGGAAGAAATTTTGAGTATTATTCTGAAGATCCCATATTAAGTGGAAACATAAGTGCCGCAATGATCAATGGAATTGAATCCAATGGAGTTGGAACGGCTCCAAAACATTTTGTAGTAAACAATCAAGAGACCGCAAGAAATTACAATAATGCTATTGTTTCAGAGAGAGCTCTTAGAGAAATTTATTTAAAGGGTTTTGAAATTATAATAAAAAAATCACAGCCATGGTCTTTGATGTCTTCTTACAACAAAGTGAATGGAGAATATGTTCCAGAAAGCAGAAAGCTGCTTACCGACATACTGAGAACGGAATGGGGTTTGAGGGCGTTGTGATGACCGATTGGTTCGGTGGAGAAGATGCAACCGCATCTATCAATGCAGGTAACGATCTTTTAGAGCCTGGAACAAAAAATCAATGGGATGCTCTGAAAAAATCAGCAAAGGAAGGAGACTTACCAAAAGAAAATATTGATACCTCTGCAAAGCGCATTTTAAAACTGATTTTAGGCTCTAAAAAATGGAAGGTTACGTATTTGATAATAATCCAAAATTAAAAGAGCACGCAAAAATAACCCGGAATTCGGCATCGGAAGGAATGGTACTTCTTAAAAATGAAAATATGCTCCCCTTTAAAAAGGTAAAAAATATAGCTCTTATTGGGTCTACCTCATACAATTTCATTTCCGGTGGAACGGGCTCAGGCGATGTTGATGAAGCCTACACTGTTGCTTTAGATGAGGCTCTTAAAAATACTGGTTATGAGTTAAATAAAGATGCTCTAAAAGCTTATGAAGAACATCAAGTAAAGAACCCATACGTAAAACCCCAAGGGACTATTGAAGTTTTGAAAGCGATGATGAATCCCTATTCTCCTAAGAATTTTGATTACTCTACAAAACTTCTCAAGAAGATTGCAAAAACTTCGGATATTGCTGTTATTACCATCGGAAGAAATAGTGGTGAGGGTTTTGATCGTATAGAAAAAGATGACTTTAAAATGACGGATCAAGAAATTAAAATGATCCAAAACACTTGTAAAGAGTTTCATGCACTTAACAAAAAAGTACTCGTTGTTTTGAATGTCGGTGGAGTTGTAGAAACCGCTTCATGGAAAAATCTTCCTGATGCTATTTTGCTTGCTTGGCAAGGTGGGCAAGAGGGAGGAAATTCTGTTGTAGATATTCTTGATGGAAAAATCAACCCAAGTGGTAAACTACCTATGACATTCCCAATTAATTTGAGTGACCATAAGTCTTCAGAGAACTTTCCTTTAGACGGTGAAAAAATGAATATTTTATCCATGTTTTTTTCAAAAGAAAAATCTGAAGATGAACTTATAAAAAATAAAGACTACACCCTTTATGAGGAAGGTATTTATGTGGGTTACCGACATTTTGATAAAGAAAATTTGAATGTGTCTTTTCCTTTTGGATACGGTTTATCCTACACGGCTTTTGAATATTTTGATCTCAAAACAACTGAAAGCATGGATACGCTTAGGGTTAGCGTTAAAGTGAAAAACACAGGGACAGTGAATGGAAAAGAAATTATTCAGGCATATGCCTCAAAACCAGAAACGGAAATTGATCGTCCTATTCGAGAATTAAAAGCCTTTATCAAAACAACCCTATTGGAACCTGGTGAAACTGCAGAGGTGGACTTAAACATTCCCGTTTCAGATTTATCGTATTGGGATGAAACTATTAATAACTGGAATCTAGAGAGCGGGTCTTATGCAATTGAGGTTGGAGCTTCATCTCGGGATATTCGATTAAGTCAAGAAATTGATTTAAAAAACAAGAGTCTTAAGGAAATGGATTGAGTTTTCACTTTAACTTTGTTTGTCAGAGGATCTGTTTTTATTCCCGCTCATACGCCTCAGTTTTTTTGCCCATTTTTCTAAAAATTTCAAGCTTAGTTTGTGAGAAAATCTGGATAAAAAATACATGAATTTCGCATCGGGTCCGATGATCACTCGGGTCTTCTTTTTTTGGATTGCAGCTATTATTTTGTCCGCTGCCTTATCGGCAGTGGTTGGAAAGTGAGCGTCTGACTTTTTAAGCTGATCTTCGCTTAAGGTACTACCTTCAATGTTTCTCACAATATTGGTTTTTATCCCTCCTGGGTGAACACTGGTTACGGTTACTCCTGTTTTGTGACATAACTCTTCTACTGCAATTGCCTCGCTAAAACCCCTTATTGCAAATTTTGAAGTGCTGTAAACGGATTGATATGGAGTACCCAAAATTCCCATAATACTCGAAAGGTTTACTAGGCTTGATTCCTCTTGCTCTCTTAGTATTGGAAGGAACGCTAAGGTTCCGTAGATCATTCCCCACAAGTTTACTCCAAGGACTTTCTTGTAAGTTTCTAAGGTGATTTCTGAAGCTGAAAAATTTCCGTTAGTAATTCCAGCATTATTGATCATTATGTCTATTCTTCCGAAATGTTTGTTGCAATTATTTGCAAATTGATAAAATCGATCTTTATTGGAAACATCAAAAACTTCTTTGTAAACTTCCTCCTTCAATCCGATCAATTTAATTGTTTCATTAAGAGTGCTTTCATTGAAATCATTCAAAGCTAATTTTACTCCTTTTTTGTGCAATTTTAAAGCAAGTGATCGACCAATTCCTGACCCCGCTCCTGTAATTACAGCAACTTTGTTTTTTAAATTTTTCATTAAATTTTGTGCGAATTAATGTCTAATAAAAGTAATAAAAAAAAACAAGGTCAAGCTCGTTTTTCAATAAGTCTACAATGTTACAATTGATCCCTGTTAAATGTCTTTAATGCATTCTTTAGGTTTCCTTTTCAATTGCCTCGGTCAATTCGCATTCAAAAATTAAAAAATGTATCTTTAATCAAAAATTGGTATTATGAATTCTTCAATCCAAAAACGTTTTCCAATTCTATTACTTCTCTCAATTTTTATGGGTTTACAATCTTGTGATTCTCCCAAAGAACCCAGAAAACCCAAAATTGCAATTGCTGGATTGGCTATCGAATCCAGTACTTTTTCTCCAGCAAAAACTGAAGCCGAAGCCTTTTTGGCACGAATAGGTGAGGATGTTTTTAAATACTACCCTTTTTTGAGCAAGGAGAGTCCACAACGACAAATTGCAGAATGGGTTCCTACCCTAAGAGGTCATTCGTTACCTGGAGGAATCGTTACTCGAAAAGCTTATGATTCATTGGTTGGGATTACACTGAATATGCTGAAAGAAAAAATGCCATACGACGGTTTGTTTTTTGATATTCACGGAGCAATGAGTGTTGAGGGTATCGATGATCCGGAGGGGATTTTATCGCTAAAATTAGAGCCTTAATTGGTACTGAAACCCTTATTTCTACTTCAATGGATTTACACGGAAATGTATCCGAACGTTTAGCGCAACATACCGATCTTATTACTGCTTATCGAATGGCGCCTCATGAAGATGCTCTAGAATCTAAACAAAGGGCGGTAGATAATTTGATCGATCGCTTGGTTTCTGGAAAAGGAAAGCCAAAATACAAAGCATGGATTCCTGTTCCGATATTGTTGCCCGGAGAAAAACGAGTACTCGTATTGAACCTGGAAAAAGTCTTTATGCACAAATTGAGCCTCTGACCCAAAAAAAGGAGTTATCGATGCTGCGATTTGGATTGGATATGCTTGGGCAGATGAACCCAGAAATCACGCTGCTGTTATGGTAACTGGTGATGATGAAGAAGAAGTGTCTGAAAGTGCAGAGTTTTTAGCGCAAAAGTTTTGGGATGTTCGGAATTCATTTGAATTTGTGGCGCCCACAACAACCTTCGAAAAGAGTCTTAATATGGCCTTGAACTCCTCCAAAAAACCTTTCATCATCAGTGATATGGGTGATAATCCAACAGCAGGAGGAGCTGGAGATGTTACTTGGACGTTAAGAGAATTATTGAATAACAAGGTTTTTAAAGATAGTTCGGGGCCTAGCTTGATCTATGCTTCTATTCCGGGGCCAGAAATGATTATTGCTGCAAAAAAAGCTGGTGTAGGCGGAACAGTTTCTGCAAAAATAGGAGCTCAAGTTGATAATCGTTTTGCTCCACCATTGATGATTAATGGTGTGGTTGAAGCAATTTACGAGGGAGATGTTCATGCCGAAACTGAAGCTGTTATTCGCGTAGGAAGTATTCGGATTATTGTTACCAAAAAACGAAAACCTTACCATCGTGAAAAGGATTTTACACAACTAGGCCTGGCTCCTCGTAAATCGGATATTCTTGTAGTAAAAATTGGATATTTGGTTCCCGAATTATACGATATGCGTGGAGATTGGGTTATGGCACTGACCCCAGGAGGAGTTGATCAAGATCTATTTCGTTTGGGGCATAAAAGAATTAAACGTCCCATGTTCCCTTTAGACAAAGACATGGAAGATGTCAATTTAAAAACACGTTTTATTCGTGCATCGAATGCCTTGAATGATTAAAATCTTAAACTTTGAGCAGACTTTTTAAAATTGTATTTTTTTGTTTTTCGACCTTAATCCTTTTTTTATTTTGGATGAACATTTCCAAAACAACAGATAGCATAACGACGAGCGTAAAAAAAGAAAAAGCATCACTAGATCCACGCACAGGAGTTTCTGATCAGATCCAATCAAAAATTGAACAAGATGTTCTAAAGCTTATGGACAGCTTATACAGTAATAAAATAGCTGGGTTTAAAGCCCTAAAAACTGAAAATTTTCAAGCTGTTGAACAGTTAAACGGTTATTTCATAGGCGGATTAATTAAGGTTTTGGTTTCAGATGATGATCAAAATGAATCGTACTACGTTTGCGAATTTCAATACCTCCAAGGAAAATTGGACGCTTATTGGATTTTTGAAAGTGAAGAAAATTATTTGAAAAAAATTATTTCACTAAGCAGTAAAAACAATTAAATTCATTGTTTTTGAACTAAAATTTACCTGCTTTAGATTCTTTGGTCTGGATACTTTTTGTAAAAATAAATTGATATTGAATAGATCAGTGGAGTCATCAAAATCCAGCTTGATTGAGCTTGTAAAGTGATTGGCCTGTCGTCTATTCTAAAGAGTGTTGGGTTAAACCACGAGCCTAAAGGATGCATTGGAGCCCAAGAGAGATCTCCATTATTGCCCAGCTGAAGGTTATAGAAAAAAGCCTCCACATAAATGTTCTGAAGAATAAACCATATCAGAAGAATAAAAAATGCTTGCCACCTCCACACTAAAAAAGGAGATTTTTTGTTTTTGTAAAACCAACGAACAAGGAATATCCCAACCCATACCATCAATACATCTGCTAATGAATTCAATATCCAATTCAAATTTACAGGATGGCACAGGTCAATGCTGCACTTCTTCGTTGGTCAACAGGTAAACCCCCTCCTATTCCATAAGTCAGCCAAAGCTCCCAACCCAATGAAACGATTAAAAAAGTGCTGCATAATATTAACGCTATACCCTTGGAAATTTTTCTTTTTATTAATAAATATCCCAATAAAAAAACGGGAATTAAAGCAGCTGTATAAAGTCGTAGAACCAACCAATACTCTTCCTCGTTTAAATTACAATTCTCAAAAATATCCTGAAAAATTAGACCCCAAAATAATGTGATGAATTCGTTCATAATTGCTTTGTAATTGTTTTAAAAGATAGTCCCAAGGCAAAATCCTTTTTTAAAAAAAAGCTTAGGATAAAAAGCCAAAAAGTTTTCCAAACTAAATAAACTAAATGCCCAGTTACAAGGCCAATCGCAAGGATTTTTTGACTTTTAGGGTCCCCTCCAAAGAGGTTTAGTTTTCTGACAAGTACGTATGAAAGGAGAATGCTTATTATTATCCAAAGTCCAAAAGCTGCGTAGTCTACAAGGGTAAACAAAAGAATCATTTCTTAAAGGTACAAAACTATCTAATGTTTTTCGTTTTCATTGAAAAGAAAGGTTTAGGTATTGATATTTATTTAATATATTTATTAGTGGTCAATTAAATAAATCTGAAAAGTTCCTTAAATTCAAGTCGAGCCAGCTTTAGATAAATCAATAAAAAATTTAAACTCTACTTTTTTGTAAACTCTTTATTATTCTAGTTTTTGAGTTTATGTCTATCTTTTCAGAATACTTAATAAAACTATTGTACACCTGATGAAAAACAAAGCAAAACTGAGTCGCCAAATGGGGTTATTTGCTATAATTGCAACTGGGGTTTCATCTATGGTAGGGGCATCCATAAATGTGGTGCCCTTTATGATTCACAGAAGTGTTCCAACCATTGGCCCCAATGTACTTTGGGCTTTTGCTTTTGCTGCTGTTCCTGCCTTGTTTGCTGGTCTTTCTTATGCTGTGTTATCTTCTGCAATGCCCAGAGCTGGAGGAAGTTATTTGTATGCAAGTCGAGGATTGAATCCTTATCTTGGATTTATTGCCAGTTTTTCTCAATGGTTTGGATTATCAATTGTCATTGGTGTTATTGCCTACATAACAATCCCTTTTATTAGGGATATCGCTCTAAGTTATGAGGTTTTTTGGCTTTCAAATCTTTTGGAGGTTGGGTTTGTCCGGGTTAGTTTGTCTCTCAGTTTTATTTGGAGTTTTGTGTATTTGAATATAAAAGGAATTAAATCATATACTAATTTATTGATCCCCATGGTTATCCTTATTTTTTGTTTGGGGAGCATTGTTATTTTTTCGAGTTTCTTTTTTGATGCGAATGATTTTCTGGCAGCAATCGATCAAAAAGAGGGTATTACCCATGTTTTGCCAGCCCAACCCGATTTTGAGTGGTATGCTTTTTTATCTGCT
This sequence comes from Candidatus Arcticimaribacter sp., assembly GCA_038142965.1. Taxonomy (GTDB): domain Bacteria; phylum Bacteroidota; class Bacteroidia; order Flavobacteriales; family Flavobacteriaceae; genus Arcticimaribacter. Next base: position 15,421 of record JAYQLC010000003.1, on the reverse strand, counting down.
TCGGCAATTTTGTTTTCCAGTTTTATTGGTTTTGATGCGATCGCCCAAACAGGTAGTGAGGCGATCAATCCTGGAAGAAATTTACCTTTAGCTATTTTGATTGCAATTTTGGGCGTGGGTTTATTTTATTTTCTTTTTTACGGCTTCGGTTTACAAAATTATCCCTTGGAGTTTTGTTGCGGAGCAAGCTCAAAACAAAGACATAACCGCCCCTGGGCTCCTAAGTTATGTTCTGCCTCAGGGGTTGGACACGTTAATAATTGTAGGAGCAACTATTGCTTTGATCAATGACCTTCCAGCAATGTTGCTTTCTGTTTCTCGACTTATGTTTGCCTGGGCTAAAGATGGTATTGTTTCCGATAGAATTACTGCAATCCACCTCAAAAATAATACACCTTTTGTAGCGTTAATTATCGCCGGGCTTCTGTCAAGTATTGGTGTGTTAGGATCTTATTTTGCAGGTGACTTTTTCTTAGGGATTGATATTATGGTTACTTCAATGCTGGTTAATTTTTTACTCATGTGCGTTACATTAATAACCCTAAAAAAACACAACTTTAAATTGTTTAGTAAAATTAAAGTGATGAAAAACAGGGGTTTGCAAATTTTTATTGGTTGGGGTGGAGTGTTTTTTCTAACTGGTTTTCTAATAATTCATACCTACAAAGACCTTACAAGCAAGGTTGATGCATGGTATTTTCACTCAACCTATGTTTGGCTAATTGTGATGGGAATAGCTAGTTTTATTTTTTTACATCAGTGGAAAAAATTAAAATTAAAAGACGGCGATATTAATACAAGATTTAAAAATTTACCCGACGAATAACTATGGACAAAATCGTTAAACTCTCTGCTTCACTTTCAACACCAAGGTTAATTATTGGATTGTGGCAAATTGCAGATATGGAAAGGAAAAATAAGCAGCTTGATTTAGCTAAAACAGCAACCCACATGGATTCGTATTTAGAAGCAGGTTTTACTACTTTTGATATGGCGGACCATTATGGCTCTAGTGAAATTATAGCTGGAATTTTTAAAAATAATCATCCTGAAAATAAATCGATTCGCTTATTGACCAAATGGGTTCCCAAACCAGGGCCCATTGATAAAAAAAGGTAAGAGAAGCGATCGAAACAGCACTTCAAAGAATGCAACAGGAAAGCATTGATTTGATCCAATTTCATGCATGGCTTTATGCTGATCCCAGCTGGCTTGATGCTCTTTTTTATTTAAAAGAATTGAAAGAAGAAGGGCTCGTCCAAAATATTGGGGTTACAAATTTTGATGCTCATCACTTACGAATAGCTTTAGCTAGTGGTATCCCAATTGTAAGTAATCAAATTTCACATTCTGTTATTGACCGACGTGCTTTGATAGCAATGAAAGATGTTTGTGAGCAATACAAGGTTCAATTATTTGCATACGGTACCCTTTTGGGTGGATTTTTATCTGACCGTTGGCTAGGAGTCGAAGAACCCCAAATAGAGACATTGATTACTTGGTCCCAAATGAAATACATGCGTTTTATTGAAGCTTCTGGAGGTTGGCATTTATTTCAAGAAATCTTAGAAACCTTAAATAGGATTGCTCAAAAACATAAAACTTCTATCGCCAATATTGCAAGCCGATTTATACTTGAAAACCCCAATGTAGCTGCTGTTATTATTGGAGCCCGGTTGGGAGAGAATTCTCATATTAAGGCTCATACAGAATTGCTCAACATAACTTTTGAGAAGGATGATATTCAAACGCTAGAAAAAGTGATTTCAAAATTAACTCCTATCCCAGGAAACTGTGGAGATGAGTACCGTAAACCTCCTTTTTTAACCGCCTCAGGTGATCTGAGTCATCATTTGGAAACCATTCCCTCTGTTTATCCAAAAGTCAAACAATCTGAACAACGAGAACAGGTTTACAGCGGTACTGTTTGGGAGTCTTTTGCTGGTTATTCGAGAGCTGTAAAAAAAGGGAATCGTATCGTTGTTTCGGGAACTACTGCTACCCATAAAAATAAAGTTATTGGAGGAGACGATGCTGCGGCTCAAACACATTTCGTTATTGATAAAATTGAGGCGGCAATTAGCTCTCTTGGAGGAAGTCTAAAAGACGTTGTAAGAACTCGAATTTTTGTCAATGATATTAACGATTGGGAACTTGTGGCAAAAGCACATGGAATTCGATTCAAAAATATTGACCCTGCAAACACTCTAGTTGAAGCCAAACTTGTTGGGAAGGGGTATAAAGTTGAGATAGAAGCAGAGGCAATCTTAGATTAACTCTTGGGATCAAACCAGAAATAGTATTAAAGTTTCCATTTCGATTTGAACCGCTCTACCTCTTTCTCAAAAGTGTTGATCAGTAGTTCAGCCTGCTTAAGTAGTTTCCAGTCTTGATCCGAAGGAATTGACAATCTTGCTTTTGATACTTTTACAGCACTCCTCATTAAAGCATGTGGAGTTATTTTACTGCTTTGCCATGCACCAACTTGTCGATCGACAGGCTTATCTCTACCCATTAGTTGAATGGATTTTAATTCTGCTAACAACCCTTTATTTTTTAATTCACTTTTTTTAGATGCACTAGAATCTTTAATCGTTTGTTCAATACCGTCGAGTTCCTGTAAGAGAAATGTTAATCTTTTTACTTGCTTGTCTACTTGCTTTTGAAAAACATACAAAGCTTGATCTACCTCATCTTCTATTTCAAATCTTGGGTCTGCAACTACTTCAATTGAAGTAGTTTTTGTTTGATCTTGATATCTTATTTTGGCCTTATATTTTCCCGGCAGTACTGGGATTCCTCTTGATTCTTCATTGATCCATGATCCTGGGAGTGTTGTTGTTTTTTCGTCCAATTTCCATGTAATATAATTTAATCCTTTCTCTAAATTCTTTTCAACTACCGTATTTATGGTTTGCATTTTTGAATTTTGAATGAATGCAGTTACAGAATCCAATGCAGTGGGTTTGTCATTCAAAAAAAACGGGATCCGTACTTTCTGAAAAACTCGGTTTTTCCCTTCGAATGTGGTGTGAAATCCAGTCCAAATGTTCCCAGGTGGAGCAATAAATAACCCCTTAACCTGTACAACTTTGTTGAGAGATAAGGGAATTAATTTTTGATCTGAATTTTTGGTTATGATGTCTCTTAAGCTGAGTAGATCATCCAGAACCCATATTGCTCTCCCAAAAGTTCCAATGACCAATGCCGATTCTTTTTCTTGAATCTTGAGGTCCATTGTGGATACTGAGGGAAATCCGTTTTTTACCTGTACCCAATCCTGTCCCTCATTGATACTTACCCAAAGACCGTTTTCGGTACCAAGAAAGAGTAGTTTTTTTTTCCTTAGGATCTTGAATAAAAGAAAGTGAATAACCTTTGACATCCTTTTCACTGACCATTGAAGTCCAGTTTTCTCCGTAATCAGAAGTTTTGAATAAATAGGGTGCATAGTCTCCCTTCCTATAGTTATTGACAACCGCCCAAGCAGTTCCTTCATGAAACCTTGAAGCGTGAATTCTTGCTATCCAAGACTCTTTGGAAGCCCTTCCACTTTGGTTGTTAAATTTTTCCATGTAGTTCCACCATCTTTAGTCAACTGAATTTGGCCATCGTCTGTACCTACCCAAATAATCTTTTGATTTAAAGGGCTTGGGGCAATACTGAGTATGCTTGTGTAATTTTCAGCTCCAGAAATTATCAAGGGTCAATGACCTCCAATAAACCATAACCAAAACGAGAATTTTCTTTATCAGGCAATATAAAACCCATCTCCTCCTACTAGATATTGCCAATATAGAGTTCTGTGCCTCCTCTTTTTTAAGCAGGTCCTGACCAAATTATCTTGCATTCCACCATAGACATTGAAAGGGAAGATTAATTTGATTTGAGCTACAGGGATGTTTCAGGGAAATACCAACTTTTACCATGATCTCTCGTAATACCAAGCCCCCCATCACCCCCGATTATAAAGTGCTCTGGGTCATTCGGGTTAATCCATATGGCATGAAAATCGGCATGAATTCCCTTTGTTTCATCTGCTGGAATCATGGGTTTAGAATCAAAAGTTTTCCCTCCGTCATAGCTAACAAAAAGTGGCTGATAAATATTGTATAATCGATCAGGATCTTTTGTATCTACAGCTAAATCTTGAAAATAAAAAGGACGATTATTTGTAAATTTTGGATTGTCATTGACTACATCCCAATTCTCCCCCCCGTCATCACTGCGGTATAGGAGATTTTTTTTCGCTTCAACTTTAGCATAAATTCTATTGGGATCACTAGGGGCGATGGCGATCCCAATTCTGCCAAGTGGATCTTTTGAAAAACCATTTTCAGCTCCTATTTTCCTCCAGCTTTCACCTCCATCCTCAGACATAAATAAGCCTGAGCCGCTTCCGCCAGAGACAAAAGAATAGGGTGTTCTTTTGTGATCGTAAAGCGCTGCAAATAATTTATTAGAGTCAGAAGGATCCATTACTAAATCTGCTACTCCTGATGTAGCAGTGGTAAATAAAATTTTTTTCCAAGTGAGGCCTCCATCTGTTGTTTTGTATAAGCCACGGTCTGGACCAGCAGTAAAGGGGTCTCCCATAGCCCCAACATAAATTGTATTACCGTCTTTGGGATCGATAAGAATGCGGTGTATGGTCTTAGTTTTTTCAAGCCCCATAAATTCCCAGTTTTTACCCCCGTCTATTGATTTAAAGAGTCCCATACCCTTTTGATTGGTCTGTTGTATTGCTATTGCACCAATATTTTGGGTTGGTTGCTCATCAAAAACAGGAGACCAAGCACTCCCACCGTTTTCAGATTTCCAAACACCTCCTGAGGCGGCTCCTATAAAAATAATTTTTGGGTTAGTCACTAAGGCATCAATAGCGGTAATACGACCACTCATATTCGCTGGTCCGATCGATCTTATCTGTAAGTTTTCTAGCTTGCTAAAATCTAATTCTTGTGCTTGAGAAAATAGACCAATAAATAATAATAAATAAAATATTTTTTTCATTTTCAATGAGTGAACTATACTGTTTACACAATGTAGTTAATTTTTAATACTTTTAATTTTACTTGACTTAGAAATCTTTTTAATCGACTATGATCTATTTTATTCAAAAGTATTTAGGGAAGCTTCTTACTATTGTCAGTTTAATTGTTGTTTTTTCATCTTCAAATCTCTTTGCTCAATACGATAGTGCTGTGACACGTCCTGAGCTCGTAGAACTATTTAATGCATGGAGAAGTTTTGAAGTTCCTCCACTGCTAAATGGAGTGCCTGATTATTCTAAGGCTACTTTTAAAAAAAGAGAATCCAGATATCATGCTCTAAGAGCACAGCTTGAAAAAATACCTAAAGAGGAATGGTCTGTTAGTGAGCAAGTGGATTGGCATTTAATTTGGGCTGAAATGAATGGATATTTGTTTCATTCTAAAATCTTAAAACCATCGGAGCGAGATCCCGCCTTTTATAAAATAGTATGGTCTTCTAAGAGTGATGTGCCTGCTCATGAAGGACCCACGCATCACGCAATTATTGAATTATGGGAGTACCAATTTCCTCTGGATTCACCCAGCCTCAATTCATTAAGTACCGCATTAGCTCAGATACCTGAAATTTATAAACAAGCCAAAATAAATCTAACAGGAAATGCGAGAGAATTGTGGATTGCAGGTATTCGTGATATACAAAATCAGTCGGTTCTTTTGGGAACACTACTGGAAAAGCCCAAAGTTTCAGAAAATACTATACTTGTTGACCTAATTGATAGCGCCATAAAAGCGACAGATGAATTTGCGGATTGGTTGGAAAAGCAAGCATCGAAAAAAACAGGTCCTTCTGGTATAGGGAAAGAAAACTACAGTTGGTACCAGCAAAATGTTCATCTTGTACCTTTGACTTGGGAAGAAGAAGTTCAATTGCTCAAAAGAGAATTAGCTAGGGCTTGGAGTGCTCTGAAATTAGAAGAACACAGGAATAGAGAATTACCAGTGTTAAAACCTGCTGAGAACTCAAAAGCCTACCAAATTTCGATGGCATGTGACCCGGCATGTATCCAATCATTGGAGTTTGTTTATCTACTGCATCTGGAAATGCAGCAATTTTGTATCCTTTGTAAATAAATGAATCTTTATTATTCAAATTTGCTGCTAACAAAGCAGCTGGACCGTGACAAATAGCAAGCATGAATAGGTCTTTCTTGTGAGACCATTGGATTAATTTATTCAAATCACTATTCTCTGGTAATCCAATCATTGATCCATGGCCTCCAGGAATAAATATTGCTACATAATCAGAATTATCTTTCATTGATTTTTTGACGAAATCAGAAAGATTTTTAGATTTTTCAAAATGTTTTTGATACTCCTTGTAAATGGACGTTACTTTTTTGTCCTTAATGGGCATTGCCCACATTTCTATTTTAACGGAATCTCCCGTAGGTGTAAAAACATCAATTTCAAAGCCTGCATTCTTTAAATGAAGCATGGGAACAAGCATTTCAACAGGATGATTCCCCGTGGAAAATTTCTTTCCATTTGCCATGGTCATGTTACGTTCTTCCGTACATACCATTAGAATTTTCAACTTCCCTCCTTGGTAAGGATTTTGATAGACTTCCCCATCAAAATCAGTTTATGGTGAGGTTGCTAATTTCAAGGATAAGCTGGAGGGACTGTATGCACCATCCTGTGTTGGTGTGGGTGCTATTCCTAAAAGTTTTTTAATCATTAGTTAATCCACCCCCCTACTTGAGTTCTCAACTCTGCACCATATGCCTTTGCTTTGGCTTTGAGTTCTTCTGAAGCATCTCCAGAAATAATCACTTTGTCAAGAGTAAACAAAGTCATGAATTCTTTGGAATATTCGCTTTGTTCAAAATTGTTGAGGTGAAAAACAAAATCAGCTGCTGTGTAATATTTCTCCACTAGATTTACTCGTTTTCCATTTGCAGAGATGAAGTATCCAAAGTCATAGGTGTTGGGTTCTGTGTCTCGAACAAATTTTGTGAAGCGTACCATAAATTCTTCAACATCTGCTTTATCAAAGCCCTTATTAACTTTGAGCTCTGCAAGGCCAAGTACTTTGGCTGAACTTTTGTTTATCCCTTCATATGCGGTAACCTCTTTGTTGAAAGCGGTGGGGTCCATATATCTCCATATTTTAGCTATTTGATCACCTTCCCAAAGACTAATTACATAAAATGGAAGGGTTGTTTCTTGACCCGTAAAATTTCCTTTTCCTGACCACATTGACCAGAAGGCGGTGAAAAATCTTCCATCATTTAGATTGTATGTTTGAATTTTATCGGTAGTTATCTTTACTTCACTAAAGAGCATGTGAGCAAATTTATCTGCCTCAATAAGACCTTTTCGCCCTCCAGGATTTGGTATGGTTTTATTATCTTTTTGATTGTTTGAAAACTGATCGTAAAGCTCGAGATTTTCAGCAAACAACTTTTCGGCAACACTTGAATCTTTGTTCATGTAGGCTTCCATATGGCTCTTGACCATAGCTGTTTTTTCATCTGATTTTGTAATTATTCCTGTGCCTCCCCCTGAAATACCCGAACAGGATATAAAAAAAACTGAAGACAGTAATATTATTAAATTATTTTTCATTGATTTTGATTTATGTTTATTTTCAAATATACTAAATTTAGAAAATTCCTTGCAAAATTGAAGCAATTTGCTTTGCTTAAACTAGGATGGAAAATTATATGACCAGTATCAACCGCAGGTTTAATTAATCTAGAATTTCATACTTTTAAACGCTCTTGAGAAAGAGTGTTTTTTAAAATTAATGCTTAAATTCATAAACTCCACATAATTAAAACTACTTAATGAAAAAAAAATCTTCTGATTATCTTAATTGTTTTAGGGATAATTTTAACATGGTATTTTTTTTTCAATTCCGATGATTCAAAAATAAGCCCGTCTGACAGAGCAGCTGTATCTTTAATGCCACTACCTGCTCAATTGAAAATTAAAAACGGGGGTTCAAAATTACATCAGATTTTGGCCATGCTTTTAAAAAAATCCTTCAAAAAAACTCAACCGTGCGATTGATCGTTTTTTTAAAAATCTCGAAAATCAAACAGAAATAAGTTTCGATTCGTCAATTCCCAAGTTGATTATTGATTTTGAAAATCGAATAGAAGGTTTTCCTTCCTTAAATGACGATGAATCCTACTCCTTAGAAATAAAAGAATCTAAAATAGTTCTAAATGCGAAAACAGAATCAGGAGTTTTGCTCGGACTAGAAACGCTGTTACAATTAGTAAAAAAACAAGATCAAAATTTCGTGTTCCCTGCTTTAGTCATAAACGACTTTCCAAGATATCAATGGAGAGGTTTGATGATTGATGTGTCAAGACATTGGATTCCAAAAGATATTATTCTAAGAAATATTGATGCCATGGCGCAAGTAAAATTAAATGTATTCCATTGGCATTTAACAGATTATCAGGGGTTTAGAATTGAGTCTAAAAAATTTCCAAAACTGCATAAATTAGGTTCAAATGGAGATTATTACACACAAGAGGATGTCAAAGAAATAATAAGTTATGCTTCTGATAGAGGTATTCGGGTTGTACCTGAATTTGACTTACCTGGGCACTCTTCAAGTTGGTTGGCTGGATATCCAGAATTAAGTAGTACCCCAAATAAAAAACATCAAATTGAAGAACGTGGTTTGGGTATTTTTGGGTCTGTATTTGACCCAACAAGAGAGTCGGTCTATGATTTTTTAACTGCTTTTTTTGATGAAATGTCTGATTTGTTTCCCGATCAATACATTCATATTGGTGGAGATGAGGTGTCTCCTAAGACATGGAATGAAAATGATAGCATCAAGTTGTTCATGAAAAACAACAGTTTAAAAGATGCTCATGAATTACAAAATTACTTCAATAAACGATTGTTAAAGATTCTTGAAAAGAAAGGAAAGACCATGATTGGATGGAATGAGATTTTAAATCCAAACCTCCCCAAAGAACAAATTTTGATTCAATCTTGGACGAATCATAAATCTCTTTGGGATGCTGTAAAACAGGGAAACCAGGCGATCCTTTCAAGTGGATTTTATCTAGATCATAAAAAATCAGCAGAGACGCATTACAAGGTTGATCCTGAAATAATTCCGGGAGCGATAAATATTGAAATTGATTCTACAAATTGGAAATCTTGGAAAACATTTATTGAATTCAATGAAACGATTATTGAAGGAAGTCTTTTTTTGTTTGGAGATAAAGACAAAACAAGGGCAATCATGGGGCTTAGAGATAGTCAAATTGGAGTTGAAAAAGTAATTTCTAATGAAGGTCGTGTTGAGTTTGAATTAAATGCTGACATAGGTAAAATTGGTATTGAATTTGAAAACAAAGGAGATTCAATTCTTGGATCTGCGAAAGTTTCTATTTTGGATCTAAAACTTTCGGGTGTAAGAACTGGAGGTAGTGATATGCCCAACGGAATAATGCTTCCTGACTTTAAAAAAATTGATCCTTTAACTACCCTTGAAAGAAAGCGTATTCTTGGAGGAGAGGCTTGTATGTGGTCAGAAACTGTAGATGCACGAACCATTAATTCAAGGATCTGGCCGAGAGCTGGCGCAATTGCAGAAAAATTATGGAGTCCTAAAATAGAGACTACTGATACTAAAGATATGTATCGTAGATTGAAAATTTTAGACTCAAGATTAGAAAAAAGGGATATTCAACATAAAACTGCTTCTGAAGAAATAATTCAGGAAAATGTTCCTTCAAAATATGTTGATCCCATTAAAACATTAGTTGCTGTCTTAAAAGAAGACTATTTTATGAATCGAATGAGTATTTACGGAGGAATTGATAACTTCTTTACTCACACTCCATTAAACAGAATGGTAGATGCTGCTTTACCTGAAAGCTTGATAGCCCATAGTTTTTATGAAGATGTAACTAACTGGACTGAAACTAAAAATAGTTCTCTGGAAAAAAACATAAAAAACCAGCTGATGGTTTGGATTGAAAACCATAAAAAATTAGAACCGCTTTTTGACAAAAATGCTTCGATTAATGAGATTAAAATACATTCCGAAAATTTGGCACTTCTATCAAAAGCTGCCTTAGATAAGATGAATGGGAAAGTGATAAATTTTAAAATAAAAAATCAAATCATGCAGTCTAAAAATAGTTCTGGTGGTACTATTCTTACTGTAGTTGATGGTTTGGAATCAATTATTTTAAAATAAAAAACCACCTGATAAATCAAAAGAGATGATCTTAATCTCTGTCTTGGTTTTATGTTAGAATTTCAAAATCTTGAAGGTTGATTTTCTGTTGAGCTGATATTCGGCTTCTGAACAGTCTACATTATCAATACAAATGTTGTCTTTGTTTTCTTCACCGAGGGCTTTGATCAGTAACCTAGTTGGATCAATACCCTTGTTGATTAGCCAATTCTTAGTAACCTTAGCTCTTTTTAAGGAAAGTTTCCTGTTGTACTCTTTGGATGCTCTAGAATCTGCATAAGAGCTTACCTGTAGAACCATTTCAGGATATTTGATTAATGCTACCAAAACTTTATTCAGCGACAATATGGAGTTTCTTTTTAAGGTTGCCTTATTCAATTCAAAGAAAATTGGGTCAACGCCTAAAACACAAATTAAATCATCGGGCAAGCAATCGGTTGTCCAACTCAAATCGATGTTTTCAATTAATTTTTGTCCTTCAGAAACATCCAATTGTAATTGTCGAGTGGAATAACTAATCCCATTTGATGCTCTTAAATAATATGCTTTTGAGCAGTCAACTTTATTGTCAAACTGATAGCTTCCGTTTTCGTCGACGATAAATTTGCCGATCACATTTTTATTTGCGTTTAACAGCTCGACTTTTGCACCAACCAACAACTCCTTTGTATACGAATCGTATACCTTCCCTTCAATGATCAAATCACATACTGATTTTTTATTTTTGGGCTTTTGACCCATGGAAGCTATTGCTATTGAATTTGTGTTTTCTCTTTTAATAATTTTATAAACTTCGTCCGATGAACTTCCGTTTAATCCATTTCGGTTGGATGAGAAATAACCAAAGTCTCTATTTTGGTTGTAAACATATCCAAAATCGTCAAAGGCTGAGTTAACAGGAAGTCCTATATTAATGCTTTTGAAAGGATATCCCCTGTCGTTTAGTTTTGATGTGAAAATATCAAACCCTCCAAGACCTAATTTTCCATCACTAGAAAAATAAAGATGATTGCTTTTGTCAACAAAGGGGAATGATTCTCTAAACTCAGTATTGACATTGGGTCCCATATTGATCGGCTGACTGTATTTTCCATCCTCAAAAATGTAAACAAACCAGATGTCAGACTTCCCATAAGAACCCGGCATATCCGATGAAAAATAAAGCTTCTTATTGTCTGGACTCAAGGCTGGGTGTGCAGTTGAATATTGATTTCCATTAAAGGGTAATTCTTCAATCGACCCCCATGAATCATTTGTTTTTGTAGCCTTGTAAATTTTTAATTTTACTTCTTTGTCTCGCGCTGATTTTAATCGTCCCTTGAAAAAATTGTTTCGTGTAAAGTACATGGTTTTTCCATCATTGCTTATGGTTGCTGTAGACTCGTGATACTTGGTGTTTACCTCTCCTTGTAAGGCTTCACGTTCTGAAAGGTTGCCCAAAGAATCAATTTTAGCGATGAATAAATCCAGATAGGGTTCGTTTGACCATTTAAAGTTTTTATCTCCCGTAGTTTCCAAACTTGAAGCAAAAATTATGCTTTCATCGTCATAAAAATTGGGCCCAAAATCAGAGTTTTCTGAGTTAATGTCTGTTCTGTAGAGGCTGTAATTACCGCTGTTTTTTATGATATTGTCTAAGTAGCTTTCGCTGGCTTCTAGGTATTTATCCGATAAGGGATAGTTTTTTAATTCAATGTATTTTTTCATGAATTGATCGGCTACATCATAAGCCTCGATGCTTTTAAAAGATATTGATGCTCTGAAATACATTTCAGGGTCAAGACCTTTTGGATAAGAATCGATAAGTTTATTAAACCAAACGGTAGCCAAATCGTATTGGCTATTATTGAAATAAGCCATCGCCAAATACTCAAAGATTTCTTTGGTTTGTTTTCCTGCCCTTGCTAGTTTTAAATACTTCGTAATAGCTGGAGAAAACTCATAATCATCATAATTACTCTGGGCGTTAAAAATATTATTGGTTCGCGGTTTAATTTCTTGGTCAACAAGTGTCGATAAAGAGTCTATTGATTCCGTTTCCTCTAACGAATTATTGTCTGTTATCGGTGTTTGAGGGAAAAAAACAGGACGTTTATTTTCCAACACAAAATTGGTTTGACTTTGTGAAAATGTGGTGTCGACTTGGGTTTGGACTTCATTGAACACAATTGGTTTTTCCTTTTCCTCCAAAAGGGGCTGCTTCGGGGTTTGTTCATCTACTTTTTCAGGGATTGTTTTATCTTCTTCATCGTTTTTTGGAGTCGGTTTGGGTTTTGGAATTTTCACAATAGGAAGACTTAGTTGAGCAACTTTTGACAGGGTATCTTTCTTTTTTGTGAAGTTATCTTCTGGATTTTAGATTCATCAACCTTCGTTTTTGGAGCAGTTTGTTTTACTGTTTTTGACTTTGATGGGGGCTGTTTTACAACAGATCTATTGGTATAAAGCAACCAGTAGTGGTCTTTATTAAAATTATTGATGTTAATAAACTTATCGACTTCTTCTTTAGACGCTAGCTGATTTATCGACACCCGATACAATCCATTTGTTTTCTTAAGGACTTTTACTTCTTTAAACCCTTCTTTTATCAGTTTTCGTTTTAGAATTAACGCATTAAGTTCATATCTGTAAGAACCTACAATAATCTGTATTGACTGGCCCTGCGATTTTTTTTTGAGCAATCGTTTTTTGCATAGGGAAAAAGAAAACCAACAACAAGATAGTTGTGATGTACTTTTTGATATGTAATGCTCTTTTATTCATATTAAAAAAACCGTGGTGTCAATATTTTTTTATTTGTTCCTAAATCAATTCTAAAGAAAACTTCGAAAGACCCGGTCGCATATTTTTGTATTTCTGTAGTAGAAAAATCGTAACTAAATCCTATCATTAGGGCATCCGAAACTTGAATACCTGCCATAGAAGTAATGGCAGAGTCTAATCGATTGGCCACCCCAAAAGAAAAATTATTATTGATTAAAAAGTTTAACGATAAATCCCACTGAACGGGGCTCCCCTTAACCACTTTTACCAATGAGGCTGGCTTAATTTTTAGTGATGGTAGTGCATCAAAAACATAACCTGCAATAAAGTAAAAATGAATTTTTTCAGAAAAACTAGAGAAAAAACTCGACTCGCTTTGAACCAAATTAAAATATTGTTTTTCAAGAAGATTTGGTGCTGATAGACCGAGATAATAGTTTTGTGTGTTGAAGAAAATTCCAGCTCCAATTTGAGGTTGGTATTTGTTATCTACAGCATAGCCGATGTATGGATCTGTCAGGTCATAAATATTCAAACGGCTAAAATTAATGTCAAAAGCATTGACACCTACTTTTAACCCAAAAGTAAGTTTTGAAAACATGAAGCTCAAAGAATAGGCGTAATCAATAGCAATATTGGTTTCTGTCAAGGGTCCTATTTGATCATTAATTATGGAAAGACCTAAGCCCATTTTTTCATTCTCGCCGATTGGGGTATCAAATGAAAAAACTGATGTTTTTGGCGATCCCTCAACATCCATCCATTGAGACCTAACCAATGCTTTCAAACTCATTATACCCCTGTTTCCGGCAAAGGCAGGATTAAAGACTTGCGTCATATACATGTACTGCGTGTACTGAGCTTCTTGTTGTGCCTGTGCAAAACAAGAAATTAGTCCTACCAAAAGGAATAAAATTTTTCTGCTATGTCTATTTTTACTCTTAATCATTTTGTAAATACAAATAGCCAACAAATTCTTTCTTACCTGGATTATCGTCTCCTGGGAAACTCAACACATAGTAATAAGTCCCTGAAGGTAATTTTCATCTTTGCTGATGGTTACTCTTCCATTTGAAAAGCCTCTAAACGCCTCTGAATTTCCACCTCCGGGGTAACCCTCTACTTCGAAAACCAATACACCCCATCGGTTGTAAATTTGTAAAATATTGTCCGGATAATCTTCTATTCCAGTAATAATGAAATAATCATTTTTTTGATCATTATTAGGAGTAACCAATTCAAAAATCTCTATGTCTGGAACATACTCACCATTTAATTCAATTTCCGTAGGATCGTCCTCTGTATTATCGTCTTCATCATCCCCGTCATCACTGTAGTCAAAGACTTCTCCATCATAATTTAAAGCTGTTCCAGATACCCTTACACTGTTGAAAATTCCTCCGGAAATAATATCCGATTGAGTAATGCTATAAATTGCTCTGAAGACAAGTATTCCACCTGGGGCAATTGAATTTTCTGAAGAACCTGGAGTTGATGAAACTAAGTTAGGATCGGTGGATAAATAAATGGTAGAGCCATCACCATTGGTCATGAAGTCTTCTATTAATAAGTTATCTATTCTGACATTTCCTTTGTTCTCAACTACTATAGTAAAGGTAATCACATCACCCACCATGGCAATCCTTCCATCACTTATTGTAGAAGAAGCTGTCTTGGTTACTTCCAGTAATGGATTTGGAGAAATCAATACTTCGGTCGGGTCATCTTGGGTGTTACCGTCTGTGTCGTCTCCGTCATCAGAAATATCCGACACCGTTATTGACCCGTCGATGTTTTCAGCAGTTGCCACTACTGTATTAATTATTTTACCTGAATCTGCTGCCCCTTGCTCGATGGTATAAAAAGCAATGTAGGTAGCACTTTCTCCTATTTTTAAATCTCCTTCAAGAGAGCCCATTGTAGATCCAGTAAAGTATGGGCCGTTGGACAAACTAAGTGCGTTTCCATTTCCATCAGTCATTGTGTCTTCAAGCACCAGATTGGTCAGTATTGTATTTCCTGTATTTTCAACTGATATTTCAAATGATACCATATCCCCAGTATCAATTAAATCATCATTATTATTGTCTATGGAAGCTGTTTTTGTAACCTCAATGGATGGAACTTCCTGTAAGAATACGATTGTTGGATCATCGGTCGTGTTTCCATCAGTATCATCGCCATCATCACTAATGTCAGTAATACGTGTTTGTTGATTTGGTCCTGTTGCAGAGGCCTCTGCTGTATTGATGATTTTTCCAGAAGCAATATCGTTATCTTTAATAATGTAGAATGCTATGTAAGTTGCCGTTTCGCCTTGTATTAATATTCCTTCTGAAGAGCCTTCTGAAGAGCCCGAGAAGAATGGACCATTACTTAAGTTCAAGACATTACCATTTCCATCTGTTAAAGTGTCTACTATTTG
>JAYQLC010000002.1:0-282900 GCA_038142965.1 Candidatus Arcticimaribacter sp. | reverse complement strand
GTTAAGACTGACATTAGGCTCGGGCGAAATCTGAATTGTAATTGGATTTGAATCTTCAAAACATCCACCAGTCACTTCAGAAAACACTCGAACTATTACTTGACTGTTGTTTAATAAAGTAGAGGAAGTGGTTGCTGAAAAGCTACTGGTTGAAGAACGAGCTTGTAATACAACTCCATTGTCATCTCTAAATTCATAGCTTGCCCCTCCAGATGCAACAAAAATTCCAAGACCTGTATTATCACATAAAGTTAATGTTGCAGGAGCAGTTAAAGCTCCTGGACTAGCAATTAAATTCGGGATTGGAGCAGGTGAAATAGAAACCCTGTAAGGTGCCGAGGTTGATGAACAGGTAACAGAATTAATCTCACTGTAGGTGATTCTTTGATAAAAAGTAGTAGATGTTAAACCAGTAATAGGTGTATAAGTAGACGAATTAGCTCCAGTGATAGGACTGTAAGAAATTCCATCAGATGAAGATTGCCAGCCATAAGTAATTGTTCCAGAGGCAACAGCCGCAGATCCTACAATGGGGCCAGGAACTTCATTCAGACAAACTGATGCTGTTGTTGAAGTAATGGTTCCATTAGAAGAGATTACATTTTCAATCAAAGTTACACTTGCAACACTTGAGCATCCTGCTGGAGAAGTTACAATAACTTCAATAAATGGGTTTCCTGTTAAAGTAAAGGGGTAATCCCGAGTATCGAAGGTATTGGTAGTACTCGTTATGTATGAAGTATTATTAACAATAAATTCATAAGTGGCTGAAACAACTCCACCAGATCCGGCTGTAAATATTACATCGGTTCCAGAACAAAAAACATTATTTGAGATAGATGGTGAAATACTAGCTACTGGGGGTGTTTCCAGGTCAACTTTAATAATTTCTGAATCAGCAAAACAAGAACTTACTGAAGCAGTTTTGTAAACTCGAACTAAAACCTCATCACTGTCTGAAGGATTTGAAGCTAAAAAGGTCGTTGAAGCATCTCTTGATTGAACCGAGATGTTATTCACAAAAAACTCATACTCAACACCTCCAGAAGCAATAAAACTAATCGTATTACTTGCACATGAAGTTATCGTTGCCGGGGCTGTGACTGCACCAGCGTTTGCAGTTAATCCCGGTATGGGTAAATTGTCTACGCTAACTGTTATGCTGTTGGATGGTATTTCACATAAATATCCATTAAGGGTATTTACGGTTAACCTTCTGTAATGTATAGTAGCTGGTGGAGCTGCTGCAGGTGAATATGTATCAGAAGTAGCAAACCTAATATCAATCCAATTCAAAGTATCTGTAGAAGTTTGCCATTGATAACTACCAGTCCCAGGAGATACAATTGTTACCCCATTAATTACACCGGAACTAACTGATGTTAAAGGAATAGGAGTTGAACCAGCACAAACCGCTTGTGAACCACCGATACTTCCAGGATCTATGTTATTTACATTAATAATTAAATTTTGCTCACTAAAACAACCTCCACTATTTATAAGTCTAGTTGTAACAATATCACCATCAGAAAATATTGATTGTGAGGCAGTGTAAGTTCTCGAAGTACTTGTTTGAACAGCAGTATCATTGATATAAAAAATAATACTCGATGCTGCTGCCGACACGGTAAAAGAAACTGTTTCTGTATTGGGCGTATTTCCAACACAGATAGTTTGGGCATCTGATGATAAAACTCCTGTTATGATTGGTGTAGAATCTACTGTTATAGTAACCACATTACTAGGAACTGTACAAGCTAAACCACCAATTGTGCTAACTGCTAGCCTTCTATAAAAAGTTGTAGTAGACAAGTTACTGGGGTCATAATCTGCTCCATTTCCACCAGGACTAATATTTGTAAAAGTATTTGTCCCTGTCCTTACTTGCCATTGATAAGTTAAAGTACCCGTTGCCGAAGTAGGAGTAGTAATAGAAGTTAAGGCTGAAGGATCATCGTTATCACATATGTCGCTTGTTCCTCCAATAATGTTATCTCCCACAATAGAATTGACTCTCACAGTAACAGAATCACTAGTTGGACAGCCACCACCGTTAGCTTGGGGGAAAACATCTACCCGTACAGTTTGACTATCGGTTAAAGTTAGCGATATAGTCGAAACACTAGAAGGAGGACCTTGAGAAGCTCCACCTACAAAAAATTCATAACTTTGATCGTTTGTACTAGAACTTGCATCAAAGATAAAGACACTCTTCAATGCCATAGGAGGGTTTAAACCACCACATGCAACATTGTTATCAGTAACAAGTCTTGCTACAGGAGGAGTACCTGCAGCTACTGTAACAGTAACCACATTACTTGAGACTATACAAGTCTTTGAGCTTAAAGTGGATAAAACATTTCTACGAAATACTGTTGTTGAGGATAAACTCGAGGGAGTGTAATTTACCCCCACCGCACCATCAATATTACTGAAAGTATCTGTATCTGTTCTGCTATGCCATTGATATGTTATGGTAGGTGTTCCAGTAACAGTAGATCCAAGTAAAATAGAAACGGGACCATTAAAACAAACTGTTTGGGACCCAGTGATTGTATTGGCAACTAATTGTTCATTAACTCTTATCGTAATACTCTGTTCTGAAAAGCAACTGGTACCTAAGGCAGAATTTGCTCGAACTCGAACAACATCGAAATCATTCAGAGAACCAAGAATCGGTGTAAAAGTATCCGAATTTAAGGCCGCCCTTACACGAATTCCTTGTACATAAAACTCAAAAGTAGAAGCACCTGTTGTTCCTGATGCGTCGAAAGTTACTGAATCTCCATCACACAAAACATCAGATTGAAGTCCTGAGGTAAAGCTAATTACTGGTGCCGAATTGGAGTCAACAGTTATGGTAACAGAGTTTGAAGCTGCCAAAACTTTTGAACTTGGACAAACACTGCCATTGAAATTGGAGTATACCAATCGTCTATAAACTCTTGACGCAGTTAGTGAGCCTGGAGAAAAATCAACACTGTTAGCACCAAAAATAGGAGCAAAATTACCTCCTATTGATTTTTCTTCCCATTGATAGCTAATAGTTGCGCCTGCAGAGTTTGCTGTAGGGTTTGATAAACCTATCAATGTGTTTGGTGTTCCCCCTTCACATATTGTTTGAGATGCTGATATTGAATTTGCTCCAGTTAAAGCATTAAGATAAAACGTAACACTTGCAACATCACTACAAGAATTTTCATTAGTAACACGAACTCTTATTGTGTTAACATCCAGAAAATTAACAGTGGTTGAAGCTAAATTAGAATCAAATATATTGGAGGTTACACCCGTAGTTTGCAAAGTGTTGTTTACAAAAAACTCATAGGTATAACCTACAACTGCTGGTCCAGCAGTAAATACAGGAAAATCTCCAGGACATGTAGTATCGAAACTTAGTCCTGTTGAAATGGAGGCAGAAGGGGGAGACTTAATGCTCATCACAATTGGATCAGAAATCACTGAACAACCATTCCCATCAGTAACCTCAACAGTAATTGAATCCAGATCAAGTAAATCTGTTCTTGAAATAGTTGAAACCGTACTACTTGCTCCTAAACTGGTACCACCATTAAAAAACTCATAACGCCCACTTCCTGCTCCAGACGCCGTAAAAAGAACTGCCTCACCTACACAAGCAGTATTAGTCCCAGTCAAAGAGACTACAGGGTCAGGCAATACAGTTAGTCTTACTGTGTTACTTATTAACCTACATGTTTTATTATTGAATGTACTTATCGCTACACGTCTAAAATCAGTGTCGGTAGATACTGAAGAAGGTGTGTACAGCTCACTTCTCCCAGCAGGAGAAGCAATTGGCATAAAAGTATTTGTACCTGATCTACTTTCCCATTGATAAGTGATAGTCGCTCCGTCAGTTAAAGTTGAATTGGGAAGAGTTGGTGTTGATATACTTGTGAATGAAGTTAAAGGAGTTTGATTTTCACATACGCTAAATGAATTTCCAATTGTGTTCGCACCCTCAATGGTATTAATTCGAATTACAAATTGTGCCTCTGAAAAACAACTATCAGTTCCTGTACCAGTATATGCTCTTACTTTGATTACATCATTATCGTTAAAAGCACCACTCGCTAGAGTATAAGAAGTAACAGATTGTGGTGTCGAAGGAGGTAGTGGCTGATTGTTTTTATAAAAGATATAGCTTTGCGCTCCTGTGGATAAAGATGCATCTAAGATCAAAGAATCTCCTGTACAAAGAGTATTACTAGAAGTTGAGGCATTGGATCTTAAACTTGCAACAGAAGTTGGATTCAATGTTATCGTAACAATGTTTGATGTTGCAGATGCGATTGAGGAATTACATGTTATGGAACTAAACCTTGGATAGCTTAAACGTCGGTAGGCCGTTGTTTGTGTCAATATCGGCGGATCGTAGGTAAGTCCAGTTTCCGCAGGGGTTATTGGCAGAAAATTTCCATCTCCATTGATGTCCTCTTCCCAAACATGAACAATATCACCTCCAAGATCAGAAGAAAAATCTGATACATTTGAAATCGGATCTGGATCAACTCCTGCGCAAATACTCGTTGTTGTAGTGGTAATTTGGTTCGACCCTGAAAAGGTATTGTAACGAAGAGTTATGGTGTCATCGTCATAACAAAGACCAGCAGCACCTGTATCATTCCATGTCCTTACCCGAACATCATGCCCGTCAAGAGTAATTGAAGCAGTTCCTAAAGAAAATGTTGCCTGTGTGGAGCTTGCTTGAACCGAAACATTATCCAAATAAAATTCATATCGTGGATTTACCGCATCAGCTCCGGTTGCTAATGCTGTAAATAAAACATCTTCTCCTGGGCAAACAACATCATTACTTTTGTCAGAAATCAAGGTTCCTACGGGGACAGGATGAACCAAAGCTCTTATTGGATTCCCAGTGACTCCACAATTATCAGTGTTATATGAAGTTACATTAATGAGTTGATTGGTAACCAGCGCTGTTGTAGCGTATGTGTTAACATTTACTAGATCTTGAACAATAACTCCGGCTATATCAAATTGATGTCTTAGCCCTGCGGTGTTTGGTAATACGGTAAAAGTTACATTAGCTCCTTGACAGACATTAATGGTTCCACTTCCATAAGGCCCAGCTGATAGAGTCGGAGTAATCGGATTTGGAATTATGTCGATAATATAACTTGCAGAATTATTTGCTGGTGATGTATCAGAGGCAACAGTTGTTGCAATTTCAACGTTAATATTAGCTTGGATAGCGTTAGAGAAAATGATGGGCTTGGATGCTGGCCAATCAAAAGTAGCATGACCACCCGGACCCTCAATTGTATTGGCTGGGCTTCCTCCTTTAACGACTGGAGCAGAGTCATAGGTATGAACTAAAGTTGTTAGCCCTGAAGGAGAAAAAGTATTGCCTCCCGAAAGCGTCAAAGTGACTGTTATACTACTCGCATTAGTTACTACATAATCAAGATTTCCAATATTATCTATTCTGAATTGTAATGGAGAACTTTCAGAGGAACAAATCTGAGGAGGGGTTCCTGTTGGTGGAATTATTATTTGAGACCTATTGATTTCCAAATCAACCTGACTCAAAACATTCCCAAATGAAAGCATCAAAATAACCCCTAGAAATAGGTGTTTATAGTATGTCAGTGTTTTATTAATCAAAATCTAAATATAGTATATCTATTTTCTAACGTTTAAATTACATAAATATTGTGAATAAATTTTGTCAAATCCCTCACATTTTTCATGATGGGCTTCAGTTTAATCCATAAACTTTTTTTCACGCATCCAATCATCATTGTAAACCTTACCGATGTATCGGCTTCCTGAATCATGAAGTAAAACAACAACCACATCTTCACTGCTAAAATTATCTTTCAGCTGGATTAATCCCTTAATCGCTGCTCCACAGGAATTTCCCGCGAAAATACCTTCTTCCAATGCCATTTTTCGAGTGTAAACTGCTGCATCTTTATCGGTTACTTTTTCAAAAGCATCAATCACAGAAAAATCTACATTTTTAGGAAGAATGTCTTCCCCAATTCCCTCGGTCACATAGGGGTATATTTCATTTTCATCAAAAATACCAGTTTCATGATATTTTTTAAAAACAGAGCCATAGGTATCAATCCCCCAAATTTTAATGTTTGGATTTTTTTCTTTTAAAAATTTACCCACACCTGATATTGTTCCTCCAGTTCCTACTCCAACCACAAAGTGGGTAATCTTTCCGTCGGTTTGTTCCCATATCTCAGGTCCGGTTTGTTCGTAATGTGCCAGAGAGTTGGATGGATTATCGTATTGATTAACAAACCAAGAATTGGGTAACTCTTCCGCAATACGTTTCGATGTGGAGTAGTATGACCTTGGATCTTCAGGCGCAACATCCGTGGGACAAACAACTACCTCAGCACCTACCCCTTTGAGAACATCAAATTTTTCTTTGGATTGCTTGTCAGTTGAAACACAAATTAACTTATACCCTTTAACAATTGCAGCTAAAGCCAAACCCATTCCAGTGTTCCCAGAAGTCCCTTCAACAATAGTAAAACCTGGTTTCAATCGTCCATCTGCTTCTGCATCCTCAATCATTTTAACTGCCATACGATCTTTGATAGAGTTTCCTGGATTAAAACTCTCAACTTTAGCCAAAACCAAAGCATCAACTTCGTTTGTAATTTTGTTTAACTTTACAAGTGGAGTATTGCCAATAGTCTGCAGGATATTTTCTGCGTATTTCATACAATAAAAATATAATCTCAAATCTACATTAATTCTATGGGTTTCAATCAAGAAAAACGATATATTTTTATTGTATTCGCATAACTTTTGAAGGGTCTATTTTGATAACAATAAAAGAAGGAATATATAAAACTAAAGTGCAAATAAAAACAATACCAAGATTCAAGGCCAAAAAATTGGGTAAAGACAATAAAATTGGGACTTCAGAAACATAATAGGTTTTGGGATCTAGGTGAATAAAATTGAATTTTTGTTGACCAAAAAGAAAAATTAAAGCAATAATATTTCCGATCAATAAACCTTTAAAAATTATGTACAAAGCATTCCATAAAAATACACTTTGAATCATCCGATTTTTTGCTCCCATCGCTTTTAATAAGCCAATCATTTTTGAGCGTTCTAAAATCAAAACCAAGAGCGCTGTTGCCATATTCAAAGTTCCTACCAAAATCATCAAAAATAGAATAATCAATACATTAAAATCAAACAATGAAATCCATTCGAATAAACTTGGAAACATCCGATCAACGGTTACTGCATCAATTTGAGGTGGAATCTCATTATAGATTTGAATGTTTTTTTTATCTAAATCTACATTTTGTTTTAAAAAAATCTCAAAGCCTCCAACCTCATCAGGGTTCCACTTGTTGATTCTTTGAATGTGGCGGATGTCTGCAAAAAGATAAGTATTATCAAAATCTGGAAATCCAGTTTCATAAATCCCAACAATACTAAAGTAACGGGTATTAGGA
The DNA here is from genome assembly GCA_038142965.1 of Candidatus Arcticimaribacter sp. Lineage (GTDB taxonomy): Bacteria > Bacteroidota > Bacteroidia > Flavobacteriales > Flavobacteriaceae > Arcticimaribacter. The sequence continues at coordinate 275,419 of JAYQLC010000002.1, read as the reverse complement.
GTTCCTGTTTTGGATTCGTTTTGAAAATAAGCTGTTATTCGATCACCAATTCCTACTCGAAGTCGATCAGCTAAAGTTTGAGATAACAACACTTCGTTATTCAACTTTAGTCCTGTGTTGGGATAGAAACCTGAAACTAAATATGAATTCAGGTTTTCCCAACGATAATCAGTACCAACACCTTTAACAATTAGACCTTCAAAATCTGTTTTTGATTTCACCAAAGCCGCTTTGCTGGCAACACCTTGATAATGTTCAACATCCGAAGAGGTATTCCATTTTTCTTGATTTAATTCAGAAAATTGAATGGGCTTTGTAGATACTTTAGAGTTATTATTTTCAAAAGGAGCGATGAAAAGTTCTCCGCTAAATGCAACTATTTTTTTTGATTTCTTGCTGAAGCCCCAAACTTGTTGCAACCGCTATCATCATCATAATTAAACCAACAGCAATAGCCGAAATCGAAATTTTTATAATACGACTCGAAGCACTACTTTTATCAATATTTTGGTTGCGCATTCGGTGCGCTAAAAATAATCCGAAATTCAAATGATTTATTCTATGGTTCTTACTTTCAAAAATACACTTTTATTATGGTTTATGCTGAGTCTTTTTGGTATTAACTATGCTCAAAATCAGATAATAGTTGGAGCCGAACAAACCGAGACCTATTTACCACTTTTAAAAGATAAAAAAATAGGAGTCGTTGCTCATGCCTCAAGTTTAATCAAAACCTCAAAAGGACTTGTTCATTTGATCGACACTTTACAAGCTTGTAAAGTTGATGTTGCAAAAGTTTTTGCTCCCGAACACGGTTTTAGAAGTAAGGCTGATAATGGAGAATACATTGAAAATTCCATCGATCCTGAAACGCAAATCCCCATCATTTCATTACACGGTAAAAACAAAAAACCTCAGGCTCAAGACCTCAACGGAATCGAATTAATGGTCTTTGACATTCAGGATGTTGGTGTACGCTTTTATACCTATCTATCAACCCTGCACTACGTTATGGAAGCTTGTGCAGAAAACAAAATTCCACTGATAATTTTGGATCGACCCAACCCCAATGCTCATTATATAGACGGTCCAGTTATGGAAGATGAATTCAAAAGTTTTTTGGGCAAACACAATGTTCCTATTGTTTACGGAATGACCTTGGGTGAGTATGCACAGATGATCAATGAGGAGGAGTGGCTTAAAAATAAAGTTCGTTGTGAATTATCTGTAGTTTCAATTAAAAACTACACCCACCAAACTCCCTATTCATTGGTGGTTAGACCATCCCCCAATCTTCCTAACGATCAGTCCATAAATCTTTACCCCAGTCTTTGTTTACTTGAACAAACTCCCGTAAGCATAGGTAGGGGAACCGAATTGCAATTTCAAATTTATGGACATCCAGATTTTAAAACCCTTGAATTTAAGTTCACTCCTTCTCCAAATTTTGGAGCAAAATACCCTAAGCAGGAAGGGATTGAATGTTATGGATTGGATCTTAGGAAACACCCAAAAATCAATCAAATCAAACTCAGATGGCTTATAGATGCCTACGAAATGATTGGGGATAAAAACAGTTTTTTCTTCGATCGATTTAAATTTATTGCCGGAACAAAATCACTAGAAAACCAGATTAAAAAAGGGCTATCTGAACAAGAAATCAAAGCCAGCTGGAAGCCAAAAATAGATGCATTTAAAAAAACAAGAGTAAAATATTTGCTCTATGCCGACTAAAATTTAATCGAAGTTTTCATTCGTTCGACAATATCAAATGCAGCAGGACATATTGCTGTATTCTTTTGAGTTAGTTTTGCGATTTGATAGATTTTCTTTCTATCGGTGTGAGGAAATTCTCTACAAGCCTTGGGTCTAAAATCATAGATTGTACACCCATTATCATCTGCCAAAAAAGAACATGGAGTTTTTTTCAATACCCAATCATTATCTTCGTCAACACGTAAATATTGTTGTTCAAATTGAGCAGGCTTTATCCCTAAATATTTCGAAATACGCCCAATATCTTGCTTAGTAAATAACGGCCCTGTAGTTTTACAGCAATTTGCACAAGACATACAGCTGGTCTCTTCAAAAACTTCCTCATGTATCTGCACAACTTGAACATCTAAATTTTTTGGAGCTCTTTTTTTAAGTTTATTAAAAAACTTTTTGGTCTCAATTGCTTTATCTTTGGCTTGTTTTGGAAGAATCAGAAGACGCTCTTGCATATTTTATTTTTCCATAAAATTACAACTAAATTGAAAGCACAAAGGGATATTTTCGGAAAAGCTTTAGAAGCGTATTTTCAAAATCCAAAAAACCAAGTTTTAACCACTTGGACAAATCTTACGGAAGAAGATAATGTTCCGCTATCTTACTTTTTTAGGGATTTTAGACAAATGCCCAAGCTAGAACAAAAAGCCCTTGAACTTGTAAGGGGTAAAGTTCTTGATGTGGGTTGTGGATCGGGAAGCCATAGCCTTTATTTACAAAATCATAAAAAATTAGATGTTACCGCTTTGGATATTTCAAAGGGAGCTGTAAGAGTGACCCAGCAAAGGGGTGTTCGTCAAACCATATGCGTCCCTATCTTGGATTTTGAAAATCAAAAATTTGACAGTATTCTTCTACTTATGAATGGAATGGGAATTGGAAAATCAATTGAAAAACTACCCCTACTCATTAGTCATCTAAAAAGTTTACTAACTCCCAAGGGTTCTATTTTTGTGGATTCTTCTGACCTAATCTACCTCTTCGACGAAGATGATATTTCCCTTTGGAAAGAAGATGAAGTTTATTACGGAGAAGTTAAATACGGGATTCGTTTTGAAAATGAGTCTGAAGAATTTCCATGGCTTTATGTTGATCCTGATACATTAAAAAATACCTGTGTAAAAGCAGGATTGAATTTTAAAATCATTGAAAAAGGACCAAATTACGACTACCTCGCCGAATTAAAATTTTAGGGTATGTTTAAATATTTATGAGTTTGAAGAGAAACTTTCCATTTGGGGTTTTTCAAAACATAATCCACCATTTGAGGCATAATATGTTCACGTTTACTCCACTCAGGTTGTAAAAATAAGATACAGTCATCCCCAACAAGTTGAGATTGCTCTTCTGCGAACTTAAAATCATTTTGATTGTGAATGATCATTTTTAATTCATCAGCGGCCAAATATGCTTCTTTAGTGGGAAGTTTTGTTTTCTTTGGTGAAAGACAAAACCAATCCCATGAACCGCTCAACTCATAGGCTCCCGAGGTCTCAATATGAGTAATCATCCCTTGATTTTTGAGTTCCAAAGTCAGTGTGTCCATCGGCCACATCAAGGGCTCTCCTCCTGTCACCACAACAGTATCAGTGTATTTTTTAGCTTCTTTTACAATACTATCAACAGCGGTGGGTGGATGCAATTTTGCATCCCAACTTTCTTTAACATCACACCAATGACACCCTACATCGCATCCACCTATTCGAATAAAATAAGCTGCGCTTCCTTTGTGATGCCCCTCTCCTTGAAGCGTGTAAAAAGCTTCCATTAGGGGTAAATATTTTCCCTGATCTACATTTTGCTTCAGCTCAATTTCTGTCATTCAACAAAGATAATCGAATATTAAAAAGCTTGTGACTAGAACACCATAAATCCACTCTAAAAAAAGAGTAATCGAAAAAAGCCTACCTTTAGATATGGAAAATATTTCTCCTTTTCACTTAGCCATCCCTGTAAACAACCTGGAAGTTGCTAAAGAATTTTATGAAAAAACACTGGGTTTGATTCCAGGAAGGGCAAGCGATCATTGGGCTGACTACAACTTCTTTGGCCACCAATTAGTTTTGCACGAAGATGCCGATTTTAAAGGGCATAAACACTTTAATAATGTGGATGGAAAATCAGTTCCTGTTCCACATTTCGGAATCGTACTCCCCTGGGATGACTTTCAAAAATTCAGCAATCATTTGATTTCACAAAATATAGACTTCGAAATTGCTCCTTATCTCAGATTTGAAGGAAAACCAGGAGAACAAATGACCTTATTTTTTTATGATCCATCTGGTAATGCTTTAGAATTTAAATGCTTTAAAAATACAAATCAATTATTCGCTACCTAATGAACAATACCGCACAAGTAAATCGCCTTTTTTCAATTGTTTTTGATCCTGAAATTCAAAAGCGTTTTGAACGAATCATGCTGATTTTAGCGGGGTTGGTTTTTTAGCTCACCTATTGCTAATCATCCTCAAATCTAATGAAGTGTGGTTTTTAGCTAATGTTAATAGTGAACTCCTAAATGATCCTATCACGGCCATCTACACCCCATTTTCGTTGATTTTATTTTATGAAGTTTATTTACTTGTATTTTACTTGCCGCGTTCTTTTACCTCTTGTGTTTCCAAACAATTTGAAATCATTTCACTTATTGTAATTCGTAAAATATTCAAAGACATTCCTTTGATGGATTTAAAAGGCGATTGGCACTTGAGTCAGCATAACCTAGAACTGGCAGTTGATCTCATCGGATTTTTAATTCTTTTCTTGCTAATTTATTGGTTTAGTGAAGGAAAAAGAAGACTTCCCAAACGCACTGTTGAAGACCCTAAACTATTAGATTTTATTGCTTCAAAAAAAATGGTTAGCCTTGTTTTACTTGCACTACTGATAGTAATTTCTTTCTATTCACTCATAAACTGGAGCATGGACTTTTACTTCAATGAAGTAGTAAACGATGTTGATGGTGTGTTTTTTAATCAATTTTTTACACTCTTAATCCTTACCGACGTAGTTATACTTTTAATTTCTTTTCGATATACGGAAGAGTATAGTAAATTAATCAGAAATACAGGTTTCATAATTGCAACCATCTTGATCCGCCTTTCGTTCTCGGCAGACGGATTTTTGAATATTATCCTTATTTTAACCGGAGTAAGTTTTGCGTTGTTGATTCTACAAATCTACAATGCAATGGAAAATCCTAAGCCTGATTCCACTGTTTAGCCAATAAAGTATTTTGCAACAACATAGCAATGGTCATGGGTCCCACACCTCCAGGAACAGGGGTAATAAAACTTGCTTTAGCTGCTACTTCATCAAAAGCAACATCTCCTTTGATCACATATCCTTTAGGATGATTTTCGTCAGCAACTCTTGTAATTCCTACATCAATAACAGCAACCCCATCTTTAACCATATCGGCTGTTAAATATTCAGGGATTCCAAGCGCCATAACAATAATATCAGCCTGCTTGGTAAGGATTTTAAGGTTCTGGGTTCTGCTGTGGGCTACTGTTACTGTTGCATCGCCTGCTGGGCCTTTTTGACTCATCAAAATACTTATTGGACGTCCAACAATATGGCTTCTTCCAATTACCAAACAATGTTTACCCGATGTAGGTACTTGATAACGTTCCAACAACTGCATTATTCCAAAAGGTGTTGCAGGTATGAAAGCATCTAAATCCAAAGCCATTCGTCCAAAATTTGCTGGATGGAAACCATCAACGTCTTTCTTGGGATCAATAGCCAATAAAATTCGTTCCTCATTTATATGTTTTGGCAAAGGTAGCTGAACAATATATCCGTCGATATTTTTATCTTGATTCAACTGATCTATTTGAAGGAGTAATGCTTCTTCGGTAGTCTCATCTTCCATACGAATTAGTGTCGATTCAAAACCAACATATTCGCATGAACGAACTTTGCTTCCAACGTAGGTCAAACTAGCGCCATCATTTCCTACCAAAACAGCTGCCAGATGAGGAGCACGTTCTCCTCTGTCTTTCATAGCAGTTACTTTAGCTTTAATTTCTTCCTTAATCTCAGTGGAAGTTTTCTTTCCGTCTAATAATATCATCTTTTTATCTTAAACCTTGAAACATTTGCATCATTTGCTTCCCTTTACCGCCTTGCATCATCTTCATCATTTTACTCATTTGATGAAATTGTTTGACCATTTGATTAACTTCTGTGAGGTCACGCCCAGAACCTTTTGCGATTCTTTTCTTTCTATTCATGTTCAAGAGTTCAGGGTTAGATCGCTCACTTGGAGTCATAGAACCTATTATTGCTTCAATGTATTTGAAAGCGTCATCATCAATATCTACATCTTTAATCGCTTTTCCCACTCCAGGAATCATTCCCATAAGGTCCTTCATATTACCCATTTTTTTAACCTGCTGAATTTGAGAAAGGAAATCATCAAAACCAAATTGATTTTTGGCTATTTTCTTATTTATTTTTCTTGCTTGTTCTTGATCAAACTGCTCTTGAGCTCTTTCTACTAAAGAAACCACATCTCCCATTCCAAGGATACGATCAGCCATACGATCGGGATAGAAAATATCCAAAGCTTCCATTTTCTCACCCGTACCTATGTACTTTATCGGTTTCTGAACAACTGTTTTGATTGACAATGCAGCACCTCCACGAGTATCCCCGTCTAGTTTTGTTAAAACTACCCCATCAAAATTCAAAACATCATGAAAGGCTTTGGCTGTATTTACTGCATCTTGCCCCGTCATAGAATCTACAACAAATAAGGTTTCGTCTGGTTTAACCGCTTTGTGAATTTCTGAAATCTCTTTCATCAAAACTTCATCTACTGCCAAACGACCAGCGGTATCCACAATTACAACATCGTGTTTATTTGCTTTTGCAAAAGCAATTCCATCCAATGCGATTTTAACGGGATTTTTCTCTTCTGGATTTTTAAAAATTCCCGCTCCCACCTGTTCAGCTACAACAGTCAACTGATCAATTGCAGCAGGTCTATAAACATCGCAGGCTACTAAAAGTGGATTTTTACTTTTTTATTTTTAAGATGCAAAGCAAGTTTTCCAGAAAAAGTTGTTTTACCAGAACCCTGAAGACCTGACATTAAAATTACACTGGGTTTAGAGGATAAATTTACTCCAACAACCTCACCTCCCATTAGATCAGTCAATTCGTCTTTTACAATCTTAACTAAAAGCTGACTCGGATTAAGAGTAGTCAGTACATCTTGTCCAAGTGCTTTATCTTTTATTCGATTGGTAAATTCTTTTGCAATTTTAAAGTTAACATCGGCATCAAGCAATGCTCTTCTTACCTCTTTTAGCGTCTCAGCTACATTAATTTCGGTAATCTTTCCATGTCCTTTTAGAACCTGAAAGGCTTTATCTAACTTACCACTTAAACTATCAAACATTAGCTATTGTTTTGTTAAAGCAAATTTACTTTTTTTCACGGAATTGCAGAAGTAATCTAAAGTAGAATTTATTTGTAGTTTAATATTAAACAGCTATCCATCATTAAACATGTCAATCAAAATTAAGCATTCCAATTACGATAGTATGAGGGAAAGTAATTGCGGCCAGAAAAGTAAAAAATAATGGAATGAAATAATCGGAATCAATATCGAAATAGAAATAAAAAGCAAACAAACCCAATAAAGACATTATCCAATAGAGAAACGATGACTTAAAATAGTTTTTAAGTGATGTTGTTGACATTTCATCATTTAAATAAAGTATTTGATCATGAATGGATGGGATACTGTGCCAAAAAACAAAATAAGCAGAAAAAGACAAAAGTAAACTTGTGTTGGCAAAGAGAATACATAAGAATACTAAAGCTAGGATTTCTTTGACAAACAATCTAAGGTTAATTGGTAGAAAAAATGCCAATACACTAAAACCTATTAACAAAATCGAAGCAGACCCATAAAAGAAATTTACGGTAAAAGTAAGTCCACTTATTTGTTGAATTAATATTTTAACTTCTTCAATATGCATGATAAACAAGAGCGAAAAAATTAAAAGACCATAAAAAGTAAAGCCTATTTTATTTAAGAACATGGAAGTCTTTTGTTGGTTCAAAAAGGAAGACCAATGTTGTTCTCCAAAATTAAAACCACTGAAAATAATAAAAAACAATAGTCCAAACTTCGTAAAATAAAAGAATAAAAAACTTCCAAGTAAAACAACAGCCACATATAGGGCTATTAAAAGTAAAAAAAGTTAAAATTAGTATTACGATATTTTTTTTGTATCAACTGATTATCATTTGCGCCGTGAATACGCCCTGCTGAAAAAATTAAAAATAGGCTGAAAAAGTTTTGAATACTGGTATTCACAAGGTGTCCTGACAAAACCAACATTATTGTAATCGAAATAGTAATTTGGTAATATTTGGTCTTCAAAATCACGATAAATTCAATTTTTTGTTAAAAAAATTAACATATATATAGTAAGTAAGTTTAATTTTATTTAAATTTACCTAAACAAAAACAAATAATTAAATTTTATTATGGAAAAATTTTTAAGTTTTATGGCTGTAGTTCCAGAGATGGCTACAGATGATTATGTAGGGTTCACATTCTTTGTTGGTTGTATGGCAATGATGGCAGCATCGGCGTTTTTCTTCCTTTCAATGAGCTCTTTTGATGACAAATGGAAAACCTCTATTTTGGTTTCTGGATTGATTACATTCATCGCAGCTGTTCATTACTGGTACATGCGTGATTATTGGGCAACAAATGCTACATCACCAACCTTCTTCCGTTATGTGGACTGGGTACTAACTGTTCCTTTAATGTGTGTTGAGTTTTACTTAATTCTCAAGGCTGCTGGAGCAACTAAACAATTGATGTGGAAATTAATTTTCCTTTCTGTTGTTATGTTAGTAACAGGATATCTAGGAGAAGCAGTTTACAACACTGGTACAGGACCTGCTCTTTGGGGGCTTATTTCTGGAATTGCTTACTTTGTAATAGTATATGAAATCTGGATGGGTGGAGCTTCTAAGCTTGCTAAGTCAGCTGGAGGAGCAGTAGAATCTGCTCACAAAACACTGTGCTGGTTCGTACTTGTAGGTTGGGCTATCTATCCTATCGGGTACATGGCCGGTACAGAAGGATGGTACAGCGGCATGTTCGGAGGTCTAGAAATGGACGTGATTTACAATGTTGGAGATGCTATTAACAAAATCGGATTCGGTTTAGTTGTTTACAATCTTGCTGTAAATTCAAAATAAGTTTCTTAGGCTTAAACCTTGAAATTTTAAAAAAACCGCTTTTTTAGCGGTTTTTTTTTATTCTTATTTTTCTACATGCGATTAGGGACATTTATTCCCAACAAAGCAAACGAATCTTTTAATATTCGTGCCACTTCATAAGACAAAGCTACTCTAAAGTTCCTCAACTCGTTTTGTGCGTCTCCTAGGATCGAAATATTCTGATAAAAAGAATTGAACATCTTTACCAAATCGTAACTGTAATTAGCGATAATAGCTGGGCTGTAAACTTTTGCAGCTTGTTGAATTACCCCTGGGTAAAGCATCAAATGCTTTATTAGTTCTTTTTCTCTTAAATCTAAAATCAATTCATTTTCGAATTTGATTTCTTCCAGACTTACTTTTCTCAGTATTGATTGTATTCGGGCATAAGTATATTGAATAAAAGGCCCCGTATTTCCGGCAAAATCTACCGAACTTTCAGGATCAAATAAAATACGTTTTTTGGGATCCACTTTCAAAATAAAATATTTGAGGGCTCCTAAACCTATCTTTTCATACAGAGATGATTTCTCCTCCTCGGACAATCCATCTAATTTACCCAAGTCTTGAGAGATCGTCTTAGCGGTTTGTTTCATTTCATCCATCAAATCGTCTGCGTCAACAACGGTTCCCTCTCTACTCTTCATTTTCCCTTGAGGCAAATCAACCATACCATAACTGAGATGGAAAAGAGATTGTGCCCAATCGTACCCTAATTTTTTTAAAACTAAAAACAATACTTGAAAATGATAATCTTGCTCATTACCAACTGTGTAAACCAAACCTGTCATCGATGGGTTATCACGATAACGCTGCAATGCGGTTCCTAGGTCTTGTGTCATGTAAACTGCTGTTCCATCGGAGCGTAACAATAATTTTTCATCAAGACCTTCGTCCGAGAGGTCAACCCACACCGAACCGTCATCTTTTCTGTAAAATACAGACCGTGATAATCCTTCTTCAATCAATTCTTTACCCAGCAAATAGGTTTCACTTTCATAGTAGTATGAATCAAAAGAAACCCCCATCGTTTTGTAGGTTTTAGCAAATCCATCGTAGACCCATGAATTCATTTTCTTCCACAAGTTGACTGTTTCTGAATCCCCAGATTCCCACAATCTAAGCATTTGCTGGGCTTTGATGAATAATGGTGCATTTGCTTTTGCATCATCTTCTGAGAATCCTTCGGAAATTAAAGCCGCAATCTCTTCTTTATATTTTTTATCAAATAAAACATAATAATTCCCTACCAGCTTATCCCCTTTCAAACCGGAGCTTTCTGGAGTTTCTCCATTACCATAATCTTGCCATGCAACCATGGACTTACAAATATGAATTCCTCTATCATTGATGATTTGAGTCTTTACAACCCTTTTACCACTTGCCGCCAAAATATTAGCCACCGCAAAACCCAAGAGATTATTCCGAACGTGACCCAAATGAAGCGGTTTGTTGGTGTTTGGAGATGAATATTCTACTAGAACCGTTGGACTGGAGTCATCCAAGGTAGTTTTCCCGTAGTTGGGTTTATTACATATATCTTGAAGCTCCTGAACAAAAAAAGCATCAGAAATTTCTATGTTTAAAAATCCCTTGACAACATTAAATCCCTTTACCCAATTTAGACGTTGAACCAACGCATTACCAATAGCTTCTCCAATTTGTACTGGATTTCCTTTTATGGCTCGTAATAAACCAAAGACAACCAAGGTTACATCTCCCTTAAACTCTTTACGAGTCGCTTGAAATTCAAAATCAGTAACCGATATATTAAAGGTGTCTTGAATAATCTGCTCTAAAGCTGGTGCAAGTTGAATGGTTATGTTGTTCATAAATGAATTTCGGCAAATATAAATATTATGAACAAATTATTAGGTCTAATGGATATCCATTATCTTTAAATAAAAATGCTTTTAAATGTTTCGTACAACGATCCAAAAATAAAAAAACAAATCAACAGCGAAGTTGGAGCCCCTTTTTCTCTAAGAGAACGCTGGAAATTAGGCGGTATTGGTTCCTCAAAATTAAAAATCACCCACGCCTCTATTGACATCCACAATCTTCTAGTTTTAGACAACAACAATAACAGCTGTAATATTGAACTCAGACCCAAAGGGATCATCGTACGATTTAGAAGTCTTCTAGAAACTTATGGACTTATTATTCCTTATTACAAATTAAAAGTTTACAAAGGTCAAGCCCAAGAATATTCTATTTACAGAGATCACTACTGCATTAAAATTGCAGCTACTGAAAAAAATATCCACGAATATTTTAAAAAAATTAACGCCAAAAATCAGTGCATTACCTACACCATTTGATGAATCTTAAAAACAAGCTTGCATGAAAATTTTATTGACAGGTGCAAATGGGTACATCGGTATGCGTTTACTCCCTAAATTACTTGATGCTGGTCACGAGGTAATCTGTGCCGTAAGAGATCCAAAAAGACTATCAATAACAGAGGATATTCTTCAAAAAATTAAAGTTATTACCGTTGACTTTTCTGATTTAACAGAAGCAGAGAAAGTTCCAAATGACATTGATGCTGCATATTATCTACTTCATTCCATGTCCTCTGATACGGGTGATTTTGAAGAAACAGAGAATCGCTGTGCTCTAAACTTTTGTAGTCTTCTCGAAAAAACAACCATAAAACAGGTCATCTACTTGAGTGGAATTGTGAACGATCAAAACTTATCCAAACATTTGCGTTCTAGAAAAAACGTCGAACAAATTTTAAAAAACGCTTCTTTTGATTTAACTGTTCTTAGAGCAGGAATCATTGTGGGTTCTGGAAGTGCCTCCTTTGAAATTATTAGAGACTTGTGTGAAAAAATTCCATTCATGATTACCCCAAAATGGGTTCGAACCAAATCTCAACCTATAGCTATTAGAAACGTAATTGAATTTTTGACAGGTGTGCTAATGCACCCTAAATGTTTGAATGATTCTTTTGACATTGGGGGTTCCGATATTTTAACTTACAAACAAATGCTGCATTCTTATGCACGTATAAGAGGTTTTAAAAATTGGATCTTGATCGTCCCAGTTATGACTCCCAGACTTTCATCCTACTGGCTTCACTTTGTTACTTCCACATCTTACCCTCTTGCTGTACAGCTCGTAAATAGTATGAAAATGGAAGTTGTTGCAAAAGACAATCGGCTACAATCCATACTCAAAATTAAACCATACTCATACAAGGAGGCTATTGAAATGGCATTTAAAAAAATCGAACAAAACCTTGTGTTGAGTAGCTGGAAAGACAGTATGATAAGCGGTAGACTTCCAAAAGGCCTTAACCAATTCATACAAGTTCCAAAATTCGGGGTTCTCAAAGATGCCCAACAATTAAAATCTATTGATCCTGAACATACCTTAGAATCCCTTTGGAAAATTGGGGAGATCAAGGTTGGTATTACGCAAATTGGCTGTGGGAATTAAGAGGGTATTTAGATCAGTTGATTGGGGGTGTTGGTTTACAAAGAGGAAGAACACATCCGAACAAAATTTTCACTGGTGATTCCTTAGACTTTTGGAGGGTTTTACTCGCAGACAAAAAAGAAAAAAAAAGACTTTTGCTTTACGCCGAAATGAAACTTCCTGGTGAAGCTTGGCTTGAATTTAAAATCGTTGAAAACACCTTATTTCAAACTGCTACATTTCGCCCACGAGGTCTATGGGGCAGATTGTATTGGTATAGTTTGGTTCCCTTTCATTACTTTATTTTCAATGGAATGATCAGAAACATCGCAAAAAGAAGTAAAAAAGAGTTTTTTACCTGTTTTTAAGTGTTTTAAAGGCTTTTCCTGTTGCACCAGTATAAATTTGCCTTGGGCGACCAATGGGCTCGTTATTCGTTCTCATTTCGCGCCACTGAGCAATCCATCCTGGCAAACGACCTAAAGCAAACATTACGGTAAACATTTCAGTTGGTATTCCAAGAGCTCTGTAAATAATTCCAGAGTAAAAATCAACATTAGGGTATAATTTACGATCAACAAAATAAGGGTCCGAAAGTGCTTCTTGTTCCAAATCTTTTGCTATGTCCAAAATAGGGTCTACAATTCCAAGTTCATTGAGAACTTCATCTGCAGCCACTTTGATAATCTTTGCTCTGGGATCAAAATTTTTGTAAACCCGGTGACCAAATCCCATCAAACGGAAAGAGTCATTCTTATCCTTGGCTTTAGCCATGAACTTTTTGGTATCTCCACCATCGGCTTTTATTGCTTCCAACATTTCAATAACTGCTTGATTTGCTCCTCCATGAAGTGGTCCCCAAAGTGCAGAAATCCCTGCTGAAATTGAAGCAAATAAACCAGCATGAGAAGATCCAACAATTCGAACTGTTGAAGTTGAGCAGTTTTGTTCGTGATCTGCATGTAAAATCAACAACTTGTTTAAAGCTGCTGTTATTGTAGGGTTTGGGTTGTAATCAGTGTTGGGCTTTTTAAACATCATTTTGGCAACATTGTCAACATATGACAATTTACTGTCGCTGTAATTCAATGGAAGCCCCTTAACCTTTCGCTGTGTCCAGGCAACAATAACAGGGAATTTAGCCATAATAGTTACAATGGCTTTATACATGTCTTCTTCAGAATCTACGTCAACCGATGAAGGATTAAAGGCAGTCAGTGCTGATGTCAATGATGCTAATATGCCCATAGGATGAGCGGTCTTAGGAAAGCTCTTCAAAATAACTTTTAAATCCTCATCAACAATTGCTTCTTCATTAATATCTGCTTGAAATTTATCCAGCTGAGCTGGAGTAGGCAGTTCTCCAAAAATCAATAAATAGGCAACTTCAAGAAAGCCAGCGCCATTGGCTAAATCCTCAATGGCATAGCCTCTGTATTTCAAAATACCTTTTTCACCGTCTAGAAAAGTAACTCCACTCTCACAAGAACCTGAATTTTTAAAACCTGGATCTAAAGTAACAAGACCTGTTAAAGCTCGAAGTTTTTTAATATCGATTCCCAATTCGTCTTCAGTTCCTCCCACTAATGGGAATTCATAGGTTTCATTTTTGTAAGTGAGTTTTACTGATTTTTCCATTTTGAAGTTATTTTGAAGTTTACACCACCGATGTAGCGGTACAATGACTGGCCAGTGCTTTCAGCTGCAGCCTTGGCTACTGCCAAAGAGACAGCCAAAATTGCGTTGGCACCTAATTTCCCCTTGTTCTCAGTTCCGTCAAGTTCGAGCATAATCGCATCAATATGTGCTTGCTCAGTTACAATCTCACCTTCCAATTCTGGAGCGATGATATCATTTACGTTATCTACTGCTTTCAAAACACCTTTTCCCATGTATACAGAAGCGTCTTCGTCGCGAAGTTCAACTGCCTCATGGATACCAGTAGAGGCTCCTGAAGGAACAGCAGCTCTACCCATAGCACCGGTAGAAGTGATTACATCAACTTCAACAGTTGGGTTCCCGCGAGAATCCAAAATCTGTCTAGCATGGATGTGAGTAATTACAGACATAATATTACGTTTAGAGTGTTAGTTAGTGTGTTGTGTCTTAGTTGTTTTTGATGTTCTCGATAAACGAATCAAAAAGATATCGGCTATCGTGTGGGCCCGGAGAAGCCTCAGGGTGGTATTGGACGGAGAAACAATTTGCATCCGTTCTTTTTATACCCGCAACGGTTTGGTCGTTTAGGTGAACGTGAGTTAATGCCACATTATCTGAAGCCTCAACATCTTCCATCTTCACCACGAAACCGTGATTCTGCGAAGTAATTTCGCCCAATCCGGTCTCCACATTCTTAACCGGATGGTTAATCCCTCGGTGACCGTTATGCATTTTATAGGTATTCAAACCGCTTGCAAGCGCAATCATCTGGTGTCCCAAACAAATACCAAAGACAGGCAAACCAGAAGCAATTCCCTTGGATACTTCAGCGACCACCTCTGGAGAAGCAGCAGGATCACCAGGACCGTTAGAATAAAACAAGCCGTTCGGGTTCCACGCCATCATCTCCTCTGTTGAGGTGTTGTATGGGAAGACCTTTACTCGCGCTCCACGATCTGTCAAACATTTTACGATGTTATTCTTGATACCGAGGTCCAATGCGGCAACACGAATCTCACTATCTGCCGGACCTACTTCATATGCCTCCTTGGTACTTACCACCGGTGCCAATGCAAGTCCTTCCATGTTTGGACATTTTTTAAGCTCCTCTTTGAGCCCTTCTACATCGTGGATTTCCGTAGAAATAATAGCATTCATCGCACCCGCATCGCGTATGTGACGAACCAATGCACGAGTATCAATATCCTTAATAGCAACCTTCCCTTCTTTTTCGAAGTACCCATAAAGGCTGTCCGATTTTCCGGCACGTGAAGCAACTTCACTAAAGTTCTTGGTGATCAGACCAGCAATTTGAATCTTTCCTGATTCTATTTCCTCAGCGTGAACACCATAGTTACCAATATGAGAAGTAGCCATTACCATAAGCTGACCGAAGTACGACGGATCTGTAAAGATCTCTTGGTAACCAGTCATACCTGTGTTAAAGCAAATCTCCCCATAGGCAGTGCCGTCAAGCCCTGTGGAGGTACCATAAAACACGGTTCCGTCCTCGAGGAGTAGCGTTGCCTTTTTAGTTGAATTATCCATGAGTGTCAGTTTCTAAAAAAAAAGGGAAATAGGCCCAAGACCTAATTCCCCTCTAAATTAATCAACAAAGACCTATTTGGTGCATTTGTCTATTCTTATTCAGCAGATTCTTCCTTAGTTTCCTCTACCGCTACTTCTTCAGTAACTGCCTCTGCTGCAGGAGCAGGAGCTGCTTCTTCAGTAGTCGCTTTTGAACGGCGGCTACGACGAGTAGTTTTCTTTTTCTCTTCTTTCGTGTACAATTCGTTGAAATCAACCAACTCTACCATACACATCTCAGCGTTATCACCAAGACGGTTACCCGTTTTGATAATACGAGTGTAGCCACCTGGACGATCACCCACTTTAGGACCTACTACAGTGAACAACTCAGTTACGGCATGTTTGTTTCTCAATGCAGAGAATGCCGTACGACGGTTGTGTGTAGTATTTTCTTTCGCACGAGTAATCAGAGGCTCTACGAACTTTCGTAGCTCTTTAGCCTTTTGCACAGTCGTGTTGATGCGCTTGTGCTCAATAAGAGAACCAGCCATGTTGCTCAACATCGCCTTTCTGTGCGCAGTCTTTCTACCGAGGTGATTATTTTTCTTACCGTGTCTCATTTTTATTCTTTATCGAGCTTGTATTTAGAAATATCCATTCCAAAGCTCAAGTTTTTACTATCAACTAATTCTTCCAATTCAGTAAGTGACTTCTTACCGAAGTTGCGGAACTTCATCAAATCTGACTTCGAGTACGTTACCAAATCTCCTAAGGTATCTACCTCTGCAGCCTTCAAACAGTTCAAAGCACGAACGCTCAAGTCCATATCGTGAAGCTTAGTCTTCAACAACTGACGCATGTGCAATGCTTCTTCATCGTAGCTTTCAGTTTCAGCACTTTCTTCGTCCTCAAGACTAATGCGCTCATCGCTGAACAACATGAAGTGGTGAATCAAAATTTTAGCTGCTTCAGTTAGAGCATCTTTTGGTAGAATTGAACCATCAGTCTCAATCTCCATAACTAACTTTTCAAAGTCAGTCTTCTGCTCTACACGATAGTTCTCAATAGAGTACTTCACGTTCTTGATTGGCGTGTAGATGCTGTCAAGAGCAATAGTTCCGATCGGAGCATCTGCTTTCTTGTTCACTTCTGCACCAACATAACCACGACCCTTTTCGATCACCACTTCCATAGAAAGGTTCACGCTAGCGTCCATGTTACAGATCACCAAATCTGGGTTCAATACCTGGAATGAAGTAATGTGTGCCGCTAAATCGCCAGCTAGCAACTGCTCTTTACCGCTAACAGAGAACTTTACAGTTTCTGTATCAACAGATTCGATTTGTTGCTTAAAGCGAACTTGCTTTAGGTTTAGAACAATTTCAGTTACATCTTCTACAACACCTTCAATTGTGCTGAATTCGTGATCTACGCCGTCAATTCTCAAAGAAGTCAAAGCGAATCCTTCAAGTCCTGAAAGCAATACTCTACGAAGTGCATTACCGACTGTTAAACCGTAGCCTGGCTCTAAAGGTCTGAACTCGAACTGACCATCTTTGTCAGTCGACGCGTTCATGATTACTTTATCCGGCTTTTGGAAATTAAGAATAGCCATATTAAATGGGTATAAGGTGTTATTATTTCGAGTACAATTCGACGATCAACTGCTCCTTGATATTCTCAGGGATTGCATCACGTGAAGGTACACTTAGGAAAGTTCCTTCCATTTTACTTTCGTTCCACTCCAACCATGGGTACTCGCCGTTGCTAGATGCAAGAGCATCAGCAATAACTACCAATGATTTAGACTTTTCACGAACGCCAATTACATCACCAGGCTTCACATTCATTGATGGAATGCTTGCAAGCTCTCCATTCAAAGTGATGTGACGGTGACCTACCAACTGACGTGCAGCATCACGAGTCTTACCAAGACCTAAACGGAATACTACGTTGTCAAGACGGCTCTCACAAAGTTGCAAAAGAACATCACCCGTTTTGCCTTTACTTCTAGACGCCTTGTCGAACATGTTTGCAAACTGACGCTCCAAAATACCGTAAGTGTATTTTGCTTTTTGCTTCTCTTGCAACTGAACTGCGTATTCGCTCTTCTTACCACGACGACGGGCATTACCGTGTTGTCCTGGAGCATATTTGCGCTTTTCGAAAGAGCTGTCTGGGCCAAAGATAGGCTCGCCCATACGACGTGCAATCTTTGTTTTTGGTCCTCTATATCTTGCCATAATACTTTTCTTCTACTAATTATTAAACGCGACGTTTCTTAGGTGCACGACAACCGTTGTGAGGTGTTGGTGTGATGTCAATGATTTCTACCACTTCAATACCCAAGTTGTGCAAAGAACGGATAGCGCTCTCGCGACCGTTACCAGGACCCTTTACGTATGCTTTAACTTTCTTCAAGCCCGCCTCAAGTGCAACGCGACCACAATCCTCTGCTGCCATTTGAGCTGCGTAAGGAGTGTTTTTCTTGCTTCCGCGGAATCCCATCTTACCAGCTGAAGACCAAGAGATAACCTGACCTTGCTGATTTGTCAATGAGATAATGATATTGTTGAACGAAGATCCGATGTGTGCTTCACCCATCGCTTCTACGCGTACTTTACGCTTCTTCGTCTGTTTTGCTTGTTTCTTAGCCATAACTAATAACTATTATTTAGTTGCTTTTTTCTTGTTAGCAACTGTTTTTCTCTTACCCTTTCTCGTACGAGAGTTGTTCTTTGTGCGTTGGCCACGTAGTGGAAGACCCACACGGTGACGGATACCACGGTTACAACCGATGTCCATCATACGCTTAATATTCAACTGAATCTCTGAACGCAACTCACCTTCTACGATGTATTCGTCAGCGATTACACCACGAATGGTAGTCAACTGATCATCAGTCCACTCTTGAACTTTAACATCTTCGTGAACCCCTGCTTTCGCCAAGATCTCTTTAGAACGGCTCAATCCAACACCATAGATGTAAGTTAGACCGATAACACCGCGCTTAGTTCTAGGTAAATCTACCCCTGCAATCCTTGCCATAGTATTCTTTCTATTATATCAATTAACCCTGACGTTGCTTGAACTTTGGGTTCTTTTTGTTAATAACATACAAGCGTCCTTTACGACGAACAATTTTACAGTCCGCACTGCGCTTTTTAACTGAAGCTCTTACTTTCATTTTTTTAGTATCTGTACGTTATACGAGCCTTAGTTAAATCGTAAGGACTCATTTCTAGTTTTACTTTATCCCCTGGTAACAATTTAATGTAGTGCATTCTCATTTTTCCTGAGATGTGCGCAGTTACAACGTGACCGTTTTCTAACTCTACACGGAACATTGCGTTTGACAATGCTTCTGTTACCGTACCGTCTTGTTCTATTGCATTTTGCTTAGCCATATTAACCGAAGGTACTTGTTTGGGTTCTTCCTCTTAGTTTTCCTGTCTTCATCAAGCCGTCATAATGACGATTCAACAAATAACTTTCTACTTGCTGTAAGGTATCCAAAATTACACCCACAGTAATCAACAATGAAGTACCTCCGTAGAAGTAAGCCCACTGCGTATTCAAACCTACAACCATTGCCACAGCAGGAAGAACTGCAATCAGCGCAAGAAGTAATGAACCTGGGAATGTAATTCTACTTAGTACTGTATCTAAAAATTCAGCAGTCGGCGCACCTGGTTTAATACCTGGTACAAATCCACCGTTTCTTTTTAGATCATCCGCAATAGAATTGGTATTTACCTGAATAGCCGTGTAGAAATATGTGAAGATAATGATCAACAAACCGAATGTGAGGTTGTAACCAAAACCTTGGATATTTCCGAATACCGTAATAATCCAGCTGATGCTATCACCTTCCGCGCCACTGTACTGAAGTACTGTGATCGGAATAAACATAATAGCTTGAGCAAAGATGATAGGCATTACACCTGCAGCGTTGACCTTCATAGGAAGGTATTGACGTGCTGTTGGTGTTGCTGCCCCTCTACCCGCGGCTGCTTGTTTCGCATATTGAACTGGAATCTGACGAACTGCCTGTGTCAATGCAATTGCAAACATTGTAATTACAAACAATGCAAACAATTCAATGATAAATGCAACCCAACCAGCACCTTGGTTCACTTGAGATAACATCTCTTGGAAGAATGCCTGAGGAAGCGTAGCAATAATACCCACCATAATCAATAGCGAGATACCGTTACCAATTCCTTTATCAGTAATACGCTCTCCCAACCACATTGCGAAAATGGTACCCGTGGTCAATGTAACCCATGCCAAGAACCAGAAAGTACCCGGATCAAGAGTTAGGACAACACCCTGAGCACTTAGGTTAGCCAAGTAACTTGGGGCCTGTACACCAGCGATAAGGATTGTTAGGTAACGTGTGATTTGATTCAACTTTCTACGACCGCTCTCGCCGTCTTTCTGCATTTTTTGCACTGCTGGTACTGCCATTCCCATCAACTGGATGATAATCGAAGCTGAGATGTAAGGCATGATACCTAATGCAAGAACAGATGCACGAGAGAATGCACCACCTGTGAACGCGTTTAATACGCCCAAAAGACCCTCTGAAGTCTGCGCTTGAAGCTGCGTCAAACTATCCGGATCAACACCAGGTAGAAGAACCGTTGAACCAATTCTGTATATCAAAAGCAATCCAAGAGTTGTAAGGATCTTGTCCTTTAACTCTTCGATACTCCAGATATTCTTGATGGTTTCTACGAATTTCTTCATTGCGATTATAGAGTAGTTGCTGTACCGCCTTGTGCTTCAATGGCAGCTACTGCAGATTTACTAAAAGCGTGAGCAGTGATGTTCAATTTCATTGTACACTCACCACGTCCCAATACTTTTACAAGCTCTTTTTTACCAACTAGACCGTTGTTTACAAGGTCTTCGAAAGTAATCGTGCTCTTCAATTTCTTTGATTCTACCAAAGATTGAAGTGTATCAAGAAGACGCTTGATACTACTCTTTACTTGTTTTACTTTTACTTTAGCCATTTGAAGGTAAATTAACCGTTAAAAACTTTATCTAATGAAATCCCACGTTGTAAAGCAATGGTATTTGGACTTCTCAATTGTAATAATGCATCGAAAGTAGCCTTTACAACATTATGAGGGTTTGATGATCCCTGAGACTTTGAAAGTACATTATGTACTCCTACTGCCTCTAATACTGCTCTTACTGCTCCACCAGCAATTACTCCAGTACCTTCTGAAGCGGGCTTCAAAAACACGCGAGCTCCTCCATATTTACCTTTTTGCTCGTGAGGCACCGTACCTTTTGCAATTGGAATACGAACTAAGTTTTTCTTAGCATCTTCAACCGCTTTTGAAATTGCTTCAGCAACTTCTTTGGATTTACCAAGACCTTGTCCTACTACTCCATTCTCATCACCAACAACTACGATGGCAGAGAAACCAAATGCACGGCCTCCTTTAGTAACTTTAGTAACACGCTGTACACCAACTAAACGGTCTTTTAATTCAAGACCTCCTGGTTTTACAAGCTCAACGTTTTTATAATTTTGTAACATCTTCCTATTTTAGAATTTTAGTCCAGCTTCACGCGCACCTTCAGCTAGAAATTTAACACGACCGTGATACAGGTATCCTCCACGATCAAAAGTAATCGTTGAGATTCCTGCTTTCAAAGCTTTTTCAGCAATAAGCTTACCTACGGCTACAGCAGTGTTTGATTTGTTATCGTTTTTTTCAATTTCTTTATCTCTTGAAGAAGCTGCTACAATTGTTTTACCATTTGTGTCATCAATCAACTGAGCATAAATTTCTTTGTTGCTTCTAAACACGGATAAACGTGGAGCCGCTGCAGAACCAATAATGGTTTTGCGAATACGTCTGCGAATTCTTAATCTTCTTTTTTCTTTAGTTAACGCCATTTCTTTTATCTTATGCGGATTTACCTGCTTTTCTTCTTAATTGCTCTCCTACAAACTTAATTCCTTTACCTTTGTAAGGCTCTGGCGGACGGAACGATCGAATTTTTGCTGCAACAAAGCCAACCAATTGCTTATCGAACGAACTTAGTTTGATGATGGGATTCTTTCCTTTTTCAGAAATAGTCTCTACTTTAACTTCTGGAGCTACATCCAAAAGAATGTTGTGAGAAAAACCAAGAGCCAAGTCTAATTTTTGACCCTGATTGCTGGCACGGTAACCTACACCTACCAATTCTAATTCTTTCACAAATCCTGAAGAGACACCTTCAACCATGTTGGCTAACAATGCTCGATACAAACCGTGTTTAGCTTTATGATCTTTGGATTCAGAATTTCTTTTAACAACGATGGTGTCGTTTGCCGATTCAAAGGATACTCCCGAGTATTCTTGCTCAAGTTCTCCTAATTTACCTTTAACGACAACTTTGTCTGCTTGAATATCTACCGTTACATCGGCTGGGATATTGATCGGATTATTACCAATTCTAGACATTGTTTTTTCTTTTATAGTTTAATAAACGTAACACAATAATTCACCTCCTACATTCTCTTTGGTCGCTTGCTTCCCAGTCATCACACCGTTGGAAGTTGAAACGATTGAGATACCCAAACCATTTAAAATTCTTGGCAATTCAGTTGCTCCAGCATACTTACGTAAACCAGGAGTACTAATTCTTTGAATCTTTTGAATTACAGGCTGTTTTGTAGTTTGATCATATTTCAATGCGATTTTGATACTGCCTTGATTGTTATCGGTTTCTTCAAACTTATAACTAAGGATGTATCCTTGGTCGAAAAGAATCTTTGTGATTTCTTTCTTTATCTTTGAAGCAGGAATGCTCACCACTCGGTGACCTGCTGAATTTGCATTACGAATTCTTGTTAAAAAATCTGCTAACGGATCTGTATACATAGCTTCTTTTATTTGATTACCAACTGGCTTTAGTTACACCGGGGATAAGACCTTGGTTGGCCATCTCTCTAAAAGTTACCCTAGAGATTCCAAACTGACGCATATATCCTTTCGGTCTTCCGGTTAATTTACAACGGTTGTGCATACGTATTGGCGATGCATTTTTTGGGAGTTTCTGAAGTGCTTCATAATCCCCTGCTTCTTTCAAAGCTTTGCGCTTTTCTGCATATTTTGCAACAGTTTTAGCTCTTTTTACTTCACGAGCTTTCATTGATTCTTTGGCCATGCTAGTTCTTTTTAAAGGGTAGTCCCAATTCGTTCAACAATGATTTCGCTTCCTTGTCTGTATTAGCAGAAGTTACAAAGGTAATATCCATACCGTTAATTTTGTTTACTTTGTCAATATCAATTTCAGGAAAAATAATTTGTTCTGTAATTCCCAAGTTGTAGTTTCCACGACCATCAAAACCGGTTGCTTTAACTCCCTGAAAATCGCGTACTCTTGGTAAAGCAGTAGTTACTAAACGGTCAAGGAATTCATACATACGCTCCCCTCTTAGAGTAACTTTTGCACCAATAGGCATTCCTTTACGTAATTTGAAAGAAGCAACATCCTTCTTTGAAATTGTTGAAACAGCTTTTTGTCCTGTGATGTTTGTTAATTCATCTACTGCATAATCGATTAGTTTCTTGTCAGAAACTGCAGCTCCAACTCCTCTGCTAAGAACTATTTTTTCTAGCTGTGGAACCTGCATTACATTTTTATACCCAAACTCCTCGGTTAGGGCGCTAACGATACGATCGTTAAATTCTTGCTTTAGTCTTGGTTGATAGCTCATAACTAAATTACTTCATTAGATTTTTTTGCAAATCTTACTTTCTGATCTCCTTCCATACGGTAACCTATACGAGTAGCCTGACCTTCAGAAGTTAATAGCGTGAGATTTGAAATTTGGATTGGAGCTTCCATTTCTTGGATTCCGCCTTGAGGGTTTTGTGCACTTGGTTTGGTGTGTTTCTTTACAAGATTGACACCTTCAACAATTGCCTTATTTGCATCACGAAGCACTTTGGCTACAACACCTTCAGCACCTTTATGGGATCCAGCAATAACACGAACTTTATCTCCTTTTCTTATTTTTATTTTATTCATGATTTGAGTCTTAAAGCACCTCGGGTGCTAGTGAAACAATCTTCATAAACTGCTTGTCACGCAATTCTCTAGCCACAGGACCAAATACGCGTGTTCCGATCATTTCTCCGGTAGGATTTAACAATACACATGCATTGTCATCAAATCGGATATAAGATCCATCAGCTCTACGAACCTCTTTGGTAGTTCTTACTACAACTGCAGTAGAAACCTGTCCTTTTTTAACAGTTCCAGAAGGGGATGCTTCTTTTACTGTTACTACAATTTTATCCCCAAGAGAAGCATATCTTCTTTTGGTTCCACCAAGTACACGTATTGTTAGTACTTCTTTGGCTCCAGTATTATCGGCTACTTTTAACCTTGATTCTTGTTGTAACATCTTACTTAGCTCTTTCTAATATTTCTACAAGTCTCCAGCACTTTGATTTACTCAAAGGTCGAGTTTCCATGATTTTAACGGTATCACCGATGTTGCAATCGTTTGTATCGTCGTGTGCAACATATTTTTTGGTCTTCAAAACGAATTTACCATACATTGGATGTTTTACTCGCTTTACTTCAGAAACAACAATAGATTTCTCCATCTTGTTACTGGTTACAACACCAATTCGTTCTTTTCTTAGATTTCTATTTTCCATTATACTAAGCTTTCTTGTTCTCTTTCGGTTATAGCAGTAAGCAAACGCGCCACAACCTTGCGGGCATGTCTTAGCTGCAATGGATTTTCTAGTGGAGTTATGGCATGCGCCATACGCATGTCAGTCAATTGTTTTTGACTCTCTGCTAGCTTATCTTTTAAGTCCTCTAAAGAAAGGTTTTTTATTTCAGATTGTTTCATAATGCGTTCGTTGTGTTAAGCTTGAAAATCTCGAGCAACCATAAATTTAGTTTTTACAGGTAATTTTTGAGCTGCAAGACGAAGTGCTTCTTTAGCTACATCATGTGGCACACCCGATATCTCAAATAAGACACGTCCTGGCTTCACAACTGCAACGAAATATTCAGGAGCTCCTTTACCTTTACCCATACGTACCTCAAGTGGTTTCTTGGTAATTGGCTTATCTGGAAATATTTTTATCCATAACTGTCCTTCACGTTTCATATATCGAGTAGCAGCAATACGTGCGGCTTCAATTTGTCGAGAAGTGATAAATTTCGAATCAAGAGACTTGATACCAAACATTCCATTTGAAAGTTGATTACCTCTCTGAGAAAGCCCTTTCATTCGGCCTTTCTGCGCTTTACGGAATTTTGTTCTTTTAGGTTGTAACATGTTTACCTACTTAATTACTTATTCTATTATTTTCTACGTCGTTGACGTGAATTGTTATTTTTTGATCCTCCTGGTGAATTTGTCTTCTTGGACATTCCAACGAGTGGAGATAACTCACGCTTTCCATATACTTCACCCTTCATGATCCAAACTTTTATCCCCAATCTACCATAAGTAGTATGAGATTCAACTAGTGCGTAATCGATGTCTGCTCTATAAGTAGATAATGGAATACGACCATCTTTGTAAGATTCTGATCGAGCCATCTCTGCTCCGTTTAAACGACCTGAAATTTGGATTTTGATTCCTTCAGAGTTCATTCGCATTGCAGCTGCAATAGCCATTTTGATTGCTCTTCGGTAAGAAATACGACCCTCTATTTGGCGGGCAATACTTGCTCCTACTAATCGTGCGTCTAGTTCTGGGCGTTTGATTTCAAAAATGTTGATTTGAATTTCCTTTGCGGTAATTTTTTTCAACTCTTCTTTCAACTTATCAACTTCTTGTCCAGCTTTTCCAATAATAATTCCAGGACGTGCTGTGGTGATTGTCACTGTAATCAATTTGAGGGTTCTCTCGATGATTACGTTTGAAACACTTGCTTTGGCTAAACGTGCGTGAATGTATTTTCGGATTTTATAATCTTCAGCAATTTTATCACCGTAATTATTTCCACCATACCAGTTTGAGTCCCATCCACGGATGATTCCTAAACGTATTCCTATTGGGTTTGTTTTTTGTCCCATATTAGTTATCTAAATTGTTTGATCCTAAAACTAAAGTCACATGATTCGAACGCTTGCGAATTCGGTGTGCTCTTCCTTGTGGTGCTGGTCGAAGTCTTTTTAGCATACTTCCTCCGTCTACACGAATTTCTTTTATGAATAGAGCAGCTTTTTCAATATCACCTTCTTCATTTTTTGCTTGCCAGTTGGCTAGAGCAGAAAGAAGTAATTTTTCAACTCTGCGAGAAGCTTCTTTTGGATTAAATTTCAAAATAGCTAGTGCTTTGTTTACTTCTTCTCCACGAACCAAATCTGCAACAAGGCGCATCTTTCTTGGTGATGTTGGACAGTTATTTAGTTTAGCGAAGACAAGCGATTTTTTCGCTTCTTTTATAGCTTCTGCTGATTGTCTTTTACGATTTCCCATGAGCTATTATTTTTTTCCTTTATTTTTGGCTCCACCGTGACCACGATAAGATCGTGTTGGTGAGAATTCGCCTAATTTATGTCCTACCATATTCTCTGTTATATAAACAGGAATAAATTGTCTTCCGTTATGTACTGCAATTGTTTGTCCTACAAAATCAGGTGTGATCAACGAGGCACGAGACCAAGTTTTTATTACTGATTTACTTTTCGACTCAACGTTTGCCACTACCTTTTTTTCAAGGCTGTGATGTACATATGGTCCTTTTTTTAATGAACGTGCCATAGTTGTTTATTTTTTTCTACGTTCTATAATAAATTTACTACTCGCTTTTGTTTTGGAACGCGTACGGTATCCTTTAGCAGGAACACCATTACGGTTACGGGGATGTCCTCCAGACGCTCGCCCTTCACCACCACCCATTGGGTGATCGACAGGGTTCATTGCCACTGGACGTGTACGTGGTCGTCTTCCTAACCAACGTGAACGGCCCGCTTTACCCGAAACAAGTAATTGATGATCTGAGTTTGATACTGCACCAATGGTAGCCATACAAGTAGCCAAAATCAAACGGGTTTCACCTGAAGGTAATTTAACGGTTGCATACTTTCCATCACGAGCCATAAGCTGAGCAAATGCTCCAGCACTTCGAGCGATACTTGCTCCTCCTTCTGGATGTAATTCAATACAAGAAATGATTGTTCCTAGTGGAATAGCCGAAAGAGGAAGGGCATTGCCTACCTCTGGTGAAACTGCTTCACCAGAAATAACTTGC
The DNA here is from genome assembly GCA_038142965.1 of Candidatus Arcticimaribacter sp. Classification (GTDB taxonomy): domain Bacteria; phylum Bacteroidota; class Bacteroidia; order Flavobacteriales; family Flavobacteriaceae; genus Arcticimaribacter. The sequence continues at coordinate 248,531 of JAYQLC010000002.1, read as the reverse complement.
TGTCCTACCTGCAGGCCATTTTGAGCGATGATGTATCGCTTTTCTCCGTCTTTATATTGTAACAATGCAATAAAAGAAGTTCGGTTTGGATCATATTCAATCGACAATACTTCTGCGGCAACATCAAATTTGTTACGCTTAAAATCGATGATACGATATCTTTTCTTGTGACCTCCACCTACATGGCGCATGGTCATTTTTCCTGTGTTGTTTCTTCCACCACTGCGCTTTTTCGGAGCCAACAAACTCTTCTCCGGCTTATCAGTAGTAATTGCGTCAAATCCATTTACTACTCTAAAACGCTGCGCGGGTGTTATCGGTTTTAATTTTCTAACTGACATGTGACGCTGTTAAAGATTACTATAAAAATCAATAGCATCCCCTTCTGCAACCTGAATGATTGCTTTTTTGGTGCTATTTGTTTTTCCTTGTTGAAGACCCGTTTTGGTGTATCTTGTTTTACGTTCAACACCATATCTTAAGGTTCTTACTTTTTCTACAGAAACTCCGTAAGTTGCTTCTACTGCTTTCTTGATTTCAATCTTGTTAGAAGTTGGGGAAACAAGAAAAGTATAGCAATTATTCATTTCGCTACCTGCTGTTGCTTTCTCGGTAATGATAGGCTTAATTAAAATACTCATAACGCTATGCTTTGTTCAAAAGGGTTTCTATTCCGGCAATTGCACTTTCAAACAAAACCAAACTATTGGTATTGACTATCTTGTAAGTGTTTAATTCTGAGCTTGTTATGGCTTGAGAATTTTTAATATTGCGCGATGACAAATATACATTTTTATTTGGCTCAGCCAACACTACTACTGACTTTTTGTTTTCAAGTCCTAAAGACTTCAATACATTGAGATAATCAGCGGTTTTTGGAGCATCAAATTGAAAGTCTTCCAAAACAATTATTGCTTTTTCTTGAGCCTTGATTGTGAGGGCAGATTTACGTGCAAGTCGTTTAACTTTTTTATTTACTTTTTGACTGTAATCACGAACACGTGGACCAAAAATACGTCCTCCACCTCTAAACAGTGGATTTTTTATGGAACCTGCTCGGGCTGTACCTGTTCCTTTTTGTTTTTTGATTTTACGTGTACTTCCTTTGATTTCGCCACGTTCTTTGGCTTTGTGAGTTCCTTGACGTTTGTTTGCTAAATGTGATTTAACATCTAAATAAACAGCGTGTGTGTTAGGCTCAATACCGAAAACAGTCTTAGAAAGTTTTACTTTCCGTCCTGTTTTTTTCCTTGAATGTCTACTACAGCTACTTCCATTATTTCTCAACGATTACATAAGCGTTTTTGTGGCCAGGAACTGCTCCTTTTACAACAAGTAGGTTCTTTTCGGCAACTACTTTTAACACTTTTAAGTTCTGTACTTTAATTTTGTCAGTTCCCATACGACCTGCCATACGCATTCCTTTGAATACACGTGCAGGATAAGAAGCTGCTCCAATTGATCCAGGTGCACGTAAACGGTTGTGCTGACCGTGAGTAGCTTGACCTACTCCGGCAAATCCATGACGTTTTACAACCCCTTGAAAACCTTTTCCTTTTGATGTTCCAGATACATCAACAAACTCACCTTCCTGAAAAAGGTCAACTGTTAATGTGTCTCCTAATTTGTACTCTTCTTCAAAATCCTGGAACTCAACGACTTTTTTCTTAGGTACAGTATTGGCTTTCTTAAAATGCCCAAGAGCAGCCTTGGTTGCTCTCTTTTCTGCCTTGTCATCGAAACCGAGTTGAAGTGCACTATACTCGTCAACCTCTTCGGTTCTGACTTGGGTAACCACGCATGGTCCAACTTCAAGAACCGTACAAGGAATATTTTTTCCTTGCTCGTCAAAGAGACTGGTCATGCCGATTTTTTTTCCTATTAACCCAGACATTGTTATTTATTATTAATTGATTGTTTGTTTCTAATTATACTTTGATCTCTACTTCTACTCCACTTGGTAATTCAAGTTTCATTAGAGCATCAATTGTTTTTGATGAAGAACTGTAAATGTCCAACAATCGTTTGTATGAACACAACTTAAATTGTTCTCTTGATTTCTTGTTTACGTGAGGTGAACGCAAAACAGTAAATATTTTTTTGTGTGTTGGTAATGGAATTGGACCCGTCACAACAGCACCAGTAGTTTTTACTGTTTTTACAATTTTATCAGCAGACTTGTCTACTAAGTTGTAATCGTAAGATTTTAATTTTATTCTAATTTTTTGACTCATCGTACTAATGATTTAAGATTCTTGACCTTTAACTTCCGCTATGACTTCTTGCGAAATATTTGATGGTGTTGCTTCGTAGTGTGAAAATTCCATAGTAGAAGTTGCTCTACCAGATGAAAGTGTTCTTAATGAGGTTACATATCCAAACATCTCTGATAAAGGAACTAAAGCTTTTACAACTTTAGAACCAGCACGATCATCCATAGCATTTACCTGGCCACGACGCTTGTTAAGATCACCTACAATATCTCCCATGTTTTCTTCGGGTGTCAATACTTCAACTTTCATGATGGGTTCCATAATTACAGCCTTAGCTGCTTGTGCTGATGCTTTGAAGCCCATTTTTGCAGCTAATTCGAATGAAAGCGAATCGGAATCTACAGGGTGAAATGATCCATCCTTTAATGTAATTTTCATTGCGTCAACTTCGAAACCAGCTAAAGGTCCATTTTTCATGGAGTCTTTAAATCCTTTTTCTACGGATGGGATGTATTCTTTAGGTACATTACCCCCTTTGATAAGGTTTACAAACTCAAGTCCTGATTTTCCTTCCTCTGCTGGTTCAATAGTAAATACAATATCTGCAAATTTACCACGACCCCCAGATTGTTTTTTGTAAACCTCACGGTGATCTGCTGATGCAGTCAATGCTTCTTTGTATTCTACTTGTGGTTGACCTTGGTTTACCTCAACTTTAAATTCTCTGCGTAAACGGTCAACAATAATATCCAAGTGAAGCTCACCCATTCCAGAAATAATGGTTTGGCCTGAAGCCTCATCTGTTTTTACTTGAAAAGTAGGATCTTCTTCTGCTAGCTTACCGAGAGCCATCCCGAGCTTATCAACGTCGGCTTTGGTTTTCGGCTCAACAGCAATACCAATAACGGGATCCGGGAAATCCATGGATTCCAAAATAATTGGACTGTTCTCTGCGGATAAAGTATCTCCCGTTTTGATGGATTTAAATCCTACTGCTGCTCCAATATCACCTGCTTCGATGTAGTCGAATCGAATTTTGTTTGTTGGAATGCATTTGATAAATACGTGAAATACGTTCTTTTTTTCCTGAACGATTATTTAAAACATAAGAACCTGCATCTAAGCGACCTGAGTATGCACGGAAGAATGCCAAACGTCCTACAAAAGGATCGGTAGCAATCTTAAATGCTAAAGCAGCAAACGGATCTTTTACGGTTGGTTTTCTTGAAATTTCATTTCCAGAAGCTGGATCTGTTCCTACAATTGCGTCTTTATCCTCCGGAGAAGGTAAGTAGCGACACACAGCATCTAACAAAAACTGAACTCCTTTATTTTTGAATGCTGATCCACAAATCATTGGAATAATCGACATGTCCATTACCGCTGCTCTCAATGCTTCATGCACTTCTTCTTCGGTGATAGAATCTTCGTCTTCCATAAATTTTTCAAGAAGATTTTCGTCATATCCAGCTACTTCTTCGATAAGAAGTGCACGATATTTCTTCGCCTCTTCTTTCATGTCATCTGGTATCTCTACCACGTCAAAGGTAGATCCAAAATTGTCATCGTGCCATACAATCGCACGATTCTTAACTAAGTCAACGATACCTTTAAAGTCTTCTTCATCTCCAATGTTCAATACAATTGGAACTGCGTTTGACTTTAACATTTCTTTTACCTGATTGCACACACCAAGGAAATTTGATCCTTGACGGTCCATTTTGTTTACAAACCCGATGCGCGGAACTTTGTAGTTGTCTGCTAACCTCCAGTTTGTTTCAGATTGTGGTTCAACACCATCTACAGCTGAAAACAAAAAAACCAATCCATCGAGTACACGAAGTGATCGGTTTACTTCCACGGTAAAGTCTACGTGACCGGGAGTATCAATGATGTTGAAGTGGTAAGGTTTTGTTCCATCAAGGGGTTTTCCTTGTTCGGTTGGAAAGTTCCATGTACAGGTTGTAGCAGCAGAGGTAATGGTAATCCCACGCTCTTGCTCCTGCTCCATCCAGTCCATTGTTGCTGCACCATCGTGCACCTCTCCGATCTTGTGACTTACTCCAGTGTAAAATAATACACGTTCTGTAGTTGTGGTTTTGCCCGCATCAATATGCGCTGCAATCCCAATATTTCTTGTAAATTTTAAATCTCTTGCCATGATAAATAAATCAATAGTTGTTGTTTACGTTTAGAATCTAAAGTGTGAAAAAGCCTTGTTTGCTTCTGCCATTTTGTGCGTATCTAAACGCTTTTTAACGGCAGCACCTTCTTCCTTAGAAGCTGCAAGTATTTCATTTGCTAAACGCAAAGCCATGGTTTTTTCATTACGTTTTCGAGCGTAAGAAATCATCCACTTCATTGCAAGGGATACTTTTCGATCTGGACGAATTTGCATCGGGATTTGAAAGGTTGCCCCACCAACACGACGGCTACGTACCTCAACATGTGGCATTACATTGGACAATGCTTCTTTCCAAATCTCTAATGGTGTTTTTTCTTCGTCTTGGTTGCGTTCTTCTACAATCGCCATGGCGTCATAAAAAATTCGGAAAGCAACTGACTTTTTTCCGTCCCACATAATCATGTTTACAAAACGCGTTACCAATTGATCATTGAATTTTGGATCTGGTAACAAAGGACGTTTTTTGGCTTGTCTTTTTCTCATAATAAATGCTTAAAGAGTTAATGTTTTTTACTTTTTAGGTCGTTTAGCTCCGTATTTGGATCTTCTCTGAAGACGGCCTTCTACTCCGGCTGTATCGAGAGCTCCTCTTACGATGTGATAACGAACTCCTGGTAAATCTTTAACTCTTCCGCCACGTACCAATACTATCGAATGCTCTTGGAGGTTATGTCCTTCTCCGGGGATGTATGCATTGACTTCCTTTCCGTTGGTCAATCGAACACGCGCTACTTTACGCATTGCTGAGTTCGGTTTTTTAGGGGTAGTCGTGTAAACACGTGTGCATACTCCTCTCCTTTGTGGACACGAATCCAAAGCAGCCGATTTACTCTTCTTGGTAATGGTGACTCTTCCTTTTCGTACTAATTGTGCAATAGTTGGCATATATAATTTTATATTTTTCCCTTTTTTAAGGGCTGCAAATGTAAAACTTTTTTTTTTGGATTCAAACTGATTTAACCTAAAATACACCTCTTATTTTGAATTTTATTAACAATCGTTTTTTATTGATCTTTTTGAAGTCAAAAAAAAATCAAAATTTAGTTACAAGATTCATGGTTTTGTAAATGATTTTTTTTAAATATCGCTAAATTAATATAGTAAATAAATTTTGCTGTTTTAGCCCTAAAAATTGATTTTTAGTAGTTTACAAGGACCTATTTTTTTGATTTTTCTGCTTGAGTTTAACAAAATTTTAAGAAGTTCGTTTCAACTTAATCTTAAAATGAATTTAACCATGAAGAAAATCTATTTCTTATGGTCCCTGATGGGACTGCTCATGCTACAAGTTGGATGGGCACAACAAAAAACAATTACGGGAACTATTCTTGATGAAACGGGGCTACCCTTACCAGGAGCTACAGTTGTCATAGAAGGAACTTCTCGTGGAGTAGCTTCTGATTTCGATGGAAACTTCAGCATAGACGTAACAAACGGCGAAGTTCTAATCATAACTTATGTAGGATATGCTAATCAGCAAATTGTTGTTGGAGATGAGGTTAACTACAACATCTCTCTTCAAGCTGATAATTCTCTAAGCGAGGTAGTAGTAACTGCCTATGGTATTAAAAAAGAGAAACGTTCTGTTGGTTATGCTGTACAGGAAGTAAAATCTAGAGAAATTGTCAACTCAAGGATCAGGTAACCTTACAAAGGAACAAGTCATGACACAAAAATACATCGGTATGTTTGTACAGCCCGAGGCATTTTCTGACTGGAGAAGAACAGGTATTCCCGTCTTGACAGCTGTAAGTGGATCTGAAGTACCAACAAGATGTTTCTATCCTGAAAATGAATATTTATTCAATTCCAATGCTCCAGAAAGAGTCGATAATTTACTTTTTAAGCGAGTTGATTGGGATGATTAGGATGTGGATCACAATCTTAAATTTTTATTGATAGAGTAAAAACCGCCTCCGGGCGGTTTTTTATTTTATTTCTTTAATGGACTGCAAAAATCTTTTGTCAAATCCTCGCATTGCATTTACCAATATGAAAGATTGAAAATTATGAAGCTCGCTTGCATGAATCTGCTGAGGTGAAATCTTTTTTTGATCCATCAAAAATTGCCGTTGAACACCATCAAATAGGGGTTTTTCTGGAGTTAACCAACGTTCCCCATCAAATAAAATAACGTTACAATAAGATGTGTCGGTAAGGTATCCTTTTCGGGTCATCAACACATCATCACAATTTTCGCGCTGGGCAAATACTTTACTGAGAAACGATCGATCTGTAAACTTCAAATCATAGGTGTAGTCTTCTATTTCAATAAACTTTAAACTTTTAATTTCCTGATTTCTATAGGGTTCTGTTTCAAATGAAAATGAATTTTCATTGTATAAGAATCGGAGTTTGTGCAATCCTGTTTTTGGTATGTCGGGAAGTATATTTTTTAAATTCCAAGAACATTTTCTATTAAATAATTTTAGAAAAGATTGCTCCAAACGCGCTTGATGGTATTCCAATAAATGCACTTTACCATCTTCTACTCGAATCGATTCAAAAAGTGGGTACATAAATTTTATCTAAAAGTTCTTGATATTCCTCTTCACAGTTACTCTTGGCAGTAACTCCCCCTCCACTCCGATAGAAAAATTTGTTTTCTTGTTTTTCTAAAAAGCGGATGGCGACTGCACTATTAAGGTTTTGTCCGTCAAAAAAGCCATAAACACCCGTGTAATAACCCCTTGGACTATCTTCCACTGATTCAATTATTTCCAGAGTTTTTGTTTTCGGGGCACCTGAAACCGATCCTGCAGGTAGCATGTCCCATATGATGTTTCCTAAATTCGAATGCCAGTTGCTTTTGAGCTCACCTTGGATTTCTGAACTTACCTGCAGTAAATCCTCTTGTTGGGTGATAATACGATCAAGGTATCGAAAACGGTTAACCTTTACTTTTTTGGCATGCCGTGAAAGGTCGTTTCTAATAAGATCCACAATAGTCGCATGCTCTGCGATTTCCTTGGAGTTATTAATAAGCAGTTCTTCAGCATCAGGATGCGCTGCAGAACCAGTTCCTTTCATTGGGTAAGAAAAAATTTTGCCGCCATCAATTTTCACAAAACATTCTGGAGAATAGCTTACAAATTGATTTTTAAAAAATAATTTATAAGGAGCTTTGGAAGCATAAAAAAGTTCTTTTAAAGTTCCTCTAAAAGAAACTTCAGAAGGGAATGTAAGATTCAATAAATAACTATCTCCATTCTTTATGTGTTTTTGTACCCGGTCAAAAGCTGTTTTGTATCGATCTTGAAAATTATTTTTGGTCGTAATTTCAAACTTTTTTTTCTAATCTGGGAATAATACTCAAAATTTTTACTCCCGGCAATGTCAAAAAAAACATTTTGATTTTTTGCCTCCTCGGGAGTGTATATCAATGGTTTTTTTTGCTCAAAATCGATCACAAAAAAGAAAGGGTTGGTTTTGGAAGCCAAATCATTTGCTCGCTCAATAAAACTCTGAATTGACATTTTGAGGTATCAAAATTAAAAAATAAAGATAAAAGATTCTTTAATTAACTTTAGCTTTAATTCGATAAATAATGAGTCTTGAATTAAAACTTGAAATAATTTCAAAATCATTTTAAGTCTTAACTAGGTCTTCGTTTAATCATCAGTATAACTTCTGATGATTTCACATTCCTCATCGGTCCATTCTACAAAATCAACCTTGGTAAAAAAATCACTAACCTCTCTTTGAAAAAAGAGTATACTCAATGGAACGAATGTTAGGCGCCATGAGTCCGCCACCGTCGTGAGATGCATTGAAAACATCATGTCCAAGTTCGTGATACATCAAAAATATTTGCTCCCCTGTTTCAAGGTTCCTAAAAGTAGTTTCATCGATCAAAATCCTTACATAGTCTTCGCAAGATCCGTTAGCCCTTCCTGCAACATTGTCGGGTAAATCTGTAGAAACAAAAGTGACGTCCTCTATATGTGAAAGATCTATGTCATAGAGAGCTGCAGATTCCTTGAAAATATTCCAATAAGAACTCAAAACGTTTGGTCTTCCTCTAGAATAAATAGGATCATTATCATAATCAGGAACAACTACCTCAGGCTCATCAGTAACCTCTACAACAGGAACTTCGGGTTCAACTGGATCAGCCGAACAGGCTGACAAGAGAACTAAAAGAATCAGATAATACTTTTTCATGATGTAAATTTTATTTTAAAATATAGTTTTTCAGGGATCGTACTGGTTGAAAACAACCAATAATTCAACAAAATTACTAAAGTCTCAATATTTTTGCGACATCAATCAAAAAAAATGAAAAATAATCATCTGATATGATAAAATCCAATAAATTTTGTAAACTGATCAAGCTCAATAATTACTGTAAAAAACGCGGTCTTCGTAAACGAATTTTATTTCAAAAAAAATGCTGTCAAAATCAGCTTGTTTTTTCACTACCTTTAAAAAATGAAATATTTAAATTTTACCCTTGTACTTTTTTTAATCAGTACTTCTGCTAAAGGTCAAAACAGCATAAACCTGAATAATCCTATCAGTTTTGAAGCCGTTAGAACAATGGCCAAAAAAATGAATAACGCCACCCTCGACCTCTCAAAAACTGAAGGTAGTCCTTATTTTAATGATTCTTTTAAATCAGCTGTTTTAAACCTCAAAAATATTGAGGCTGAAAATCAATTATGGCTTCGTTACAACGGTTACAACGATGAAATTGAAATTGGGAAAAGTGAAAAACAACTTACTTCAAATGAAGCCCTTCTCAAAAGAAAAGATATTCGGGCAAGCTTTGACGATAAAACCTATCAGTACAAAACTTTCACGACAAAAAAGGGGACAACAATTGAAGGTTACTTGGTTATCCTCTATGAAGGCAAACGATACAGTCTTTTTAGACAAGATAAAAAGAAATTATCTGAAGGTAGAAAAGCTAAAACCCCTTTGGAAGCTGATATTCAACCCCGTTTCAGTGACACTTACACATACTTTATGTCAAACGACAACAACGAGATCAATGAAATCAGTTTTAAATTAAAAAATATCATCCCTTTAGTTGCTAAAAATGATAATCCTAAATTCCAAAAAAAAAAGGAGGGTTTAAAAAAATTAAAACAGAGGAAAAACTCATTGAACTGATCAAAACCCTAGAAAAGTAGTTTTTTCATATCAAAAATTCTTGTCGTATTTGATTATCATCTTACAGCTCTAAGTTCACTTGTAAATCCTTATTTTGTTGATTTTTTTCGGTTTTACAAATTAATTTGACATAACAACAGCCAAAAAATGAGTGTTTAAATGATATTTTTTTCTGATAAAAAAAATCCTTGAGCCTGAAGCGAGAAACATTAAAAGTTAGAGAAAACACGCTAAAAGTTGCTGATTTTAATTAGAAATACCTCGCAAACCCTTAAAAAGTAATTTGTTTTTACTTTCATTCAATTTGTTTTAAAACATTGTTTTACAGTGTTTTATTGTTTATTTAAAATTCTAATAAACTTTATATACATAGTAAATAAAAAAATTCAACAAATTTCCATGTAATGTTAAATTAATATCATAATTTCGTTAACAAATTTTTAACTATATATATTAATATGAAAAAACTATTACTATTGACCTCGGCAATGATGCTTGTAGCATTTACCGCCCTGGCGCAAAAAACAGTAACAGGTGTTGTTTCAGATGACAGTGGTATTCCACTTCCTGGAGCATCTGTTGTAGAAAAAGGTACCAACAACGGTGTTAGTACTGATTTTGACGGTAATTATTCCATTGAAGTAGCTGAGGGAGCTGTTCTAGAGTTCAGCTTTATCGGTTATGAAACTTTGGAGCAAAATGTTGGATCTTCTGATTCTATGAACATTTCTCTGGCAGCAGACAATGAACTAGAGGAAGTTGTTCTTACAGCTTTAGGTTTAGAGAAGAAAAAAGACGATGATCTTTCTTCTACAACCAAAGTTGAAGTTGATCAATTACAACGTTCTGGAGAAGCAGGTGTGCTTCAAGGACTTTCTGGAAAAACTTCAGGAGTTAACATTACTCGTAACTCTGGAGATCCAGGTTCTGGGGCTTACATTCAGCTTCGTGGACAAAATACAATCAACGGTGATAACTCTCCATTAATTGTATTAGACGGAGCGATCATCTCCAACGCAAACATTGGAGGAAATACTGGTGGAGTTGTTCAACAGTCTCGATTAAATGACATTAACCCTGAAGATATTGCTTCGGTTACAGTAATTAAAGGAGCTTCTGCTGCTGCAATTTATGGAACTGGTGCTGCAAATGGAGTGTTAGTAATCGAAACTAAACGAGGTTCCACTAGCAGAAAAGGTTGGAGTGTTGACGTTAAGTCATCACTTTCGATTGACGAAATCAATGCAGAGTGGGCTAAGCAAGACGTTTGGGGACAAGGATTCGATGGTATCTGGTCGGGTAACCCGGGAGTTGGATATTACAACCAATCTACTTCAGTAACCTATGGTGATGAAATTGCGTTACGTGCAGGTGGTGCAGATACTTACGACTTTAGCACCAATGTTTTTATTACGCCTGATGGAAGAAGAATTGGTGATATTGTTACAAAAAATAACAAAACTATCTATAACCAATCAAACAGAGACGCAGTATTTGGAAAAGGGTATACTTATGAAAATTCTGTAAACTTATCTTACACGGACGAAAAGTCTAGAACATACCTTTCATTTGCTAATTTTGATCAAGACGGAATAATACAAGGAAACTCTGATTACAAGAGAACTACTTTGAAATTGAACAACACAACTCAAGCTAACGAGAACTTGTTGTTCAAAATTTCATCCTCGTATACAAACATTGAATCAAATCGAATTCAAACTGGATCAAACTTAAATGGTCTATACTTAGGTTACTTAAGAACATCTCCAGATTTTGATATCCGTGACTGGCAAGGAGTAAATCAAAGAACTGTTGGAACAGCTACTTTTGAAACTCCAAATTCACACAGAAGTTACCGTAAGCCAACTGGATCATACAGAACTTTTGATAATTCAACTGGAGCATATAATTATTCTGCTCCAACTTATAACAATCCGTTATGGACCATCAATCAACAACAAAACGTAAACAAAGTTGACCGTTTTATTTTTGCTCCTGAGGTAAATTATAAGTTAGGTTTCTTAACTTTTGTTGCTCGTTATAGCATGGACTTTTACCAAGACAACCGTACGGATTACGAACCTGCTGGATCTGCCGGTAGTGGTAACAACGGAAGATGGACTGAGGATCGTATCACTGAGAAAAACTCTCAGTTGAACCTATTCGTTACGGGTGACAACAAAATAAACGATGACATTAGTATTAACTATGTTGTAGGTTATCAACAATTCGAAAACAACTACAGAAGATTAAGCGCTTTTGAAGCTAACTTTACAAATCCAGATCAGATTTTCTTCAATCCAGGTAATACAACTGGTTTAAACTCTACTCCAAGTGGATTTACCTCGATGACAAGAAAAAGTGGTGTTTATGGTTTAATCAACCTTGAGTTGTATGACAATTTCTTAGTAGAAATTACAGGTCGTGGTGAACGTGTATCTACATTACCAGGAGCAGGAGTAATATTCTACCCTAGTGCATCTTTAGGATACAAATTTACAGACCTAGTTAATGCTGACTTCCTAAACTTTGGTAAATTTAGAGTATCATATGGTGAAGTTGGAATTGAAGCGAATCCTTACGCGACTTCAACAACCTTTGGCCCTGGTGGTACTGGTAGTAGTTGGGGTGATGATTTGGCTGGAAGTCTATACGGAAATCCATTTGCGCAAGGTACAACTGCTGGTAATCCAAATTTGAAAGAAGAAAGAAAAAGTGAGATCGAGGCAGGTTTCGATGTTCGTATGTTTGACAACCGAGTATCTTTAGGCTTTACTTGGTATGACAACAAAACCGAAGATGTTATTTTGGCATTACCAATTACTCCATCTTCTGGATTTACAAACTCACTTCAAAATGCGGCTACTATAACTAATAAAGGTATTGAAATTGATTTTAAAGTTGATATACTTAGATCAGATGATTTGAATGCATCTATTAATGGTAGCTTTACCAGAAATAGAAATCTTGTTACAGATTTAGCAGGAAGTTCTTATTTTGGACTTAACGGATTTACATCAACATCATCTGGTATTGCTGAAGGATATCCTTACGCTGTTCTAAGAAGTGGTGTATATGAAAGAGATGCTTCAGGTAATTATGTTACCAATGCAAACGGATTCCCTAATGCAGCTCCTGAAAAGAAAGTTGGTATTGGAGATCCTAACCCAGACTACCGTGCTGGTCTTGGACTTAATGCGAGCTACAAAAACTTTGCTTTTACTGCAATGTTTGAAACATCTCAAGGAAATGATGTATGGAATGGAACTTATGGAGTTTTACACTACATGGGTGTACATGCCAATACTGGTGCAAAAACAGTTAACAATACTGGTGGTACAATAGTAAATAGTGCTGGAACACCTATACCCGCTGGAGCTTCTTTCCGTGGTTATATAGATGACTTTGGTGCTGGACCAGTTGCAATTGACTCTGAATGGTGGACTACTAACGGTGGTGGATTTGGAGATGTTGGAGAGCCATTTATTATGGACGGTTCATGGATTAAATTAAGAGAAATTTCTCTTAGCTACAGTTTTGACAAATCTCTTCTTGAGAGCATAAAAGTTGAATCTAGTATTATCTGTTTCTGGAAGAAACTTATTTACATGGACGGACATCGAAGGCTTTGATCCAGAAAACAACTTAACTGGAGCATCAAGAGGTAGAGGTTTAGAGTATTTCAGTAACCCTGGAACACGATCTTTCTTGACTACACTTAGAATTGGATTTTAAATAAATGAACATGAAAATATACAAATTAATTTTACCGATTTTTGCCATGCTAACAATAGTTAGTTGCGAAAATTACACAGAAGACATAAACAGTGACCCTAACGCATTTGTAGTTGCTTCCGCAGACCTTCTTATTGGTCAGGTACAGCTTGCAGTAATGCAACATATGGGAAGTAACAACGCACGTTATGCATCTGTTTTTAATAATCAAATGAGTGGTGGTGACCGTCAATATTTGACATTAAACACATACTCACCTAACCGTGCAAACTACAATAATATGTGGAATAACGCATATGTTGATGGTATCACTAACGCTGATTTAATCATCAATGATGATGCTGCATCGGACCTAGTTAAAGGAATAGCGCAAATTCTTCAGGGAACTTTATATGCTGACATGGCTTTGCTTTATGGAGATGTTCCATTTACACAAGCTATTGACCCTGTAGAATATCCTGATCCTGCTTATGATTCACAAGCATCAGTTGTAGCTGGAGGTATTGCTCTTATTGAAGCAGGTATTACCAATGTTGGAGCTGCTACCATAGCTGCTGGTTATGGAGGTTCTAGATTATCTGGAGGAACATGGGCTGAAGCTGGTAAAACACTAGCTGCTCGTTATGCTCTAGCTGCTGGTGACTATGCTAAAGCAAAATCACTCGCAACTGTAGGAATACGATCTACAGCAAATGATTTAGTAACTCAACACGGAACTGCTCAATACAACAGAAACTTAATGTATCAGTTTGTTATTGATCAAAGACAAGATTATCTAGTTGCTACGGATTCCCATTTAGCAAATTTATTAGATGGAACAACAGCTAGAAAACTTGCTACTCCAGGTAACAACCTAATTTATGCAAGTTACTTTTTAGCTGATGGTACTCCGGGGTCGCCAAGTTACCGTACGTTGCTCAATACAAACAATGGAGGTAGATATTCTCAGACATCATCTGCTCCAATAGCTACTTACTATGAGAATGAACTCATTCTTGCAGAAGTAGAACACAGATTAGGTAACGAAGCTGCAGCCTTGACACATTTAAACAATGTTAGAGCTCAGTTAGCCACTGACTATGGATCTGATGCAACAGGATTTCCTCCTTCAACTTCCTCTGGTGCTGCATTACTTGCAGAAATCATGGAAGAAAAATACATTACTTTAATTGGAGAATTGGTTAGTTATCACGATCTAAGAAGAACTGGAAATTTGATAGGTGTACCTAACAAAACTGGAAGTACTTCGGCTACAGGATACCCTCAACGTTTCCTTTATCCGCAGAATGAGGTTGATACTAATGAAAATGTACCTACTCCTCTTCCAACGTTTTTCCAACCAACCCCATTATTTTAATCTATTTTAGATTACTTAAAAAGGCTGCCTCACGGCAGCCTTTTTTTTGACCTTATTTTAAAAATTATTCTTTTGCAAACGATAATAAACAACTAGCTTTGATAAAAATTAAAAATGGACACACAAGAGATCTTCGGAGTTCGTGCAATCATAGAATGCATAGAAGCAAATCAAAATATTGAAAAAGTATTTTTATTAAAAGACCAAAGAAGCCCACTCTTCAAGCAACTTGAAAATTTACTTCGCGAAAAAAAAAGTTGCACATAGTTATGTCCCAATTGAACGACTCGATCGCTTTTCTAATAAAAACCATCAAGGTGCAGTTGCCACCATATCACCCATTTCTTATTGGGATTTAGAGTCCTTGATTGAAAATGTATTAGAAAAAGAAGCTGCCCCAATATTTTTACTTCTCGATAACATTACAGATACTCGTAATTTAGGTGCAATCATCCGTTCTGCATCAGCTACGGGAGTTGCTGGAATTATTCTCCCACAAAGCGGAAGTGCTCGAATAAATTCTGATACGATTAAAACCTCAGCAGGTGCATTATTCTCGGTACCCATTGTAAAAGTAGATCACCTAAAAGACGCTATTTATCTATTAAAGGCATACGAAGTTGAACCTCTTGCTATTACAGAAAAGGTTTCGGAAACTGTTTATGAAAAAAACCTAAAAAAACCCATTGCCTTAATTATGGGATCTGAAGAAAAAGGAATTTCAAAAGGAATTTTGAATGTTGTAACTGAAAAAGCTAAACTTCCAATGGAAGGAGCGATAGCATCGCTCAATGTTGCTGTTGCTTGCGGATGTGTTCTTTATGAAATTGTAAGACAAAGAAAATTCTCCTAACTTACTTATCTTAGTGCTATGATAGCACCATTAGCTGAGCGAATGCGTCCAAAAACGATTGACCAATATGTAGGTCAACAACACTTAATTGGATCCAAAGGTGCATTGCTACCCATATTGAAAACAGGACAATTGCCCTCACTGATACTATGGGGACCACCAGGTACAGGAAAAACCACTCTAGCCACCCTAATGGCTAAAACAAACGATCGCCCCTTTTACAGCCTATCAGCAATAAATTCAGGAGTAAAAGAAGTCCGTGAAATAATTGACAAAGCCAAAAAAAGCGGAGGGCTGTTTACTCAAAAAGGACCTTTGTTGTTTATTGATGAAATACATCGATTCAGTAAATCTCAGCAAGACTCTCTTTTAGGAGCAGTAGAAAAAGGATTTGTAACCTTGATAGGAGCTACCACTGAGAATCCCAGTTTTGAAGTGATCAAAGCATTGCTTTCCCGTTGTCAAGTATACACCCTCAATCCACTTCTTAAAGAAGACCTTCAACTTCTTCTAAAACGTGCAATTCAAGAAGATGAGATTTTAAAAGAAAAAAATAACCCTTATTGAAGATCAAGCACTACTTAACCTATCAGGAGGAGATGCCCGAAAAATGCTATCTCTTCTAGAACTCACAGTCATGAGTCATGAAGGAAATAAAATCAGTATTACCGATAAAATTGTATTGGAAAAGGCACAAACAAAAACGGTTTTGTTTGACAAAGATGGGGATCAACATTATGACATCATATCGGCTTTTATCAAATCAATCCGCGGCAGTGATCCTAATGCAGCTGTTTATTGGTTAGCTCGACTTATTGAAGGAGGGGAAGATGTAAAATTCATTGCTCGTCGGTTACTTATTTTAGCCTCCGAAGATATTGAAATGCAAATCCGACTGCATTGGTTTTGGCAAACAATACTTTCCAAGCAGTGGCAGCAATTGGATACCCCGAGGCTCGAATAATTTTGAGTCAATGTGTAGTGTATTTAGCAACAAGTCCAAAAAGTAACGCAAGTTACAAGGCCATAGGAAAAGCTCAAAAATTGGTAAATGACACCGGAAGCCTACAAGTACCTCTAGCTCTCAGAAATGCCGTGACCCCTCTGATGGAAGATTTGGACTATGGAAAAGGATACCAGTATACTCATGATTTTGATTTGAATTTTGTAGAACAAGAATTTTTACCTCAAGAAATTATTGAAACAAAATTTTATGAACCCGGTCAAAATTCTAAAGAAGAGAGTATTCGCTTGTTTCTAAGAAAACGCTGGAAAGATAAATATGATTACTAATTCTTTTTCCAAAAAATGGAGTAAACAAAATCAAAACTGTAAAGAGTTCTAACCTCCCCAATAGCATAAGAAAAGAAGCCCACCATTTTCCAAGTAAAGGTAATTCGCTGTATGAAAATGATGGCCCATAATCACCAAGTGCTGGTCCAACATTCCCTAAACTTGAAGCAGCAACACCAATTGCTGATTCAAAGTTTAACCCTAAAGCACCAAAAACTATAGCTCCAAAAATAAAAGACAACATATAAAGTATGAAGAAGGCATAAATATTATGAATTATCTCTTCTTTAAGTATAGAACCGTTATGTCTGGGTTGAATAATAGCATTGGGATGTAGGGCTCGTTTAAATTCTAAAAAACCACTTTTTAGCATCAACAAATGACGTACTCCTTTGATTCCACCAGATGTAGATCCTGCAGAGCCTCCCATAAACATTAATCCAAAAAAAACTATGGTTAAAAAGGGGGTCCATGATGTGAAATCAGCAGTCACAAAACCAGTAGTGGTAATTACAGCAACAATTTGGAAAAAAGCGTGACGGAATGAACTTTCTAGCGTTCCCAATACTTGGGGATGATCAAAAGAACTTGATGTCAAATCGACTTGGTTAAACAAGACAATAGTCACTAACAGGGTTGCTATTCCAATAAAAAAAATAAAATATTTAAACTCTTGGTTGCGAAGAATTTTTTGAACTTTTCCAGTAAGAGCGAAATAGCTCAAAACAAAATTAGTTCCTGCTATTATCATAAAAAAAGTGATGATATACTGAATGATAGGAGTGTCATTCCAAAAAGCAATACTTGAATTTTTGGTGGAGAATCCCCCGTAGAGACAGTGCTCATAGCATGATTAATTGCATCGAATAAACTCATTCCTGCAAAAAACAAGAGTAAGGTTTCGATTAATGTAAATCCAAAATAAATAAACCACAATCGTTTTGCAGTGTCTGTAATTCTTGGGTGCAGCTTATCGCTGCTAGGTCCCGGTGCTTCTGCAGCAAATAGTTGCATTCCACCAATGCCCAATAAAGGTAAAATAGCAATTGCTAATACAATAATTCCCATTCCACCTATCCAATGTGTTGTGCTTCTCCAAAACAAAATACCCTTAGGTAAAGATTCAATATCATTTAACACAGAAGAACCTGTGGTTGTATACCCAGACATTGTTTCAAAAAATGCAGAAGAAATATCGGGGATTACCCCCGAAAAAAGATAAGGAAGCATTCCAGATAAGGACATCAAAATCCATCCAAAACTAACAACGATATAACCCTCTCTTTTTTGGATTTGCTTGCTGTGATTTCGGGATAAAAGCATGATAAAAACCCCAATAAACAAAACTAAGAAAGCAGCAAAAGTTAGCTCAAAAGTTACACCATCATCAGTCAATAAACTTACCAAAGAAGACAACAACATGAATGCTCCATTGAAAAGAAGGAGCAGCCCCATGAGGTTTGCAATAATTTGTTTATTGATTTTATGCATCTTACTGAAACAAACTTTCTACTTTTCGAATTGCTCGAGGTAAGCAACAAACAACAACACGGTCACCTGCTTCAATAATATAATCTCCTAAAACGATAGCGCCTGTGCCGTCTTTTATTACCCCTCCTATCGTGGCTGATCTTGGGAAGTTAATATCTTTAATACTTAAACCGTTAACTTTAGATTCTGGTTTTACGATAAATTCTAAAATTTCAGCATTCATATTTGTCAATGTAGTCATATCGACTACCTCTCCCCTTCTAATATATCTAAAGATAGTATTTGCTGTGAGTAATTTTTTATTGATTAAAGTATCTATTCCTATTGAATGTGATAGTTGGAAATAATCCATGTTTTCGACCAAAGCAATCGCTTTCTTGACTTTTTGATTTGGCCATCAAACAAGACATGATGTTGGTCTCCGAATTTTCGGTAACTGATATGAACGCGTCCATTGAATCAATATCTTCTTCTTCTAGGAGTTCTACACTCCTTCCATCACCGTGAATTACCATTGCATCAGGAAGTTGGTCTGCAATTTCAAAAGCTTTTGTTTTATTTTGCTCTACAATAGTAACGTTAAATTTTTTTCGCACAACTCACGAGCAGTATTCAAGCCTATTTTACCTCCCCCTAAAATCATAATATTTTTTACGGATTCTTTGGTTTTTCCGGTCAACTTGTACAATTCTTCTACTCCTTCCTTTAAGGTTATAAAATAAACTTGATCATTAGGCTTAAAAACTGTGTCACCCCTTGGTATTATTGTATACTGGGTTTCTTTGCGTTGCAAAGCAATAGGCATAAAATGTAGATCTGGAAATATAGTTGCAGCCTCTTTTACAGATTTTCCAACAAAAGGAACCGAGGGATCCAATTTTGTTCCAATCAGAGTGAGTTCGCCATTTTCAAACTCATAACTATCACTAAATGCTGACTGATCTAGAAGTTGTTGTATTTCAATAGCAGCTAATTCTTCTGGTGAAAAAGTTCATCTACACCTAAATCAGAAAAACTAACTCCATCTGAAGCATTAATGAATTCAATACTTGAAATTCGAGCAAGTGTTTTTTTACAACCCAACTGCTTTGCTAAAGCACAAATTGTTATGTTGGTGGTCTCTTGTGCAGTAACAGAAATAAAAAGATCTGAGTTTCCGACATCAGCGTCTCTAATTAAGGACAGGGAACACGCATCACCCTTTATTGTTTTTATATCTAAATTATTTTCAGCATAGTTGAGGCGCTCCTTATCGGTATCAATAAGGGTAATATCTTGGGATTCGAAAGAAAGGAGTTTAGCAAGATGAAATCCAACTTCTCCAGCCCCTGCGATAATTATTTTCATAGAGTGATATTCGGTAAACTCATAACAAATATACTAATTAGTTTAGAGTTTGTTCAAAAATGTAATTCTCATGAATCTGAATTGAATCGATACAATACTTTATGGTGAATAATGAAAACTAAATAGCAGATAAAATCACTCCATTACATATCTTTGTATTCTATGAAAAAGAGTGTTACCCCCTATGCTGAACAGCAAGGTTCCAAAAAAAAGCAGGTTACCAAAATGTTTGATGGAATTTCTTCTAATTATGACTTTTTGAATCGAATAATATCCCTTGGTATTGATATTAAATGGAGAAATAGAGTTGTTGAAATTTTGAAGCCCAAAAAACCCGATAGTATTTTGGATATTGCTACAGGAACAGGTGATTTAGCTTTAGCACTCCAGAAAACAAAAGCCTCAAGGATTGTTGGACTCGATATTTCACCCGGAATGCTCGCCAAGGGAAAGGATAAAGTTAGTGCTCAAAATCTAGAAAACACTATAGAAATGGTTCTGGGAGATAGTGAAGCATTAAAGTACAAAGAATGTTCCTTCGATGCAGTTACTGTAGCTTTTGGGGTTCGGAATTTTGAAAACCTCGAATTGGGCCTTTCCGAATTATTTAGAGTCCTAAAATCAGGGGGACTTTGGTGATTCTAGAGACTGCCGTACCAACGAAATTCCCCTTTAAACAAGGTTACTCAATCTACACAAAATTCCTAGTCCCCTTGATGGGTAAGCTTTTTACAAGCGATCAAGCTGCCTATAAATATCTCTCGGATTCTGCTGCTGTTTTTCCTTACGGAAAACAGTTCAACAATATTTTAAAGAAAATTGGGTTTATAGAAGTAGAAGATCACCCACAAACCTTAGGGGTTGCTTCAATTTATTGTGCCACAAAACCTTAATCTAAAGTTATTATTTCCTTTATTAATCCTTTTACTTACTGGGATTAAGCGTTCTTATGCTCAATATCCAACAGTTCGTGAGCGGATTCAACATCTTCAAGATTTTGATGAGAAATTTTTGCACTACGGATACTTTTTTTGGTTTTAATGAATTTGGTTACAAAATTGAATATGTCAAAGACTATTCTGGATCACCCATACTAAAAGGACGCGGCTTACCTGACATTGATATTGTTAAAAACTTTGGTTTTAATGTAGGTCTTATTGGTGATATGCGTATCAATAAATTTTTGAATCTCCGATTTGAACCAGGGCTCTATTATTCTCAACGAGACTTTGTTTACCCAAAAAGCAACCGCTGGACTTGTTACAGATGAAGATTATCTTAGAGAAATAAAATCTACCTACATTCATCTTCCATTCCTTGTGAAATTTAGTTCAGAACGAATCAACAACTTTAGACCTTTTCTTGTAGGCGGTATTTCAACTTCCTTTAATCTTTCTAGTAACGAAAAAAATAAAGACGATAATTCAAACAATGTTTTTCGAGTAATAAAACAAACCTACAACTATGAAATTGGATTTGGAATTGACTTTTATTTGCCTTACTTCAAGTTTTCGCCATCCATTAGAGGAGTTTTTTCTATTGATAATGAAATCATTCAAGACAACGATCCAACGAGTCCATGGACCTCAAACATTGATAAGTTATTCTCACAGGGACTGATAATCAATTTTACTTTTGAATAATTAATGCTTGAATGCTTGTCCCAAAATTATTGCAGCTGCAAGAGCTACATTTAAACTTTCAGCTCCATTTTTTGAACCAAAACGAGGTATTGCAAGTTTATGATGAATACTTGCCCTAACTTCTTTAGATATTCCGTGCGATTCACTTCCCATTATTAAAATACCTTCAGGTTCAATTGAAGTATTGTAGATTGAATTTCCTTCCATGAAAGTCCCATAAATTGGTTTGTTTGATTTTTTTAAAAAGCTGCAAGGTTGGTGTAAACACAACTGACATTTGTCAATGATCCCATTGTAGCCTGAACAACTTTTGGATTGTAGCAATCAACCGTATTGAGAGAACATACCAAAGTAGAAATTCCAAACCAGTCACAAAGCCTGATAATTGTTCCTAAATTTCCAGGATCTGAAACTCCATCAAGAGCCATGATAAGACCCTCTTGAGAAAATTCATTTTGCTTTGGTATACGAAAAACCCCAAGCACCTTGCTTGGAGATTTCAACAAGGTGATCCGTTCCATATCCTTTGGACTTACATCAATAAACCCAGCTTCATCAAATACACCAACTGCGTAAATTACTTCTGCTTTACATCCTGATTTCAATAAATCTACAACTGTTTTTTTGCCCTCGGCAATAAAAACACCTTCCTCTTTTCGATTCTTTTTATGTCGTAAATTTTTGATTCGTTTGATTTCATTCTTTGTAATCATAAAATGATGTATTTTTGCATTAAATTAGGTATTACTTTGATAAGAAGGTATACAAAAATAATCATTCTAGGTTTGTTAACCCTATGCTTCTATCAATGTAGTAGCACAAAAAATATTGCTTCAAATCAAAGCCTTTTGGTTCAAGAGCGTTTTTTTAAGAATGACGCTCTCCTAAAACAAGATCTAGCAAAACAACTCAGCGTTTCTCCTCCAAACAAAACCATTTTTGGTATTCCTTTAAAACTACATATCTACAATTTAGCAGAAAAATCCGGATAGTGTTTTTGATAATTGGCTCAATAAAAACCTCAACGTATCGAACGTTTATCAAAAACCTACTCAAAAAAACAAATCAAGCAATTAAGAAATTACAAAAACAGTTTTAACCTCTGGTTAAAAAATCTGGGGAACAACCTTCAATTTTTTCTGAAAACAATCTAATCAGTACCTCCAAAATATTAGAGCAATACTATAAAAACAAAGGTTTTTTCAACGCAAAAACTGAGGTTTCAATTGACAGTTTAAAGAAGCAAAAAATTGAAGCAACTTACAAAATTACAACTGGCGAACCTTTTACTGTAGACGAAAAAACAAGTACAATTTATTCTTCTGATTTGGATTCTATTTATCAACAAAATTTAAAGGATAGTTTTATTAAAGAAGGAGCTGTTTTTGAAGTTGAAAATTTTGATAAAGAAAGAGATCGTTTGGTGAAATTATTTCGGAATAATGGAATTCAAAATTTTCAACAAAAATCCATAAGATTCAAGGCATATCTGGATAGTTTGGGAAAAGATCTCAAAATCCCAGTTAATGTTACAATAAAAAATGAAGCCAAAAGAGAACAAAATAGGATTGTAGAAGTTCCTTACCTTATTCAAAAGGTCAAAAAAATAAACATTTATGTAGAAAATCCAAATAAAGAATTTTCTTACTACACCGATACAGTTCAATACAAATCTTTGACAATTTATTCCGATGGAAAATTGAACTACAAACCCAAATCTCTGGCTAGTGGAATTTTTATCAAAGATGGGCTTCCGTACAGTGATAAAGATCGCTCAGATACCTATCGGTATTTTTCAGACCTTCAAATATTCAAATATCCTAGCATAAGTTTTGATACTGAAAAGCAAGACTCTCTGAGTTTAATTTCATCTATTTACCTTACACCGAGAGAGCCTTTTTCAATTGGTTTTGATCTAGACTTATCCCATTCAAACATTCAGTTTTTTGGAATCAGTTTAGGAAGCTCGGTAATTAGCAGAAACATCTTTAAAGGAACAGAGATTTTAGAACTGGGACTAAAAGGAACTTCGGGAGCCTCTAAGGACCTAGCAGATAAAGACGATAGTTTTTTTAATATTTTCGAAATTGGTGGAGACTTAAAGTTGAGAATTCCAAGAATGATTTTTCCATTCAATAACCCCTCACTTAAAAATTATTTTGAGAAGCCCAAAACGAACATTATTATAGGTAGTTCATTCCAAAAAAACATTGGACTAGACAAACAAAATTTTGTGGGTGCTTTGGAATATCAGTGGAGCAAAAAAGAGATTTACAAATTTAATCTTAAGCTTTTTGACTTGGAATTTGTAAATAACAAGGCTATAACCAATTACTTTAATGTCTACCGAAATTCGTATGATCGATTGAATTCCATTGCGCAAAGCATTCGATACAACTCTCAATTTATCAATGAAAATAACGACCTTATAATCCCTGAGGGTACTTCTGAATTCATAAACCAAGTGCTTCAAGGGCAAACAAGGCTGGAGCCAGAGGATAAATCTTACAAAGATGTGAGGGTCATTCAAGAACGGGAAAAACGACTTACATCCAACAACTTCATTCTGGGTTCCTCTTTTTAGTATCAACAAAAACAATCAAGAAAATATCTTTGATGAGAATTTTTCACAATTTCAATTTAAAATTGTTTCCAGCGGAAATCTTTTAACCAGTCTTCTAAATCTTTCCAATAAAGAAAAAGATGAAGATGGAAAATTAGAATTTCTAGATGTTATACCCTCACAATTCATCAAAACAGAGTTTAATTACATCAAGCACTGGAGCGTAGGAGATGAACAAGTTGTAGCGATGAGAATGTTTTCTGGAATAGCCATACCCTATGGTAATTCTGATAACATTCCATTTACACGTTCTTACTTTGGTGGTGGATCAAATGACAACCGAGCTTGGAAAGCATACAAATTAGGTCCCGGAGTTGGTGATAATCCAAATGAATTTAATGAAGCAAACTTCAAAATAGCTTTTAATTTAGAGTATCGATACACAATTTTTGGTCCCCTTAAGGGTGCATTTTTTATTGACGCTGGAAATATTTGGAATGTGTTTGATGATATAACAGATCCAAAACAACGCTTCGATGGTTTGAAAGACCTCGATGAAATTGCTATTGGGACTGGATTCGGACTTCGCTATGATTTCAATTATTTTGTATTTCGATTAGATTCGGCATTTAAAACTTATGATCCCTCTCAAATAAAGGCAGATCGTTGGGGAAAACAAATTTCTTTAAAAAGAACTGTATTCAACATCGGAATAAATTACCCCTTTTAAAAAAAAAGTTACATTTGGGGCTTTAAATTTTGACAAAACAAAACAAGCATATTTATGAGTTCAAAAATTCCATCTGGTGTAATTACTGGAAAAAAAGTTCAAGAAGTATTTGCATTAGCTAAAGAAAAACAATTTGCGCTTCCAGCTGTTAATGTAATTGGAAACAATACTATAAACACTGTTTTAGAAACTGCAGCAGAACTAAATAGTCCTGTTATCATCCAGTTTTCTAATGGTGGAGCAATTTTTAATGCAGGGAAAAGTTTAGACAACTCCGACCAAAAAGCGGCAATTGCTGGAGCTGTTGCTGGAGCAAAACACATTCATGAATTAGCAGAAGCCTATGGAGCAACTGTTATCTTAAATACAGATCACTGTGCAAAGAAGTTATTGCCTTGGATCGACGGTTTACTTGATGCTGGAGAAAAATTTTATGCAGAAACTGGAAAACCTCTTTACAGTTCTCATATGATTGATCTTTCTGAAGAATCACTTGAGGAAAATATTGAGACGTGTAAAACATACCTCAAGCGAATGTCAAAAATGGGAATGACTCTCGAAATTGAACTTGGTATCACAGGGGAGAAGAAGACGGAGTTGACAACAGCGATGTAGATGTTTCAAAATTGTACACACAACCCGAAGAAGTTGCCTATGCTTTCGAAGAATTAAGACAAGTTAGTAATCAGTTTACTGTTGCTGCTGCTTTTGGAAATGTTCACGGAGTTTACAAACCTGGTAACGTAAAACTTACCCCAAAAATCCTAAAAAACTCGCAAGAATACATCAGCGAAAAGTACAGCTTACCTGAAAATACAGTAGATTTTGTTTTTCATGGCGGATCAGGTTCAACTGTTGAAGAAATCAGAGAGGCAATCGGATATGGAGTGATAAAAATGAATATCGATACTGATCTACAATTTGCTTTCACTGAAGGAATTCGTGATTACATGATTGATAATATTGAATATCTTAAGACTCAAATTGGGAATCCAGAAGGTAAAGATCAGCCAAACAAAAAGAACTATGATCCCAGAAAATGGCTTCGAATTGGAGAACAAACCTTCAAACAAAGATTAACTCAAGCATTTGAAGATTTAAATAATATCAATACATTAGCCTAACCAAAAAGGAACAAATGAGTTGGTTTAAACGAAGTGAACAAGGAATACAAACTCGAACAGAGGAGAAAAAGACATCCCCAAAGGTCTCTGGTACAAGACTCCAACAGGCAAAATTGTAGAGACACAAGAACTCGCTGACAACTTTTATGTGAGTCCAGAAGACGAATATCATGTACGTATTGGAAGTAAAGAATACTTCGAGATTCTTTTTGACGAAAATCATTACAAGGAAATAAACAACAATGTTGTTTCTAAAGATTTTTTAAATTTTTCAGATACCAAAAAGTACAAGGACAGACTTAAGGAAACAAAAAAGAAGTCAGGGTTAAATGACGCTATTCGAACCGCTGTTGGTAAGTCCAAAGGAAAGGAAATTGTTGTTGCTAGCATGGATTTCAGTTTTATTGGTGGTTCTATGGGGTCAGTAGTTGGAGAAAAAATTGCTCGAGCAATTGATTACGCTATAAAAAAACATTTACCCTTTATCATCATCTCAAAATCAGGAGGTGCTCGAATGATGGAAGGAGCTTTTCTTTAATGCAGTTAGCAAAAACGAGTGCTAAACTAGCTGAACTGGCTGAATCTAAACTTCCCTACATATCGCTATGTACTGATCCAACTACAGGAGGAACAACGGCATCTTTTGCAATGCTTGGAGATGTTAACATTGCGGAACCAGGAGCCTTAATAGCCTTTGCAGGACCTCGAGTAGTAAAAGACACAACAGGAAAAGACCTTCCCGAAGGATTTCAAACAAGTGAGTTTCTTTTAGAAAAAGGTTTTTTGGATTTTATTTCTCATCGTAAAAATCTAAAAAACAAAATCAATTTGTACATTGATTTAATTCTTAATCAACCCATAAGAAACTAAGTATTAATCAAAAATAAGTGTATCTTTGCAGCGCTTAAAAGCATACATAACAATTATTAAATAATATTAGCATGTATTTATCAAAAGAAATAAAAGAAAAGATTTTCGAAAAACACGGAAAATCTAAATCAGACACGGGAACTGCTGAGGGACAAATCGCTTTATTTTCTCACAGAATAAACCATTTGTCTGAACATTTAAAAAACAATCGTAAAGACTTTAACACAGAACGCTCTCTTGTAAAGCTAGTAGGTAAAAGAAGAAGTCTTCTGGATTATCTAAAATCAAAAGACATAACACGTTACCGTGCTATCGTAAAAGAATTAGGTTTACGTAAATAAATCAAATTTTGTCCCCTCTGGGGAAATAAAAAGCTGAATTCTAGTTTTTCATTGGTGTCCTACAACAACACAACACAACGTTTAGGTTTAACAAAAATGAAAAAAAATGATTCCAAAAGTTTTTAAAGAGGTTATAGACCTCGGTGATGGAAGAGAAATCTCTATCGAAACAGGTAAGTTGGCAAAGCAAGCGCATGGTTCGGTTGTTGTGCAAATGGGTAAAGCCATGTTGCTGTGTACAGTTGTATCAAACTACAAACAATCTGACGTAGATTTTTTACCACTAACGGTAGATTACCGAGAAAAATTTGCCGCAGCTGGTCGTTACCCCGGTGGTTTTTTCAAAAGAGAAGCTCGCCCAAGTGATGGGGAAGTTTTAACAATGCGTTTAGTAGATCGTGTTCTACGCCCATTATTTCCAAAAGATTATCATGCAGAGACTCAAGTAATGATTCAGTTGATGTCCAATGACGAGGACGTTATGCCCGACGCATTAGCAGGTCTTGCTGCTTCTGCGGCAATTCAGCTAAGTGACTTTCCTTTCGAATGTGCAATCTCCGAAGCCAGAGTAGCACGAATAGATGGTGAGTTTGTAATAAATCCAAGTCGTTCACAATTAAAAGATTCTGACATCGATATGATGATTGGAGCATCTGCTGATTCAGTGATGATGGTAGAAGGTGAAATGGATGAAATTTCAGAGGAGGAAATGGCTGATGCAATTAAATTCGCCCATGAAGCAATTAAAATTCAAATTTCAGCTCAACTGCGATTAGCTGAAGCTTTTGGAAAAAAGAAGTTCGTGAATACGAAACTGCTGAGGGTAATGAGGATTTACAGAAACGCATTCATGAAATGGCTTATGACAAATGTTATGCGATCGCTAAAAAAGGAACTTCTAAAGCAGAACGTGGAAATGCATTTGCAGAGGTTAAAGAAGAAATTAAAGCTTCTTTCACTGAAGAAGAAATGGAAGAATTTGGCCACCTAGTTGGAGAATATTATGGGAAAGCAGAAAAAGAAGCTATTCGTGAATTAACTCTTTCTGAAGGGATTCGATTAGACGGACGTAAAACTGATGAAATTAGACCAATTTGGTGTGAGGTTGATTATTTACCATCTACTCACGGTTCATCAATTTTTAGCAGAGGAGAAACACAAGCTTTAGCTACAGTAACCCTGGGGACATCAAGAGATTCCAACAAAATAGACATGCCTTCTTATGAGGGTGAGGAAAGTTTCTATTTACATTACAACTTTCCTCCCTTTTGTACAGGTGAAGCACGTCCTCTCAGAGGAACCTCTCGTCGTGAAGTTGGACATGGAAACTTAGCACAACGTGGTCTAAAAGGAGTGATTCCTGATGACTGTCCATACACTGTTCGTGTAGTCTCTGAAGTATTGGAATCAAACGGATCGTCATCTATGGCAACTGTTTGTGCTGGAACCATGGCATTGATGGATGCTGGAGTTAAAATTTCAAGACCTGTTTCAGGGATTGCGATGGGACTGATCTCCGACGGAGATCGTTATGCAGTTTTGTCCGATATTTTGGGGGATGAAGATCACTTGGGAGATATGGATTTCAAAGTAACAGGCACTTCAGAAGGAATTACTGCTTGTCAAATGGATATCAAAATCAAAGGCCTTTCCTATGAAATTTTGGTTAATGCTCTCCAACAGGCACGTGCGGGACGCCTCCATATTCTTGAAAAAATCACCGATACCATTGCAGCTCCTGCAGCTGATGTAAAACCACACTCGCCAAAAATGGTAACGCGTGTAATTCCAAACGAATTTATCGGAACCTTAATTGGTCCTGGTGGAAAAGTAATTCAGGAACTCCAAAAAAGAAACAGATACAACCATTGTGATAAACGAGGATCCAGAAACTGAGGAAGGAATTGTTGAAATTTTGGGAACCGACCAAAATGGAATAGATCAGGTAATTGCAAAAATCGATTCAATAATGTTCAAACCAAAGGTTGGAAATAGTTACCAAGTAAAGGTTATTAAAATGCTTGATTTTGGTGCTGTTGTAGAATATATGGAAGCTCCCGGTAATGAGGTACTGCTTCATGTTAGTGAATTAGCGTGGGAACGTACAGAAAACGTATCTGACGTTGTAAATATGGGAGATGTTTTCAAAGTAAAATATTTCGGCCTAGATCCTAGAACTCGCAAAGAAAAAGTATCACGTAAAGCACTCTTAGAAAAACCCGAGGGTTATGTTTCACGTCCACCTCGTGACAATAACAAAGGTGGTGACAAAAAACGAGGTGATGATAGAAAACCAAAAAACAGAAATTAGTAAGTTCTAATATCAAGTTTTTAAAAAACCTCTTAATTAAATTAAGAGGTTTTTTTGTTTTTATGTAACATTTTATGTTTTTGAACGTATAAGTATATACAAACAACTAGCAAAAATCTTAAATGAGACAACTCAAAATAACCAAACAGGTAACTAATCGTGAAACAGCATCTCTTGACAAGTACTTACAAGAGATTGGAAAAGTAGACCTTATTACTGCAGAAGAAGAAGTAGAATTAGCACAAAGGATTAAAGCAGGGGATCAAGTTGCTCTCGAAAAATTAACTAAGGCGAATCTTCGATTTGTAGTTTCTGTTGCAAAACAGTACCAAAATCAAGGGCTCACCCTTCCTGATTTAATTAATGAAGGAAATTTAGGTTTGATTAAAGCTGCAAAACGTTTTGATGAAACTCGTGGTTTTAAATTTATTTCTTACGCAGTCTGGTGGATCCGCCAATCCATACTTCAGGCTCTAGCGGAACAGTCAAGAATAGTTCGACTACCCTTAAATAAAATTGGTTCGATCAACAAGATCAACAAAACCTATGCTTTCCTCGAGCAAGCCCATGAACGTGCTCCGTCTGCAGAAGAAATAGCAAAGGAACTTGATATGACCATCAATGATGTAAAAGAGTCCCTTAAAAACTCTGGCAGACACGTTTCTATGGACGCACCACTTGTTGAAGGAGAAGATTCTAACCTGTATGATGTACTGAATAGTGGGGAATCTCCAAACCCAGACAGAACATTACTTCATGAATCTTTGCAAACAGAAATTGAACGGGCTCTTGAAACACTAACACCCCGAGAAGCTGATGTTGTGCGTTTGTATTTTGGACTTGGAGAGCAACACGCTATGACTCTGGAAGAAATTGGTGAAACTTTTGATTTAACACGTGAACGTGTTCGCCAAATTAAAGAAAAAGCTATCCGAAGATTAAAACACACATCAAGAAGTAAAATCTTAAAAACATATTTAGGATAACAGAAAAAGCAACCTTTGGTTGCTTTTTTTAACCAAAAACGAATTATTTATGTCTACACTCATAGCACCTTCTATTTTAGCCGCTGACTTTGCAAATCTTCAACGAGATTCAGAAATGTTGAACTCAAGTGAAGCCGATTGGTTTCACATTGACATCATGGATGGAGTCTTTGTTCCAAACATATCCTTTGGAATGCCTGTACTCAAAGCAATCGCAAAGCACGCTACAAAACCACTTGATGTTCATCTTATGATTGTTAATCCAGATCAATACATCGAGACTTTTGCTGAATTGGGTTCAGAAATTCTTACAGTTCATTATGAAGCCTGCGATCATTTGCATAGGACTTTGCAAAAAATCAAATCATTTGACATGAAAGCTGGAGTAGCATTAAATCCCCACACCCCAGTTAATGTACTTGAATCAATTATTCAAGACATTGATGTTGTTTGTATTATGAGTGTAAATCCAGGGTTTGGCGGTCAATCATTTATCGAAGAGACCTATTCAAAAGTCAAAGTACTTAAAGCCATGATTGAAAAAAGGGTTGCTCAACTCTTATCGAAATTGACGGAGGGGTAACCAACAAAAATGCAAAACAGCTTATTGATGCTGGGGCAGATGTATTGGTAGCCGGTAGCTATGTGTTTGGAAATGAAAATCCAATAAAAACAATTGCTGGATTAAAAAGCATTTAAATAAAAAAAGGGTTGATCAAAAGATCAACCCTTTCTCTGTTTTAAATTTGAATTTAATCAAGACTTTGATTTAAATTCAACTCTTCTACTTTTCGATCTAGTTTCTATTGAATCTTCATCTAGAATTGGCATAGTTTCACCGAAAGCTTTAACTTCTAATCTACTTTCGTCTACTCCTAATTCAATTAATTTACCTTTAACTGACTCAGCTCGTTTAAGTGAAATTTCTTGATTGAGTTGATCACCTCCATCAGTTGATGCATGACCTTCAATCAAAATACTAGCCGTTGGGTTCTCATCTAAAATACGCTTAATCTCTTTAATTGCATCTAGCGTTTTCTTGCCCATCAACTTGGAACTGTTAGCAGGGAATAAAATGTTTGATCCAATACTATTCATTTCGCTAAGAACTTCTTTTTTAGTGTCAGGACATCCGTTACCTCCAGAAGTTCCCGCTTCATCTGGACAAGCATCGTCTTTATCAGCAATACCATCGTTGTCTTTATCTGGCCATGGGCATCCTTTATTTTCAGCCTCACCTGCTTCTTGTGGGCATTCATCTTCTGAATCAATAACTCCGTCCTGGTCACTGTCTGGACAACCATTTAACTCAGCTAAACCAGCCACATCTACACAAGCATCATCCTTGTCTAAAACACCATCTCCGTCTGTATCTGGACATCCATTATTTTCTTCAGGACCAGCTTCCTCGGGACAATCATCTTGATCATCTGGAATTCCATCTGCATCAGTATCTGGGCATCCCTCAAATTCTTTAAGTCCAGGTACATCTGGGCATTTGTCTTTTTTGTCAGAAACACCATCTTTGTCGGTATCTCCTGAACCTAAACCATAAGCAAAACCAAAAGTGTGTTGTAAATAGTTACCTTTAGGAGCATCCTGAGTAGCTCTATAACTAGTCTCTACAAAAAGGCTAAATCTATCTCCAAGCTTATAGTTTAATCCTGCACTACCAAAGTAAGTGTCTGTGGCATTTCTTGCTGCGTTAAATCCGTTATCGCTTGCGGATTCAAAAGAAGTCCTACCGAAACCTGCCTTTAAAAATGGGCTAATTTTAGAATCTCTTGAAAATCCGTATTTAACGGCTCCTTCAATAGCTGAAAAGCTGGCATCTGAACCACCACTCCTATCACTTTTCAGAGAATTGAACGAAAACTGAGCCCCAATTGAAAGACCTCCATATATACTTCTGAAAACTGAGAGTGAAGGAACTCCAAAACTCATCGATTTGTAATCGTTCTCCAATAGAGGAATACTCCCTGTTAAATCACCTTGCAAACCAACTGCATTAACACCAACAGAAACCAGCCATGGGTTTTGCGATGTCTGAGCATTTACAGTACCTACTAGTAGGAAGAGTAAAGCTAATAACTTAAAATTTTTCATTTGAATTTAGTTTAATGTATTTATTTTGTCAAAAATAATTAATATAATTTTAAAACGAAGTCAATTACTACTGCAATACTACTGAGTAATAGAAAAAGTCGACTTCTAACCTAATAATTATAAACGAATAAAAAATTTTATTGTGTTTTTTTTAATTTTATTGTTTGCCATTACTTAAAATTTAAAAGCGATAAAAAATAGTATCTTGTACAAGAAGCCATTTATCTTTAAATAATTATTTTTACTAAAATTTAAAAAGCACCTTAATGGGTATCAAAACAGACCTTGAAACCGCAACCTCGAAATTATCACTCAGAGGTTATTTAAATTTACCCGTTCCTCCAAAAGAAGAACTTGTTTCTGAAATTAAACGCCTAAAAAAGAAAAGAATGCGGTCTTATTAGCGCACTATTACCAGACTAAAGAAATTCAAGAACTTGCTGATTATTTGGGAGACAGTTTGTACCTGGCTAAAGCAGCAGCAAAGGTTGAATCATCAACAATTGTTTTTGCAGGCGTACATTTCATGGCAGAAACTGCAAAAATCATTAACCCAACCAAAAAAGTTGTTTTACCAGACCTCAAAGCAGGCTGTTCCTTAGCAGACTCATGTCCCCCTGCTGATTTCAAAAAATTTAAAGATCTTCATCCCAATGCTATAGTTGTAACTTACATCAATTGCTCTGCAGACATAAAAGCTTTGAGCGACATTGTATGCACATCCAGCAATGCTGTTAAAGTGATTCAATCTATCCCTGAAGATCAACAAATCATATTTGCCCCAGATAAAAATCTTGGAAAATACTTAAATAAAGAAACTGGTCGAAATATGATTTTATGGGATGGTGCTTGTATTGTTCATGAAGCTTTTTCATTTGAAAAAATTGTTAACTTATTTAAAGAACACCCCAAAGCAAAGTTTATTGCACATCCAGAGAGTGAAAGTCAAGTTCTGGACGTAGCTCACTATGTTGGTAGTACCTCTGGATTACTTAACTACATTCAAAAAGATAACTCTAGTGAATTTATCGTAGCCACAGAGGCTGGAATTTTACATGAAATGCAAAAGAAAGCTCCTCACAAAACTTTTATTCCAGCACCTTTTGAAGATGAAACTTGCGCTTGTAGTGAATGTGCATTCATGAAACTCAACACCCTAGAAAAGCTCTACTTATGTTTGGAACACGAGCTTCCCGAAATACTTCTTGATGAAAATTTAATGAGGAAAGCCAGATTACCTATTGAGCGTATGTTAGAACTCAGCTAGATGAACACAGATGTACTTGTTATTGGAACTGGGATTTCTGGACTTTCTTATGCAATTAAATTATCCAAAAAATCACCATCAACGAAAATTACACTAATCTGTAAAGAAGATTTGATGGAAGGTAATACCCGATATGCTCAAGGATGAATTGCTGTTGTGTCCAATTTTAAAAAAGACTCTTTTGAAAAGCATATAGAAGACACTTACATTGCGGGGGATTATCAAGGCGATTTAGAGGTTATTAATTTTGTTGTTAAAGAAGGTAACGAACGTGTAAATGAGTTGATCCAGTGGGGAACTGCTTTCGATACCATAAAAAGAAATGAGCTTGACCTTGTAAAAGAGGGTGGGCATTCAGAAAAGAGGATAGTTCACTACAAAGATCATTCGGGATCAGAAATTCAGCGGGCATTAATTAATCACATAAAAACTATTGATTCAATTCAATATTTTGAGAATCATATTTTAGTTGATCTAATAACGGATCACCATACCAAAACAAAAAATCAAAGGTGTTATGGCGCTTACATCATTTCTACTATCGATCAAGAAGTAATTACCCTAACATCAAAATTAACTGTACTTTCGACAGGTGGAGCCGGGCAATTGTATGAATTCACAACCAACCCCAAAGTAGCAACCGGTGATGGGCTAGGTGCCGCCTACAGGGCCAAAGTAAGAATCAAGGGATTACCATACA
The DNA here is from genome assembly GCA_038142965.1 of Candidatus Arcticimaribacter sp. Taxonomy (GTDB): domain Bacteria; phylum Bacteroidota; class Bacteroidia; order Flavobacteriales; family Flavobacteriaceae; genus Arcticimaribacter. The sequence continues at coordinate 214,301 of JAYQLC010000002.1, read as the reverse complement.
TTCAATTCCATCCAACTGCACTTCGACCCAAGGTTAATGGAGAAACTTTTTAATTACAGAAGCACTGAGAGGTTCGGGTGGATATCTTAAGAATCAAAATGGGGAACGTTTTATGTCGAATTACGATAAACGAGGAGAACTTGCTCCCAGAGATATTGTTTCAAGAGCAATTGCAAAAGAAATGATTTCTAGAAATGAAGATTATGTTTTTTTAGATGCTACACATATCGATAACAAGGAATTTTTAGCCCATTTTCCTATGATTTACGACACTTGTATGTCAATCGGTATCGATCCTTTAAAACAAATGATTCCTGTTGTACCAGCTGCTCACTACAGCTGTGGTGGTATTGAAGTTGATTCTAACGGAGAATCGAGCTTAAAAGGTTTGTTTGCAATTGGTGAGTGCAGTTACACCGGACTTCACGGAGCCAATCGACTAGCGTCAAATTCACTACTAGAATCGATTGTTTTTGCACACAGAGCAGCCTTATTTTCTGTCCAAGAACTTAGCAATTTCTCAATTGAAAACTCTTTTTATCTCAAGATTCCAGAATGGGATGGACAAGAATATTCTTCAAAACAAAAACTTAAAAAAACCCATCAACTTTGTCTAAAATTACAACAGGTAATGAGTAAAAAAGTAGGTATCTTTAAAACAAATAAGGGTTTACAAAAAGCCGCTGAAGAAATGAGTGAACTTTATGAGGAAACGTTGAAACTTTATCAAAAAAACAAACTTACACCAAAACTATGTGAATTAAGAAATATGGTAAGTGTAGCCTATCTTTTGATCAACCAAGCTCAACAAATTAAAGAAAATAAGGGAGTTTTTTACAACAACGACTATGTCTAAAAAATCTTTTTTAAATAAATACAAAACAGAAATTGATCACTTCATTTTATCCGCTTTTGCAGAAGATATTAGAGATGGAGATCATACCAGCAGGTCTTGTCTGTCAAATGATCTTACAAGTAAAGCCCAGCTTTTGGTAAAAGAACCTGGAGTAATTGCAGGAGTAGAACTCGCCGAATATATTTTTAAATCAAAAAATAAAAATTTCAAATTTAAAACTAAAATCAATGACGGTTCAGCCGTACATTCGGGGGATATCGCTTTTACAGTCGAAGGACCACAACTTGAATTACTAGCTTGCGAGCGTTTGATTTTAAATTGTATGCAACGGATGAGTGGGATTGCATCTTTAACAAAACAAACTGTTTCATTAATAGAGCATACAAACTGTAAACTCTTAGACACTCGAAAAACAACACCCAATTTTAGGTATCCCGAAAAATGGGCGGTTCATATTGGAGGTGGAGTAAATCATCGAATGGGTCTGTTTGATATGATTATGATTAAAGATAATCATGTAGATTTTTGTGGCTCTGTAGATAAAGCACTTACCAAGACAAAAAATACTTGGAGTATCAAAATTTAAATGTTCCCGTAATAATCGAGGTAAGAAATGAAGATGAAATAAAAACTTGCCTCAAGTTTCCCTGGATTCACCGTATTTTATTGGACAACATGAATCCAAATGAAATTATGAATGCATTAAAATTAATCAATGGAAAAATTGCTACGGAAGCATCTGGAAACATAACAAAAGACACCATCGTTAAGATAGCAGAAACAGGTGTTGACTATGTTTCTTTGGGTGCAATAACGCACTCTGCTCAAAACATTGACTTGAGTTTAAAAGCTATTTAAAGATTTAATTCAGAAGTATAGTCCGACATATCCATGCTAAACCATTCGAAAGTTGTATTCTGTTTTCTAGCAGATATAGGTATCCTGACTCGAATAACTTTTCTTTCTAACGCCAGCTTATTGATAACATCATCTTCAAGTTGCATCTGAAAAACATTATTTCGAGAATACATAGCTTTTGTCTGAATTGTCCCAGGAGAGTCCAAAATTTCAATATTTATGGGACAAATACTCAAACAACGTGGAAATTTAAATTCATCCTCGTTGGTAGATGTAGACTCAAAATAAGCCCCAATGATTTTACCTTCATCAGATCCATCCTTCCCAATCTTGAAATTAAAGGTCACCCCCATTTCGATTACAGAACCATCAGACCCAGTTGAAGATATTGCGTTTGAGGATAATTTACCAACTGTGTAATAGGGTGCAATATCCTCACCATTTGGAAGTTGTTTGAGATCAAAAATCCAACTTCCTTGCTCATAAACTCCATCTCCAATTTTCTTAGCCTTTATTTCATTGCCACTTCCAGAACAGGAAGAAATCAATAAAAAAAGAACGATAATAGGTAATGTATTTTTCATTATCATCAGTTAAGTTTAAAGTTTAAACTTACAAAGTTTATTCGCCATTTGAAAGTTTGTATTAAATTTACAAGAGAAAATGATTTATACTGAAACTTAAACCCAAAACAAACTATGCTTTTTTCCAAGAAATCTGAATTAGATACTATTCTAAATGGTCTCTTCAAAACCTATTTTGAGCGTGTCCCCGACGTACAAAAAATCACTAATGCAATGATTAAAAAAGGCTGGGTTTCCTCTCAAGAAGACATCATTAATGATCATGTTGCTTTTAGGACGCTTGGAGTTCCAAATCTAGGAATCAAGTCTTTCGAAAAAATATTTTTAAAACACGGTTATCAAAAAAAAATTTTATTCTTTTGGGACAAAAAAATTAAATGCCTATTGGTATGCTCCCCCTAAACCCAATTTACCTCGGATTTTCATAAGTGAACTTCGAGTAAACGAATTGAGTGAAACTGCTCAACAAATAATTTGGAAATACACCCATTCAATTATTAAGGATCCCTTAGATAACATAGACTTAAACAACGCCTCGGAGGTAATTGAATTTTTTGAGAAGCCCCTTTGGGAACTTCCGACTTTAAAAGATTTTGATACGCTGTTGAATGAAAGTGAATATGCAGCTTGGGTTATCTACAATCGTTATTATTTGAACCACTACACAATTAGTGTTCATGAATTGCCGGAGGGATTTGATAGACTCGAAAAATTCAATGAATTTTTGATTGACCTTGGAATTAAACTAAATGATTCTGGAGGAATAATCAAAACCAGTAAAGATGGACTTTTACTACTAAGTAGTTCTGTTGCCGAAATGATCAAGGCTGACTTTTCGGATCATAAAACAAAAGAAATTGCTGGGAGTTATGTTGAATTTGCTGAACGTAAAATATTGCCTGAATTTCAAAATCTTAATCAAGATCAAATCATGGCAGAGCACAGAAGAGATGGATTTGAAACTGCAAATGCAGATAAAATCTTTGAAAGTACTTTCGTAAAACAAACCAAAAAACCCTTGTAAATAAGGGTTTTTTTTAAAGCTTTAAAGTGACCCAGAGAGGATTCGAACCCCTAACCCTCAGAGCCGAAATCTGATATTCTATCCAGTTGAACTACTGGGCCTTCTCAAAAGCTAAAATAGTAAGTTTCATGCAATGATTTGAATTAGCGAAGATTTCTTTTCGCTAAAATTTTTGACTTCTAAGAGGACAGCTTTTGTTTTACAAGAGTAGAGATGGTCTTCCCATCGGCTTTTCCCGCTAGCTGACTACTCGCCATACCCATGACTTTACCCATATCTTTCATACTGCTTGCTCCCAATTGAGTAATGATTGACTCAATTACCTTCCCTACTTCCTCTTCTGAAAGTTGTTCTGGTAAAAAACGAGCTATGATTTCTGCTTGTGCTTCCTCTGGTTCTGCCAGATCAGCACGGTTTTGCTTTCTAAAAATTGCAGCACTGTCGCGGCGTTGCTTTACTAATTTTTGAAGTAATTTGATTTCTTGATCATCGGTCATTCCATCAGCAGCTCCAGCTTCACTTTTTTGGAGTAAAACAGCAGATTTAATTGCCCGTAAGGCCTCCAATGCCAATGCATTTTTGGCTTTCATTGCTTCTTTTATTTCGTTTGTTAGGTTATCTAATGCGGACATAATTTTTATTTAATCTACGTTATCGTGTAAGAATGAATTATTGGAGCGGAATTGAATGTCATCATTGCTATCGGTATTAATGGAGGTTTGTGATTTTCCATCATCCTCAGGAGTAGCATCATCTAAATCGAAGCCCATACGCTTGTAAGCCGGTTGCTTTTCCATTTCTTCTATCCTACTAATATTGTTTTTAAAGGTATAGTTGAATTTTTTAATTGTTCCTTTCTTTTATCATTTTCAACGTTAACACTATCTCGGATTGAACGATCAAAAGGATTTACATCCGAGGAATCAGAAACAGGCTCAACTTCCTGCTCCTCCTCTTGATTCACAATTTTGAACTCAACATCAATTTCCTCAAAATCTAATTCACTTTCAGGAATTGAAATCTCTTCTAACTCTTCTTCCTCCAATTGAAATACTGTAGAAACTTCCTCCTGAGTTGTGTCATCCAAAGTCCCTTCAAAGACAGTATTGAGATTAGGTTCTACTTGATCTTGACTGGATTCACTGGAAGGTGAGTCAACTGACATAAGAGGCATATCAAACTCAAATTGAATTTGTTTTTCTTGTTCGGTTGAAATATGTTCGGGCTCTACAACTTCGATGTCCAGAATATTTGTAGGGATTTCATTGATGATAAACTCCTCCTCTCTGGGTGCATCACCAGATTCTTGAGAAGCAGCAAAAGTTTCAGAAACCTCTTTTTCCTCTAAATTTTCATCTACCAAAATATCTTCATTGGAAAAGACATCCCCATTTATTTGCTCAAAAACTACCTCAAGATCCATCAATTCTTCTGTCAAAAGTATTTTAGTGGAGTCTTCTGGAGCTTCCTGAATGACAAGCTCATGATCCATAGCAGATTGAATTTCTTCTTCCTCTATATCATCTTCCAACGAATACTTTATGACAGGATCGGTTTCAACTTCAGCTATGGGAGAAGAAAATGCATCAACTGTTTCAGTTTTTTCGGTTAAATCATGAATAAAGGGCTGGTCTTCTTCTAAGGTATGAATGACTTTTTTAGCCTCCGTATTTACAATTTCATACTGCTGATCGGAGTTGAAACCAGTTGCTATTATGGTAACTGAGATACTATCTCCTAATTCTTTATCTTCACCAACACCCATTATAATGTTTGTGTTATTACCAGCTTCAGATTGAATAAATTCATTGATTTCTCCTATTTCATCAATGGTGATTTCTTCAGATCCAGAAACTATGAGTAATAACACATTTTTACACCCTGTAATTTTATTATCATTCAACAGAGGGGAGTCTAATGCTTTAACAATTGACTCTTGAGCTCGATTAGCTCCAGAGGCACTTGCCGATCCCATAATTGCCGAACCGCTATTGGTTAATACTGTTTTGGCATCTTTAAGGTCAATGTTTTGAGTGTAGTGATGGGTAATTACTTCCGCAATTCCACGAGCTGCTGTGGCTAAGACTTCATCTGCTTTTGAAAAACCAGCTTTGAAGCCTAAATTTCCGTAAACTTCTCTAAGTTTGTTATTATTGATAACGATTAAAGAATCTACATTATTCTTTAATTCCTCCAATCCTTTCTGAGCCTGTTCCTGTCTTATTTTTCCTTCAAATTGAAAGGGCATTGTAACAATCCCAACGGTTAAAACATTAAGATCTTTGGCCATCCGAGCAATGATTGGAGCAGCTCCTGTTCCGGTACCTCCACCCATTCCGGCTGTAATAAAAACCATTTTAGTTTGTGTTGATAAGAGAGTATGAAGGTCATCATAACTCTCTTGGGCAGACTGCCTACCCACATCAGGATTTGCTCCTGCTCCTAAACCCTCTGTTAGAGATGCCCCTAACTGAATTTTAATTGGTACCGCACTCTTTTCCAAAGCTTGAGCATCAGTATTGCAAACAACAAAATCAACTCCCATGATTCCTTGTTGAAACATGTAATTTATTGCGTTACTTCCTCCTCCGCCTACACCAATAACCTTAATCACATTACTTTTGTTTTTGGGTAGGTCAAAATTTATATCAGTTGTAAATGTGTCCATATACTATAATTATTATCCTATGCTTTATCCAAAAATTCTTTGAACTTATCGGTCCATTTTTCAAAAATCGATTTTCTTTCAATGACTTCTCGTCTAGATTCGATCTGATCAACTCCTTCATTTACATAATCTTCATCAGATTCTGAATAAACCTCATCCACTTCAGGAGAACTGTTTTCCAATGCATTCATCAATAAACCTACTGCAGTTGAAAAAGTTGGACTTGCAGTCATAGTATCGGAGTCACCTGCTAAGTGTTCGTTTGGATATCCAACTCGAGTATCCATTCCCGTAATATATTCTACTAATTGCTTCAAATGTTTTAGTTGACTACCTCCACCCGTAAGTACAATTCCTGCAATCAGCTTTTTTTCTGTTCCTCGTGCCCATAATTTTTAATTTCCAGAAAAGCCTGTTCAATAATTTCTATTACCCGAGCATTGATTATTTTAGAAAGTGTTTTTAAAGAAATTTCTTTGGGCTCTCTGCCTCTCAATCCTGGAATTGAAACTATTTCTGTTTCTTTATTTTCCCCTGGCCATGCAGATCCAAATTTTACTTTTAAAAGTTCGGCTTGTTTATGAATAATAGAACAGCCCTCTTTTACGTCTTCGGTAATTACATTTCCACCAAAAGGGATTACTGCAGTGTGGCGAATAATACCATCTTTAAAAATGGCTAAATCTGTTGTTCCACCTCCAATATCGATCAATGCAACACCTGCTTCTTTTTCTTCTTGACTTAAAACAGCATCCGAAGATGCTATTGGCTCCAAAGTTACTTTACCCATTGTAAGCCCTGCACTTTTGATACAGCGTCCGATATTACGAATAGAAGAAACTTGACCTACTACAACATGAAAATTAGCTTCCAAACGACCTCCATACATTCCAATAGGCTCTTTAATTTCTGCCTGTCCATCAACCTTAAATTCTTGCGGAAGAACATGAATGATCTCTTCACCTGGAAGCATCACTAATTTGTGAACTTGATTGATTAGCTTTTCAATATCGTCTTCATTAATAACTTCATCAGCATTTTCTCGAGTTATGTAGTCACTGTGTTGAAGACTTCTTATGTGCTGGCCAGCTATACCAACGATAACCTCGTCAATAGTAACTGATGCCTTCGCCTCAGCTTCGGTGACGGCTGCCTGAATCGATTGAATGGTTTGGGTGATGTTGTTTACAACTCCCCGATGAACACCTAAACTTTTTGATTTACCAATTCCAAGAACTTCTACTTTATCGTATTCATTCTTTTGACCGACCATGGCAACTATTTTTGTAGTACCAATATCTAATCCGACGGATATGTTTTTGTTTTTCATAACTAATCAACTTGACGCAATTACTTGCTGATAATACTTTAAATTTATTTTAGTGAAATTTGGTTGCTCTTCAATTGAATCCAAATACTTACAAAATGTTTTTAATTTCATTACTTTTCGCTCAAAGGAGTTTAAATTTCCCCATTCAACAAGAAAATTGTAAGAACGCATTTTAAAAAAATACTTACCCTTCTTGTTTCTTATTTCTATTATTTGACTTTTCAAAAAATTATCTTTATTCACTTTCTTTACTAAAACAACGAGCTCTTTAATTTTTTCATCACTAGGATTTCCAAAGAAAAGAGGGACATGTGCACTAAAATTATCCGAAAGAGGAATTTTTACCGCATCTAGGTCCACGTAAAAAGATTCCTCCCCAATAATTCTTAGTAAAGGGGTGCGTTCTTCAACTCTGACAGTCAATAGCTTTGCCGGAGACATAAACACCTCAGCATTCAAGATAACGTCATAAGCCTCTAATTCAGCCTCAATACTACTCAAAGCTAAAGTATCTTTTACTCCAATATGAGATAACGGCTCGTTTTGTATTAACAATTTATCAACCATTTCAACATTCAAAAAATTTAGTGTATCATCAGCAAAAGTCACCTTAAGCTTTTCTATTTCTCGTTGATCATTTCTCCATTGAGAAAAAACAATTAAACCCAACAACAAAACCGACATCACAAAAAAGCCTAAATATTTATGAAATTTCATATTGCATTAGTTTATGTTTAAGACCCTTTACTTCGGCACCAATATCACCAGCACCAAGAAGAGCTATTATTCTTTCATCTACCTTAGTTAACAAATCTCCCAGCTGCTTTTTTGAAACTAATTCAACAAAGGTTCCTTTGATTTTATCCATCAAAGCTTCTGCGTTTATCCCCGGAATTGGAAGCTCTCTAGCTGGATAGATTTCCAATAAAATTACTCGATCAAAAAGGGATAAAGCCGAGGCAAAATCCTCCATAAAGTCTCGAGTTCTTGAAAATAAATGAGGCTGAAACACCACACATTTTTTATCCTCTGGAAAACTTAATTCTAAGGTCTCAAAAACAGCTTTTATTTCTGTAGGATGATGTGCATAGTCGTCAATTACAACTCGATTTTTTGATTGATAAGAACCTGAAGGCGTCTTTCTACTCCCGGAAAATTAGTTAAGCTTTTTGTCAACTCTTCAATCGAAAGTCCAGCTTGATTAGCCATTACTAGTGCTGCAAGTGCATTGGACAAATTATGCTTCCCCAATTGATTGAAAAATTGATTTTTCAACACAGCATTGGGAGTATGTAAATCGAAGTAAACGCCTGTTGAAACAGGCTTTATACAATCAACATAAAAATCTGCATCTTCCGAAACACTATAGGTTACCCCATCTAAGGGTAAACCTTTTTCTACAACTAAAGTTTCTTTCACCTGGGCTGCAAAATTACGATAAGCCTCACTCAAACTGTATGCATCTTCATAAATATCGAGATGATCTGCATCCATTGAGGTAACACAAGCAATTGTTGGTTTTAGATGTAAAAATGAACGGTCAAATTCATCAGCCTCAACAATAGTGTAAACATTGCCCCGGGACATCATGTTGGTTTTAGAATCTTGAAAAACACCACCAATGAAGGCAGTGTATGAAACCTTTGATTGTTCAAATAAATGAGTTAAAATAGCTGTAGTTGAAGCTTTCCCGTGTGTCCCTGCAACTGCCAAACAAATAGTATCTCGTGTTAAATCTCCCAAAAGAGCAGCACGCTTTACTACATCATTTCCTTGATTAATGTAAAAATATAATTGTGGATGATTTTTGGGAATTGCAGGAGTATAAACCACTAATGTTTGTTTAGATAAAACTGCAGCTGGCAAAGCATCTACTGATGAATCAAAAACTACTGTAATTCCTAATGTCTGAAGAGAATTAATTACAGCAGACGGGGTCTTGTCGTAACCGTAAACCTTAGCTCCTTGTAAAACAAGATAACGGGCGATTGATGACATTCCGATGCCTCCGATACCAATAAAGTAATATGTTTGATTCTTGAAATTCACTAAACTTTTAATTCTTGAGTTATTTTAAATAATATGTCTTGCGTTGCGTTTGGGCGGGCGAACTCTGAAAGCTTTTCTCTTATCTCTTTTTCATCAACACTTATAAGTAGATTTATTGATTCCTTGAATTGATCCTTTAAATTATTTTCTGAGAGAACAAATGCTCCCCCAGAATTGGCCAAAAATTTAGCGTTATGATATTGATGGTTCTCTGCCACATTAGGTGACGGAATCAATAAAACAGGTTTCCCTATCAGTGCTAATTCCGAAACCGAACTGGCCCCTGCCCTTGAAATTATTATATCTGATGCCGCGTACAACAAATCCATTTCCTGTAAAAATGCATGTACCTGTACATATTTCAATTCATTGTACTTTTGAAATCGATCGTAATACAACTTTCCACATTGCCAAATCAATTGAATTCCTAAATCAGAAAAAAAAGACAAGTTAGATTCTATGACTTGATTAATCCGACCTGCACCTAGGCTGCCACCCAAAACAATTAAGGTTTTTTTTGATGAATCCAATTTAAAAAACTCAAAAGCTTGCTCACGTTTTAAACCCACTTCTAGCAATTCTTTTCGCACAGGATTCCCTGTTAAACTGATTTTATTTTCTGGAAAATAACGTTCCATATTTGGAAAAGCTACAGCAATTATATCAACTCGTTTACCTAAAATTTTATTGGTAATTCCTGGAAAAGAATTTTGCTCTTGAATGAGGGTTTTAATTTTTAAATAATGAGCAATCAGAAGAATTGGTCCACTTGCAAACCCACCTGTCCCTATTACAAAATCTGGTTGAAACCTCAACAAAATTAAAATGGACTGAAAAAAACTAATAATCAATTTGAATGGAAATAAAATATTTTTAAGTATAGAACCCCTTTGCAAACCTGAAATCCATATCCCCTTAATTGGATAACCTGCCTGAGGTATTTTTTCCATTTCCATTTTGCCTTTTGCACCAACAAATAAAAATTTTGCTTCAGAAAAGGATTCCCTCAAAGCATCTGCTATTGCAATTGCTGGGTAAATATGTCCACCCGTTCCTCCTCCTGATATGATAAATTTATAGGGTTTCACTTAAAATAGCTAAAGGGTTATCTTCACTCGAAATTTTCGTTTCATTTTGTTCTTCATTTTTGTAATGAGCTGCGCTGACACTTAGAATAATTCCAAATGCAATACACGTCATCCAAGCCGCTGTTCCACCACTACTTACCATAGGTAATGTTTGTCCTGTTACTGGTAAAATTTGAACAGCTACTCCCATATTGATTAGGGCTTGAAAAATAATTGGTACTCCTACCCCAATAACCACTAGTTTTCCAAAAATGGTTGGGGTTCTATGTGCAATGACAATAATTCTAAAAAGAATAATTAAGTAGGAAAGTATCAGACCAATTCCACCAACCAGTCCAAATTCTTCAACGATAATTGCATAAATAAAATCCGAGCTACTTTGCGGTAGAAAATTTTTCATTACACTTTTACCCACGCCCAAACCCGTTACTCCTCCTGTTGCAATTGCAATTTTTGCTCGTTCTACTTGATAATTGTCTGAACCGGCTGCAGTAGGTTGCTTGTAATTTTCAATTCGACTGATCCAAGTATCTACACGATTAGGAATTGCATCTGGAAAAGCTTTGGCTGTCAAAACAAAAAAAGTTAAAAACAAAAGTGCTCCTCCCAAGACAACTAAGAGATGCTGTATAGGATAACCGCCTAAAAAAACCAACATCATAACCATCAAAAATATCAATACAGAGGTTGATAAATTTGAAGGTAAAATGAGAAGCACCACTAACGAAACTGGAAGCCACAAGGGTAAAATTGATGCCTTGAATGTTTGAGGGGTTTCATTGTTTTTCGAAAGATAATATGCTACATAAATCATCAAAACAACAGATGCCAATGTAGAGGTCTGAAAACTTAATCCAACAAAAGGAATTCGAATCCAACGACTGGCATTAGCTCCGTCAATAACTGTTCCTTGAGTTGCAGTGTAGAGCAACAACAAGATCGCTACAGGAAGTAATAAAATTGAAATTCCTTTGAAATACTGATATGGAATTTTGTGAACTCCAATCATGAATCCAAAACCAAAAATCAGTATCAGCATGTGCTTGAAAAGATATTCCCAAGGTGTGCCTTTACCAACTACATAAGCTAGGTTTGAACTTGCACTAAAAACTGGAAAAAATGAAAAAATTGCCAACAAGGCAAGAATCCCCCACAATACCAAATCACCACTAAGTAAATTGTACTTTTTATTCATTACAAATTTCTGACTGCTTGTTTAAATTGATTCCCTCGATCCTCATAATTTTTAAATAAATCGAAACTTGCGCAGGCTGGAGAAAGCAAAACAGTCTCCTTTTTATGTGCAATTTTGTGAGCAATTTTCACAGCCTCATCGACAGATTGTGTTTCGATAATAATTTCAACAACAGGGCTGAAAACCTCTAAAAGCTTTTCGTTATCAATGCCTAAGCAAACAATAGCTTTAACTTTTTCGCGAACCAAAGGCAAAAGTGTATCGTAGTCATTTCCTTTATCTACACCACCTGCAATCCATACGACTTGCGATCGCATACTATCCAAAGCATAGTAAGTTGCATTTACATTTGTAGCCTTTGAATCATTGATGTAATTCACGTTTTGAATTTTAAGAAAATGCTCTAGTCGATGAGGTACTCCTCTAAAGCTCGTTAAACTTTCTCGTATGCAATCTTTACTGACTTCAAGAAGTTTAGCTACAGAAACAGCTGCCATTGCGTTAAGCAAGTTATGCCTGCCTTTAAGCTGAAATTGATTTGTTTGTATCATCGTATTTGATTTATCTCGTTGTATTATTATATGATCATCAGAGATGTAAGTCCCTTCTTCCGTAGGTTGCTGAAAACCAAAAGGAATTTTAGAAACTGATGTATTAGCATCGTTCAATGCTTCAACCAAAACAGGATCCTCAGAATTAAATACTAAAAACTGATTAGATGTTTGATTTTCTATGATGCGTAATTTTGAGGCTATGTATTTGGAAAAATCGTTTTCATATCGATCCAAATGATCTGGTGTTATATTGGTAATTACAGCAACTTCTGGTTTGAATTTATGTATATCATCCAATTGAAAACTGCTTATTTCTAAAACATAAACTTCTCGATCAGTTTCTGCTACCTGACGAGCAAAACTGTGTCCAATATTTCCTGCAATACCGGCATTAATCCCAGATTCCTTTAACAAGTGATGGGTCAAAAGAGTTGTGGTGGTTTTTCCATTACTTCCCGTTATTCCAATTAGAGTAGCAGAAGTGAACTGACTAGCAAATTCAATCTCAGAAACTACTTTTATTCCAGAAGAACGAACATGCTTCATCAACTCAATATGATCCGGAATACCCGGGCTTTTCATAACCAAGGAAGCCTGAAGGATTCTATCCATATCATGACCTCCCTCTTCAAAATGAACCCCCAGTTTTATCAATTCAGCTTTGATTTGATTAGAAATACTACCTGCATCTGAAAGAAAAACATCAAAGCCTTCTTTCATCGCCAAAATTGCAGTCCCAATACCGCTTTCTCCACCTCCAAGTATGACCAGTTTTTCTGCCATCATCTAATTTTGAGTGTTACTATTGTCAATACGCTTAAGAGAATTCCAATAATCCAAAAGCGAGCTACAATTTTACTTTCATGATACCCCAACTTTTGATAATGATGATGTAAAGGTGCCATCAAAAAAATACGTTTACCCTCTCCAGTTTTTTTTTTTTTCTAGTGTATTTGAAATACCCTACCTGAAGTACAACTGACAAATTCTCAATCACAAAAATTCCACACAAAAGAGGCAACAACAACTCTTTGCGGATCATCAAAGCTATTACCGCTATTATGGCTCCAATGGTAAGACTCCCAGTATCTCCCATAAAGACTTGAGCGGGAAAAGTATTGTACCACAAGAACCCAATTAGCGCCCCCAAAAAGGATGCTACAAAAATGGTTATCTCACCAGCATTTGGAATGTACATCACGTTGAGGTAATCTGAAAAAATAACATTTCCCGATACCCAAGCAAAAATTCCCAATGTAAAAACCATGATTGCAGAACTGCCTGCTGCTAGTCCATCGATACCATCTGTTAAGTTCGCTCCATTTGAAAGAGCAGTAACTAAAAAAACAACAAAAGGAATAAATACAATCCAAGCATATGGGGCTGCATTTGGAATCCAATCAATCAATAGAGCATAATCAAATTCATTGTTCTTTAAAAATGGAATTGTTGTAATAGTTGATTTATCATCTTTTGAAAAACCATCAATCCCGTGTTCAAATTGAGGGCTAGAATTTTCTAATCTGACAACTACTTCGGAATGAAAGAACAACGTTGACCCTACCACAATTCCCAAAATTACCTGTCCAATAATTTTAAAAACTCCCTTAAGACCTTCTTTATCTTTTCGAAAAACTTTAATGTAATCGTCTAAAAAACCTATTGCACCCATCCAAACCGTGGTGAAAATTAAAAGTAAAATGTAAATGTTATGAAGCTGAGCGATCAAGAGTACGGGGGTCAAAGTACTGATGATGATTATGAGTCCACCCATTGTTGGAGTCCCTGATTTTTGAGCTTGTCCCTCAAACCAAGTTCACGAACAGATTCACCAATTTGCTTAGCCTTCAGGTATTCAATAATTTTTTTTCCAAAAATGGTAGAAAACATCAATGCAAAAGAACAGATAGAGCTGCTCTGAATGACAAAAACTGAAATAGACTTGCCCCTGGTAACTGATACTGATTTTCTAAATACTCAAATAAATAGTACAACATATTAAGATAATTTCAATAGTATTTCTTTTGTCACTTGATAATCGTCAAATTCTGTTTTCACTCCTTTTATTTCCTGATAAGTTTCATGACCTTTTCCCGCAATGAGTAAAATGTCTTTATTGGTCAAGAGCATACAAGCAGTTTTAATTGCTTCTTTACGATCACTTATTTTCAGTGTTTTTTTGAAGTCCTCAGGAGCAACTCCAGCTTCCATATCTGCAATAATCGCATCTGGGTCTTCTGACCTTGGATTATCCGAAGTAAAAACAACTCGATCACTCAAACTTGCAGCAATTGTTGCCATTTTAGGTCTTTTCCCCTGGTCTCTTTCTCCACCACACCCTACCACAGTTATCAGATTTTCGTTTTTAGTTCGAACAGAATTAATGGTTTCCAAAACATTTTTTAGGGCATCGGGAGTATGAGCATAATCAACTATTGCCAAAATGCCTTTGGGACCTTGTAAGGTTTCGAAACGACCCCTGACATTCTTAAGTTTACTTATCTCGGCCAATACCTCCAGAGGCTTTTGATCAAGAAGTAAAGCAATTGCATAAACAGCCAAAAGATTAGATGCGTTAAAATTCCCAATCATTGGTGTCCATAACTCTTGATTATCAAACTTTATTTGCATCCCTGTAAATTGATGCTCTAAAATTTGAGCGCGATAATCTGCATAGTTTTCAAGAGCAAATGATTTTTTCTTTGCTCGAGTATTTTGAAGCATAAATACCGCGTTTTTATCATCACCATTGACCAATGCAAATGCTGATTTTGGGAGCATATCAAAAAATAATTTTTTAGTATCTCGATAATCTGCAAAGGTTTCGTGATAGTCTAAGTGATCTCTTGTAAGGTTAGTAAATACTCCTACTCTAAAATTCAATCCATGAATTCGTTTTTGGTGGATACCATGAGAAGAAACTTCCATAAAACAATGACTTATCCCTAGGGCAATCATTTCACTTAAGTGTTTATTAATTTCGAGAGGATCGGGAGTTGTGTGTGTTGCCTGAATTACATGACCACCATATTTTATAGCAACTGTTGAAATTAATCCAGGTGCATATCCCATGTGATTAAATAACTCAAAACATAAACTGGCAATGGTGGTTTTACCATTGGTCCCAGTTATTCCAATTAGTTCAAGATTACGGGAAGGATTTTCGTAATAATTGTCCGCCAAAACAGCCAATGCAATTCGAGTATCTTGAACCCTTATCAATGTAGTTTTTGAAAAATCATGATCAATTTCATCTTCAACAATTATCACTTGGGCACCCTTTTCAATTGCCTTATCGATGTATTTATGACCATCTACTCTGTCGCCTTTTACAGCAACAAAAACACTATCTTTTTCGACTTTCCGTGAATCATAAACAACAGTACTAATCTGTTTCTCCAAAGAGCCATAAGTTTGCTCAATAGCAACACCAAATAATATGTTCTTTAACTGTTTCATGAAAGTTCCAATAAAATTTGTTGATTACTTTTTACCTTAGATCCATGCTTTAGTGATTGTTTAAATACTTTTCCTTTGCCTTTTAATTTTACCTTAAGACCCAAACGCTCCAAAACCATCAGAGCATCCATGCCTGGCATACCCTTAACATTTGGAATAACTTGATCAACCAATATTTGTTCTATTTTACTTTGGTTAATTTCATGATTAGCTAAATTCAAATCAGGAAGAAGAACTTCAACTGGAGTTGCATTGAATATTTTAAGTGCAATCTCTTTGAAAACAGGCGCGGCAACATCTGCACCATAGTACCCAAGGGCTTTATTCGGGCGGTGAATAACGACAATGCATGAGTACTTCGGTGCATCAGCTGGAAGTACCCAACAAAACTTGCCACATACTGCGTTTCATCTTTGGTGTAGTCTACTTGACAAGTGCCTGTTTTACCAGCAATAGAAAACTTCTTGTCTTTTATTTTATGAGCTGTCCCCCACTTTTTGTCCACCACATTGAACATCATTTTCTTCACTTTCTCAAGAGTTTCTTGAGAACATATTGAAGAGTTAATAACTTCTTTTTCAAAAACCTTTACAGGAAATTCACCAAAATTGCTGATTCGATCAATGAACTTTGGTTTGACCATTTCACCATCGTTTGCTATTGCATTGTAAAAAGTTAGGGTTTGAAGCGGGGTCATCAAAACACCATAACCAAATGCCATCCAAGGCAAATCCAACCCGTCCCAGTCAGAGTCTGTAGGGTACGGAATTTTGGGTAATGCTTCGCCCTTGAAAGGTAATCCCAAGGGTTTATTTAAACCCATATTGTAAAGGCGATCCACAAATTTAGATGGGTTCTTTTTGTAATTATCATGAATGATTTTCACAATTCCTGTATTGGATGAAACCTCAAAAGCTTTTGATACAGTTAACATACCATAGCCTCCTTTTTTTGAATCTCTAACTTTATATTTTTTGTAAAAAGTAAGCTCACCTCCTGTAGTGTCAACTAGGTCATTTTGGTCGATAACACCATCTTCCAATGCAGCAATTATTCCCATAAGCTTAAAGGTGGAACCTGGCTCGTGAGCCTCACCGATTGCATAGTTTAACTTTTCATAATATTTTCCCTTAGATGTTCTACCTAAATTGGATATAGCCTTGATATTTCCAGTTTTGGTTTCCATGACAACAACACTTCCATGATCTGCTTCATATTTTTCGAGTTGACCCAAGAGAGCATGATGTGCAATATCCTGCATATTGATGTTTAGAGTTGTATGAACATCAAATCCCTCAGTAGGTTCTTTTTCATTGTTGTCATTTATGGGTTTCCATTGTCCATTGGCAATTTTTTGCTTTAAACGCCTTCCATTCTCACCTTTTAAATATTGCCCAAAAGCACCCTCCAATCCTACTCTGAGGTAATTGCCACTAGGATCCCTCTTTTCATATCCAATAGTTCTCTCTGCAATTTTTCCAATTGGATTTTCTCTTGCCAATCGAGATTCTACAATTAAACCTCCTTGCAGAGAAGATTTATTAAACAAGGGAAAGCTTTTAATTTTTTTATACGTTGAATAATTTAAATTTTTACCTATTAATAAATATCTATTTTTCTGAAGTCTAGCCTTTTTCAATTTTTGAATATAAAAAGAGCTTGATTTGTCAAATAAATTACCCAGAGCAATGGCCAAGCTGTCAAGGTGTTTTTCAAAAAGTTTATCTGAAGGAACTTTGGCATCCCAACGAATTTCATATTTAGGGACTGTTGTGGCTAACAAACTTTGATCATCAGCATATATATTCCCTCTGCTAGGTTGAAGTATAAAATTTTTGACCGTACGTTTTTGTGCTAAATCTCGATAATAGTCTCCCTCAGTAAATTGAATAACAAATAATTTATAAACTAGGGCCAGAGCAAAGACAAACAAGCCAAGTACCACTAAGTAAAAACGATTGTTTATTTTTTTGATATCTGAACTCATTATTTACTTGATTCTACTTTTAGTTTCACTGGGGGTGTTTTAGCGGGCTTGATCCCTATTTCTCGCAATGACTCTATTACCCGAGACTCCATTTTCAATTCCATTAAATAAGCTCGCTTCTCAACAAATTCACTTTTCATTTCTTTCAATTCATTGTTTAGTTGGGCTATTTCAAATATTTTTTTATCGGCCAAATGCCCACTTGAAATGATAATTAGAGCCAACAATGAGAGAAACAAAATCATTCGCCAATTTTTCAAGGCATCATCCTTTGTCAAGAATTCGATATTCAAAAACGACAATAGTTGTTTCATCTTTTTTCTGCTATTCTTAGTTTTGCACTTCTTGCTCTACTATTTGTTTTTATCTCTTCTTCATCCGGGGTAACCAACCCTCCAATTTTTTTCATGGGCACAAATCGATTTCCAAAAAAATCTTGTTTCGCAAATCCCTCAAAAACACCCTCTCTCACAAAACGCTTAACCAAACGGTCTTCTAAAGAGTGATAGGAAATACAAACCAATCTGCCACCAGGCTTAAGTATTTCAACAGCTTGCTGAAGAAACAACTTGATCGCTTCGAGCTCTTGATTTACTTCAATACGAATGGCCTGAAAAACCTGAGCTAGAGTTTTATTGAGAAAACGCTCAGGAATCAAAGGCTTAATTATTTCAATAAGGTCAGTTGTGGTTTCAACTTCTCGCTCTTCTCTTTGATCCAAAATTGCAGCAACAATTTTGTGAGCGCCCTTTACCTCACCATAAAGTTTTAGAATAGAAGTCAATTGTTGTTCCGAGTAAGTATTAACAACTTCATAAGCTGAAAGCAATGAAGTTTGATCCATACGCATATCCAATCGACCTTCAAACCGAATTGAAAAGCCTCTTTTTTCATCATCAAATTGATGAGATGAAACCCCAAAATCAGCTAAAATACCGTCTACCGATCCTACGCCATGAAACTTCAAATAACGCTTTAGGTCTTTAAAATTTGCTTGGATTAACTCAAACCTAGGGTCGGAAAGTGAATTTTTTTGTACATCTTGATCTTGATCAAAAGCATATAACCTTCCTTTTGAATCAAGTGATTTCAATATTTTTTTTGAATGACCTCCGCCTCCAAAAGTAACATCAACATAAACACCATCTTTTTGCGAAATAAGATCACTTACACTGCGATTCAGTAAAACCGGATTATGATAATTGATCTCCATCTTTGTCTCCCATTACATCTTCAGCTAACTCGCCGAAATCTATTTTTGCTTCACTAATGGCTTCTTCGTAACGCTTCTTATCCCATATTTCTAGAATATTTACAGCCGAAGAAATTACAGTTTCTTTTGAAATACCTGCATGAACAATAAGATCCTTGGGAATCAACAACCTCCCTGTAGAATCAACTTCAATCAATCGAACACCTGCAGTAAATCTTCTTATGAAATCATTGTTTTTTTTATTAAAACGATTGAGCTGATTTACTTTCTGCATCAAAGCATCCCATTCTTTAATAGGATACAACTCTAAGCAAGTATTAAATACTGCTCGTTTCAATACGAATTGATCAGATAAATTATCGGCCAATTGTTTTTTCAATGCAACTGGAAGCATGATACGTCCTTTAGTATCTGCCTTACATTCATATGTCCCAATAAAGTACTGCATCTTAATTGTTTGCGGATTGATTTATCAAATATAAAATATATTTACCACATTTTTCCACAATTTACCACTTTGTTAATAAGTTTATCAAAGTCAACTTGATAAAGGCTTTGGTGCATATGGGTCAAAAAAAAAAAGGCTGAATCGTATAATTATTGACTATATTTGTCGGCTAAAGTGCATGGGGATTTAGGTTTATATGGAAAAAAAATTTAAAACAGAAAGCGACTTCAAATATCTAGAAATCGGAGATGGGCAACCCATAGTTATTTTACATGGCTTGATGGGAGGGTTGAGCAATTTCAATGGAGTTGTTGACTTTTTTCCAAAAAAAGGATACAAAGTCATCATTCCAGAACTACCTATCTACGAATTGCCTTTAGTCAAAACCAATGTTGAAACATTTTCGAATTTCCTGAAAAGTTTTTTAACAGTAAAAGGAATTAAAAACGCCATACTTTTAGGAAATTCTCTTGGTGGTCATATTGGGCTTGTTTTTGCTAGAAATCATCCTGAACTCGTCAAAGGTCTTGTTTTGACTGGAAGCTCTGGATTGTATGAAAACAGTATGGGTGGGAGTTACCCCAAAAGAGGGAATTACGAATACATCAAAACAAAAGCAGAAGAGGTTTTTTATGACCCCTCTACAGCTACCAAAGAAATTGTGGATGAAGTTTTTGATGTAGTAAACGACCGAAATAAATTAATCCGAACCTTGGCAATTGCCAAAAGTGCGATTCGTCATAATATGGCAAAAGATCTCCCAAAAATGCAAACCCCCACTGGCATAATATGGGGAGAGAATGATGTAGTTACTCCTCCAAATGTTGCAGAAGAGTTTGATAAACTACTACCAAATTCTGACCTTTATTGGCTCAAGAATTGTGGTCATGCACCCATGATGGAACACCCAGATGAGTTCAACGAAAATCTATTCAACTGGCTGAACAAACATAATTTTTAGTTTCAATGAAAGTCACTTCGTCTGAGTTCGTTATAAGCAATACTGATCTCTCGAAATGCCCAAACGAACGCATCCCAGAATACGCTTTTATTGGCAGGTCTAATGTCGGTAAATCATCTTTAATAAATACCCTTTGTGAACGCAAAAACTTGGCTAAAACCTCAGGGAGACCGGGAAAAACTCAACTCATAAATCATTTCAAAATCAACAAATCTTGGTATTTAGTGGATTTGCCGGGTTATGGATATGCTCGTACTTCCAAAACTTCAAAAAAAGCTTTTCAAAAACTAATAACTACTTACTTTGAAAAAAGAAAACAATTAGTTTCTGCTTTTGTTTTGATCGACATTCGGCATGACCCCCAACCCATTGATTTGGAATTCATGGAATGGCTAGGAAACCAATACATCCCTTTTGCTATTGTTTTTACAAAAGCCGATAAAGAAAAGCCCTTAGCACTAAAAAGAAAAACAGAAACTTATGTTCAGAAAATGCTGGATGATGTTTGGGAAGAGGCTCCTACTTATTTCATTACATCTTCTTTACATAAAACTGGTGGAGAAGAACTTCTAAATTACATTGGCTCACTAAACAATGAGTTTGCCAATCAAGGATAATTTACTTTCTATCAATATTTAATTTTTCTGCGAAATAATCACAAAAATCATTCATGGTTGCTGCCATTTTTTCATCTTGAGTGGCACGTAAAAAAGTCTGACTCATTGTGACTAATGATTGATGAAAAAATACATTCATTTGATCAATCGGCATTTCTTTGACCCACAGATCCATTCGAAGTGTTTCTTGGTTTTTGCCATCCCACAAAGACATCAATAAAGCTTGTGCTTCTTCTTCATTTACTCCTCCGTCTGGAGCTGACCAAACAATTTTTTCTGGAATTTTATTTTCATCTAATTCTACTTCTATTGAAATATTGGTGTTCTTTCCCATTTCTTTTATTTTGAAGGTTTGTAGTTTGATTTATTAAAGAGATCCATTCCTGAAATTTGCATAAGTTGGTTGAGGGAAGTATTTGGGTTTTTTTGCATATAAGAACGAACAATTTGCCAGCCGATCCATTGCCCAACTTTACCTGGTGTTTCATTATCTATTTCTAAATAAAACTTTGAAAAAGGCGCAGGATCAATAAATCTTGGACTCAAAGAAGATTGTGATTTGTAAAGCAATTCATTTTCGATAAAGTATTGCCACATGTATCGTTCGTTGGCCTGAACCCAATCCAGTTGAGCTTCAGAATAACTGATCTTTATGGAATCTGGGGTTTTGGGGAGCAAAATATCTTTGAGATACAACTTCTTACCATAATAAACCATCTGTTCCAATAATGTTCTGTTTGAAGGTTTTTTACTACTGTAGTACCCAACTCATCTACAATATGTGATGTCATAAATGGAAGCTCCATATCTTGTACAATATAATTTGGGATACCTTCATAAAGAGGGTTTTTTGAGCCCAAATAGGTGTCCAATGAAAGAATCAACAGCGTATCCGTAAAAACTGTTTTGCTTTGATAATCTACATTATTAACTACAGTTACTACATGAGGGTCTGGAATTTCAGGGAAATAATATTTGATGTGCTTGTAAAGTGATGTCAACTTTTCTTTTATCGGATCTAAGGATGGAAAAACTGTTTTGATCTCAGTATGTAAAAGAGTCTGGATGCTATCCCGCTGTCTTTTTACCCAAATACTATCTGGAAATTGTTTTGGAAATAAATAAGGGTATTTCTTTTTTAAATTCAAATATTCTTGAGGGTCGGCATTGTAAAATTTAAGATCAAATCGATCGATGGTAATGTCAACAGGGATCGCATTAATCTCTGCTTCAAGTATATTTTCGTCAGAACAAGATGAAAATATCGCAATTATAATCAACCAAAAGCTCGCTTTTAAAAAAAATAATCTTGAAAATGGATTCATGTGGTGTGAATAATTTTTTGTGAAGAATAAGTTTCCTAATTTTATGCAAAGTTACATCCAAAAAACGGCTAAAACATATGAAATCACCAGAAAAAGTAATTGACCACATTGTAAATTGGCTCAGAAGTTATGCTGATAATTCTGGAATGAATGGTTTTGTAGTGGGTGTTTCTGGTGGAATTGATTCTGCTTTAACCTCGACACTTTGTGCACTTACAGGAAAACCTGTTTTGTGTTTAGAAATGCCTATTCATCAAGAGTCTAATCAAGTTTCAAGAGCTAAAGAACACATTGCATGGCTCGAAAAAAAGTTTACCAATGTAAGTCACCACTCTCTTTCCCTGACTTCGGTTTTCGAATCCTTTAAAGAAATAGTTCCCTCTGCAGAATCAGATGAAAATCAATTTTTAAGTTTGGCAAATACTAGAGCTAGGTTTCGAATGACTACTTTGTATTATTTTGCTGCTCTGAAACGCTATCTCGTAGCTGGAACAGGTAATAAAGTAGAAGACTTTGGAGTAGGTTTTTACACTAAATACGGTGATGGTGGAGTTGACCTCAGTCCAATTGCCGATCTTATGAAGTCTGAAGTTTTTTACTTGCCAAAACTCTCGATATTATCGAAGTTATCCAAAATGCTACGCCAACTGATGGTCTTTGGGGAGATGACAGAACAGATGAAGATCAGATTGGAGCTACCTATGATGAATTGGAATGGGCAATGAAAAACCAAAATACTAAGAGTAATCTATACTCAAAAAGGGAAAAAGAAGTATTGGATATTTATACAAAATTAAACACCCAAAACCAACACAAAATGCAAGCGATACCTGTATGTAAAATTCCTAAAGACTTTTAAAAAAGTATTGAAAAAAATCAAATAACTCTATTAAGCTTATTTGAAACCAATTTTTTGAGTTGGTAATAACTCATAACATCCTCTAATATTTCAGTATGGTGTTCACTTGTATTTTCGACTTGTTTTTGTAATTCCTCAATTTTTTTATCAATTAACAACTTTCGTAAGGTCAAGATTGTTTCATTAACTAATTGGGGTACTTGACTGTCCCGTGATTTAACAAAAATGTTTTTCTTCTCCCAATCGTGTAAATGATGTTGCTCTTCCCCCATTAAAATATTACTGACAAGAGAACTCAGCTCTCCACTTAAGCTTGGAACTATTTTATCCAAAGCTAAACTTCCTTCTACTTGAAAATGTTGAATTAATTGATAAAATAAATTCTTAAACTCTGGATTTGCTAATTCAACTTCATCCTGTTGAAGATCTAAAAATATTTTCTCAAACACTTTTGCTTTCACTTCTTTTACCTCTTCTAAAATATCTTCTTCTTCAGAAAAACTTAAAACCGATTCTTTAAAAACCTCTTCACGATCTCCATACAACATTAAAATTTTAATGATTTGAAGCTCCAACTCATAAGTGTGATCAACTGAAGTTACCTTGGAAGTTTCACTCTTTAGAATCCTAAAAGTCTCTTCTTTTGAAGTTGGTTTTGTTTTGTTTTTTTGGCTTTTTTTTGTGCTCGCTTGTGCAAGAGCTCTAAAAAGTACATCCTCAGAAATCTCCATTTGCAATGCACAACTCTGAATGTAAACTTCCTGCTGAATTGGGTCAGGGATTTTTGAAATGCTTTCTACAATGTCACGGATAGTAGCAGCTTTTTTTACAGGATCTCCTGCTGCTTCATCTAACAATAAAGAGGCTTTAAATTGAATAAAATCTTTTGCGTTTTCTTTGAGAAAGGATATCATGTCCTCCTGAGATGTCTTTTTAGCAAAAGTGTCTGGATCCTCTCCTTCGGGGAAAGTACATACCTTGACATTCATTCCTTGAGTAAGAATAATGTCGATCCCTCGAAGTGCTGCACGCAATCCGGCGGCATCCCCATCGAAAAGAACAACAATGTTCTGAGTCAAGCGTTGAATTAATCGAACTTGAGCTTCTGTGAGGGCGGTTCCAGAAGAAGATACTACATTGGTAACTCCAGACTGGAACATTTGAATGACATCGGTATAACCCTCCACTAAATAACAAAGATCTTCTTTAGCTATGCTTTGCTTTGCTTCATAGATTCCATAAAGCACCTTACTCTTATGATAGATTTCACTTTCTGGTGAATTGAGGTATTTGGCTGTTTTTTTATTTTCACCCAAAATCCGACCCCCAAAACCTACAACTCTTCCCGAAAGACTTTTAATCGGAAACATTACTCTAGCACGAAAACGATCAATCTGATAATTTTCGTTTACAATAGTCAAACCTGTTTTTTCTAGGTATTCCAACTGGAAACCGTTTTTAAGTGCAATTTTGGAAAAAGCATCTTTTTCTTGAGGGGAATAACCAAGATCAAATTTCTCAATGGTTTCATCGGTAAAACCACGTTCCTTGAAATAAGTAAATCCAATTGCTTTACCCTCAGATTCCTTCCACAGAGTTTCTTTGAAATAATCATTTGCATGTTTGGTTACCAAAAACATACTTTCTCGATCGTTTAGCTTTTTTTTTTCTCGGCCTCTGTTTGCTCGGTTTCTTCTATTTCAATATTGTACTTTTTTGCCAAATATCGAATAGCTTCTGGGTAAGAAAAGTGTTCATGCTCCATCAAAAAAGCTACTACATTCCCACCTTTTCCACTACTAAAATCTTTCCATATTTGTTTTACAGGAGAAACCATAAAACTGGGGCTGCGTTCTTGAGTAAAAGGGCTCAAGCCCTTAAAATTAGTTCCTGATTTTTTTAAACCTACAAAATCACCTATTACCTCTTCTACTCGAGAGGTTTCATATACCTGATCTATGGTGGTTTTTGAAATCAAAAATTAGGATTTACTTAGTTCTTTTATTGTTTTCGTGTAATAACGTAATTTACCATTAATTCAAGGGAATCTCGATAGGAACTTTTGGGAAAAGTTAATAAAATATCCAAAGCCTCTTTCTGAAAAGATTCCATGCGTTTTTGAGCATAATCTAACCCCCCGTGTCTTTAACCATTTGGATTACCTCTTTTACCCTTTCTTTATCCTTGTTGAATCTTTTTACGGAGTGGATCAGCCATTTTCTTTTTTTTTGAAGAGACATTATTGAGGGTAAAAATTAAAGGAAGTGTCATTTTTTGCTCCTTAATATCAATTCCCGTTGGTTTTCCAATTTTAGTTTCTCCATAATCAAAAAGGTCATCTTTGATCTGAAAAGCCATACCAATAAGCTCACCAAAAAGCCTCATTTTTTCAATTGAATCTTTGTCTTTTGAAACCGATTGAGCTCCCATTGCACAACATGCTGCTAGAAGTGTTGCTGTTTTTTGACGAATAATTTCGAAGTAAATGTCCTCTGTTATGTCTAAGTTTCTGGCCTTTTCTATTTGCAACAGTTCTCCTTGGCTCATTTCTTGAACCGCAACCGAAATTATTTTTAATAAATCAAAGTCTTCATTGTGAATACAAAGAAGCAAACCCTTTGACAACAAATAATCGCCAACTAAGACGGCAATTTTATTTTTCCAAAGTGCATTAATTGAAAAAAAACCTCTTCTCTGATTGCTGTCGTCCACAACGTCATCATGAACTAGGGTTGCAGTATGAATTAGCTCAATTACAGAAGCTCCTCGATAAGTGCGTTCAGAAACCTTTCCGTCTCCTAAAAGCTTTGCCGAAAGGAAGGTAAACATTGGTCTCATTTGCTTGCCTTTGCGATTTACAATAAAATGTGTAATTCGGTTGAGAAGTGCTACTTTGGATGACATGGAGTTACTGAACTTTTGTTCGAAGAGTTCCATTTCATTGTAGATCGGTTCTTTTATTTGTTCAGTAACTTTCATACTCAACCACTAATATACAATTTCATTAAAGAATTATCTTTTAGATTCTTTATTGGCGAGTTGACCGCATGCGGCATCGATGTCTTTCCCTCTTGAACGTCTTATTGTATTCGTTATTCGGGCAGCGTTTAATTTTTTTTGATACATTGTCATAGCTTCGTTTGAAGCTTGCTCAAAATCGTCATCACCAATAGGATTGTATTCGATTAAATTTACTTTTGAAGGTACTTTTCTACAAAAGTTTACTAATGCTCTGGCTTCTTCTGGGTTGTCGTTAACTCCCTTCCATACGATGTATTCGAACGTTATTATTTTTTTTGTTAAGTCATACCAATACTGAAGTGAAGACAACAAATCACTCAAGGGGAAATTTTCAGAAAAAGGCATAATTTTCTCTCGGGTTTCTTGAATTGCTGAATGCAATGAAACGGCAAGATTGAATTTCACTTCATCATCTGCCATTTTACGAATCAATTTTGGAATACCTGAAGTGGATAATGTAATTCTTTTGGGTGACATTCCTAAACCCTCAGGGGAGGTTATCTTATCGATGGATCCAATTACATTTTTGTAGTTCATTAGGGGTTCACCCATTCCCATAAAAACAATATTGGACAGTGGTATGCCAAAATAGATTTTACTTTGTTGATCAATCGCAACAACTTGGTCAAAAATTTCGTCAATGTTGAGGTTACGCATTCTATCCAACTTAGATGTTGCGCAAAATTTGCAGTCCAAACTACAACCGACCTGTGAAGACACACATGCGGTTGTTCTATTTTTTGCGGGAATTAGTACAGATTCAACAATTCGGTTGTCATATAATTTAATTGCATTTTTAAAGGTTCCGTCTTTACTTCTTTGTTGTTGATCTACGGCAATATGATTGATTGTAAAATAGGTATCCAGTAGAACTCTTGTTTCTTTTGAAAGATTGGTCATCTTATCAAAATCATGCACTCCCTTACTCCACAACCACTGATATACTTGGCTTGCTCTGTAGGCTTGTTGCCCATGTGATTTAAAAAAATCTTGTAGAGCTTCCTTAGATAGTGCACGAATATCTTTTTTTACTAACTCCATGAAACCCTTTTTAAAAAATTGACTTAGATAATCAACATAGCATCTCCGTAGGAATAGAAATTATACTTTTCTTTGATAGCTACCTGGTACGCTTCTTTTATGAAATCTGGATCAGCAAAAGCAGAAGCCATCATCAACAATGTTGATTTCGGGGTATGAAAATTAGTGATCATACAATCTGCTATTGAAAATTCATATGGTGGAAAAATGAATTTATGAGTCCAGCCTTCATAAGGATTCAAAGTTCCAATTGAGGAAACTGAACTTTCAAGCCCTCTCATAACGGTTGTTCCAACGGCACAAACTTTATTTTTCTTTGATTTCGCTTCGTTTACAATCCGAACTGCTTTTTCATCTATTATCAATTCTTCCGAATCCATTTTGTGTTTCGACAAATCCTCTACTTCTACAGGATTAAAAGTACCCAAACCAACATGTAAAGTTAATTCAGCAAAATCAATTCCCTTGATTTCTAAACGTTTTAATAAATGCTTCGAAAAATGCATTCCTGCAGTAGGAGCTGCAACCGCACCTTCGTTTTTTGCATAAATGGTTTGGTAGCGTTCTTTATCGGAAGCTTGAGGTTCTCTCTTGATGTATTTTGGAAGTGGAGTTTGTCCCAGCTGCTTCAGTTTTTTTCGGAATTCAGAATAAGATCCATCAAACAAAAAACGTAAAGTTCTACCTCGAGAAGTTGTATTGTCAATGACCTCGGCAACCAAGCTATCATCATCACCAAAATAAAGTTTATTTCCTATTCTAATTTTACGAGCAGGATCTACAAAACATCCCACAAGCGTTGTTCTTCATTTAATTCTCTCAATAAAAAAACTTCAATTCGAGCTCCAGTTTTTTCTTTGTTACCAAACAAACGAGCAGGAAAAACCTTAGTGTTATTTAACACCATAACATCTCCTTCATCGAAGTAATCAATTACGTCTTTGAATTGTTTATGTTCAATTGTACGGTCTGCTCTATTGAGAACCATTAACCGTGCTTCGTCGCGGTTTTCCGCTGGATGTTCTGCTAGTCTTTCTACTGGTAAATCAAATCCGAAATCAGATAACTTCATAAATAAACTTTGTTAGTTGAATTTATATTAAAAAAGGCAAATATACTACCTAGGCATAGGGGTTGTCAAGTAAATGGGAGGTTTTCCTGAATTTATTTTTCAATTAACTTAAAATCAAGTAATTGAAGATCATCCCAGAAGTCAGGATATGATTTTGTTACTACATCTGCGTTTGCAATTTGGAGGGGAATCTTCAAGGCAAAAGGTGCAAAAGCCATTGCCATTCGATGGTCGTGATAGGTTGCTATTGTTTGATTTGCTTTGAAATTTTGAGAAGCACTCAAATGTAAACTGTCTTCAGTAACTCGAATTTGGGCTCCTAATTTTAGCAATTCATTTTCTAGGGCTACTAGTCGATCCGTTTCTTTAATCTTCAGCGTATGAAGACCCAGTAGATCACAACCCACTCCAAGACCATAACAACTTACTGCTATGGTTTGCGCAATATCGGGTGCCTCAACTAAATTCAGTTCTATTGAATCAGGTAATTGAAAATCTCTAATTTTTTCAAGGATAATTTGACTGGATTTAAAACTGGTCTTTACTCCTAATTTCTCGTAAATTTTTGCCAAGACAGCATCTCCTTGAAGGCTATCATTGCGGTAACTGTTCAAAACAATTTTGCTTTCATCACTTAAAGCAACACAACTGTAATGATAGGATGCTGAACTCAGTCAGACTCTACCGTTTGAATTTGAGGTTCAATATGCTTTTGCGGTTTTATGCTGATTGTGTCATTTTCAAAATGGGAGTGAATTCCAATACGTTGCAAAAGAGATAAGGTCATTTTGATATAAGGTAAGGAGGTTATTTCTCCTTCAAGAGTAAGAGTTAATCCATTTTCTAATTTTGGGGAAATCAACAGTAAAGCCGAAATGTATTGGCTACTGATGTTTGCTGGTAATTTTACATGTCCGCCAGATAATTTTTTACCGTTAATTCGAAGTGGTGGAAATCCATCTTGATTTTCATAGGCAATGTCAGCTCCTAATTTTTTGAGTGCATCAACCAAAACACCAATAGGTCTTTCTTGCATCCTTGAAGAACCTGTTAAGACAACTTCCCTTCCACTTTGGGTTGCAAAAAATGCTGTTAAAAAACGCATTGCTGTTCCAGCATGATGAATATCAATTAGATTTGAATCCGTACTTAGAGCATGATTCATTGCTATAGAATCGTCTGAATTTGAGGTGTTTTTAATTTGAAGTCCAGGATACAAAGCTTTTAGCAGCAATAGGCGATTGGTTTCACTTTTTGAGCCTGTGATATTCAAATTTCCGGAACATTTTAGGGAATTATGGTTTATCTCTAGTGGCATTCTTATTGTTTGAGTTTTGGATTGTTTTGATGTCTTTCTCGGTCACGTTTTGTTTTTGAATCAAGTTTTTTGTCGAACGCTTCTTGCAAATTGATTCCCGTTTGGTTAGCAAGACATAAAACAACAAAAATAACATCAGCTAGCTCTTCACCCAAATCTTTATTTTTATCAGATTCCTTTTCACTTTGTTCGCCGTATCGACGTGAAATAATTCTGGCAACTTCACCCACCTCCTCAGTTAGTTGAGCCATATTTGTAAGTTCATTGAAGTAACGAACCCCGTGATGACGAATCCATTCATCAACAGCTTTTTGGGCATCTTGAATTTGCATAATATTGTTTTTTGTAAAAATACATTAAGTCAATAAACT
Organism: Candidatus Arcticimaribacter sp.; assembly: GCA_038142965.1. Taxonomy (GTDB): domain Bacteria; phylum Bacteroidota; class Bacteroidia; order Flavobacteriales; family Flavobacteriaceae; genus Arcticimaribacter. Next base: position 184,403 of record JAYQLC010000002.1, on the reverse strand, counting down.
GTACAAAACTCAGTCGTTTCAATAAAAATATTTTACAAAATATCCATTAAAACAGCCAGTTCATCAACAATCAAACATTCTCGATGCAAATCCTCTGAATGAGAATTGAAATGAATGGCTTGCATTCCAATTTTTAGAGCTCCTTGAATATCTGCCTCTAAACTATCACCAATCATCATAGCATGTTCTGGAAGTACTTTTGCCTCTTCTAAAGCAGTACTAAAAATGGTTGGATGTGGCTTTTTGTAACCAACTTTTTCTGCTGTCAAAACAACATCAAAGAATCGAGCTATTCCAGAGTTTTTTAGCTTCCGTTGCTGAACATTTTCAAATCCATTGGTTATGATATGGAGCTTGTATTTTGAAAACAAGTATTCTAATACAACTACTGTATCCTTAAAAAGATATGTATGTGTGGATAACCGTTCAATATACAATTTTGATATTTGATCTATTAGCTTTGTAGAGGGAGTGATCCCCATCTTTGTAAATGTTTTTTTCAATCGCAGCCGACGCAACTCGGTTTCAGAAATTTTGTTCTCTCGATATAACTTCCAATAAAAATGATTTATTGGATTGTAGAAATTAAGGAAATTTTGGAGAGAAAAATCAAATTTCAATTCCTCAAATATTGATGCAAAAGTGGCTTCAGAGTTTTTTTCAAAATCCCAAAGTGTATGGTCCAAATCAAAAAAAACATGTTGAATTTTCTGAATATCAATCATGGTTCAAAATATAGTTCTTGTAGGCTTGTTTCCAAGATTTGTTACTGTTATTTGAAGAAAAAATTGCGTTAGACACAGAAAAAACATGAACTCCAGTGGAGGTTGGAATTTGATCTTCAAGTTGTTTTAATTTTTGAAAGGCAGAATGTGCGTCCATTTTTCTTAAGGAATCTTCTCCTGCAACTACTGCATAAAGAACCAATGCTGTTTCTACTTCGTTTTCTAAGTCATAGAAACGAAAAGGAACCGCAGTACTTGCTCTATACCCTATTCTATCATGATAACCCAAACTAAAATCTACCATCTCTTCCATGCCCAAAACATTGCGATATGTATCAAAAACTGATGTAACTCCGGAGTTGAAACGAAGAAATTTTGTGTTTCTATGAATTATTTTCTCAAAACGTTCAAGCTCTGTTTTAAAACTTCTAGCTTTTTGACGTGCTTCTGTTGATACCAACAAAGAACTTTTGTGGTAATCTGCTACATATTTAATCAAGGAATGGAAGTGGGAGTTAAACACAGAAATACCTTGATCGTAATAGGAAATTTTGGAGAACAAAAAGAAAAATCGAGGTTTAAATTTAGTTTTGCTAAAAAAACTCAGAAAATCATCAAAATTATTCCATGGATCTTTCCAAAGGCCCAGCAAAACCATAATGTGTTCAAGAATAATCCAAAGTTTAAATTTACTGATATTCAAGATGACTTGTGCTAAATTCCTTAAAAAGGATTTGTGCTTGTACTTGTATGGAGAAACAACATCGATCAGAGGTATTAAAGAATTTGAGGGGATTTTGTCTATTAAGAGTTCAGGAAATTTTTTTACAAAAAGTTCATAAAAGTTTTTTGCCCACAAATCGATAACAGGTGATTCTAGAAAATTATTTTGAACCGCCAAACATTGGTCACTAGTAAATCTCCCCAATTCATCTTTTACGTGAGGTAAATATTCCTCATATCGACTCATCAGGTAGAAAGAGCAAGCGAACACATCATAGGGAATCATAGAATTTTGATCGCATTGAAAAAAACAAGGTACATTATCCCACTGAGAAACTTTAATATCAAAACCCTTAACCCCTTGTTCGAAAAGCAATGAATTTGAATTGACGAAAAATTCATTTCCCAAAGGAGTATGTGTGTAACTCATTTTTGGACCACTTTGAGCAATGAAAGTCTCTAATTTTGTTGTAAAATCAACTGGTATACCCAAAACACTTTCAAAAAAATGGTTGAATGTGTAGCGGAGTCGAGATGTTATTTTGTGGGTGTAAACCAACACCATAATCATAATAGTTTTTCGTCTGCAAAGCTAAAATACCCTTTTTCAGAAATAATTAAATGATCTAAAAGTTTTATATCCAAATTCTCTCCTGCCTTTTTGATTTTAGTAGTTAATTTCAAATCGCTTTTACTGGGACTCAATTTCCCTGAAGGGTGATTATGAGCAACAATCAATGCTGTTGCTCCTAATCGAACGGCATTTTTAAAAAGTAAACGTAAATCAACTGTGGTCTCCGAAATACCTCCCTTACTCAAACATTTTTTTAAGAGAACATGATTTTGAATATTCAAATACAACACCCAAAATTCCTCTTGTTCTAAATAGCTCAAAACAGAAAACAGGCTATCGTAAGCTTTTTTACTTGAATTACAACTTACTTTTTCCTGAAAAGGAAGCTCCTGAATTCTTTTACCAAGTTCGAGAGCAGCTTTAATTTTTACCGCTTTAGCGGGGCCTATTCCCTTCCATTTTAATAATTCATTTAGGCTAATTCTGTGCAACTCACTTAAATCATTATTAATTGAAACAATTAGTCGCTGCATCAATTGCACGGCTGTTTCTCCTGGATTACCGCTTCCAATTAAAATAGCTAACAATTCTGCATTGGTTAAATGCTGGGGTCTTTTAGCTATCAATTTTTCTCGTGGTTGTTCTTCAACAGACCAGTCTTTTAGTGTAAATTTGGGAAGATTTGGTTCCATAATAAAGTAGGTTTTTAGTTTGGTTTATCATTGTGGCTTGTCGTTCAAATCTAATTTGTTTATAAAAATATAACTTTTAAAGTAATGAAATACCCACCAAAACACCACCAAGAAAAACGTTTCGAAAATGCGTTAGAACTAATCAAAATGTACCCTCTGGCTACCCTGATCACTTCAAGTAACAATAAAGTAATAAGTTCTCACACCCCTTTGGTATACAATACAGGGGGTGCTCTGGGCACCTTAGTTGGGCATTTAGATAAATTTAATCCACAAATTGAACATTTTAAAGACTCTAAACACAATTTAGAGGTTATTTTTCATGGACCTGATGTGTACATTTCCCCGTCAAAATACACTACTACTCAACTTCCAACTTGGAATTATTTTAAAGTTCATCTGAGGGGTAAGGTTCATTTAACTGAAGATTCTCAAAGTGTAAAACAAAGTTTGATTGAAATGACTTCATTTATGGAGGGCGATAAACCTCAATATATTCTTGAAGAAGGTAACCCTAGAATGGAGGCAGCTCTTAATTTCATTGTTGGTTTCAAAATAGAAATAACTTATTGGGAGGGGAAATATAAAATATCTCAAGATAAAATTAAAAAAGATCAAGAAAGATCTAAACAAGCAATGATTGACACTCAATCACAAATTATTAAAAATATTGAGCGCTTGTATTTGAATCATGAAACTAAAAATTGAGAACAGAATTTTTGAGAGTTTCCCAATTCAAACCTCCATAGTTTCCGGAACTCATCATTAAGAGTATACTTTTATCCCAATTGTGTTGCTCAAGGAATTTATGAAATTCTTTCGGCTCGGAGAAAACAATTATTTTTTCATCTCCAAAAGCATTTTTTATTTCTTCCTCAGAAAGCGGTATGCCGTTTTTTATTTTTAGTGCCTCAGGATCATAAAAAACAATTGCCTCATCTGCTGGTTTTAATGAGTTCTTGTATTGACCTATAAACTCGGGGTTCAAGCTGCTGTAGGTATGTAGTTCCAAGCAAAAAACTTTGTGGTGTTCTTCAAATTGTTGTGCAACTGCCAATGAAGTAGCTTTTACCTTACTTGGGGCATGTGCAAAATCCTTAAATAAAAAGAGGAACCATTATCCCCTATTTTCTCTAAACGCTTGGATGCTCCTTTAAAACTTGATATTGCTTCCAGAAATTCTGCTTGGTCAACACCCATTAATTGGCATATCCATTGAGCTCCAGCAATATTTGATAAATTATGTTCTCCAAAAACTTCTAAGGGTAAATCTCCTTCATCTGTTTTCAAAAAAGTAATCCCCTTTTTTATTTCATAATTTGGAAGACCGTATCCTTCTTTTCGAATCGTATTTTCGGAGGCTTGTGTGAGTTTTTCCAAAATAGGATCCTCTTCGTTATAAACTAAAACTCCACCCGGTACTATTGAATCGATGTAAGCTTTAAATTGTTGAACATAATTTTCTTCTGTCGGAAAAACATTAATATGATCCCAGGCAATTCCAGAAATCAAAGTTACATGAGGTTCATACCACAAAAATTTTGGTCGAAGGTCTATTGGTGACGATAAATATTCGTCTCCCTCAATTAACATAAAATCATTATCGTCAGTCAAATGAACCATTGTCTCAAAACCCTCTAGCTGTGCGCCGATCATGTAATCAACGTTCTTCTCCCAATAACTCAAAACGTGAAGTACCATTGATGTAATGGTTGTTTTTCCATGACTCCCTGCAATTACAACCCGTGTTTTTTCTTTGGTTTGTTCATATAAAAACTCTGGATATGAATATATTTTTATACCCAATTCAATTGCCTTGAGTAATTCTGGATTATCTGCTTTTGCGTGCATCCCCAAAATAATTCCGTCAATTTTTTTTGTGATTTTTTCAGAAAACCATCCCATTTTTTTTGGAAGAATCCCTGCTTTTTCCAGTCGAGATTTTGAAGGTTCAAAAACAGTATCATCGCTTCCCGAAATCTCAAACCCTTTTTGATGAAGAGCAAGTGCAAGGTTATGCATAGCACTTCCTCCGATAGCGATAAAATGAAATTTTTTCATGAAGCTAATTTATTATAAATCTAAAGCTGGCTTAAATTTAGGATTAATTTTTAAAGCCAAAGATTTATTCAACTCCACTTTCTCATTATTATTCTGTTTTTTATGGAGAAGGGCTAGTTTATAATAAACCCATTCTTTGGGAAGATTACTGTATACGTCAAAGCTGTCCAGATAATATTCAAGAGCGCAAATAGATATGGAAGTGTCCAGGTTAAACTCTATTCCCAAGCTTGCAATCTGATAACTGAGATTTTTACTTCTATTTTTAAAATAAACTTCATTTTTTTGAACATTGCAAGGGGTCAAAAAAGTTAATTTTTCAAATGCTTTTTGATATTCTTCAATGGCCTCTTCTCGATTACCCCTGGACTCTAAAACGAAACCCTTTGCCAGTAATCCCTCTACTGGACTGATTTCAAAAAGAAGTTGAGCATATTTATTTGCTTTTTCAAAATCCCCTCCTAAAAATCCAGGTAATTTGGCATAAATCCGAGTTAATGCTTCTAAAGTTGGTGAATGAAGTGGATCTAATTGATGTGCTATTATGAAGTTAGTTTTCATTAAATTCACATAGGGTAATGCTTTAATCTTAGTCAATTCATCAATTCTTATCCCATATGCTCCAGCTAATTTGTAATGTAGGGTGGCGGTTCCATAACCTGCTTCAACTAGTTTATTGAAAGAGGCTATTACCGTTTCAAAATCTTTGTGTCGAATTCCCCATTTGATGATTGTTAACAAATTATCCCTTGAATCTCCCTTATTTTGTAAAATTGCTAATGTGTCAAGATAAGTCTGATCTTTTGAAAATTCATAGGTCGCAAATGGAGTTTTCTCTTGAGCAATTCCGACCCAAACCGAAAAAAAAATTAGATGAACAAAGAGTAATCGAAGCATGTTGATTTTCATACTGTTGAATTCTCTAATGCCAAAACTTCCCAAAGTTCATCCTTCAAAGCTTGAAGGTTTAATTGACTAACTGACGAAATCATTGTGTGAGGAATATTAGAGAAGCTTTGCTTCATTTCGAGTGCATATGCCTCTTTAAGTTCTTCGTCCAGCAAATCACATTTTGAAAGTACAATCATATATTGCTTATCCAAAAGCTCTGGATTAAATTCTTGAAGTTCACGTCTTAAAATTTCAAATTCTTTTTTAACATCCTTTGTGTCTGCCGGAATTACATACAACAAAACAGAATTTCGCTCTATATGACGTAAAAAATAATGCCCTAATCCTTTCCCTTGGGCTGCTCCTTCGATAATACCAGGAATATCTGCCATTACAAAAGATCTAAAATCACGGTAATGAACAATTCCAAGGTTTGGTTTTAAAGTTGTAAACTCGTAGTCAGCAATCTTAGGTTTTGCTGAGGTCAAAGCAGCCAGAAGAGTTGATTTTCCGGCGTTAGGAAATCCAACTAAACCAACATCAGCCAATAGTTTTAATTCTAATGTAACCAGGCGTTCCTCTCCTTTAATCCCGGGTTGAGCATAACGTGGAGTTTGTCTTGTAGAAGATTTAAAATGCCAATTTCCTCGTCCCCCTAAACCTCCTTTTACAACTATTACTTCCTGACCTTTTTCAGTAATTTCGCAAATTACTTCTTCGGTTTGAGTATCTTTAATTACTGTTCCTAGAGGAACATCAATATAAATATCTTCACCTTGCGCTCCGGAGCTTCTATTTTTACTTCCATGCCCACCATGCTCAGCAGAAAAATGCTTCTTGAATTTAAAGGTGTATAAAGTCCATAGGTTTGGGTTTGCTCTTAAATGACATGGCCACCTCTTCCTCCGTCACCCCCATCGGGCCCTCCTTTGGTAATATATTTTTCTCTATGCAAATGAACAGATCCTTTACCTCCATTGCCAGAAGTCAAAGACAGCTTTACATAATCTACAAAATTACCTTCTGTCATAATTTGTTCTTAAAAACGATCTATAATGTTTTTTAATCGAGTAGTAATTTCTTCAATTGAACCAATACCATTTACGCTGTAGAATTTATCTTGATTTGAGTAAAATTCCTGTAAAGGTGCTGTTTTTTGATTGTATTCCTCAAAACGATTTCTAATTTTAGCTTCGTCTTGATCATCTGTACGACCACTTGTTTCTCCCCTTTTAAGTAATCGCTCTACCAGTTCATTATCTGAAGCCTCCAAAGCAATTGTAGCAGTGATTTGCATTTCTTTTTTTAGTAAAAAGAATCCAAAGCATCTGCCTGAGCTGTAGTTCTTGGGAAACCGTCAAAAATAAATCCTTTGGCTGTTGTGTTTTTTCAACTTCAGCCTCTAACATCTTTATTGTTACAGAATCTGGAACTAAATCTCCCTTGTCCATGAAGGATTGAGCGAGTTTCCCTAAATCGGTAGCATTTTTTATGTTCGAACGAAAAATATCTCCAGTCGAAATATGAACTAATTCGTATTGATTCTTTAAAAATTCTGCTTGGGTACCTTTACCTGCTCCAGGTTTACCAAAAAGAACAATGTTAATCATAGTGCAATAGTGTTTATGAGAAAGCAAAGATACCCAAATTAAAGTGCTTTTTATCTTTCCATTAAAGATATCAAAGATATATGCGTATTTTTGTTAAAAAAAATTATGTCTTTTTTTTCAACCCACAAAACCATAGGTATTTTAGGCGGAGGTCAATTGGGAAAAATGTTACTCTACACAACTCGTAAATGGGATATCAAAACTCATGTTCTTGATCCCAGTGAAGAAGCTCCATGCAAATTAGCTTGTGACTACTTTGAAGTTGGAGATTTTAAAGACTTTCAAACGGTTTATAATTTTGGGAAAAAAGTAGATGTTTTAACATTTGAGATCGAACATGTAAATCTGGATGCATTAAAAAAACTCGAAAAAGAAGGGGTCGATGTTTATCCCTCTGCCGCCACCTTGGAGACCATTCAAAACAAGTGTACCCAAAAAGATTTTTATGTCAGCCATAAGATCCCTACCGCAAAACATCAAAATTTTGAAAACACTGATCAGCTAATAAATGCTGTTGAAAAAGGATCTTTAAACTTTCCTTTTGTTTGGAAATCTGCTTTACTTGGATATGATGGAAATGGTGTGAGTGTCGTAAGAAATCAAGAGAAACTTGCTCAGCTTCCAAAAGTTGCCTGTTTAGCTGAAGAACTCGTCCCTTTCACACATGAGCTTGCTGTTATTATTTGCAGAAACCCTTCTGGTGAAGTAGTCGCTTACCCGACTGTAGAAATGGAGTTTCATCCAGAAGCAAATCAGGTTGAATATGTTTTGTGTCCTTCACGACTAGACAAAAAAATCACTGAAAAAGCAAAAAGTATTGCACTCCAGGTATCCGAATCCTTTGAACATGTTGGCCTACTTGCCGTTGAATTGTTTTTGACTGCAACAGGAGATATTTTAGTCAACGAAGTAGCACCAAGACCACACAACAGCGGTCATGTTACCCTAGAAACTTCTTATACCGATCAATTCGAACAACACATCAGAGCAATTCTTGACCTTCCTCTTGGAAATCCAGAAAATAAAGTCTCGGGGGTTATGGTTAATTTAGTGGGAGCAGAAAATCACACTGGAGCAGTTTATTATGAACAAATGAATAACATTTTGAAAATGTCTGGTGTTACCCCACACATTTACGGTAAAAAAGAGACTCGACCTTTCAGAAAAAATGGGGCATGTAACCATTATCAACAAAGATCTTGAAACAGCAAGAAAAATAGCTGAAAACGTTAAAAAGACAATACAAGTAATCTCGAAATAATATGACAAAAATTGGAATTATCATGGGAAGTAAATCTGACCTTCCTGTTATGCAAGAAGCAATTGACATTCTAAAAGAATTTAAAATTGAGGTAGAGGTAGATATTGTATCAGCTCACCGCACACCTGAAAAAATGATTTCCTATGGGCAAGAAGCCCATAAAAGAGGCATTAAAGTTATAATTGCTGGTGCTGGAGGCGCTGCACATCTACCTGGAATGATTGCGGCTACTAGTCCTCTTCCAGTAATTGGTGTTCCCGTAAAATCAAGTAACTCGATTGATGGCTGGGATTCCATTTTATCAATATTGCAAATGCCTGGTGGTGTTCCTGTAGCAACAGTAGCTTTGAATGGTGCTAAAAACGCGGGGATACTAGCAGCACAAATTTTGGGAAGTACAGACAAAGAAGTCCAACAAACCGTCGTTGAATACAAGGAATATTTAAAAACCAAGGTAATGGATTCAGCTAAAAACATAAACTAAAAACACCCGTCTTCTTTTGAAAAAATCCTTAACGCTCCTTTTGATACCATACATCAAAGTGCACCTTTTGATCGAATTAAAACTTCTGATTTTATTCCAGCACTAAAAATAGAAATTGAGAATACATTAAAAGAAGTTGATCAGATTTGTGCCCAAACCGAGTTGCCTTCCTTTGAAAATACACTCGAAGCTTTGGATCAAAGCGGTGAGCAATTGGGAATAATTACCAGTATCCTTTTCAATTTAAATAGTGCAGAAACAAGTACTGAACTTCAAGAGGTAGCTCAAAAAGCGGCTCCATTACTAACCAAGTTCCAAAACGATATCCGATTGAATGATATTTTATTTAACCGAATTAAAACCGTTTACAAGCAGAAAGAAAAACTGAATCTTACTCCAGAACAAAACACTCTTGTTGAAAAAGAATACAAAAGCTTTGTTCGAAACGGTGCACTTTTATCTACAAAAGAAAAAGAAAAACTCCGTGAAATTGACGTAAAATTAGCTCAATTGAGCCTCACATTTGGAGAACACGTTTTGGCAGACAGTCAAGCATTTCAAATTCATATTACCCAAAAAGAGCAACTAGCTGGTTTACCCCAGACAAGCATTTTAATGGCAGAAAATTTAGCCAAAGAAAAAAAGAAAAAAGGCTGGATCTTTACCCTTGACTACCCCAGCTACGTTCCTTTTGTTACCTATGCAGATAACAGAGATCTGAGAGAAAAAATGAGTCGTGCTTTTGGGAAAAAAGGATTTCAAGAAAATGAAAACAACAATGAGAAAATTATCCTCAAACTTATTTCTCTCAAAAAAGATAGAGCTAATTTATTGGGATACAAATCTCATGCTGATTTTGTTTTGGAAGAACGCATGGCTAAGTCTGAAAAAATTGTAAATAAATTTTTAGATGATCTATACCAAAATGCGCTTCCATTTGCACAAAAAGAATGGGAACAACTGGAACAATTTGCAAAAGATAAACTCAATTTAACTGAACTACAAAAATGGGATACCGCTTATGTTTCAGAAAAGCTAAAACAAGATCTTTTTGATTTTGATGATCAAGTTTTAAAGCCCTACTTTGCTCTACCAAAGGTGTTGAGCGGTTTATTTGAAATCGTAAAGCGGCTTTATGGACTCCATTTTAAGAAATCAAATGACATCAAGGGGTATCATAAAGATGTTGACTGTTATGAAGTTTTGAATGAAGCTGGAGACTATTACGCAATATTGTATGTAGATTTCCATCCACGTGAAGGAAAAAGAAGCGGAGCTTGGATGACATCTTATCGATCTCAAAACCAAAAAAACAGACCCCATATCTCAATTGTTTGTAATTTCTCACCACCAACAGATACCTCTCCAGCTCTTTTGACTTTCAATGAAGTGACCACTCTTTTCATGAATTTGGACATGCTTTACACGGAATACTAGCCAACACCAAATACAGCAGCTTAAGTGGAACAAGTGTGTCTTGGGATTTTGTTGAATTACCAAGTCAAATTTTGGAAAATTGGTGCTATCAAGAAGAAGCTCTTTCCTTGTTTGCAAATCATTTTGAAACCGGGGAAGCCCTCCCTATGCACTATGTCCAAAAATAAAAAAAGCTGCGCAATTCCAACAGGGAATGCAAACTTTACGACAGTTGAGCTTCGGATATTTAGACCTTTCTTATCATGACGAAAACGTGATGAATATTGATTCTGTTCCTCTACATGAAGAAAAAACAAATTGCTAAATTACAATTCACTCCAAGCATCACTGAAAATTGTTTGAGTACTTCCTTTTCTCATATTTTCCAGGGAGGATATGCAGCGGGGTATTACAGCTATAAGTGGGCGGAGGTATTGGATGCTGACGCTTTTGAGTTGTTTTTAGAAAAAGGGATTTTTGATAAACAAACAGCAAAAGCTTTCCACGATCACATACTTTCCAAAGGAGGGACACAACATCCTATGGATCTATACAAACGTTTTAGAGGTTCTGAACCCGATCCAAAAGCATTATTGAGAAGAGCTGGACTTATTCAATAAAATTGAACTTTTTTTCCAAGCAAGATATCCCCCTTCAAGATCAAATATTTTTTAAAACCTAGAGAGTCCATTTGAATGGCTGCTTTTTTACTTCTCTTCCCAGATCTGCAATAAATAAAAATAGGAGCGTCTTTGGGAAATTCATTGATTTTTTCGTTAAAATCATCTGAAAGAACAGATATGTTTAGAGCTCCCGCTATGTGGCTCTCTTCATATTCCTCTACAGTTCTGACATCAATAAGTAGGTTTTCGGGAGTTCGTTCTGAATAAAACAAATCTGCTGAAATTGTAAAAATTGAACTCTGAAAGAGGATGTAAAAAAACAAGGATCGAAACATTAATAAATTTTGTCAACACAAATATAAAACAAGCAACCCAAAAAAGAGGAACTGCCTCCACCCAAAAATGATTACGATAAAAGGACTGATTAATTGAGGTTGTACACAGAAAATAAACATACAATACCACCATCAGTAAATACGCAAACCAAAAAATTGAACTGTTTAAAAAAGATAGTAGAACAATAATTATCGCTAATAAAACGCCAAATAATTTTGTTTTTGGAACTCCTAAAGATTGTGGGATTGTCCCCAACTCTAAGGAATCCGTTTGAGAATCAAATATCTCGAACGGCAGGATCGCTAAAATGATCCATAGATAACGTTGAGCGATAAAAATCCATGTTGACAAACTAAAAAAATCAAAGGAGTTTATCAAAGGTAAAATCAAACTTACAAGAGTCCAACACAATGCAACAATATGAATTTTCAACCCCTCAATATTTCTAAGATTGATTTTTATTTGATAAAGTGGCATTATGTACAAACAGAACAAAAATGAAGCGATTAAAGCGACTATTTGTTCTTGAGGGTTCAGGAAAATAAAAAAATATCCTGAAGAAATTAAACTCAAATAGCTTAGAACAACCACCCCTTTCAAAGCTGGTTTCGATTCCCTTAGTTTATTCAAAAATAAATTGTTGTATTTAACAAAATTGTAAGCAAATAAAGTTCCAGAAAAAACAAACATTCTGAGCTCGATTTTAGGTAATAATTGATGCTCAATAATTGAAATTTCATATATACAAAGTACCATCAAAGCTACATGAATACTTGATTTTAAATAAAACTCAAAATAAGGTTTTAGACTTTCCATTGAGCAAAAGTATCAAAACGCTGATCATATGTTATTTATTTGGTTGAAAACTTGTAATAGAAGCAGCTTGAATATTAAAAAAGTGAGTTTAATTTTGACTACATTTGGCAAAATATTTATTGAGAATGAACGGTAATTTTGAATCCAGACACTTAGGTCCAAATGAGTATGAAGTCAAAAGAATGCTTGAAATAATTGGAGCTGATTCTATTTCTTCTTTACTCAGCGAAACCATACCCGAAGACATCGCTCTAAAAAAGATTTAAACCTCCCTGACGGAATTAGTGAGCATGAGTTTTTAACAGAAATCCAGCGCCTTTCTCAAAAAAATAAATTATTTGACACCTACATTGGATTAGGGTATCACCCTACTATTACTCCAGCTGTTATTCAAAGAAATATTCTTGAAAATCCCGGATGGTACACAGCTTATACACCTTATCAGGCTGAAATTGCTCAAGGTAGACTGGAAGCCCTTTTCAACTTTCAAACTGTAGTTACCGATTTAACTGGAATGGAATTAGCCAATGCCTCTTTACTTGACGAAAGTACGGCTGCTGCTGAAGCCATGTCATTACTTTTTGCTGCACGATCACGAGATCAAAAAAAGAACGATTGCAATCACTTTTTTGTTTCAGAAGATATTCTGCCACAAACTTTAGCCTTGTTGAAAACTCGAGCTGAACCCATTGGAATAAAACTTGTTGTAGGAAATGCATCTACTTTTGATTTTACTTCAGCATTTTTTGGAGCATTTTTTCAATATCCCGGGAAATTTGGTGCTTTATCTAACCTGCCCGAATTGGTTGAGAAAGTCAAAGCTTTAGAGATAAAAACAGTAGTTGCCGCTGACTTATTGAGTCTAACAATTTTGGAGGCTCCGGGTAATTATGGTGTTGATGTAGTGGTAGGAACTACCCAACGATTTGGAATACCTTTAGGCTATGGTGGTCCTCATGCTGCATATTTTGCAACACTCGAAGCTTACAAAAGAAATATCCCAGGAAGAATAATCGGACAAACTAGAGATCTTGATGGTGCTCCTGCCCTAAGGATGGCTCTCCAAACAAGAGAACAGCACATAAAGCGTGACAAAGCTACCTCCAATATCTGTACCGCTCAGGTTTTACTTGCTGTTATGGCAGGAATGTATGCCGTTTACCACGGACCCCAAGGATTGAAAAGTATTGCAGATAAAATCCATAAAAATGCTGTTCGATTTGAAGCCATCTTAAAAGAACTTTCGATTGAACAAATTAACACAAACTATTTTGATACCCTTCTCATAAAAGTAGACGCGCCAAAGCTCTTGAAACTTGCCGAAGAAAATGCCATCAATTTATTGGCTGTTGATGACAAATACGTGGTAGTCGCATTTAATGAGACTACAACTGAGAAAGTTTCAATAAACTAGTGCGTGTTTTTGAAAGATTCGCCGAATTGAAAAGTTCTTCAAATCTAGGAGAATTAGAGTCAAGAATTCCAAAAAATTTAAAAAGAAAAACTTCTTTTTTAACCCATCCTATTTTCAATTCTTATCACTCTGAAACGAGTTTGATGCGCTACATCAAACGCCTAGAAAAAAAAGATTTAGCACTCAATCATTCCATGATTTCACTTGGATCGTGTACGATGAAACTCAATGCTGCCAGTGAAATGTTACCATTGAGCTGGCCTCAATGGAATGGTCTTCATCCATTTGTTCCTCTTGATCAGGCAGGGGGATACCAGCAAATTTTGAGTGAACTAGAGCAACAATTGAATGAAATAACTGGATTTTATGCTACATCGCTTCAACCCAACTCTGGAGCTCAGGGTGAATATGCTGGTCTAATGGTTATTAGGGCCTATCATGCGTCAAGAGGAGACCATCACCGAAACATTTGCATCATCCCAGCCTCTGCTCACGGAACAAACCCAGCTTCTGCAGTGATGGCAGGAATGAAAGTAATTGTTACTGCCACAGATGAAATTGGTAATATCGATTGGCTTGATTTTTCAAATAAAGTAAATGAACACAAAGATAACCTTGCTGCTTTGATGGTAACCTACCCTTCTACACATGGAGTTTTTGAATCTAATATTCGGAAAATGACACAATTAATACATTATAATGGAGGGCAAGTGTACATGGATGGTGCCAATATGAATGCACAAGTTGGGGTTACAAGTCCAGCAATTATTGGAGCTGATGTATGCCACTTAAACTTACACAAAACTTTCGCAATACCCCATGGAGGCGGAGGCCCTGGGGTTGGTCCCATTTGTGTTGCAGAACATTTGGCTCCCTTTTTACCTTCTAATCCCATAATAAAAACTGGTGGTGTAAGTCCAATTAGCTCAATTTCTGGAGCCCCGTGGGGATCTGCTTTAGTTTGTCTAATTTCATATGGATACATCAAAATGCTAGGTGGAAAAGGTCTTAAAAAAGCTACTGAAATTGCGATTTTGAATGCTAACTACATAAAATCAAGACTGGAGGATAGCTATCCAATTTTGTATTTAGGTGAGAAAGGAAGAACAGCCCATGAGATGATTATTGATCTTAGACCTTTCAAGTCAAAAGGTATTGAAGTAGTAGATGTTGCCAAAAGACTTATGGATTACGGTTTTCATGCTCCTACAGTTTCTTTTCCAGTTGCTGGAACAATGATGATTGAACCTACTGAGAGTGAAAATATAGCAGAAATTGATCGTTTTTGTGACGCTATGATTTCCATAGCAAGTGAAATTCATGATCAAGAAATTCATGACGAACACAGTATTTTAAAAAATGCACCACATACACTACAAATGGCTACCTCCGATAGTTGGAAGCTAAGTTACAGTAGGCAGAAAGCCTTATACCCTCTAGAATTTGTGCAAGAAAATAAATTCTGGCCATCGGTAAGAAGAGTAGATGAAGCCTTTGGAGATCGTAATTTAATATGTAGTTGTACC
Source organism: Candidatus Arcticimaribacter sp. (assembly GCA_038142965.1). GTDB lineage: Bacteria > Bacteroidota > Bacteroidia > Flavobacteriales > Flavobacteriaceae > Arcticimaribacter. The sequence goes on along the minus strand of JAYQLC010000002.1, from coordinate 169,251 downwards.
CCAATAGAAGAGTATTTAGAAATATAATTATCAGCTTTTTATATAAGAAAACTGATTTTTAATTCACTAAAAAAATGTTTTTGGGCTTCGTGTAATTTTTTTGTAACTCCAGCAATCAGCTGTTCTCTTTATTAAATTTGTTTAGACAATCAAGCTGATGAATATAAAAATCACAGGTACAGGAAGTTATGTTCCAAATCATATTCAAAAAAACAACGATTTCTTAAATCACTCCTTTTTGACAAATGATGGAACCCCATTTGAAATTGAGAATAAAGAAATTATTGAAAAATTCAGCTCGATTACTGGAATCAAAGAACGTCGTTATGCAGCACAAGGTGAAAACTCATCTGATTTAGCTGCCAAAGCTGCAAAAAAGCCATAATAGATTCTGGGACGGATCAAGAAACAATTGACTACATCATTGTAGCCCACAATTTCGGTGATACTGCGCATGGACTTAAGCAATCAAATCCCTTACCAAGTGTTGCTTCAAAAGTAAAATCTTTACTAAATATTAAAAATCCTAAATGTGTAGCTTATGATATACTTTTTGGATGTCCAGGTTGGATCGAAGCCGTTATCCAAGCTAAATCTTTTATCATGTCAGGTATGGCAAAAAAATGCTTAGTCATTGGAGCCGAAACCCTTTCTCGTGTTGTGGATATTCGTGATCGTGATTCAATGATTTTTGCTGATGGAGCTGGAGCAACACTTGTTGAAGGCTCTAACATGTCTGGAGGTATACTTTCGCATGAAACTGTAACCTATACTGATAATGGTGAGGTTGATATTTTATTTTTTGGAGAATCTTATGAACAAGATAATAAGGATCTATTCATCAAAATGCAAGGCAGAAAAGTTTACGAGTTTGCCTTATCACATGTGCCAGAAGCTATGAAATCCTGTTTAAATCAATCTGGAGTTGATATTCAAGACTTAAAAAAATTTTTATTCATCAGGCTAACGAAAAAATGGATGAGGCTATTGTTAAACGTTTTTACAGGCTTTACAAAAAAGGTTCCGGAATCAGTACTCCCCATGAATATTGAATTCTACGGAAACAGTTCCGTAGCAACAATACCTACACTTTTCGATCAAGTACTCAATGATGAAAAGGAAGGACATCATTTAACTGAAGGTGATGTCATATTATTTGCAAGTGTAGGAGCTGGAATGAATATCAATGCAATTACCTATCAGATTTGATTAGATTGATAATAATTAAACCTAAATTACTTTTAAGGGTTTAATTTTTTAAGTTTTGTGTATTTTTATGATAATGAAACTTTTGACCCATATTGGACAATATGCCTTAATGATCCAAAAAACTTTTGGGAAATTCACTAAATGGAATATTCTTAAAAATTTAATCCTCAGAGAAATCGATGACTTGATCATTGGTTCCCTTGGAATTGTTGCTTTTATTTCATTTTTTGTTGGAGGCGTTGTAGCGATTCAGACTGCCATCAACACAGACAACCCTTTACTACCTGGTTACTTGGTTGGTTTTGCAACAAGACAATCCATTATTCTTGAATTTGCTCCAACTTTTATTTCAATTATTATGGCTGGAAAAGCAGGTTCGTTCATAACCTCAAGTCTAGGTACCATGCGAGTTACTGAGCAAATAGATGCTCTAGAAGTTATGGGTGTAAATGCTTATAATTATTTGATTTTTCCAAAAATAATAGCTTTAACTCTTTTCCCTTTTCTCATAACATTCTCAATGTCACTTGGTATTCTGGGAGGTTACATCGCTTGTGTCACTGGTGGGTTTTCCTCACATGCAGATTTTGTGGAAGGGCTCCAATTAGATTTTAAACCTTTTCATGTAGCATATGCTTTTATCAAAACTTTTTGTTTGCCATGCTCTTGGCTACAATACCGGCTTACCACGGTTATTTTATGAAGGGTGGTGCGTTAGAAGTTGGTAAGGCCAGCACAATATCATTTGTTTGGACCAGTGTAGCCATAATCATTGCGAATACAATTGTAACTAATCTTTTACTTACTTAAATGATTCAAGTCAAAAACTTAACGAAATCATTTGAACGAATTCCCGTTCTAAAGGGTATTAATGCCACATTTGAAAAGGGGAAAACCAATCTGATTATTGGAAAAAGTGGATCTGGAAAAACAGTGTTCCTCAAATGTATTTTGGGTATTTTTGATGCTGATCAAGGTGATATTATTTTTGAAAAAACTCCTTTAAGTAATATGAATCTTCAGACTCGAGCCCTATTGAGACAAGAAATTGGAATGGTTTTCCAAGGAAGCGCTCTTTTTGACTCAATGACTGTGGAGGAAAATATTATGTTCCCAATGAAAATGTTTACAAACTCATCCTATGAGGAAATAAGAGATCGAGCTAATATTGTAATTGACCGTGTAAACCTTGTCAATGCAAATGAAAAGCTTCCTTCGGAAATTTCTGGCGGGATGAAAAAGAGTAGCTATTGCAAGAGCAATTGTTATGAATCCAAAATATTTATTCTGTGATGAACCTAATTCAGGTCTAGATCCAAAGACGGCAATTTTAATTGATAACCTGATTCAAGAAATCACACAAGAATATCAAATCACAACCGTAATCAATACTCATGACATGAACTCTGTTATGGAGATTGGAGAAAAAATTGTTTTTCTAGAAGATGGTCAAAAAAAATGGGAAGGAAACAATCAGGAGATTTTTAAAACCGATAATGAAGCAATAACCAAATTTGTATACTCTTCAGAAATGCTTAAAAAAATTCGAAAATTATATTTAGAGGAATCCAAGTGATCAATCAAATTGATTTCCATATTTGGACTTTATGTCATTCAATAACAACTTTATTTCCTGATCATTTTTTCTAGGATAAATCATCAAAACGTCCTCATCATCAACCACTATGTAGTCCTCCAGTCCCTTTAGTACAACTAGTTTTTTTGAGTTTGAAAAAACCATATTCCCTCTAGCTTTTTCAAAATGAGGAATAACATTTAAAGCTGCATTATCGTCACCATCTTTATCTATTTGATCGTACAAAGCACTCCAAGTTCCTAGGTCATTCCAATTAAATTTGGCTTTAACCACAGATACATTATCTGAACGCTCCATTATGGCATAATCAATAGAAATATTCTCTGCTTTTTTATAATTATCATTCATGAATTCTTGTTCCATAGCAGTATTAAGCATATCGATTCCTTCGCTGAAAACGTCATACATTTTGGCCTCTTTACTTTGAAAAGCTTTAACTATGGTCTTTGCACTCCATACAAAAATGCCAGAATTCCATAAATAATTTCCAGAGTTCAAAAACTGTTGAGCCAACGACAAAGAAGGTTTTTCTGTAAACTCTAAAACCTTAGATATGGATTTGCTAGGATCTGAAACCTTGAGGTAGCCGTAACCTGTATTGGGTTGTTTTGGATGAATTCCAAAAGTTATCAACTCTTCCTTTTCAGAGGAATAATCAAATGCTTTATTTAGATCCTCTGTAAACACCGATGGGTTACTAATCCAATGATCACTGGGGGCAACTAAAATCTGGGCTTCAGGATTCATTTTTTGAATTTTGAGAGAGGCAAACAGTAAACATGGGGCAGTGTTACGCATATGAGGCTCAAGGATAAGTTGACTTTCTTTAAAACTTCGTAATTGATCTTGCACTAAACTTTTGTAATCAACATGCGTTAAAATAAAAATTTGATCTAAAGGAATTGATGGCAATAACCGATTGACTGTATGTTGGAGTAGTGATTTTCCACTACCCATAAAGTCTTGAAATTGTTTCGGCAATTTTTTTCTGCTTTTTGGCCAAAATCGTGAACCTACTCCTCCCGCCATTACAACTGCGTAATTATTAGATGTCATTTTCATTTAATTCATTAATCTCTTTCACCTCAGCATGTGGGCTAAAAATATATTTTTTTTGTGTTGAAATTTCTTGGCATTCAAAACGTTTGACACGCCTCTTCTCTAATCTAAATTTTCTGCCGTCTGCTATCGAAAAAAACGTGCCTTCTTCTAATTCAAAGATATAGGTTTTATTACTAATTGGGTCAAATTCACTTAGTGCCATTGCCAAATTAAAATCAGTATCACTACTTGCTTTTGGACTTTTAAAGTGTAAGGCAACTGCTTTTAATAAATTTTCTGGAAAAATTTCTGGGTGAATTAAGGGTAACATTAATTTCTGAAAGCTTGTTTTCCATTCTTTTCCGTGCGGTTTGATTCGATATCCAAATTTCTGAAAAGCTACAAAATGAGCTAATTCGTGAATCAAAGTGATTAAAAAACGATAGGGATTTGACCCCTCATTAATTGTTATTTGATGGCTCCCATATTTTGTTTTACGGTAATCTCCATGCTTGGTTTTCCTTTTGGAAACAATTTTTATGTCGACTTTCCAAAGAGATAGATACTCCTTTACCTTTGTTTTGGCTTTGGAAGGAATGTATGAAAAAACGTCCATCATTTAGTTTTAATACTATGGTGTTCCTGAGGAGACTGGCAAGACTTTCCCATTGTAAAACTGATGTCCATTTAAGGCGAAATTTAATACATAATCGCCCATTTGACTCGCACTCAACGGAGCTTGATAACCAGGGAAAGCTTCCTCTAACATTTCTGTTTGAACTGCTCCAAAAGCAAGTGCATTGAACGCAGGTCCTTTGTCTTTAAATTCTTCTGCCAATAATTCGGTAAGTGTAATTACTGCTCCTTTACTACTACTGTAGGCGGCTAGTCCCGGAAATTTTGAGCTTCCTTGAATCCCCCCATACTACTTATGTTAACCACGTGTCCTTTTGAACTAATTTGTGGAAGAAGTTGTCGGGTCAATTCTGCCAATCCAAAAACATTTACCTTATAAACAGACTCAAAACATCAAGGGTTGAATTTTTGAATGGAATGTTTTCAAGTTTTCCGGCGTTATTAATCAAAACATCAATACTTATGTTTTTAGCAGATAATTGATTGCAAAAAGTGGTTATCGCATTCTGATCGGCAAGATCTACCGAGAATGCATGAATGTTTTCAATCCCTTTTAAATTTTGAATATTCCTGGAAATTGCATAAACTTGAATTCCACGAGAAGCAGCAAGAACAGCAGTTGCCTGACCAATCCCTCTTCCAGCTCCTGTTATTATAATATTTTTTTTTCAAGATTTTTTAAATTAAGCTTTATTAACAAAGTTAAATATAAAAAAACCCGCCTAACTGCGGGTTTAAAATGATTTGTTTTAGTGTTACAACAACATCGTAATTGGATTCTCAATGAACTGTTGTAAGGTTTGCAAGAATTTTGATCCTGTTGCTCCATCAACTGATCGATGATCACAGGCTAGGGTAAGTTTCATTGTATTACCTATAACAATCTGACCTTCTTTAACTACAGGCTTTTGTATTATTGCCCCGACAGATAAAATGGATGAATTGGGTTGGTTAATTATTGATGTAAATTCTTGAATCCCGAACATCCCTAAATTGGAAATTGTAAATGTACTTCCTTCCATTTCGACAGGAGTTAGTTTCTTATCTCTAGCTCGAATAGCATAATCTTTTACTTGAGCACCTATTTGAGGTAAGGATTGTTCGTCAGCAAACTTAACAACTGGGACAACTAATCCATCTTCTACAGCTACTGCAACACCCATGTGAACGTGATTGTGTTTTACAATTTTATCGTCATACCATCTTGAATTTACTTGTGGATGCTGCTTTAGTGCCAAGGCAGTTGCCTTCACTACAATATCATTGAAAGATATTTTGGTGTCCGGAATTGAATTAAATTGATTCCTAAAAGCAATCGCGTTATCCATGTCAAATTCTACTCCCAAGTAATAGTGAGGGGCAGTAAATTTTGAAGCTGCCAGACGCTTGGCAATGGTTTTACGCATTTGACTATTAGCCATCTCTTCAACAGACTCTACACCAGAAGGAACAAAAGGTTTTACCCCCCACCTTGAGAGGGTTGGTGATTTTCAATATCACGTTTTATTATTCTTCCTCCGTCACCCGATCCAACAACACTAGCTATATCAATTCCTTTATCTATTGCTAGTTTTTTTGCTAGAGGAGAAGCAATTATTCTTCCATTGTTAGAATTAGCAGTTTGAGGCGTTGAAGTTACATGTAGCGTCTTTTCTACAATGAGTTCGGGAGCAACTACTTGTTCTTTTTTGATAGGAGTAGCTTCATTTTTAGCGCTTGAAGTAGCTTTGGTGGATGCTGCTATTGCTGCTTCCAAATCAGCGTCTTTATCTCCAATAATTGCTAAAACACTATCAACTGCAGCAGATTCTCCTTCTTGGATTCCAATGTGCAGGAGTGTTCCGTTGTAAAAAGATTCAAACTCCATAGTTGCCTTATCCGTTTCTATTTCCGCAAGAATATCGCCCTCAGAAACGGTGTCACCAACTTTCTTCATCCAACTAGCAACTGTCCCTTCTTCCATTGTATCACTCAATCTCGGCATGGTGATGATTTCTACATTATCAGGCATGGCTGCTATTTTTGAAGTTTCTGTTTTAGCTTTTTCTGTTTCTACTTGTTCTTCATTTTCTTGAGTTGAACCATCTTGAGTTGAGCCATCTTGAGTTGAGTCATTTAGATAAGAAGAAATATCTTCCCCTTTTTCTCCAATAATAGCCAACAAAGTATCCACAGGAGCAGTACCTCCCTCTTGAATTCCAATATGTAATAATTCGCCAGAATAGAATGCTTCGAATTCCATTGTAGCTTTGTCTGTTTCAATTTCCGCAAGAATATCTCCTTCATTTACGGTATCTCCGACTTTTTTAAACCAAGTTGCGACAGTTCCTTCTTCCATAGTGTCACTTAAACGAGGCATGTTTATAATTTCTGCCATATCTAACTTAATTTGTGTTTAATAAATGGATAATCTTCTTGCTCATAAACTGCATCGTACATCAGTGATTTCTCAGGATATGGTGACTCCTCAGCGAATTTCTCGCATTCTAATACGCGTTCTTTAACATCTTTATCGATAGTATCTAAATCAGACTGAGTAGCATATTTTTTCTTGAGTATGATATCTTTAATTTGAGTGATTGGATCTATTTTTTTGTACTCTTCAACCTCTTCCTTCGTTCGATATTTTTGGGCATCCGACATGGAATGACCACGATATCTGTAGGTTTTCATTTCTAAAAACGAAGGCCCTTTACCATCCCGAGCGAACTTAATCGCTTCATCCATAGCTTTTGCAACTGCCACTGGATCCATTCCGTCAACTGGGCCACAAGGCATTTCATATCCAAGTCCTAATTTCCAAATATCTTCATGACTAGCAGTTCTAGAAACTGAGGTTCCCATTGCATATCCATTATTTTCAACAACAAAAACTACGGGAAGTTTCCAGAGAGTTGCTAGGTTTAAGGTTTCGTGAAGAGATCCTTGACGTACGGCTCCATCTCCCATAAAACAGAGGGTTACGCCACCTGTATTGTTGTATTTATCTCCAAATGCCATTCCTGCACCTAGAGGAATTTGACCTCCTACAATTCCGTGTCCACCATGAAATTTGAACTCTTTTGAAAAAATATGCATAGAACCACCAAGACCTCCAGATGTCCCTGTAGATTTTCCATACAATTCAGCCATCACTCGTTTAGGATCTACTCCCATACCTATGGGTTGGACATGATTCCTGTAAGCAGTAATCATTCGATCTTTTCCTAACTGCATTGCATGGAGTGAACCCGCTAAAATTGCTTCTTGACCATTGTATAAATGTAGAAAACCTCTGACCTTTTGTTGAATGTAAACTGCAGCTAATTTATCTTCAAACTTTCTCCAAAAAAGCATGTTCGAATACCAATCAATGTAAGTCTGTTTCGTTATTTTCTTCATCAGTTGTGGCTTTTCAAAATATTTTATTGTGGGCGTAAAATTACAATATTTAATTGATTTTTTTAAAGAGAAAAATGCGCTTATTGTTCTAAATTGTTAATAAAATCTCAATAAACAAATAAAAACTATGGGATTATCAAAAAAGTAATAAAACCTTAGTCTTCTTCATTTGCTAATTGTGGATTATCCATATTAAACGTCATGGAAAAACGAAGCGTGTTTTCTAATGGGCTTCTGACCCTTGAAGTAGAAAAAAGGTATGAAATGTCAATATCAGCAAAATTCAGAGAAAAACCTGTGCCTAAAGTAAAATATCGTCGAGATCCTTTCTCTAGACTTTCATTGAAATATCCTGCCCTTAAAGCAAAAGCATCCTGGAAATTGTATTCAGATCCAATACCCCAAGTTATTTCTTTTAATTCCTCCTTGTAGCCATCTGGCGCATCACTAAACGACTCAAATATACCTGACAAAAAACTAATGTCTGGTTGTTCATATCGATCAATTTTTCCTGTATTTTCATTTATGACAGGAACTGGAGATGGAACCAATAACTTATTAAATTCTATATTGAGTGAGATTTTGTTATTTGAATCAAGATGCATGTTTAATCCCGATCCTAATTTAAGATTTGTGGGAATAAAGTTTTTTTGTCCTCCTTCATCATACTTCAGTCGTGGACCAATATTTGAAATGTTGAACCCTATTCTTAATCGCGCTTTTTTTTTCGCAAAATCAAACAAATCACTTCTGTAAAAACCGGCTATGTCAACACCCAAAGTATTTGCAGAAGTAGCATCTAAATCTGAGGAGATCTTTAAATCTGAACGAATAAATCGAGCGGCAACAGCCATGGAATATTTTGTGTTAAGTAAAAGTGAATAGGAAAAATCTAAAGTAAGCTCGTTTGGGCGTTCTATTCCTTGTTCAATAATTGTACCTGCGACCAAATCATTTAGAACAATATCACCTAAACTAAAGTATTTAAAACTCATTGCCCATGCACTTCTATCTGTATTCTTACTGAAATAGGTAATGTTGCCCAAGAAAATATCATTTACCAATTTACTTAAATATGGAGTGTAGCTGATACCAAATCCCGATTTCTTTTCAGAAAAAACATATTTCGAAGGGTTCCATTGTTGCGAAAAGGCATCAGCAGAAGTTGCTACTCCCTGTTCTCCCATTGCTGCTGCTCTTGCATCAGGTGTAATTAGTAAAAAAGGTACACCTGTTATTATAATTTTTTCTTGTGCTATTAATTTACCTGAGAAAAGAAAAAAATACTACAATATATACGACAAAAAAGTGTTTAATGTTGCACATGATATTTATATAACGTACTAAATTTAAAAATCTTATGTGCTTGTTTCTTAAAAATTTAAACAAGGAATAGGCAATGGATAATAATCTAAAAAAATGTACGTTAATAACATTAGAATCTAGTTCTATGTTCCTATTAAAACGGAGTTAAGCACCAGATTTTGTATATTGCAACGTATAAGTAAAAACATTACTTTTATAATATTATGAGAATTAAATTATTAATCAAAAATTTTATCCTTTTAGCTTTTACAGCTTTGATTCTCACTTCGTGTGGCAAGAATAACCAATCCAGAGCAACAGGTTGGGACATCAATTCCAAAAAAGGTGGTTTTCAGTATAATGTAGAATTTGAAGATCAAGAAACTGGTCCTGGACTCGTTTTTGTTGAAGGAGGTACTTTCACCAAAGGACAAGTACAAGACGACGTGATGCACGATTGGAATAACACTCCAAACAAACAACACGTCATGTCTTTTTATATCGACGAAACAGAGGTTACCAATTTGATGTATTTGGAATATTTAGATTGGATTACACTTGTTTTCCCTCAAGATCAAAGACAATTTAAACAATTATACAATGGAGCTCTCCCCGATACTTTGGTTTGGAGAAATCAGTTAGGGTATGTTGAAGAATTAACTTCTAATTATCTTCGTCATCCAGCATATGCTGAATACCCAGTAGTTGGAGTCAATTGGCTACAAGCTGTACAATTTGCAGAATGGAGAACAGACCGGGTTAATGAATATATTTTAGAGCGTGAGGCATATATCCAAGATGACGTTCGTTATTCAGAAGTTGATGCCAACAGTACATTCAGTACAGGTGCATATTTGAAAAGGCCTGAAACTACTTATGGAGGAAAAATAGATAGTTTAGTTGGAAAAAATGGTCGTATTCAAAAAGATACAACTGAAGTTAATGTTTATGCTGGAGTAGATAAAGGAATTCTCTTACCTTCATACAGACTCCCCACCGAAACCGAATGGGAATATGCTGCATTAGCATTGGTTGGTGATAGAGAATACAATGCATACAGAGGAAAGAAAAAATACCCTTGGTCAGGAGAATACACTCGTTCAGAAGAAAGAAGATCTGAAGGAGATCAATTAGCAAACTTCAAACTTGGAAAAGGAGACTACGGTGGAATTGCAGGCTGGTCTGATGATGGAGCAGATATTACAATACAAGTAAAGGCATATCCTCCAAATGACTTTGGAATTTATGATATGGCAGGAAATGTTGCCGAATGGGTTGCAGATGTCTATCGACCAATAGTTGATGATGAAGCAAGTGACTTTAACTACTACAGGGGTAATGTTTACCTTAAGGACGTTATTGACGAAGACGGAAGAGCGCAAGTTATTTCTCCAGATCAATTGGTATACGATACATTACCTAATGGAAAAGTACTACTGAAAAGACTCCCTGGCCAACTAGAAAAAATCAGTATAGACGAAGAAGAAACTTTTCTAAGACAAAACTTCACTGAGAGTGATAACAGAAACTTTAGAGATGGTGATATTGAATCCACAAGGTTGTTTGCTCGATTTGGTGGAGATGACGATGAAGAAGATTCAGATACACGTCCAGAATCCAGTGCAATGTACGACGCACCAACACACCCTAAAATAAGATTGGATGAAGAAGGTAATTTAGTTCGTACTAAAGATAAATCTTCAAAAAGAACTTCATTAATTACTGACGAAGTTCGTGTTTACAAAGGAGGTTCATGGAAAGATAGAGCTTACTGGCTTGATCCTGCTCAAAGAAGATATTTACCACAATACATTGCAACAGATTACATCGGCTTTAGATGTGCAATGTCCCGATTGGGTTCGAAAAGCAAAGTCAAGAAAACAGCTCGACACAAACGAAAAGGTTAATCCATTTAAAAGGCATTTTATAAATGCCTTTTTTTATTTATGCAAATAGAAAAACTTTATGCTTATTTCCTTGGCTCCACTGGTGTAGCTACAGATACCCGGAAAATCAAAAAAGGGTGTCTTTTCTTTTGCCTGAAAGGAGAGAATTTTGATGGCAATACGTTTGCGGAGGAAGCTCTTACAAAAGGTGCCATGTATGTAGTAGTTGATGAACCAAAACATCTAAAAAACAACCATTCCTATTTATTGGTTCAAGACAGTCTAGAAAGTTTGCAAAAATTGGCTCATTACCATCGAATCCAATTTTCTATTCCCGTAATTGGACTCACAGGATCGAATGGAAAAACAACAACCAAAGAACTTATCAACAGTGTTTTATCTCAACAATACGAAACCACTGCTACAGCTGGTAATTTAAATAATCATATTGGTGTTCCCCTAACTCTATTAAACATCAATACTAAGACCGAAGTTGCACTGATTGAAATGGGAGCCAATCATCTTGATGAAATTGCTTTTTTGTGTGAATTAGCTCAGCCTACATTGGGCTACATCACTAACTTTGGAAAAGCTCACCTCGAGGGATTTGGAAGTCTAGAAGGTGTTGTCAAAGGGAAATCAGAACTCTACCATTTTCTTAAGAAAAATAAAGGTATTGCCCTAATCAACCAAGAGGACCAGAAGCAATCAAATCTTACAAAAAAACAAAAGACTTTTTCTTTCGGACAATCAAATAAAGTTGATTTACAGATTAAAAATAAACCCATAGGTCTCCATAAGAATATAAGTATTGAAGTTGATGGAATGGAAATCAAAAGCGGGTTAAAAGGGGATTTTAATTTTAGCAATATTGCTGCTGCTGCTGCCTTCGGCTTTTATTTTAAAGTTTCTTTAGAAAAAATCAAAAAGGGGATCAAAAAATATGTCCCCAGTAACAATCGTTCACAATGGTGTGAAACAGATTCCAATACATTAGTTCTTGATGCTTACAATGCAAACCCCAGCAGTATGAGAGCTGCTCTTGAATCATTCTTAGAAACTGAAAAAAAGGGGCGGCTTTTAATTTTAGGTGATATGCTTGAATTAGGTAATTTCTCAGAACAAGAGCATCAAGAAATTGTTGATTTTATTGAATCTAAAGAAATTGATCAAATCCTTCTGGTAGGACCTGAATTCAAAAAAACAAAGTCTACAGCTCTAAATATTAAAAAGTTTTTGAGTCCTAATGAAGTAATACCTTATCTCCAGAAAACCAACTTCCAAAACAAAACTATTTTCATCAAAGGATCTCGAGGAATCACTTTAGAAGTTCTCAAAAACTACTTGTAATCTATTGTAAATCAATTAGTTTTATTTCCTTGAAACGTGAAGAATCTAAATCTTCAATTTGAGTTCTTAAAGAAGGCCAGACTTCTTTAAAATACGTATTCGTTTTTTCAAGTGCAGTATCTAGTTCATCCTTCGCATGTTGAAGTAGTTTTTCCTCAGTTGCAGTAATTCCTTGATTTCGACTCCTAATATATCGGGATGCTGTCCCTATTCTAGTCATAACGGTGCTCTCTGGATTACGAATAATCCCTTGGCGCTTATCTTCTTTTCCGATGTAAAGTGAAATTAGAGAATCCAATACTTTGGTTTGAGCTTTCATTTCTTTGGTCAGTTCCTTTACGGATTCTGTTTTATTTTCTTTAAAAAGCTTTTGGTAATCCATAAGGACTTGTTTACTCTCAGTAAGCTGTTTTACAGATTCAGTCGCTTTTGACATAAAACCCTCTAACTTTTTTGATGCGCCATAAACAGATTCAGAATTTCCTGGATAATCTTGAATTCTTGGATCTGATTTTACAACAATTTGTTGCTCGTTTTGATCTGAACCATATTCTAATACTACGCGGTAAGTACCTGGTATAACTGAAACACCTGAAGGCTCTGTTTTTGATTTTCTAGGTTTTCTTCTTGGTCTCGGAACCCCCTTCTCATCTAAATACCAATACCAGCGATAGAAACCTTTTTCCTTGGGTAATTTTTTCTTTAAAGTTCTAATTAAGCGATCTCCATCATATATTGTGAGTTTAAGTGAATCCTTTGTTGCTTTCTCTTCAACCTTTTCTTCTTTATTGTTTTCTTTGTCTGAATCTTTTTCAGTAGTTGGATTCACATAATAGGTCATCATTGCTCCGTATTTTCGGTTTGTCCCATGATACATTGCATCTGCTCCAAAACGACTCCCGGTTGGTTGTTGATATGCTGCCAAATAAGCCGTGGGTGGTTCAAAAAGGTAAACTTTTTTAGAAACTAAATCTGGTTTTGAAGCCAAGGCCCTTAAAGATCTAATATCGTCAAGTACCCAGGCTGCTCTTCCAAAGGTCCCTACAATTAGATCTTGTTCACGAGGTTGAATTACTAAATCCTTGACGGATACTGTTGGAAATACTTCTGGATCAAACTTACTCCATCTTTTTCCAGCATTTAAAGAAAGATAAAGTCCATCATCTGTTCCTAAAAACATTAGATTTGGGTTGACAGGATCCTCAATAATACTCAATGCATAACTCTTGGTATCTGATTGATCAACAATTCGCTCCCAAGATTTACCGTAATTAACTGTTCTATATGCATAGGGTTTAAAATTAAATCTTCTGTAGTCATTTGCAACCAGTAGTGCTTCTCCTTTGTTATTCTGAGATGCTTTTATTTGAGTTATCCAGCTTCCTTTTGGAAGACCTTTTATGTTTTTTGTTACTTCACTCCAAGATTCTCCGCCATTTTGAGTAAAATGTACACGACCGTCATCAGATGCTACCCACAGCATGTTTTTTTCTACTGGAGAAGGTTCAATAACCAAAAGAGTACAGTAATTTTCCGCACCTGTTGCATCTAATGTTAGTCCTCCACTTTCACTTTGTTTTTGTTTTTGAGGGTCATTAGTTGTCAAATCGGGAGAAATCATTGACCATGTCAAACCCTTATCATTGCTTTTATGTACAAATTGACTTCCAAAATAAACTGTGCTGTTGTCAAAAGGATCTTGACCAATCGCTGCATTCCAATTGAATCTAAGTTTTGTATTTGGATCTGGGTGGGTTGGACGTACAATGTAATTATTTCCCGTTTTCCAATCATAACGCGAAACATATCCTTGTTGACTCATTGCATAGCCATATCGCGAATCGTCTCGGTCTGGAACAACATCAAAACCGTCTCCAAATGCAATTTCTTGCCAATAAGAATTTCTAATTCCTTGAACTTTCCACACGTAAGCAGGTCCCCTCCAAGAGCCATTATCTTGCATTCCTCCGTAAACATTGTATGGGTATTCATTATCAACACTAATATGATAAAATTGAGCAACTGGTATATTTCCAATAAAACGCCATGTTTTCCCTCCATCCTTTGTAATATTAAGTCCACCATCATTTCCATCAATCATAAAAGACCCATCATTGGGGTGAATCCACCAAGCGTGATGATCTGGATGAACACCATTATCAACTCCATAAGCTGGCATCAATTGACTGAAATTTTTTCCGCCATCTTGTGATACATTAACATAGGTAAATACAGAAAATACACGGTTTTCATTTTGAGGATCTACTGCTATATCCGAGTAATAAAAAGGTCTATTCCCTATATCACTCTTGTTGTTTACCATTTTCCACTTGAAGCCACCATCCTCAGATTTGTATAGTGCATTTTTCTTTGACTCAACAATGGCATAAATAATATTTGTTTTGTTGGCCGCGATCGCCAGTCCTATTCTACCCAAATCTCCGTCAGGAAGGCCATCCTCTTTTGTTTTTTTGACCAATTATCACCTCCATCAAAACTCACATAAAGACCGCTTCCTTTACCTCCTGATTTGAAAAACCAAGGATCTCTTTTGTGCTCCCACATTGCGGCTATCAATTTATTGGGGTTTTTGGGGTCCATGACTAAATCCGCTGCTCCAGTTTTATCATTTACATACAAGATTTTTTTCCATGACTTCCCTCCATTTACAGTTTTGTAAATTCCACGTTCTGGATGCTCACCCCATGGAGAACCTATTGCAGCAACATAAACAGTATTTGGGTTTGAGGGATCAATAATTACTCTATGAATATTACGAGTGTTTTCTAATCCCATTGATTTCCAGGTCTTACCTCCGTTGATCGATTTAAAAATCCCATAACCTCCATTAAGACTATTCCTAGGATTTCCTTCTCCAGTTCCAACCCATATTACGTCTGGATTTGATTGTTGAATAGCAACAGAACCTACCGAAGCAGTTACTTGATCATTAAAAATAGGACTCCATGTCACCCCTCCACTAGAAGATTTCCATAAACCGCCTGAAGCAGTACCAACGTACATAATATTTGGGTTTGAAATTACTACATCAATTGATGTAATTCTTCCACTCATTCCCCCAGGCCCAATGTTTCGGAGGGGAGTTTCTTTAAGCCAAGATGTAGAAAAATCTTGGGCATTTAAAAGCAATGTTATGGTCAAAAACAGAAAAGAGAAGGTAGTTTTCATTGATAATGTTTTTTAATGTTTTAAAGGTATGAAAAAATGGTGCAGATAAAACTTTCATTGGAATAAAGAGTTGAAATGCAATGTTTTTAAATTTTCATTACCATACCGACTCTATTTTGGTAATAAATTCAAATCTGTAATGGTTGGTAGTGTGAGACAGCTAGAACAGTATGATACTGCGCTGTAAAGGGACGGTATCATAAAATATTATGTATACGACAAGTAAATTCAGTTGAAATCCTGATAGAATTTTAAATAGCTAAGACCCTCCATTTTAACTTCATGTTTTTTTAGGGAAAAACAATAATATTATTTTTGGGTTTGCTCAAGAAATTTGCTTTTGGGAAGTTCTTTAAGTCAAAAATTGCTGTTTGATAAAATTCTAAGTCTTAAATAAATTCCAGATTTCAAAAAAATTATAATTTAAAAATTGAAATTATCGAAACTTAAAATTTTAAATTATAAGACTATGACTAGCTACAACTATGCTGTTATGACTATGATTTCAGCCTTAGCATAAACTTTACCTAATTTTTCGGCATATTCCATGGGAGTCAAACCATCGTCTGCAGGGGTGTTGAGATTTGCTCCATATCTAACCAACAAGTTAATCATTTCAGCTTTGTCACTAATCACTGCATAAATCAATAAGGTTTTCCCGTTGAATGTTTCATTTGCAGAAATTATTCTATTTTTCAAAGCATTTTCAACCAATTCAAAGTCTTCAGATTCAATAGCTTCAATAATCTGTTGAATACTTACTTCATCGGTTTTTTCGTTGATATTGTTGATAGATAAAATCGTTGAAAGAGCTAAAAATAAAATTGTTTTCATTTTATTGGGATTTAAGATTAAATATTATTTCATTACAAAAATACGATCAAGTGAAATTTCACATGAACCAAAAACTAGTTTAAGAGAAAGAATTATCAATGTGATAATTTCGAACAAAAAAAATAACTCAATAACAAATATTAAGGTTGTAAACATACAAATCAACAATTTGTGTGATGATGCTCAAGTTTGCATAACATGGCTTAAAGTTGAATGTAGTATCACAATTCTTCTCTACAAAGTAACCATCACTTTTTTGGTCCTCTTAAGTGAATGACTAACCCATTTAGAAAATTTCTTAGGATTTGGTCGCCACATTCCATGTACTTTGGGTGATTTTCATTTCTAAAAAATGCACCCAGTTCTGCTTTGGAAACTTTGAAGTCTACCAATTTACATATCTCTATGATATCAACGTCTTTTAGTTTATGAGCTACACGAAGTTTTTTAAAAATGTCGTTGTTTGTTAATGGCATATTCAAAGATACTTTTTTTAAGAGCTTAACCCAATAAAAACAGAAGTTTTCCCTCGAATGTATTGATGCAAAAACACCAAAGCTTGAACCGACAATTAAGCTCTTAAAATCAGTAGTTTAAAACTGTTTTAGATTCAAAAAAATAATTACATTTATTAAAAATTTACTTACCAGAATTATGATAATAGGTGTACCCAAAGAAATAAAAAATAATGAAAATAGAGTTGGTCTCACTCCGGCCAGTGTATCAGTACTGGTAAAAGATCTCAATACAGTTTATGTTGAAACCTCAGCAGGTCTGGGCAGTGGTTTTACAGATCAAGAATACATCGATGTGGGCGCTCAAATATTAACTGATGCAACGGCAATTTATGGGAAAAGTGAAATGATCGTAAAAGTTAAAGAGCCTTTACCTAGTGAATATGATTTAATTCGTGAAGGTCAAATTCTTTTCACTTATTTTCACTTTGCCTCTTCCGAAGAGTTAACACTTGGTATGCAAGCACGCAAAGCAATATGTATTTCTTACGAAACAGTAGAAGATCACTTAAAAAGACTTCCATTATTGATTCCGATGTCCGAGGTAGCTGGTCGAATGTCTGTTCAACAAGGAGCTAAATATCTAGAAAAACCTCAACATGGAAAAGGCATTTTATTAGAGGAGTACCGGGAGTTCCTCCTGCAAAGGTTGTTATCCTTGGAGGGGGCGTAGTTGGAACCGAAGCTGCTAAAATGGCAGCAGGACTTGGAGCAGATGTAACAATTTTGGATATAAGTATGGATCGACTTCGTTATTTATCTGAAATTCTCCCACCCAATGTAACTCCACTTTTTTCATCTGAAGATACCATACGGAGACTTATCAAAACAGCTGACTTAATTATTGGAGCAATTTTGGTTCCTGGAGCTAAAGCTCCAAAATTAATTACCAAAAAAATGCTTCGCGAGATGACAAAAGGAACTGTTCTTGTTGACGTAGCTGTAGATCAAGGAGGGTGTTTTGAAACCTGTGTTCCAACTACTCATGAAAATCCAACTTTTATTGAAGACGGTATTTTACACTATTGTGTGGCCAATATTCCTGGAGCGGTACCCGTCACTTCTACACATGCTTTAAATAATGTAACTCTTCCTTACGCTAAAGTTATTGCAGCCAAAGGATGGAAAAAAGCATGTAAAGCTAATATAGGGCTTGCAAAAGGCTTAAACATAATTAATGGTCAAATTGTGTATGAACCGATAGCAAATGCATTCAACCTGCCCCACCATACTTTAGAAAATATTTTAATTTAATTGCTGTATGATTAACAAAACCGTTTCCAATGTATCAGAGGCTCTGAAAGGAGTCAAAAGTAATATGACTTTATTACTGGGTGGCTTTGGTTTATGTGGAATCCCAGAAAATGCCATCGCTGAATTGGTTCGAATGAAAATAACAAATCTAAGCTGTATTTCAAACAATGCTGGAGTTGATGATTTTGGTTTGGGTTTGTTACTTCAGCAAAAACAAATCAAAAAAATGACCGCGTCTTATGTAGGAGAAAATGAAGAATTTGAGAGACAAATGCTCAGTGGAGAACTAGAAGTGGAACTGATACCACAAGGCAACTTAGCAGAACGAGCTAGGGCTGCCCAAGCAGGAATTCCTGCTTTTTTCACTCCTGCAGGCTTTGGGACAGAAATTGCCGAAGGAAAAGAAGTTCGTGAGTTTAATGGAAAAATGCACGTGTTGGAAAACGCTTTTGAAGCTGATTTTAGTTTTATTAAAGCATGGAAAGGGGATGCTGCTGGAAATTTAATTTTTAAGGGCAGTGCTCGAAATTTTAACCCTATAATGTGTGGGGCTGCAAAAATTACGGTCGCTGAAGTAGAACAATTGGTTCCTGTTGGAACCTTAGATCCAAATGAAATCCATGTTTCGGGAATTTTTGTGCAAAGAATTTTTGAAGGAACTGATTATGAAAAAAGAATAGAACAACGCACAGTTCGATCCAAAATATAGATTATGGCCTTAGATAAAAACGGTATTGCACAACGAATAGCTCAAGAATTGAAAAATGGATACTATGTCAATTTAGGAATTGGGATCCCAACTCTTGTAGCCAATTACATTCCAAAAGAGATCAATGTTGAATTCCAAAGTGAAAATGGGGTTTTAGGAATGGGGCCTTTTCCTTTTGAGGGAGAAGAAGATGCAGATATTATCAATGCAGGTAAACAGACAATAACTACCCTAAAAGGGGCTTCATTTTTTGATTCTGCTACTAGTTTTGCTATGATCCGAGGAAAACACGTTGACCTTACCATTCTAGGGGCATTGGAGGTTTCTCAAACTGGAGATATTGCCAATTGGAAAATTCCAGGCAAGATGGTTAAAGGAATGGGAGGAGCAATGGATTTGGTTGCCTCAGCTGAAAATATCATTGTAGCCATGATGCATACCAATAAAGCTGGAATCTCTAAATTGTTGAAAAAGTGTACCCTTCCA
Organism: Candidatus Arcticimaribacter sp.; assembly: GCA_038142965.1. Lineage (GTDB taxonomy): Bacteria > Bacteroidota > Bacteroidia > Flavobacteriales > Flavobacteriaceae > Arcticimaribacter. The sequence goes on along the minus strand of JAYQLC010000002.1, from coordinate 149,859 downwards.
TTGACTGGAGTCAATTGTGTGAAAAAAATTGTTACCAATTTAGCGGTTATAGATGTTGGACCAAACGGATTTATTTTACGTGAAACTGCTCCTGGAGTTAGTATTGAGGAAGTAATCCAAGCAACACAAGGAGACCTTATCCTTGCAGATGAGGTCCATGAAATGTCTTTTTAAAAATAAAAAATGAATCAAAATTTAGTTGAGAACTTAATCAAAATAGTTGGTCCCAATAATATTCTTCATTCTGGTGCAGAAAAAAATCGTTTTACTCACATTTGGAAAACAGACATTCCTTTAGAGGCTTTAGCTGTTGTTTATCCAAAAACTACTGAGGAAGTTTCGAAAATAATGATGCTATGTCATCACAGTAAACAAGAGGTAGTAATTCATGGAGGAGTTACCAATCTTGTGGGAGGAACAGAAACACAAAAGCATCAGTTGGTTTTGGCCTTAGATAAAATGAATACAATAGAAGAAGTCGATTCTCAAAGCAGAACAATAACTGCACAAGCAGGAACAATATTGGAAAATCTTATTGATGCTGCCAAAACAGAAAACCTTTTGTTACCCATGAGTTTTGGCGCAAAGGGTTCGGCTCAAATTGGTGGTGTTGTGTCTACTAATGCTGGTGGCCTCAGAGTTTTTAGGTACGGAATGACCCGACAAATGGTTCTCGGTGTTGAAGCAGTTCTTGCTGATGGAACTATTATATCCTCCCTAAAAAAATAATAAAAGACAATTCAGGTTATGACCTAAAACAACTATTCATTGGATCAGAGGGAACCCTTGGAGTTGTAACTAAAGTTATTTTAAGGCTTTCCGAAGCTCCAACTAGCCGTTCCTCTGCTGTTGTTGGTATTAAAAACTACAAAAATGTTGTTAAACTACTGAAATTCTTGGAGCAAAACCTGGCAGGAACACTAAGTGGTTTCGAATTGATGTGGAAAAGAACCTACAAAGCAATGACAACTCAACCCTCTCACCTTACACCCCTATTGGGCAAGAATACAACTACTATGTATTTGTTGAAAGTTTAGGAAGTCAAGCAGAACAGGATTATATCCGCCTCGAGAAGCTTATTGGACAAGCACTAGAAGAGGAATTGATAGAGGATGGGGTTATGGCTCAATCTGAACGGGAATTGAACTCAATTTGGCAAATTAGAGAAGATGTTTCTGTTTTGGCAGCTCAGGCTAATCATGATCAGCATTTTGACATCAGCATACCTATCCCTCTTATTGGAGACCTCGTAGACCAAATGATTATTGATCTTGAAAAACTTCCTTTTGTTGAACGTGTTTTTCCATTTGGACATGTCGCAGATGGTAACATTCATTTTATAATTGGAAAAAAGAAAACAGTGCGGAAATAATAGACGCTATCAATTCAATTATTTACAAACCTCTCAAAGAAATTGGCGGCTCAGTATCGGCAGAACACGGAATTGGTTTACACAAAAAAGAGTACTTATTTACAAGCAGGTCAGAAGAAGAAATAGAAATGATGAAAACTCTTAAAAAAACATTTGACCCACTGAACATTCTTAATCCTCAACGAATTATTTAAAGAAATATCTTTTATTATTTGTTGTTAAATTTAATGGTCATGTTTCTAATATCTGTACGAAATGGATATTCAATTACACCAGATGAGTTTTTAGTACTTGCCGAAATTACATAACTCAAATTAAAGTTTGCTAGAGAGGGTAAAGATAATTTTACTCTTCTAAACGTGCCCTCTGTCATCCTAGAAGTTGTCCAGATAGGAATATTATTGTAATTCAAGATTAAACGTCTCTGACCAGGATAGGTTGTTGGCGAAGTAAATTTTGTTGGAGTGGGTGTAGCTGTAGCCTCAACGTATTGTGTTGGACTTACTAGATTGGTTAGAGTGAAATTTGTTGTTTGAGTTGTCCCAGAAACGGTTATTGATGTAGAACTTACTTGATAATTGGTGGCTACATATAATTCTGGTATACGTTCAAGTTTGTATTCAAATTCCAAATCCAGTTTGTTTGATGGGAAACCCGTAAAAGATTTTACACATTTTGCTTCATTTTCGATTGTATGTGGAACATAAATCCATGATGAACCATTCTTATCTACATAAGGCACAAAATCTGTGACGGCGGTGGTTCCCGTTACTGACCAACTATCTGCACCAAAGGACCAATCTTCTTTATAATACAGTCTAACATAATTTTCCAAAAATCTATAATCGGTATCATCTAAATTGGAAACCCTAAGACCAACATCATAAGTCCCAAAATTTGAATAAGTTACGTCTTGTTGAATCAGAGTTGAAGAAACTGGATTTCCTCCAGGAAATTGCCATAAGACAGAATCAACGTTAGGGGCAGTTGCTATATAACTTACTGAAAGTGATGGAGATCCAGTATTACTTGTAGAAGCAACCGATCGTCCCGAAGCAATGAAGGAAGCGTTTATCTTTCCCTCATTTTCCCAACCTGCAAATTGATCCGATTTTTCAGGAATTTCATATGCAGGCGAACAGCTCACAGTAAGCTGAAGTAAACACAAAAAAACGTAAATGATTCCTTTTACTCTCTTAAAATGCATATTGTAAAAATAAAACAATTATTAACTATAATTATTAAGAAATAAAATTTTTAGTTAATCTTTTGTATTTTAGAACTTAATAATCATAACCTTTTTTCATGAAAAGCATTTTCAATAAATACAGACCTTTTTTTATCCTCGCTTTCCTTTTTGGTTTTATAAGTATCATTGACAGCTTTGTGTTGAACGGGTCTTTCAAAGGAATAGAAAAATACAAGCACTTCATTTACTTAGTTTGTCTTATTGCTGGTGTTGGTTTTTTGTTGTTTCAGATTATTAAGGTAGAAGATAAGAACAATAGCTAAAGATTTTTCAAATTAAAAATTATGCAACAATTATCTTTATTTCAAAAAAAATGAAACACTTCTCCAAAGAAGATATCGGAAAAATGTCATCTATCTACAGATTGAACATGATCAACAGTTGTACTGGATACAAATCTGCAAATTTAATAGGTACACAATCTGAAAATGAAATTACCAATCTTGCCGTCTTCAATTCGGTTACTCACCTAGGAAGTAACCCTGCTTTAATTGGTTTTATTCTTCGCCCAACAACAGTACCTAGACATACATATCAGAACATAAAAGACAATGGTTTCTTTACAATCAATCACATCCATAAAAGTCAAATAGAAGACGCGCACCATACTTCAGCCAAGTACCCTGAGGAAATTTCAGAATTTGACCAAACATGTTTTATAGAAGAATTCAAAGAAGGAATTAAAGCTCCTTTTGTAAAAAATGCTCCATTACAGTTGGGTTGCAGTTATGTTAACGAGTATTACATCAAAGAGAATGATACTTTGATGCTTGTGGGTCAAATAGAACACCTTTTTATTAAAGACGATATGCTGCTCGAAGATGGCTGGGTTCAGTTAGACAAAGGTGGTGTGGTTACTATAAACGGTCTTGATGGGTATGCAATTCCTAAGCTGATTGAAAGATTTCCGTATGCACGCCCAAAAATTAAAGTAAATTAAATGGAATTTATAAGCGAAGCATTAGCTGACTATGTCATAGCAAATTCGCAGAGTGAACCTAAAATTTTGAAAGATTTAGCTCGCGAAACCCACCAAAAAGTATTGTTACCTCGAATGCTTAGTGGAACATTACAAGGAAGGTTTTTAAGCATGTTGTCAAAACTAATTACTCCTAAAAGGATTTTAGAAATTGGGACCTACACTGGATATGCAACACTTTGCTTGGCTGAGGGTTTGGCGATTGGAGGGGAAATTGATACCATTGATAAAAATGAAGAATTGTTAGATTTTCAGCGAAAGTATTTCGACCGTTCTGGTTTTGGAACACAAATTCATCAGCACCTTGGTAATGCAATAGACCTTATTCCAAATCTTAAAAATGATTATGACCTTGTTTTTTTGGATGCAGATAAATCCAATTATCTTAATTATTTTGAATTGGTTCTTCCAAAAACACGTTCTGGCGGACTAATCCTGTCAGACAATGTTCTCTGGAGTGGGAAAGTTACTCAAAAAGCTGATTCTGATGACAAAGACACTCAAGTACTTCAAAAGTTTAATAAATTACTTGCAAGTGACCCAAGAGTAGAAAGTGTATTACTTCCCCTTCGAGATGGCTTAACCTTGAGTCGTGTTCGTTAAAGCTTTCTTTTTATTGAACCTGATATTTTATCAAAATCTTCTTTGACTTGATCTATTTCTTTGGTAAACTCTGATGAAATGGATTTTGATGGATCAATATCTGCAGATTTTTGAATCTCTGTCTTTATTTCGTTTGTAGCATTTCTAACTTGTGTTATGCCTTTAGCTAACCCTCTTGCAATTGTGGGGATTTTATCAGCACCAAAAATCAACAGTATGATAAAAAATATAAAAACGATCTCCGCTCCGCTAATGAATGTGAACATGTTTTTTTTTACAAATATACATTTCAATTAAAATGCAGCTAAATTTATTGGATAATTTTATTAAATTCTTATCCTTTTACAGCTTCCTTAAACTTATCAAAATCAGACTTTATCTCTTCTTTTGGCCAACTATTATTTGAAAGGTTAACGTCAGCTGTCTTGGCTTTGGGATCAATTACTACTTTAACAATTTCCTTATTGGAAGTAATTCTTTTTGTAACAGATTTAGGGTTTTTACGCCAAACTTGGACGGGATAAGTTACCTGCTCTTTTGTTCCATCTGCATAAGAATATTCAACAATAATAGGCATCACAATACCTCCAGGTTTTTCAAACTCAATTTCATAGAAATACTTTGGTAATGTTTTTCCAGAAAGGGTAGCTTTATTCTCTTCCAGGTAGTTCTTGAGAACCTCTGAATTCATCTCGTTGTTCTTTAGTTCTTCGGAAAATGACTCAGAATCTTCATCGATCATAAAAACCATATCTGGAAGTAGATCAGAAGTCATTCCATATTCCGAAACAGCATCATCAACTTGCTTACTGGGTTTTGAAGAAATATAAAATCTTTTTAATGATTTAACTCCTATGTCAACAACATCTGTTGAGTAGAACCATCCCCTCCAAAACCAATCCAAATCAACTGCTGAGGCATCTTCCATTGTTCTAAAGAAGTCCTCTGGAGAGGGATGCCTGAACATCCAGCGTTGGGAATAGGTTTTAAAAGCATAATCAAAAAGCTCTTCACCCATTATCGTTTCTCTCAAAATATTAAGAGCAGTGGCGGGTTTACCATATGCATTTGGTCCAAGTTGAAATATATTTTCTGGATTGGACATGATTGGGCTTATGAAATCTTGATCTCCAGACATGTATCGAATGACTTTTGAAGGATCTCCTCTGCGTGAGGGATAATTCGGCTCGAATTCTTGTTCGGTTAAATACTGTACAAAAGTATCGAGACCTTCATCCATCCAACCCCATTGTCGTTCGTCTGAATTGACAATCATTGGGAAATAATTATGACCTACTTCATGAATGATAACGCTAATCATTCCGTATTTAACCTTGTCAGAGTAGGTTCCATCTTCATTGGGTCTTCCATGATTCCAACAAATCATTGGATACTCCATTCCTTGATTTTTGGAATGAACAGAAACTGCTTTTGGATAAGGATAATCAAAAGTATACTTTGAATAAACTTTTAATGTATGGGCTACAACTTTTGTCGAATATTCTTCCCATAGAGGATTTCCTTCCTTCGGATACAGTGATGAAGCTATTACATTTTTGTTGCCTACTTTAACAGCCATCATATCCCAAATAAATCGTCGTGAGGATGCAAAAGCAAAGTCTCTAACATTTTGGGCCTTAAATTTCCAGATACTTTTCTTGGTTGCTTTGGTTGCTTCTTTTATCTGAGCTTCCTCTTGGTTAACGATTAAAACGGGTTCATCAAAAGTATTCAAAGCTTTTTTATAACGTTGTAATTCAACCTTTGAAAGAACTTCTTTAGGGTTTTGCAATTCCCCAGTTGCTTCCATAATATGATCTTCTGGCACCGTAATGTTGACCTCGTAATTTCCAAAATTTAAAGCAAATTCACCATTGTCCCAAAACTGATAATTTTGCCAGCCCTCAACATCATTATAAACAGCCAATCGCGGAAAAAATTGAGCAATAACATATACACGATTGTCGTCTTCTGGGAAATATTCATAACCCGATCGTGCCCGATCAATCACATGGTTATTTATGTTGTACCACCACTTAACAGAAAACACATATTGTTGTCCGCTTTTCAAGGGGGTCGGTAAATCAACACGCATCATGGTTTGATTTATGACATGGCGCAGTGGCTTCCCGTTAGAATCTTTAACATATTGAATATTAAATCCACCATCAAAGGGCTCTTTGAAAGTTTCCTCCACAAAACTTTCAACATTTTCCATTGCAGCAAATGAAGACGTATTTTTTTCTAGAGCTGGGGCATCTTTCTTGCGAATGTTCTGATCCAATTGTAACCAAAGATATGATAATTCATCTGGAGAATTGTTGGTGTAAGTTATCGTTTCCTCACCGTATAACTTCTTGTTTTGATCATCTAATTCAATGTTCATTATGTAATCTACCTGCTGCTGATAATAATCAATCCCTGGAGCTCCTGATGCAGTTCTAAACCGATTTGGAGTAGAAAATTCTTCGTAAAGTTGTTTGAAATTATTGTTGTTTTTATGTCCCGATTGGACTGCTTTTGGGGTTTCCTCTTGTGAAAAGAGAAGGCTAGAAAAAATAAAAGCAAACGAAAAAAATAAATAATTGCTCTTCATAGGTTTTTTTAATTTTAAGAGTTTAAAAGTAATCTTTTTTCAATCAATTGATCCAAAGTTGATTCAAAATAGTCTTGGATGCATTCATTAGAAAACTTTTTTGGGTAATATTCTTTTTAACTCGAACTATATTTTGCTGTTTGGTTCTGAAGGGAATCAAAATGGTGTTTTGTATTTTATAGCTCGTGGGGGGACTCAGTTCTGTAACTTCTGCAAAAATCAACATTTGATCTTCTTGGTATTGTCTTCCAAGATAGCTGATTTCTAATTTGTTGTTATCGAAAAATACTTTAAAATTATTTTGAAAAAATCTTTCAACCAAAGCATCAATTAATATTGGATTATGGTCTGGTGAGAGTTGTATGTTTTCGTTTGTCTGGGAATTGAAATAAGCTTCCATATCATCAGTAAAAACCCGAGTAGTTAATTGAAGCTGTTGTTTTTCTGAAACATAAACAACTTCGGTAATTGAAACATAATATTCATGTGTAAAACTAATCAGTGGAAACACCAATATGATCCAAAAAAAATGGTTGAAAATTTTATTCTTGTTCATTCGAATTCTGGTAAATTTTTGAGTAAGAGGAAAAAGCTTTCAAAACCTCTTCATGCCTGTTTTGATTAAAAAAGCTTAGTAAAGGTGTATTTTCTTTACAGCTCAAAACGAAATCATAAACTTCCTCCTGCTCCAAATCATAATTTTCTTTAAAGAAATAAAGTCCATAAAATTGAATTATTTTAAGTAGGGTTTGAAATTCTTGATCTTGTTTTCTTTTTAACTTTAGTTTTTTGTAATATCCCGAAATATGCTTGTAAACCGCTTCAATATCAATTTGGGCAAAGGCTAGGTTGAGAGCCATTTCTTGAAGTGAAGGAATACGCTCTTTACGTTTTCCTTTATATCCGGGTATTCCTACATCGTCAAAATTAATTGTTTTTTTGATTTTTGCATTAGATAAGTCAGACGACAAATTTCCCGATAAATTGTGGGGTTTTAGGATAACTTCGTCAAGTTCATTTACAAAAGCTTCGAGGTAAATCGTTACAAATTCAGAATCGAAAACCGATTGGTTAACAATCAGTTCCTTCGATTTAAACTGTATTCAGAAAAAGTATCCGCTCCCCTACTTGAACTGAAATCTCAAAAAAACCTGATGCGTCGGTTATTACAGCATTTGCTCGCGAGAGATTAACAACATGTATTCCTGAAAGTGAAAGATCGGAATGATCTACTTTTCCGCTGAGCAACTTAAATTTTTGTCCATAAAGTAATCCTGTTATTAGAATACTAAAAACAAAGAATACATTTTTCATTCTCACCTGACTTCTTCCTTGTAAAGCTTGCTTTCTTTAACTAAATAGTCAATTAGCTCAAATTCCATACCTTTTTTGAAAAGTATTTGGGTTGGTAATTTTTCATCCATTCGCTCTAAAAAACCTTGTCTTTCCTCAGTATTGAGGTCTAAATCTTCATTAAAAAAATTGTTTTCAAAAAGATAAGGTAGCACTTCACTTGGAACTAGTTTTTTATCGGGTTGATCTGATTTTTTTATCAATAATCCGCCAAGCAACTTAGCCACATTAACCAGATTTAACCCATTTACAAACTGACGATCATCAGCTGCTCTGTTTATTAATTTAGTTGATTTATCTTGAGTGTAATCAACACGCTTAAACTCTTCTTTTTTCATGTCCAAAAATTTCTCTTGATTTTCTGGACCTATTACGACTTCATCTAAAATGTTTATCCTTTCTTCTATTGAGACTACAAGGCGTTTGGTTTTAATTATTTCTGGTGTAATCTTTATTGATCTTATTCTATATTGTACAGAAGAAAAAACAATCTCATCACCAACACGAGCTTCAATCTCGAAACCACCTTCTCCGTCCGTAATGGTATTGGTCTGAGCCGTATTATTGACTACATTCGCGGCAATTACATTGCTGTTTCTGTACAACAAACGACCTTTCAAAATCGTTCTACTCTCTTGTGCGTAATTTAAAAAAGAGCAAAAAAGTATTACTGAAAGAAGCTTTATCTTCATAGCTTAAAATTAAAAAATAATCTTGTAAGTCTTGGATCTTGATGTTAATATTAGTGTTAAAGTACTTTAAGTTAATATTACATCAAATTGTAATTCAAAAAATAAAAAAGACATAAAAAAAGAGCGAGAGACCGGGTTCGAACCGGCGACATTCAGCTTGGAAGGCTGACGCTCTACCAACTGAGCTACTCTCGCTTTTCAAAAGCTAAGATAGTATTTCTTTAGATATCTTTAAAAAAATGATAACCTAAGATTTTAAATCCTTTGTTGTAATAAAATTTATGTGAAGCAGTATTCTCAACATAGGTGTTGAGTTCCAAAGATTCACAACCTTTTTCTTTACAGTATTGCTCTATGAATTTAAACATTTTACCACCAAGGCCTTGACCTTGATATTTTGGTCGAATAAAAACATGATCAGGCTCACAACTTTTTCCCGAATAATGTCTTGTTTGAAACCATAGCCCACATATTCCTATCAGTTCACCTCCTTTAAAAACCCCCAAACATTCATAATTTTGAGAAAACATTTCCTCAAATCGAGAAAAAAGAAGTTCAGAAGAAAATCTATTAGCTGTAAATTCTTGCATCAAAGGAATAATAATAGATAGGTGTTTTTTTGAAATTATTTTAAATCGGTAATCCATAACTAAATGTAAAACCAAAAATTACAAAAAAAGTTTTTGATGATAAAAAAATCAAAGTCCTTTAGTATCTATTTTATATTTTTACATAAAAGACAATTTTTTTGGAAATAAAAACCATTTCAAGTCAACAAACATTTAGTGTTCGTCATCCTATTTTACGAAAAGATCGTCCGATTGAGAGTTGTTATTTCAAGGGAGACGATCTCAAAGAAACTTTTCATCTAGGAGCTTTCAAAAAAGATAAAATTGTTGGTGTAATTTCATGCTACCTCAACAATGGAATTCATTTTACTAATGGCATTAACTATCAAATTAGAGGTGTTGCGGTCTTAGAAAAGTTTCAAAAAAAAGGAATTGGAAAAGCACTAATACTAAAAACAGAAAAAACATTGAGAACTTCAAATTGTAACTTTGTTTGGTTAAATGCAAGAGTGAATGCCAATGAATTTTACACCAAACTTAAATATGAACCAATAGGTTCAATTTTTGATGTTCCAGAGATTGGTAATCATCAATGCTTTTTCAAAAAATTAAACTAATGATATCTTTCAATTTCTTCAAATTCGTTTTTATTTTCTGTCTGATAACACAATTATCCGCGCAAAAGCAAACGATTACGCAATCTAGTTTACTCCTCCTAACAGGACAATGCTCTGATCTTACTAGCGATAAAAACTTCGGCCTGATTGAAGAAGTAGCAATTGCTTTTGAAAAAATGAAACAGGCTGCTGCCGAAGATGGAATTCAGATCAAAATTGTTTCAAGCTCAAGAAGTTTTGAAAGACAGCTAGCAATTTGGAATGCTAAATACACACAAAATAAAAAAGATGGTTTAAATCCTACTGACAACATAAATAAAATAATCGAATACTCAACAATTCCTGGTACCTCAAGACATCATTGGGGGACAGAAATAGACTTAGTTGACGCAGAACCTTTGGTAGAAGGTGATGTTTTACTTGCACATTTATTTGAAGATCAAGGTCCTTATTCTTCATTTAAAAAATGGATGGATATTAATTCAAATTCATTTGGATTTTATTTAGTTTACACAAATGACATTAATCGCAAAGGCTTTAAATACGAACCCTGGCACTATAGCTTCGCCTCCCTATCAAAGCCTTTTCTCAAAGAATATTTAAAAATTAATTTAGATTCTCTATTGAATGATAAGAAAATATTGGGTAGTGAATATTTTACCGAGGAATTTATAAAAAACTATTTGAAGGATTATGTTTTAGATATTTCTCCAAAGCTTAAATGAATTTATTTTGTCTTTTAAAAAATTCTTATCACAGAATTAAGGTTTTGATACTGCTTATTTGTCAAAACCAAATTTGCTCCAGTTTGTAGGTTACAATTAAACTCATTGTATGTTTTATCATGAATAATGTTTTTGAAATAATCTAAATTAACTAGAAAGTCTGGAACAATTTCATAAAACTTTAAATACGATTTTGTTAATCTTTTAAAGGTTTTAAAATTAACCTTGTATTTAATAATTTTTCCATTACTTTTATTTTATGATTCCGCTTTTTGATTCACTGTATGGAACTTGTAAAACTGAACGAGTCCCAGTATTTTCTTTACTAGAACTCACATCTTCCATATAAAAATTAGTTTTTATTTCTTGGAGGTAATTGAAAATATCAATCCGCTCTTTCATTATTTGATTTGCAAATGATTTATGCGACGTTCCTTTACTTTCATTTTTTAAAAGAATTGATTTTTTCTACCAATACCGTTATCTTCAACTTTTACAGTAAGCAAGTTTTTTGTTCGCTCTATATCCAAAAGTATATGTCCCTTTTGCTTCATGGGTATAATTCCATGAATAATATCATTTTCAACTAAAGGCTGAACTAACATAGTTGGGAGGAAACATTGATTAATATCGATTTTGGGGTCAACATTAATTTGAAAACTGATTAAGTCATTTAGACGCATATTTTGTAATGCTACATAAGTGTTTAAATAACCTATTTCATCTTTCAATGAAATCATTTCATTATTAGTCATTTCAATGGTAAAACGAAGAAGTTTAGAAAAGGTTCCTAAATAGCGATTTGCCATTTGTTCTCCTTTAAGCATCATCACACTCTGAACACCATTTAGTGCATTGAAAATAAAATGTGGGTTCATATGTGCTCTCAATGAATGTGCTTCTAGCTTTGCAATTTGCTGTTGAAATGCTATTTCTTGTTGAGAACGATCCCGAGTAAAGAAAAACATCAAGAGTATCGTGATAAAATTACTCACAATCAGAGGAACTGCCCATTGATATTCTTGCTAATTTACTTCAAACATTACTATACTATTCATAGTATGGTTTGTTTTAAGTAAACCATATACAAATTCGTGAGTAAAACTATAAAAATATATTATAATATACAAAATTTAGGGCTACTAAGTAAACAAATATATAAATAATTTAAATCCATTAAGTTTCTATTTTATGTCTATCTTTAAAACTAATTTAACTCCGATCTAAAAAATGAAAAAAAGTTATTATCAACCTGAAGATCTCAAAAAGTTTGGCTCAATAGCAGAATGGAGTGAAGATCTTGGGGCAAAATTTTTTGATTATTACGATTCTGTTTTTGCAGAAAGCTCATTATCAAACCGAGAAAAAATCATTAATAGCATTAGCAGTATCTCATGTGGTTCAATGTCCTTATTGTATAGACGCATACACTAAAGATTGTTTACAAAGGGGAATTGTAAAAGAAGATATGATGGAAGCAGTTCATGTAGGTGCCGCTATAAAAGCTGGAGCTGCATTGGTTCATGGAGTTCAAATGATGAATCGACATGATCAATTGAGCATGTAGTATGAAAAAAATCACTCAAAGCCCAAAATAATTCACTTTCTCAAGCCAAAAAACAGCTCGAAATATTAGCTAGCGGAATTTTCAAAGACGGAAGTTTGCCTACTTTTAAAAAAAAAAAGCTTCCAATAATCTTCCACCAATTCGTCCCAAAAAGCTTGAGATTTTACAAATCAATATAGGGTATATGTGTAATCAAGTATGTGCACATTGTCATGTTGATGCTGGTCCAGATCGAAAAGAAATTATGACCCACAAAACCATGGAACAAATCTTGAAGGTCATAAAAAACACAAAAATTAAAACAATTGACCTTACAGGTGGAGCGCCCGAGATGCACCCAGAATTTAGATGGTTTGTTGAGGAACTTCGAAAAACTGATGTTGAAGAAATTATTGTTCGATCTAATCTAACAATACTTGTAGCAAACAAAAAGTTCAATGATCTCCCAACATTTTTTGCAAAACACAAGGTTCATGTGATTTCATCCTTACCGTTTTACAAAAGAGAAAAAACTGATAGTCAACGAGGAAATGGAGTTTTTAAATCTTCCATAAAAGCACTTCAAAAGCTTAATAAAGTTGGATATGGAATCTTTGAAAGCGATCTTCAGTTGGATCTTGTATACAATCCTTCTGGTGCATTTTTACCAGGGAATCAAGCAGCACTGGAAACTGATTTCAAAAAAGCTTTACTTGAAGACTTTGGTGTTAAATTCAATCAATTATTTACAATAACAAATCTCCCGATCAGTCGTTTTCTAGACTATCTTATCGCCTCAGAAAACTATGAAGAATACATGTATACTTTAGTTGATGCTTTCAACCCATCAGCTGTAGAAAACGTAATGTGTACCAACACTCTTTCAATTAGTTGGGAGGGCTTTTTATTCGATTGTGATTTCAATCAAATGTTAAACCTCAAAGTTGATATTCCCTCGAAGCACATAAGTGAGTTTAGTCAAGATGAACTCGACAATCGCTACATAATTCTTTCACAACATTGTTATGGATGTACAGCTGGAGCTGGGAGTAGTTGTCAAGGAAGTATAACTTAGCTTTTTATGGAAAAGGAATTACTGCTGATCTTTACAAAAAACCCACAGCTGGGAAAGGTAAAGACCCGGTTGGCAAAGACAATTGGAGATGAAAAAGCACTTTTTATATTCAATAAACTGGTAAGTAAAACATCCAAAGTAGTGGAAAAAGTAAATATGCATAAGAGCCTTTATTATTCTGACTATATTCATGATAAAGACCTTTGGGAAGGTCGTGTTTCTGATAAAAATATTCAAGAAGGAAACTGTTTAGGAGAACGAATGGCCAATGCTTTCAAAAAGGGCTTCGATGATGGTTTTAATAGAATCATAGTTATTGGAACCGATCTTTGGGATTTAGATCCTCAAATCATCAAAAAGTCCTTTAAAGCTTTAAAAAATAAAGATGGTGTAATTGGACCTGCGATGGATGGTGGGTATTATTTATTAGGTCTTTCAAAATGGATGCCCCAGGTGTTTGATGGAAAAAATTGGGGGAGTTCCTCAGTCTTCGACGATACTGTGGCTGACTTTAAAAAAAACACCTTGGTTCAATTAGAAACCAAAAACGATGTGGATTATTTTGAAGACCTCATAACAAATCCTGAACTTTTACATCTCTTAGACCAATGAAAAAAATGATCCAAAAAATCGAAGAAAGTTCAAAATACCTTAATGAGCATGGTATTGAAGCAGGTGCAATTGGCATTATTTTAGGCACTGGATTGGGTGATTTGGTTGACCAGCTTGAAGTTGAAAAAGAAATTCCTTATGATAACATACCTCATTTTCAATCGGTTACTGTAGAATATCACACTGGAAAACTAATTTACGGTACTTTAAATTCAAAGAAAGTTCTCGTCTTTCAGGGTCGCTTTCATCTTTATGAGGGATATAACTTTTTTGAAATAACATATCCTGTAAGAATTATGCATTCACTTGGGGTGAAAAAGCTAATTATTAGTAACGCTGCAGGAGCAATAAATTTAAATTTTGATAAAGGTGAAATAATGTTGATTGAAGATCATATTAATCTTCAAGGTGGATCTCCATTAGCAGAAAAAGGGATTGATTCTCTTGGGAATCGTTTTGTTGATATGAGTGACCCCTATGATCGGGCATTAAAAGATAAAGCGATAAAAATTGCAAATACAAAAAAATAACGCTACATAGAGGAGTTTACGTAGCTGTGGTGGGACCACAACTAGAAACTAAGGCAGAATACCGTTATTTGAAAATAATTGGTGCTGACGCAGTTGGAATGTCTACAGTTCCAGAAGTAATAGTTGCAAACCAGCTTGGAATCGATTGTATCGCTTTTTCTGTCTTAACAGATGTGTGTGATCCCGACAACTTACAACCAATAGACATTCCTAACATTATGGAGATGGCCAAAAAAGCGGAACAATCTTTGATAATATTAGTGAAACAATTAATTTCCTTAATCTAATTTTTACAAAATGTATTATTTAGAAGTAACCAAAGATATTTACAAAGAGGCTGCCCTTACTCCAGATGTTGGTTTATGTTGTACCACAACACCCATTTGGCAATTCCCAGGGCTCAAAATTCCTACAATAATGCAGGAAATGAATTACGGATGTGGATCAACAGTTCATCCTAGAGATTTGATTAACAATCCTAAGATATTGTATGTGGGAGTGGGCGGTGGAATGGAGTTGCTTCAATTTTCTTACTTTTCAAGACAAAAAGGGGGAGTTATTGGGATTGATGTAGTTGATGAAATGCTCGAAGCTTCAAAAAGAATTTTCTCCTTGCAGAAGAGCAAAACGAATGGTTCAAATCTGATTTTGTAACACTCAAAAAAGGAGATGCATTGAATCTCCCTGTTGAAGATAGTAGCATTGATGTTGCAGCACAAAATTGTTTATTTAACATCTTCAAAATGGAAGAGTTAAAAAAAGCTCTTGAAGAAATGTATCGGGTAATAAAACCTAATGGAAGACTGGTAATGAGTGATCCTATTTGTGAACAACCAATGAACAAAACCTTGCGGGAAGACGAACGATTGAGAGCATTATGCCTTTCGGGATCAATACCAATGGCCGATTATATAAAAACGTTAACTGATGTCGGTTTTGGAACTGTTGAAATCAGAGCAAAAAGGCCTTATCGAATATTAGACCCGAAACACTACCCTACCAAAGAAAGAATTTTTATTGAAAGTATAGAGGTTTGTGCCATCAAAGACCCAATGCCCAATGACGGGCCATGCGTTTTTACTGGAAAATCTGCTATTTATTACGGTAGTGAACCTTATTTTGATGATAAAAAAGGTCATGTTTTACTTCAAAACCAACCCTTAGCAATTTGTGATAAAACAGCTCAAGCACTGAAGAATATTAATAATGATGAAATCTTCATCAGCGAATCTACACATCACTATGATGGCGGAGGCTGTTGTTAAACCAAAAAAATGAAAAACCTTCTACTCATTACATCGCTCATCCTTGGTTTTGGAATATCAAAAATAGAATCAAAAAAATTAATTTCTCAAGACAAAGGAATTCATGTGAATTGGAATTTCCTTTTACAAAAATATGTGGATGAAAATGGAACTGTAAATTACAAAAGCTGGAAAAAAAATCAATCAGCATTGGACAACTACATCAAACTTCTGGAAAGAAAACCTCCTGCTCCTTATTTTGATAAAAATGACTCATTGGCCTATTTTATTAATGCTTACAACGCAATTACAGTAAAACTAATTCTTGAAAAATATCCCGTTAAAAGTATTCGAGACATCAAAGACCCCTGGGATCGTATTTTTCTAAAACTCCCAGACGGAAATCTTTCACTAAACGATATTGAACATAAAATACTCCGGAAAATGGATGAGCCAAGGATTCATTTTGCAATAAACTGCGCATCTGCTTCTTGTCCCCAATTATCGAATGAGGCTTTTAGAGCTTCGAAAATCCCAAAACAGCTAGAAGATGCTACATCACTTTTTGTTAATGATACAACTAAAAATCAGATAGAATACAACAAAATAAATCTCTCCAGGATTTTCTTATGGTTCGGCAAAGACTTTGGAACAAAAAAAGAGAGAATCGCTTTTATTCAAAAATATTCGGATATAGAATTTGATGACCAAGCCAAAATTACTTACAAAAAATACGACTGGAATTTGAATGAATAAGCCATACCTATCGATAATTATACCCATTCTAAATGAAATAGATCAACTTGAACGATTGTTGAATGCACTTAAAAAAATATGATTTATAAAAATGAAATCATTTTTGTTGATGGAGGGAGTTCTGATGGTAGCTATGAGTTTTTAAGAAAAGAGGGAACTTGTTCTGTAATACAAACCGAAAAAGGTAGGGCAAGACAGCAAAACTTGGGAGCTAAAATGGCTTCATCTCATTTTTTGTACTTTATTCATGCTGATACCATTCCTCCATATGGTTTTGACAAAACTATTCATAAAGCATTTAAACAAGGATACAAAGCGGGTTGTTTTCGACTGAAATTTTTAAGTTCTCATTTGAGCCTGAAATTAGTTTCTTTTGCCAGTCGCTTTAACAATAAATTTTGTAGGGGTGGAGATCAGTCTTTATTCATCAAAAAAAAGTTTTTTGAATCACTTAAAGGATTCAATGTGGAATATTTAGTTTGTGAGGATGGTGAGCTGATCGACAGAATTTACAAGGAAACTTTATTTTGTGTTTTACCGAAAGAGGTAAAAACTTCTGCTCGCCGTTTTGAGAATAACGGTGTCTTACGTTTGCAATTTCACTTCTTTATGATTCATCTTTTAAGACATGTTGGGAAACCCCCATCCACGCTTTATCGATACTACTCGAATTTTGTGAAATAGCACTTATTTTTCTTAAGTAAAATAAATGAGAGAAGCCTTTGATTAAGTTTCAAAATTGATAGAACAAATAACCCAAATGTATATTATTCAATTTGATTTAACCAAAAACTCCAACTCATCATTTTTTATTATGCTAAAGTGCTTGTGTTAATGCTGAAAGATCTGTAATCGGGTATGTAGCCCCTCCATAAATGAAGTTTTGGGGTTTAGATTTTGGTAATTATGAAAACTAATTTCAATAGGTTTTCTAGTTTAAGTAAAATTGAGTTTTATTAATATAATGATTTTTATTAATGTTTAAAATCAAGTACCTTGTATGAAAAATAGTAAAGATGAACACCCCACCAGTTATTGTGATCGGGAATGGAATCTCAGGTGTTACTTTTGCTCGGCATTTCAGAAAGAAATCATCAAGACCCCTATTGATCATTTCCAAAGAGACTCCATATTTTTTCTCTCGAACAGCATTAATGTATGTTTACATGGGGCATCTAAAATGGGAAGACACACAACCCTATGAAAAAAACTTTTGGAAAAAAAACAAACTAAACTTACTCCAAGGAACCGTAACACACATAAGTCCAAAAGAAAAAAAAAATTACCCTTTCTGACAAATCCATTCTCTCTTACGACAGTCTTGTTATTGCTACTGGATCTTTACCTAATAAATTCGGTTGGCCTGGTGAAAACTTAAAAGGCGTTCAAGGTTTCTATTCTAAACAAGACCTAGACAGTCTTGAAGATTACAGCGATACTACTGATGAGGCTGTGATTGTTGGTGGAGGACTTATTGGAATAGAATTAGCAGAAATGTTACATTCT
Source organism: Candidatus Arcticimaribacter sp. (assembly GCA_038142965.1). GTDB lineage: Bacteria > Bacteroidota > Bacteroidia > Flavobacteriales > Flavobacteriaceae > Arcticimaribacter. Next base: position 131,835 of record JAYQLC010000002.1, on the reverse strand, counting down.
AGAGGGAAGAAAGTAACCTTCTTGGTTAGAGAAAATAGTTTTTGGAACAACGTTTTACCAGAAGGAGATTCAGAATTAATTAATCAACACCTACTAAAGCATGGGATTGACTTAAGACTAAGTACCAATTTGAGTGAAATAATTGAAGATGAAACTGGTCGGGTAAAAGCAATTCGAACAGATTCAGGAAAAATTATCAGCTGTCAGTTTGTGGGACTTACAGCAGGTGTGAGACCCAATATTGATTTTATAAAAAATACAGACATTGCAACCAATCGAGGTGTTCTTGTAAACAAATACCTCGAAACAAATCAAACTTCAATTTATGCAATTGGCGACTGTTCAGAACAGCAAGAACCCCAAGTAGGAAGGAGGCCAATTGAGGCGGTTTGGTATACAGGCAGAATGATGGGAGAAACACTAGCGCAAACTCTTACTGGTAATAAAAAAGCCTATCGTCCAGGACATTGGTTTAATAGTGCCAAATTTTTCGATATCGAATATCAAACCTATGGGCTTGTTGCTGCTCAAACCGAAAATTCTGAAAAACATTTTCATTGGAAACATCCCATTGAAAACGTTGCAATAACCATTGCATATAATAAAAATACTAAGCAGTTTTTGGGAATTAACACCTTTGGAATTAGAATGCGACATGAACTATTTGACAAAATACTTTGCGAAAAAAATCAGTCTTCTATGTGATTGAACAGCTAGCTAATTGCAATTTTGATCCTGAATTTTTCAAATCTTTTGAAGAAGAAATTCTTTTAAAATTTAATCGAGAATTCAATACCGAAATTAAACTCAAAAAGAAAAGCTGGGAAGTAATATTTAAAAGAATAATACATTGATTATGAAGTTATTACAAAAAATTGGCTTCGGTGTTTTTTTAATTGGCCTTGGCTTATTCTGTTCATTGATTTTACTTGGAAATTACAAATTAGATTCTAAAGAATTTAAAAGCATATTAAATACCAGAGGAATCCAAAGCGAATTGTTTATTAATTCCATAAATACAAATCTTGTAGGCAAAGAGTTTACAGAACCTTTTTCATTTTCTTCAATAATAATAACTGCCATTGAAGAAGCTAATGAAACACATAAAAAAAACAGAGAATGGAAAAAGGTCATTTGGGAAAAACCCCACAGTTTATCTTATGAAATTGCCAAAATAGCTGGTAAAGGAGCTATTAAAGAAAATAAAACTCTGTTTTGGTTCCTAACTTTTGGACTCGGAATTTTAGGGTCTTTGCTTTACATTCTACCAAACGTAATTGTCCTGGGACCACCTGGAATAAAAAATAATGGTATCTACTTCAATTCTTCAACCAACAGAGGATTTTTGGGGTGGTTTGTCTTTTTGTTTTTAGTTGCTTTTTATGTAGTATTATATTTCTTTCCAGATTACATTGTAAACTGGACATTTATTGTAGATCCCATTAGCCAAAGTCTTAGTGGAAATCTGGCCAGTCAATGGTTTTTGTACGGATTTCTCTATTGCGTTGTTATGATTGTTATGGGAATCCGCATGTACATTAAATACAGAAACAACAAGTACCAAATATTAAGAACGACTTCTGTTTTGTTTTTCCAAATTGTATTTGCTTTTTTAATTCCTGAAATTTTAGTTCGATTTGATAAACCTTGGTATGACTTCAAAAATGCCTTCCCTTTAGATTATGACTTTTTCTTTAGTTGGAATTTAAATAACTTAATTTCAAGTGGAGGGTTTGGTTTATTCATTCTTGTTTGGGGAATTGTGCTTACTCTTGTGATTGTTCCCATTATGGTCTATTTCTTTGGGAAAAGGTGGTATTGTTCTTGGGTTTGTGGTTGTGGTGGGCTTGCAGAAACTCTGGGAGACCCATTTAGACACCTATCAAATAAATCAATTGGAGCATGGAAATTGGAACGTTGGATGGTTCATGGTGTTTTACTCTTTTCGATTGTTATGACTGGATTGACCTTGTACTCTTATTTTTCAGGGACACAAAATGTTATCGGTATTAAAACACAGACCATTCAAAACATCTATGGCTTTCTTATTGGTTCTGTTTTTGCTGGTGTTATTGGCACTGGATTTTATCCAATTTTTGGGAATAGGGTATGGTGTCGTTTTGGATGTCCTTTAGCTGCATATCTAGGTTTAATTCAGCGTTTCAAATCAAGGTTTAGAATTACTACAAACGGGGGGCAATGTATTTCTTGTGGAAATTGTTCAACATATTGTGAAATGGGAATTGATGTTCGCGCATACGCTCAAAAAGGACAAAACATAATTCGTTCTTCTTGCGTTGGATGTGGGGTGTGTTCTGCCGTTTGCCCTAGAGGGGTTTTGAAATTAGAAAATGGGCCGCTAGAGAATAGAATTTTTTCTCCGGAATTTAACTTGGGGAACACAATTAAATAAAATTATGACCCTTCTTCTAAATCTAAATTGAAATGCTCGTTTAAATTTAGTCAAATTAAAACTTTCGGAAAATCCATGCAACAAATCAAAGTTATCATACCTGCTTTTAATGAACAAGAATCCATAAGCAATGTAATAAATGATCTTCCAAGGATTATTGATGAAATTATAGTTGTCGACAATAATTCAAATGACAATACTGCAGAGGTAGCTCAATTTGCAGGTGCAACTGTTCTCTCAGAAAACAGGAAAGGATATGGATATGCTTGCCTAAAAGGCATCGATTATATAAAAAACCAAAAGGAAACACCGGACATTGTTGTTTTTTTAGACGGGGATTATTCTGACTTCCCCGAAGAGCTAATATCCCTTGTTACTCCCATTCAAGAGGGTAAATTTGATTTTGTATTGGGGACACGAGTCGCCGAAAAAAGAGAATCTGGTTCCATGACACCACAACAGATTTTTGGCAATTGGTTAGCGTGTTTGTTGATGAAAATTTTATACGGATCGCGCTTTACCGATCTGGGGCCTTTTAGAGCAATTCGTTGGAACACATTAATGGATCTAGACATGACCGATAAGACTTTCGGTTGGACTATTGAAATGCAATTGAAAATTTTACGTAAAAAGATTTCATACCAAGAGGTTAAAGTAAATTACCGACAAAGAATTGGAGTTTCAAAAGTGTCTGGAACTTTAAAAGGAACTATCTTTGCAGGCGTAAAAATAATTTGGTGGATTTTCAAACACAACTTTTCTAAATAACCCAAATGGAGAATACTTGGTTGTATTTATCGGTTTTTTTGATGTTTTTATATTCAATATCATTAATTCTAGTTTTGTTGTACAGCCTCTCTCAACTCAATCTTCTTTGGAACTACATTCAACACAAAAAGAAAAAAGAAATTCCATTGAAACTTGATTTGAGTGATTTAGATGCTGTCCCCTTTGTAACTATTCAACTTCCTGTTTTCAATGAGCTATATGTAATTGAACGCCTGTTAGAATGTATCAATTTAATTGAATACCCCAGAGCAAAACTAGAAATTCAGGTACTCGACGATTCTACAGATGAATCGGTTAAACTGACTCAAAGTCTTGTAGAAAAACTAAAAAAAGGAGGGCTGGATATTGTTCAAATTAGAAGAGAAAAAGAATTGGTTTTAAGGCTGGAGCACTTAAAGAGGGTTTAAAAGTTGCCAAAGGAGAGTTTATTGCAATTTTTGATGCTGACTTTCTCCCAAAATCTGACTGGCTTTTACGAACTGTTCCTTATTTTAAAAACAAAAGAACAGGAGTTGTTCAAACGCGTTGGTCACATATAAACAGAAATTATTCTATTCTTACTCAAATTCAAGCCTTTGCACTAGATGCGCATTTCACTTTAGAACAAGTTGGAAGAAACAGTAAGAACCACTTTATGAATTTTAATGGAACTGCAGGAATCTGGAGAAAAACTTGCATAATTGATGCAGGAATTGGGAAGGAGATACCTTGACCGAAGATTTAGATTTGAGTTACAGAGCCCAACTAAAAAACTGGAAGTTCAAATATTTAGAGGATGTAGAAACTCCTTCAGAATTACCAATAGTCATGAGTGCTATTCGCTCCCAACAATTTAGATGGAACAAAGGTGGAGCGGAGAATTTTCAGAAAATGGTAAAAAATGTAATTCGAGCTAAAAACCTACCACTAATTACCAAAGTACATTCTATTCTTCATCTACTCAACAGCACCATGTTCTTAAATGTTTTTTTTGTTGGCGTATTAAGTATTCCTATGCTTTACATAAAAAATGAATGGGGGCATCTCAGTTTGTACTTTGACTTGTCAAGTTTTTTTATTGTGAGCACACTGATATTTTTTGGCTGCTATTGGGTTCTTTACAGATATTCAAAAGGGGTGGATTACTTAACTTTTTAGAATACATTAAAATATTTTTTACCTTTTACACCGTCGCCATGGGGTTCTCTTTTCACAATACACTTGCTGTTTTGGAGGGTCATCGAAGGAAAAAAAGTGATTTTATCCGTACTCCAAAATTCAATATTTTTACATTGAAAGACTCTTGGAAAAAAAACAAGTACATCCGAAAAAAAGTTTCCAAAAACACAGTCTTCGAAGGCCTATTAACTTTATACTTTTTGTTTGGAATGTACAGTGGGTTTATCGTTGGTGAATCGGGCGACATGGGGTTATTCCCTCTTCATCTAATGCTCTTTTTTGGTTTTGGATATGTATTTGTCAATTCTTATCGAACTCAAGGATAATGATTGATCGAGGAAACTTTCTGAAAATCCTCAATGCCACAATTCTACTCGGCTGTATCCTTGGTTATTATTTTATGGGTTATGAAATAGACAGAAACCAAAGTTCGATCTTAATTCCTCTTTATGTTTCACTCTTTTTTTGTAGTTATTTTATACTACATAATAACCTTAGCTTGAGAAAAATTCTTGAACTTGGAATTTTATTTCGACTCATCTTTTTTGTGTCAACTCCTCTCCTTTCACAAGATTTTTTTAGATTTATTTGGGATGGGATGCTTCTTTCCAATGGAATGAATCCCTATGAATCTACTCCAGATTTATTAAATCAAACCTCAGCAATAAAATCTGAATTAAGTCAAAAACTATATGAGGGTATGGGCACTTTGAGTGCTGAACATTACTCAAATTATCCACCCATAAATCAAATTGGATTTTTCTCGCCAATACAATTGGGGGAAATTCAATCCTTTTCAATGTGATTTGCATCCGCGTTCTCTTGATTTTGGCAGATCTAGGAGTTTTTTGGATTGGAATTAAATTATTAGACTTTTTAAACCTTGAAAAAAAAAGAATTGCTTATTACTTTTTAAACCCATTGATTATTGTAGAATTGACTGGAAATCTTCATTGGGAGGGTGTGATGGTATTCTTTTTTATTACAGGACTGTATTTGATTTTCTATCATAGTAAACTCAAACTTGGAGCAATTTCAATGGTTGTATCGGTTGCTACTAAATTGATTCCTTTAATCATATTACCTGTACTTTGGCTTTATTTAAAACCAAAAAAAAGCATACTTTTTGGGCTTTACTGTTTGGTTTTATTAGGGGTAATTTTTATTCCATTCTTTATTACAGAGAACAGCATTGTTAATTATCTAAAAACCCTCAAGCTTTGGTTCAATCGCTTTGAGTTTAATGGAAGCTTATATTACATCATACGAGAAATTGGTTATGAAATAAAGGGATATAACATCATCAGAAAATTGGGTGAGGTTACACCTTTTATTGTTGTAGCTATCGTTGCTGCATTCAGCTTTTTTAGATCAAACAAAACTGCTGTTTCAGTAATTAATGGAATGTTACTTACTCTGACTTGTTATTTTTTTTATTTCCACTACAGTTCACCCTTGGTATATTGTAACATTGGTAAGTCTTTCGATATACACAAACTTCACTTACCCTCTGTTTTGGAGCTGTCTAATTGTTCTGAGTTATGCAACTTATGGAAATCCTGATTTTAAAGAAAATTTTTACTTGATTGGACTTCAGTATGGGTTCGTTTATGGAATTTTTCTGTATGAACTTAGTACCAAAAAAAAATTATTTCATCATTTTAAATAAATTTATTTCACGCTCATTTAAATGTCTCCATTTCCCTCTTGGTAAATCTTTTTTGTCAGATGTGCGTACATTACACGATCAACTTGCTCTACTTTGTAACCTAATTTTTCAAAGACATGAAATATTGCACGATGACGTTCTGTAGATAGCTCTACCCCTACTTTTCGTTTGGTCTCTCCTCTGATAAAACTAATCGAATCCACTTCAATTTTGTCAAATTTATCGATTACTACACCTGCTCTGATTTTCTCAAGATCAGCTTGAACTAAATTTTTATTAAGAACAACTTGAAAAATCTTTGAAAGGGTACGAGAAGGCTTTCTTAATTTTACTTTAAGTTCCGTGTCATTTGTAAATAAAAGTAAACCAGTAGTGGTTCGATCCATTGCATTCACGGGATCTATTCTGTAGGAAGTTGCATTTTCAATAAGCTCTAAAACATCCTTTTTATAAGTTCCCTTCTTTACCGAAGCTAAAAAACCTTTTTGGCTTGTTCAACAAAACATAAGCTGGCTTATCAGAAATTATCCTTCTTCCATCGTAGCGAACATCATCTCCGGGTTGAACTTGATATCCCATTTCAACAACGATCTTCCCGTTTATTTTTACCATTCCCATTGCAATAAACATATCTGCCTCACGTCGAGAACAAATTCCTGAATTGGCAATAAACTTGTTTAATCGCGTGGTTTTTGCTGATTTTTTGGGTGAGGAATTGTTTGACTTTGAGATCATAAAAAAAAATATTTTAATCTAGAGAGGAAAACGAATAAGTACAATACTCAATATTCCTGTTACAATAAGAACTTTTAATAAATTATGAAGCCAAAGATACGTTTTTTGGCTCGGAGATTTCCACAAGATTAAAACGATCAATAATAAAAAGGGGATCGCTACCCAAAAATAATACCACATAGTTCCCAAAATCTCTTTTTGATTCAAGAGTAATAGAATGGGAACAAAGGTCAGAAGCGTTAAGAAAGTAATTACTTTTCTAGTTATAGTTTCTCCAAATACAACTACAATGGTTTTATATTCCCTGACCCAATCTCCCTTAAAGTTTTCTAAATCTTTTATTAAATCTCGAATCAGAACTACTAAAAATAAAAATGCTCCGTGGTAAAAAACAATACTTGAAAAATTTTTAAAATACAGTGTAATTACAAAGAAAGGAGTTACTGCCAACAAGACCGCAAAAACATTACTCGCCCAAAATTGTTTTTTTAGCAAGTGACTGTATAGCCATAATCCAAAAATATAAAATCCAAAAAAAGGTAAGGTCCTTAGTGAAACAATTACGGATAAAACAAGAACACAAAAATTCATTACCCCATAACAAAGTAACTGAAAAGATGCTGAAACCCGGTTTTCCAAAAGATGCTTGTGAGGTCGATTAATTCGATCTTTTTCTGCGTCATAAAAATTATTAATCAAATATCCGCCCGCAATCGCAAACGATGTTGCCATAACCAACATGAATAACTTTTGATCAGAAAGTATGTGACTCCATGTATGTTGGGGTGCAAAAATATATCGGGCACTTAGATACTGAGCTACAACTATTGTTAAAAGTGTATAACCCCGAACCGATGCAAAAAGTCCTAAAATTTGGTAACCATGCTTTTTAATATATTTATTTTTAAAAAGCATAGGTTCCGTTATAAATTGTATACAACCTCTAATCGATAATCCTTGAGTGCTTCTTTTGCTTTATTAAAATCTTCAGCAAATCCTAAAATAAACCCTCCACCTCCAGAACCACATAATTTTAAGTAATAATCGTTAGAATCTATACCTTGTTTCCAAAGGGTGTGAAATTCCTTGGGAATCATAGGTTTGAAATTATTGAGGACCAAATGAGAAAGTTGTTTCATGTTGGTAAAAAGAGACTTCAAATTTCCACTCAAAAAATCATCTACACAGGCATCTGTATAATTAATGAATTGATCTTTCATCATGATACGAAAAGATTCCTGTTTCATGTTTTCCATAAAAATAGAAACCATGGGTGCAGTTTCACCGGTTACACCGCTATCCAAAAGAAAAACTGCTCCTTTCCCTTTGGGGTTTTGGGAAGGAATACCAGTAGGTTCAACATGATCCTTAGAATTGATTAAAATGGGTAGGCTCAAATAACTATTAAGCGGATCTAAACCAGACGATTTTCCATGAAAAAAAGATTCCATTGCCGCAAAAATACTTTTGAGATACTGCAATTTTTCTTTGGTTAAATTCTCTAAAACAGTGATTTTATTTAAAGCATATTGATCATAAACAGAGGCTACCAAAGCTCCGCTGCTCCCTACTCCATATCCTTGAGGAATACTACTGTCAAAGTACATTTTTTTATTTAAATCTGCATCTAATCGAGGCCAATCGAAAGACACTGTTGATTCTGGAAGCTTTTTGAGATACTCACAAAAGTCAACTAATTTAAGATGAGAATCTTGTGTTGATGGATCTTCAGAGATCTTTAGGGCCCCTCTGTAAAAATTATACGGAATAGATAGACCCTTAGAATCTTTGATGATTCCGTATTCCCCAAAGAGCAGGATTTTGGCGTAAAACAAAGGTCCTTTCATATATTTCAAAGTTATACTTTTTTTGCGCCATAACCAATTTGATCTTCAATGAATTGACCATTTTGACAATAACACTTTAGTTCATCCTCGATAAACTTTAAAACCGTTTCTTTTTCTTTCTTAGGGTACAGTAAATGAATATTTGCTCCGGCATCAAGGGTAAAACACAACGCTGTATCATTTTCTTGACGATACTTCCACACCCTATTAATTACCTCAAGAGTGTTAGGCTGCATTAGAATAAAATAGGGTTGTGATGCCATCATCAAAGCGTGTAAGGTTAAAGCTTCGGATTCTACTAAGGAAATAAATTCTGTAAGATCTCCTTGTGAAATAATTGCTTTAAGTTTTTTTACGTTGGCATGAGCTTGATCAAATCGGGAAGTTGCGTAGGGATGATTATTCATCAAGTTGTGGCCAACAGAACTACTTACTTTCTTCTGACCTTTATCAATTAGCAAAATAGTATCCTGGTATTCTTCAAAAATAGGATGGATTTTAGAATCTAGAGCAGTTCCATACAAATCTGAACTTCCTTCAAAGGCATCTGATTTTCCCCAAGATACCAAAGGACCTTTTATGCTTCTAGCCGCACTTCCTGAACCTAGTCGCGCTAAAAAAGAAGCTTTTTTGAAAAAAATAGGTATCAGTCATTGTGGGATTAATTTTCTTTTCAATTGACATTATTCCTAGAGCTAAAGCACTCATTCCTGATGCAGAAGATGCTATCCCGCTACTGTGAGGAAATGAATTACTGCTCTCAATCTTTAGGTGATGCTGTCTAATAAAAGGTACATAGTTGTCTATACGTTCTAAAAAATTTCGATTTTGGGGTGAAAAGCCGGAGTGTTATTTCCTTCAAATATAAACTCAAAAGAAAAAGCTTTATTTCTAATTTCTTTTGGAACAAAAGAGACCGAAGTCTGAGTCATACATTTAGACAAAGTAAAGCTTAATGATGGATTTTGTGGATATTGCATTCCAAATTTACCCCAATATTTAATCAATGCAATATTACTAGGAGACTCCCAAGTTGAAGTTCCTTCAACTTTTTTTACCTGATTTTGAATAAAATCTTCTTCACTTTTCATGGTTACAAAGATAATGGATTCCTTGTTTAATAAGAAGCAATTGAACCTTTGGAATTTTGTATCTTGGTGTTTGATTCATTGGTTCTATGAAAAAAAAATTAAAAAAAGATTAGCAATCCTCTCAGGTATAATTATCTGTCTTGCTGTAGGAGGTATTGCGGGCAGTGTTACTCAATCCTCAATCCCCATTTGGTATGCTGCTCTTAATAAACCCTTTTTTACTCCACCAAATTGGCTCTTTGGTCCTGTTTGGACTCTTTTGTATGTCTTGATGGGTTGGGCAGCTGGGTGGATATGGTCATTTGGAAGCCATCATAAATGGGTTAAGACAGCATTATATCATTTTGGAGCTCAGTTGGTTTTAAATGGAATGTGGTCTTTGATTTTTTTTGGTTTAAAAACATTCTTGGTGGACTGATTATCATAATTGCACTATTAATTTTAGTAATTATTACCATAAAATGGTTTAGGGTTGTAAACAAAAAAGCTGCATATTTATTGTACCCGTATTTGCTCTGGTTAATCTATGCTACAGCTTTGAACATAGGTGTTTATGTACTAAACTAAAAATAATTTTTATAGCACCTGAAATCAATATGAGTGCCAATTCTAAAGTTTATTATAGATTTACTGGCAGAATAATTTGATGGAATCAAAAAATTACTACTTGATTTTTTCTTGAACTCTTTCCGGAAAATCTGTAATAATTCCATCAACTCCAAATTCAATCATCCGAGCTATATCTTTAGGTTCGTTAACTGTCCAAGGATAGATTTTTAAACCAGCCTTATGAATTTTTATGATGTTTTGGGGGTTTAAATTTTCATAATCAGGGTTTATCGCAAATGCATCTAATCTCTTTGCTACGGGAATGGCATCTAATGGATCATCTTCTGTCAGGACTGCAATAGGCACTTCTTTGTTTATTTTGTAAAATAGCTCAAGTTCATCCCATTTGAAACTGGAGACAAACACATCCTTTGATTCCAATTTGCTTTTTCAAAATAAGTATTAATTGTCTTGGATGTTAATTCAGCCGTTTGAGTTCCTTTCAATTCAATATTCAACTTAACACGCCCATCGATTAGATCCATTACCTCCTTTAGGGTTGGAATGGGTTCTTTTCCTAAAACAAGAAATTGTTTGATGGAATCTAAAGACATTTGTTCAATAAAACCTTTACCATCTGTTAGTTTATCTAAAGTTTGATCATGAAAAACTACCAATTCTCCAGTTGCACACTTAAAAATGTCAATTTCAATTGCATCAACATTCAGATCCATTGCTTTTTGTATCGATGCAATGGTGTTTTCTGCCACATGCCCCTTAGCACCACGATGACCAATAGTCATAATTTTAGAATCTTTTTTTGCACAGGCGGAGATAGTTAGCATCATAATAAATGTTATTACTACAATAGATATTAGATAACGCATAAAAATTATTTTATTAAGGTTTTAAATCGCTATGAAGGACTTAAAAAACAAAGTTTACTCTTCTGGAGCTAATTCTATCACAAGGCCTTCTAATTCTTTGGTTATTGGAATTTGACACCCCAAACGACTGTTGTCTTTGACATTAAAAGCTTCGGACAACATCGCTTCTTCATCATCAGATCTAAGGGGAAGTATTGAATCGGAGAGAACATAGCATTGACAAGATGCACACATTGCCATTCCTCCACAGGTACCCTCTACTGGTAAGTCATAAGCCTTACATACCTCCATTAAATTCATAGCCATATCATAAGGCGCATCAACATTATGAGTTTCTCCTTCTCGATCAATGATTTTGATTTTAATATCTTGACTCAATAGATTTAACTTAAGTTTAGGCTTCTATGTTTATTACTTTTTCAATGTGGGGTGCATGTTTTTTAATCGTCATTTCTACACCCGACTTTAAGGTCATTTGATTCACAGAACATCCAACGCAAGCGCCGTGAAGCTGTACATTGACAATTTTGTCATCCTCAATTGAAACTAAGGAGATGTCGCCTCCATCAGCAGCGAGGAAGGGTCTTATTTCTTTGAGAGCAAGAAGAACTTTCTGTTTTGTATCAGATGATTTCATAATTATTTTTTTACGGCTGAACAGCCTGACATTGTAGTTATTTTAACTGCTTGAGTTGGTGGTAATGTTTTGTTCCTATCCACTAATTGAGCAGCCATATTTTGAGTAATCAATTCCATCGCTTTTGAAACGGGAGTTTGAAACTGAAGGGCAGCTGGTCGTCCAAAATCTCCAGCCTCACGCACACTTTGCACCAATGGTATTTCACCAAGAAAAGGAACTCCTGTATCTTGAGCCAAATTTCTTGCACCTTCTTTTCCAAATAAATAGTATTTATTTTCGGGAAGTTCTTCAGGTGTAAAATAGGACATATTTTCAACTAGTCCCAAAACAGGAACTTGAATACTTTCTTGTTGGAACATTGCTATTCCCTTTTTAGCATCTGCTAAAGCAACATTTTGTGGGGTACTCACCACGACAGCTCCGTTTATTGGAAGTGACTGAACAATGCTCAAATGGATGTCTCCAGTTCCGGGAGGTAAGTCAATTAACAAAAAATCAAGTTCTCCCCAAGCTGCATCAAAAATCATTTGATTCAGTGCTTTAGATGCCATAGGTCCTCGCCAAATAACTGCTTGATTGGGTTGAGTAAAAAAACCAATTGAAAGTACTTTTACTCCATAGTTTTCAATCGGTTCCATTTTGGACTTTCCATCAACCGTTACTGAAAGTGGTCGTTCGCCTTCCATATCCATCATCGTTGGAATAGAAGGGCCATAAATATCAGCATCCAATATTCCTACTTTAAATCCCATTTGAGCCAAGGTTACAGCAATGTTTGAGGTTACTGTAGATTTACCAACACCTCCTTTACCTGAAGAAATGGCAACAATAGAGCTAATTCCTTCGATCGGTTGTCCTTTTATGGGTGTTTTTTTTTTTAGAGGAGCTTCAACCTTTACATTGGTTGTTACTTTTGCTTTTTGATGAATTTGAGCATGAATACTTTTAAGAATTTCAACCTCAACTTTTTTTCGAGCTTGAAGACTCGGATTTTTAAGAACTAAATCAATTACAACCTCTTCACCAAAAACATTAATGTTTTTTAGTGCACCACTTGCAACTAAATTTTGCCCATCTCCAGGAACGGTAAGCCCCTCAAGGACTTCATGTACTGCCTGTTTTGTTATGTTCATTTGGTTTCCCTTTACATATTCAAACTCAATTGCAAATATAAGATTCTCAATCGAGAATAAGAACCTTTCCCTATCTTATGAGTATTAATAAGTTAAATGATCGGATGGATCCCATAAAAATTGATCAAAATTAATTATTTGATTGTCTTCAATTTCGATGCCTTCATTCTCAAGTAATTGCTGCATGAGATTTGTTCCTTCAAAATGATGTTTCCCTGTTAAAAGGCCTAATCTATTTACTACCCTATGTGCTGGAACATCATGAATGTTGTGCGAAGCATTCATTGCCCAACCTACCATTCTTGCACTTTGTGGTGATCCCAGGTAACGTGCTATCAAACCATATGAAGAAACACGACCATAAGGTATTTTTCGAACTACTTCGTACACACGTTCAAAAAAATTAAGCTCTTTTGAGGACATTATTCGGGGAATTTAAATTTTAAATAGGTAATTGGTTTTTTCTGTTCCAAGAACATGTTTTCATAATATGTTTGAATTGCTGTTGCTTCTTCGGGAGCATGGGGATTGGAATACAAATCATGGTGAGAATAATCTACTTCAATACCCATCCCTTCAAGTAAGCCCAGGGTATAGCCGTGCATGTATTCACTATCTGTTTTGAGGTGAACATAACCCTTAGGCTTGAGAATCGATTTGTATTTAGCTAAAAACTGGGGATTGGTTAAACGATGTTTTGTTCGTTTAAATTTTATCTGTGGATCAGGAAAAGTTATCCAAATTTCATCAACTTCACGAGCTGTAAATAAGTCTGTTACTAGTTCTATTTGCGCGCGAATAAAAGCCACATTTGGAAGTCCTTTTTCGAGAGATTCTTTTGCACCAGACCAAAATCGAGCTCCTTTCAAATCAATTCCAATAAAGTTTTTTTCAGGAAACTTCTGAGCTAAATAAACGGAGTATTCTCCTTTACCACAACCCAGTTCAAGAACGATAGGATTTTCATTTTTAAAAAATCTTTATTCCAATTTCCTTTTAACGAAAAACCTTGCTCAACCAATTGCTCTCGACTTGGTTGAATTACATTTGAAAATGTTAAATTTTGATTGAATCGTTTTAATTTATTTTTGCTTCCCAAAATGTATTTGTTTGAGTGTAAAAATAAATAAAATTTAAGCCAACTCCTTTCTTGAGCTATTTTGTTTTGGGTAACGAAAAAGAAAATTCTGAACCAACCCCAAAAGTACTTTCTACATAAATTTTTTCTTGATGCGCCTCGATAATATGTTTCACAATAGCGAGCCCAAGCCCTGAACCTCCATCATCACGATTCCTTGCTTTATCTACTCTATAAAAACGTTCAAAGAGCCTTGGGATATGTTTTTCCTCAATTCCACTTCCATTGTCAATTACCCTAACCAATATTTTTTGTTTATTTAAAAAACCTATGACTATCTCAGTAGTTCCTCCTGCTACACCATACTTGAGAGAATTGACAATTAAATTAGTAATCACCTGAGAAATTCTTTTTCTATCAGCTTTTACCCACAGAGTATCACTTTCAATGGGTTTTTCAAAAACCAATTCAATTTTCCTTTCCTTAGCTCTCATCTCCATTAGTCCGATAACTTCATCAATTAAAACAATTAAGTCAAAACGTTTTGTTTCTATTGATGTAATTCCAGCTTCGAATTTGGTTATTAAATCCAAATCATTAACGATGTGATTCAATCGGTCAATACTTTGAGCAGCTTTTTGAAGGTATTTGATTCTAATTTCTTCATCTTCGGCAGCCCCTTCAAGAAGTGTTAAAATATAACTTTCTATTGTAAATAAGGGGTTTTTAATTCATGTGCTACGTTTCCAATAAATTCTTTCCTGTAGTTGTCTTTTACTTTAAGTAATTCTATCTCAAGCTTACTTTCTTTTGCAAAGTTTTGAATACTCCTAGTTAGGGACTGTGCATCTCTCTTCAATAAAGTTTTGTTCAACGATGTTCCTTCAGAATAAAATTCATCATATAGAACCTTTACTTTTAATAGAATATATCGTTCTATTTGATATTGTATAAATGAAATACAAAAAAAAGAACAGAATAAAACCGACCACTGTTGTTGTCAACGGGTAGTCAAAATACATGAGGTCTTTAAAGTAGTAATTGAAAGCAATGACCAGAGTAACCCCGAACAGACATATAAAAAGGGTAATAAAAAATGAAGTCCTAAATCTTGAAAATAATTTAATCAATTGCTCTAGTTAATGACAAATTTGTATCCAACTCCTTTAATCGTTTTTATGTATTTTTTGCCCATTTTCTCTCTCAATTTACGAATATGAACATCAATGGTTCTGTCACCTACAACTACATTATTACCCCAAACAGATTCTAAAATAACATCACGTTTAAAAACTTTATCGGGTTGTGATGTCAAAAGGCGTAGTAATTCAAATTCTTTCCTGGGTAATGATATCTTTTTATCCTTATGGGTGACCTTGTATTCGTCAAGATTTATGATCAAATCACCATGGACAATTTCTGAGCTGACCTCGCTATTAAGAAAACGTCTTAGCAAAGCTTTTACTTTTGAGTTGAGTACTTTTGGTTTTATCGGTTTATTTACATAATCATCTGCCCCAACATCAAAGGCTGCAACATGGGAGTAATCCTCTGAACGCGCTGACAAAAACATAATTACTGTTTCTTGATAACGTTTATCTTTCCGAATAATTTCACAAGTTTCTATTCCGTCCATTACAGGCATCATTACATCTAAAATTATCAAATGAGGTTTAACTTTTTCTGCCTGAACCAAAGCCTCTTCACCGTTAGAAGCTGAAAAGACTTGATAGCCTTCTTTCTTTAAATTGTAACTCAGAATTTCAATGATGTCCGGCTCGTCATCAACCAACAAAATCTTAATTTTATCTTTCTTCATGTCAACTTGCTAATGCTTGTTTGATTTTTAAAATTAAATATCTAATATATCACAGTTACCCAAAAATAAGAATAAAATCAACCGATTTTAAATTATTAATGATTTCTTCACATTAAAACAGAATTGCATAGAAAACCTTTAAAAATGAATAGCTTTGTATTCTATGAATCGGTCGATCGAACATTTCTGGGAAATTAACTCAAAATCGGATTTTGAAATGCTTGCCATGCAAACCTTTTTTTTCAGTATGAAAACAATTCGGTTTATCGCTCGTATTGCGATCTAATTAACTCTAGCAAGGCAGATGTCAGTTCGATTGAACAAATTCCATTTTTACCAATTCAGTTTTTTAAAACCCATAAAGTAAAATCTTTTAAAGGAGCTGAGGAAATTACTTTTAATTCAAGTGGAACCACTGGTAAACAAACTTCAACACATTTCATTAAAAGTCTGAAAGATTATGAGAATAGTTTCAATTATACATTTCGCTCATTTTACGGAGACCCAAAAGAGGTAACTATTCTGGCATTACTCCCCTCCTATCTTGAACGAAAGGGATCTTCGTTGATTTACATGACCGAACACCTTATTAAACAAAGTCAAAGTCCTTACAGTGGTTTTTATTTAAATGATTACGAAAAACTTAAAAATGTAATTGAAAAACTTGAGGCTACTCAACAACCTACGATTTTAATTGGCGTAAGTTTTGCTCTTCTTGATTTGATAGAGCAATTTAATTTTGATCTAAATCATACCCTTGTGATGGAAACTGGGGGTATGAAGGGAAGACGCAAAGAATTGATTCGAGAAGATCTACATCAACAACTATGCAAAGGTTTTGGGGTTGAACAAATTCACTCCGAATACGGTATGACAGAACTACTCTCTCAAGCCTACTCTATGGGGCATGGTGTTTTTAGCTGTCCTGCTTGGATGCGTGTTTCATTACGAGAAATCGCTGACCCTTTCAAGTCAGTAGAGAATGGTGGCATGGGTAATATCAATGTAATTGATCTTGCAAATCGATTTTCATGTGCATTTATTGCAACTCAAGACATTGGAAAAATTCATAATGAAAATCAATTTGAAATTTTGGGTAGAGCAGATTTCTCTGATGTCCGCGGGTGTAATCTATTAGTTTATTAGACGAAGTTGAGGATAAAATAGGTTTTCTTTCCACGTTGAAGCAGTACATATCGGTCATTAATCAAGTCTTTGTTGTCTATGACATATTGGTCATTTACTTTGGTTTTATTAACCGAAATTGAATTTTCTTTTAATGCACGACGAGCTTCTCCGTTGGATTTTAAGAACGAAGTTTCTCCTGCCAAGGCAGCAATAATATCAATTCCAGATTCCAGATTTAATCTTGTTATTTCTGCCTGTGGAACTCCTTCAAACACGTCTAAAAAGGTAGCCTTATCTAAACTTTTGAGTTCCTCTGAAGTTGATTTTCCAAACAAAATTTGAGAAGCTTTTTTCGCTCTATCTAAATCCTCTTTGGAGTGAACCAAAAGGGTAACTTCAGTTGCAATTTTGTTTTGTAAAACTCTCAAATGCGGTGCTTGCTCGTGCTCATCTATCAAAGAGTCAATCTCTTCTCGATTTAAGAAAGTAAAAATCTTAATGTAATTTACTGCGTCCTCATCAGAAGCATTCAACCAGTACTGATAAAATTTATATGGGGAAGTACGTTCTTTATCTAACCATATGTTTCCTCCTTCTGTTTTTCCAAATTTAGTACCATCTGCTTTAGTAATCAACGGGCAGGTGATTGCGTAAGCTTTTCCATTTACCTTGCGACGAACAAGCTCGGTCCCTGTAGTGATGTTTCCCCATTGATCACTTCCTCCCATTTGAAGAGTACAATCAAGGTTTTTGTAAAGGTGTAAAAAATCGTATCCCTGTAACAATTGATATGTAAATTCTGTAAATGACATTCCCACTTGTGATTCTGAACCTAAGCGTTTTTTGACAGAGTCTTTGGACATCATATAATTTACAGTGATATGCTTCCCTATGTCTCTTGAAAAGTCAATCAAAGAATACCCCTTCATCCAATCAAAGTTATTAACTAGAAGTGCTTGATTTTCAATGTTTTGATCAAAGTCCAAAAAGCGAGACAATTGACTTTTTATCCCTTGAATATTTTTATTTAAGGTTTGTTCGTTTAGCAAATTGCGTTCTGCTGATTTGCCAGACGGGTCACCAATCATTCCAGTAGCACCACCAACAAGGGCTATGGGTCGATGACCTGCTTTTTGAAAATGCATTAAAATCATAATTTGTACCAAACTACCAATATGGAGGGAGTCTGCAGTGGGATCAAAACCTATGTATCCCGTTGTCTTTTTTTCATTTAAGTGATTTTCAGTTTCTGGCATGATGTCATGTAACATTCCACGCCATCTTAACTCTTCAACAAAAGGATTTTTCATTTAATAGTTCTAGTTTACAAATTGATCTTAAGCGTTTTGATTTCAATGATCTCTTCAAAACAAATTAGTAATTCTTTCAAATCCATACCGGCAAGGCATCAATTTGTACAAAGATAGATTTCTGAGCTGAAACAAGAAAGTCAATAATAAAAAACAGTACTTTTGAATCATGATTTTAGTTACTGGAGCAACTGGATTAGTGGGGTCTCATTTACTTTTAAAACTTCTTGAGCAAGATGAAGATGTTGTAGCACTCTATCGTTCAGAATCAAAAAAAGAAACAACGATTTCTTTCATAAAAGATCGTATGCTTTCCAAAAAAGAAATCAAAATCATTTGGCGTAAAGGAGATATTTGTAATCTTCCCAGTCTTGAGTTGGCTTTTGAAGGGGTTACGCGTTTGTATCATTGCGCTGCATTTATTTCTTTTGCTCACTACAAACAAGAAACTTTAATGGAAGTTAATCAAGAAGGAACAACCTATTTGATTAATCTTGCCATAAAACATCAACTAAAAAAAATTGCTTACATAAGTTCTATTGCTGCCCTTGGTAATGATTTTGACTCGAATTTTATTGACGAATCAACACCCTGGAATGCAGAACATGATCATACGCCTTATGCTTATTCTAAATTTGGGGCTGAACTTGAAGTCTGGAGGGGAACTCAAGAGGGAATTCCTGCGGTAATAATCAACCCCGGTGTAATTCTTGGCACAGGTGTTAAAGGAAATCCACTTGAACTTTTATGCGATCAAATAGATAATCATCTTCGTTTTTTTCCAAAAGGCACAACAGGCTATGTAACGGTTGAAGATGTTGTTGATGTGCTTGTTCATTTAATGAATTCTGAAATTAAAAATGAGCGATTTGTTCTTGTTGCAGCAAATTGGAGCTATGAACAAATGTTTAAAAGAATTGCTTTTTTAAAGGGGAAAAAACCTCCAAAAATAGCCTTGAGAAAATCTTGGCTACAACTCTTTAATTTTTTAGAAATCTTCCTCTCACTGTTAGGGAAAAAACGATTTATGACAAAAGCGCTAATCAATAGCCTCTGCGACGAAAAAAAAATCGTGGGAACTCGTATAGAAGAAAAAACACCCTTCAGATACTCAGACATTGATAAGTATTTAGTTAAAAATGTTGGAAACCCTTTTTAATTTTTGTACTCATTTTTAATCAGAGTGTCTAAACTATCCTTAACGTTTAAATATCGAGCTTCAAGGTTTTGAAAAATCTTTTTCATCAACTTAGGTTTTTGAACATAATACATTTGATTTTGGATCAACTGAAGGCTATCAATACCATACTTTTCATAAATGTATTGTGTCCCGAGATAACTTTTGAATTCATCATTTAAATCGTTAGAGTTTTGAACGGATTTCATTACTGTTAAATCATAAAAGATATCCTCCATAATTTCGGGTGAAATTTTTTTTCTGGTTCAGTTACTGGAGTACTTCCATCACATGCAAAAAAGAATATTACGACAAAAGGGATTAAAATATTCTTCATAACCTCATCTGTTAAAAGTTAAACGTTTTGCCGCTTTGTTTTCAACAATGGAATCTTTTGTAAATACACATGAACCATTTACCCATGTTGTATCAATTTTTGCTTGAAATTCTATCCCTTCAAATGGTGACCATTTACATTTATAAAGTAAAGATTCTGGTGTGACCGTTGTTGTTTTATTTAAATCTACTAATACTAGATCGGCATAATAACCTTCTTTAACATATCCTCTTTTCTCAATTTCAAACAAAATTGCAGGATTATGACAAGCTTTTTGAACCAATTTTTCAAGAGATATTTTTCCTTTTTTGAGCAGGTTAGCAGTGCTAAGAGTGCATGTTGAACCAATGGCCCTCCAGAGGGAGCAGAGGCATATTTATTGTTTTTCTCTTCTATTGTATGAGGTGCATGATCGGTTGCTAAAACATCAATTCGGTCATCATTAAGTGCTTCCCATAGTAGATCTTGATCTTTCTGATTTTTAACTGCTGGATTCCATTTGATTCGAGTACCATGGGTTTCATAATCTTTGGCTGAAAACCAGAGATGATGAACACAAACTTCTGATGTGATTTTTTTCTCCTCCAATGGCAGGTCGTTTCTAAAAAGCTCAGTTTCTATTGCTGTGGACAAATGAAATATATGAAGACGTGCCCCAGTTTCTTTGGCCAAAGAAACTGCTCGTGAGGAAGACAGATAACAAGCTTCATGGCTCCTGATTACTGGATGTAATTCAATGGGGATATTCTCTCCATATTGCTCTTTGTATTTTGTGAAATTAGCTTTAACTGTTGATTCATCCTCACAGTGAACAGAAATCAAAAGATCCGTACTTGAAAAGATTTCTTTTAAAACTGCTTGATCATCCACCAACATATTACCCGTTGAAGATCCCAAGAAAAGTTTTAGACCAGCAACTTTGGTTTTATCAAGTTTTTTATTTCGTCAATATTGTCGTTGGTTCCTCCAAACATAAAGGAATAATTTGCAAGTGAGGTTTCCCGAGCGCGATCAAACTTATTCTCCAGTGCCTCAATATTTGTGGTCTGAGGATTGGTATTGGGCATTTCAATAAATGAAGTAATTCCTCCTGCTACTGCTGCACGTGATTCAGATTCAATCGTTGCTTTGTGTGTTAAACCAGGTTCTCTAAAATGAACTTGATCGTCTATCAATCCCGGTATCAAATGTTTTCCCGTTGCATCAATGACCTGATCTGCATTTATATTGAGATTTACACCGATTTTTTTGATTTTTTCTCCAACAATCAAAACATCTTTGATTTCCTGTAAACCCTCATTTACAACAGTTGCATTCTTAATTAAAACTGTATTCATCTTTTGCGTTTAAATAATGATTCTATTCGAAGATACAATACTCCGTATATTGCTTCCCAAATAATTGACCCATTCATTTTAGATTGTCCCTTTACTCGATTTAAAAATATGATCGAATGTTCTTTCAAAGTATATCCTTTGATCCATGCTTTATATTTCAATTCTATTTGAAAAGCGTAACCCACAAATTTAACTTCATCTAAATTAATTGCATCCAATACCTCAGATTTATACCCAACAAAACCTGCTGTAGGATCCTTTATAGGCAATCCAGTAAAGAATTTAACGTAAAACGATGCCCCTAGGGAAAGTAAAATTCTTCCCAAAGGCCAGTTTACTACATTAATACCATCAATATACCGAGAACCTATCACAACATCTGACCCTTGCTTAATCAATTGTTCCATTTTAAGGATGTCCTTGGGGTTATGAGAAAAATCAGCGTCCATCTGAAAAATGTAGTTGTAATCTCTTGATTTTGCCCATCTGAAAGCATGTAAATAAGCGCGACCTAGCCCTTCTTTTTTTTGTCGGGTTTCCAAAAAAAGGCGATTTGGATATTCATTGAAAAGATTTTTTTACCAATTTACCCGTTCCATCAGGTGAAGAATCATCCACAACAAGTACGTGATAATTATCACTTGTTAGAAATAATTCATCAATAATAGCTTCTATGTTATCCGCCTCATTGTAGGTCGGTATGACGATGAGAGTGTTTTTCATTTGAAGGAATAAAAGTAATAAATTTAAAAGGATCGATACGAAATTTAGGAATCCATTTGTAATAGAATTCTTAATGAAAACCATTAATTTTAGCCCATGGAAGATTGGATTTTTAAGAAACAACACCCAACAAGATTGGATCAGTCTTGTATTCCTATTTAATTTCATTCTTTTTACTGCTCTGGGGAGTTCTAATAAAAATGAATTGAAATATTTTATTCGCTTTTTGATTCAGCTTTGTATTTCAAAATTTTCGGGAAAGAAAAAACCAGACTTCATCGTTTTACGTTAATTGGAACTTTATTTTTAACCCTTAATTTCAGTCTTGTTTTGTTTTACACCATAACTTTTCTAAAATTAGCACCTCCATCTTTTTCTCTTTTCATGAATCTAACAACTGGGATCCTGGCTTTAATTTTAATTCGTTTTATTATTGAAAATTCGGTATTTAGACTGTTAGGAATAAATGAATTTACCGAATCATTTCAGTTCAAAAGTTTAAGCCATCAAATTCAAATATCAATACTTTCATTTTTTCTTATTTCTTTTCTATCAATATACTTTTCACTATTCTGAATTTTTATACGCTTTGCTTATCACAATATTAATTCTTTATGTTTTATCTCAACTATCTTTGTATCGAGAATATTGGAATGAACTTAAGCATTATTTATTGTATTTAATTTTGTACCTTTGCGTATTCAAAACAGCACCTTGGATTGTGCTTTACAGTACATTGAATTAGGAAAATCATAAAACCCATATGAAATTAAAAACGATACTGATATCCCAGCCTGAACCTACAAACGAAAATTCACCATACACTCGTCTAAAAGAAAAGCACAACCTAAAGATTGATTTCAGACCTTTTATCCATATTGAAGGTGTTGATGCGAAAGAAGTTCGAAGACAAAAAAAATAGATTTTGCTGAATATTCTTCTGTAATTTTAACGAGTCGCAACTCTGTTGACCATTTTTTTAGATTAGCTGAAGAAATGCGTTTCAAGGTTTCTGATTCAACAAAATATTTTTGTCAATCTGAAGCAGTAGCATTTTACCTTCAAAAATATGTCGTTTACAGGAAACGTAAAATTTATGTCGGTCAGAAAAGCTTGACCGACCTAGAATCTGTTTTTAAGAAATTTGGAGATGAAAAGTTTTTACTTCCTTCTTCTGATATTTTAAAACCCGCAACTCCTGACTTTTTGAATAGCTTAGGAATAAACTGGACATGTGCGCAATTGTACAAAACAGTAGTAAGTGATTTATCTGATTTACGCGATGTTTATTACGATGTTTTAGTGTTCTTTAGCCCTTCTGGAATTGAGTCTTTGCTGCAAAATTTTCCTGATTTTGAACAGAACGATACTCGAATTGCTGTCTATGGGAACACAACTGTCAAAGCTGCAGATAAGGCTAAACTTAGAATAGACATTAAAGCTCCTACTGAAGAAACTCCTTCTATGACCATGGCAATTGAAAAATATATTTCCAAAAACTTGAAATAATTTACTTTTTTAGAAAAGATACTGTCAAATAAATCCAAGCGGAAATTATCAAAATCCCTCCTATTGGAGTTACGGGACCAAAGTATTTTACCGGCAATCCATGTAGTTGTTTTGTGGACAAAAGGAAAATACTAAAAGAGAAGAGAAAAACACCAGCTAGAACCAACTTAACAAAAACATCTTTGACCTCGGATTGAATGGATGAGATACTATTGATCAAAATTATTGCTAGTGCATGATATATTAAGTAGCGTACGCCAACTTCAAAGCTGTTCAGTGCTTCACTAGTTAATCGAGATTTGAGAAAATGACTCCCCAGTGCACCCAAACTTACAGCAATTGCGAGCAACCCACTTGCTATGGCGTTGATAAACTTTTCTTGAAATTCCATCTTATATTTTTAGAGTAAAGATACTTGCAGATAGGCTTTTGTCCTAGTCAGTTTAATTAATTTAATAGATTAGTATAAATAAATTGATTTTATCAACTAAATACATATTTTTGACGAAATAAAATTAATGATGAAAATTACAAATCAAGAAATCCAAGTCGATGGTATCGATAAAATTATTTTAAATGGTTTAATCAAAAACGCAAGGGTCTCCATCGCTGAACTGGCACAAAGAGCTGGAATTTCTGAGCTGCAGTTCATCAACGTTTAAAAAAGTTGGAAAATTCTTCTTTAATTAGTGGTTCTCAAATCAATATTAATCCAAAGGTTTTGGGATACACAACCTTGGCATTTATTGGTGTTTTTTTAGATAAAGCTGCGAGTAACCCTCAAGCTGTGGAACAACTAAAAAAAATACCTGAAGTTACAGAGTGTCATTACACTACAGGAAATTGGAGTATTTTTATTAAGATTTTATGCAAGGATAATGAACACTTAATGCATTTATTAAACACTAAGATACAGGCTATTGCTGGAGTTTCACGAACAGAGACTTTTATTTCTCTAAACCAACAAATCAAAAGACAAATAGCACTGTAATCAACTTGTGTTTTTTCTTTTATTTCTAAAAACAATAATCAAAATCATGAGCTGTAAAATTCCTGCAACAAAATTAGCAAGTAAAACCGATTTACTACCTATGAGAAAACCATAAATCCCCCATAAAATTACCCCCGTTAGCATTACCATGTACATGGTTACAGAAACTCCTTCAGATGATTTTGACTTCCACACCTTTATTACTTGAGGTAAAAAAGATGATGTTGTCAATACGGCTGCTACATAACCAATGATTTCAATATCCATTAACCAACTATATTTATTATTTTTCCAGGTACAACAATCACTTTTTTAGGAACTCTCCCCTGCAGTTGTTGCTGTGTGCGTTCATCATTTATTACTATTTCTTCAATTTCTTTGGGATTTAATTCTAAAGAAAGTTCAACAGTAAACCTCATTTTCCCATTGAATGAAACAGGATAATTTTTAGAAGATTCCACCAAATGTGAAGGTTCGTAAATTGGAAAAGATACTGAACTTATACTTGTATCGTGGCCCAATAATTGCCAGAGTTCTTCTGATAAATGTGCCGCAAACGGAGATAATAATACTGCCAAAGGTTCTAGTACTTCTCTTTCATTACATTTTTGTGTGGTCAATTCATTTACACAAATCATAAAAGAACTGATACATGTATTGAAAGAAAAATTCTCAATGTCTTCGGTAACTTTTTTTATGGTTTTATGTAAACTTTTCATAGATTCTTTGGATGCTGCTCCATCTGACACCTGAAATTCTTCGGATTTATGGTATAACTTCCAAAGTTTCTTGAGAAACGAATGGACACCTGAAATACCTGCTGTGTTCCAGGGTTTATCCTGTTCTAGCGGCCCCAAAAACATTTCATACATCCGTAATGTATCTGCTCCATATTGCTCACAAATAAGATCTGGATTAACTACATTGTATTTTGATTTGGACATTTTTTCCACCTCACGTCCAACGTAATAAACCCCGTTTTCTAGAACAAAAGAAGCATTAATAAATTGAGGTTGCCATTTTTTCAGAGCTTCTAAATCAAGTTCATCTGAATTATTTACCATACTGATGTCTACACGGATCGGTTCAACTTCAAATTCTTTTGTTAAGTTTTTAGACACATATTCTTGAGTTCCCTTTTTACGATATATAAAAGCTGATGATCCAAGTATCATTCCTTGATTAATTAACTTTTTTGCATACTCATCAACTGGTAATAAGTTTAAATCAAAAAGAAATTTCTGCCAAAAACGAGAATACAATAAGTGTCCTGTGGCATGCTCACTCCCACCAATATACAAATCTACGTTTTGCCAATAATCTATAGCTTCTTTACTTACAAAGACCTCTTGATTATCAGCATCCATATATCTGTTGAAGTACCATGAACTTCCAGCCCAACCAGGCATAGAATTCAGCTCCAATGGATAAACATTGGTTTCATTCAATTCAGAGTTAGGAACCACTTGTTCAGAAACAGTATCCCAAGCCCAAGAGGTTGCATTTCCCAGAGGAGGTGCACCTTCTGGAGTGGGTAAATATTGTTCAACTTCTGGGAGAACTAAGGGTAGGTTTTCTGGTTTTAATGCAACAGGCATTCCATTTTTATAATAAATGGGGATAGGTTCTCCCCAGTATCTTTGTCTACTGAAAACAGCATCTCTTAATCTGTAGTTAATGGTACCTTCACCAGATCCTTCTTGTTCTAGATGTTCTATGACTTTTATCATTGCTTCTTCATAAGCCAAGCCGTTTAAAAAATTAGAATCTTTAATTTTTGTTTTTCCTTTTTCAACAAAAGCCTCGTTGGTAATATCAACTCCTTCAAAAATATTACGGATTTGAATGTCAAAATGTTTTGCAAAATCAAAATCTCTTTGATCACCACAGGGAACAGCCATTACTGCTCCTGTACCATATCCTGCTAAAACATAATCTCCAATCCAGATTGGAATGGGTTCTTTTGTAAAAGGATGTATTGCGTAAGCTCCTGTAAATACTCCGCTGATAGATTTTATGTCAGCCATGCGATCTCGTTCGGAGCGTTTTGCGCTTGCTTCAACATATGCTGCTACTTCGGTTTTTTGCTCATCACTTACAATAATATCTACCAACGGATGTTCTGGTGCCAATGTCATAAAAGTTACACCGAACAGAGTATCGGGTCGGGTTGTAAAAACTTCTATTTCTCCTTTATGATTTTGAATATCAAAACGAACATTTGCACCGATTGATTTACCAATCCAATTACGTTGCATTTCTTTTAAAGATTCTGGCCAATCCAACTGATTCAACCCCTCAAGTAAACGTTCTGCATAGGCTCCTATACGCATACTCCATTGCTTCATCTTTTTTTTGGTTACCAAATAACCTCCTCGTTCGGAAACACCATTGACTATTTCATCATTTGCTAAAACTGTTCCTAAATCTGGGCACCAATTGACTTCTGATTCCGATAAATACGCCAAACGATACATCAACAAAACTTCTTGTTTCTCTTGGTGCGATAAACCAATCCATTCATCTCGTGAAAATGAGTTAGTCTTTTCATCACAAACAGCATTTAAATTAGTATTTCCGTGTGTTTCAAAATGTGCTACCAACTTTTCAATAGGCTGTGCTGAATTTGTTTTTTTACAGTAATAAGAATCAAACAATAATAAAAATATCCATTGAGTCCATTTATAAAAATCTGACTGTGAAGTTCTAATTTCTCTACTCCAGTCGAAAGAAAACCCCATCTTATCAAGCTGCTTTCTGTAACGGCTAATATTGGTTTCTGTAGTAAGGTTGGGGTGTTGCCCCGTTTGAATTGCATATTGCTCTGCTGGCAATCCAAAAGAATCATATCCTTGTGGGTGAAGAACATTAAATCCTTTATGACGTTTGTAACGGGCATAAATATCACTTGCTATGTAACCCAAAGGATGTCCTACATGCAAACCTGCACCCGAGGGATATGGGAACATGTCCAAAACATAATATTTTGGAAGTGTACTATTATTGTTTGCTTTAAAGGTCTGATTTTTGGCCCAATAGTTTTGCCACTTTTTTTCGATTTCAAGGAAATTATAACCCACAATAATTCAGTTTATTTAAACCACAAAAATAGGATTAAAGCAGGAAAGGAAAAAGTTTATTGACACCAAGAATACAAATTGCTTCTTGTTTACTATTTTTACGGTATCAATTTAACAAAGGTGCGGAAAAATTCACAAGAAAATTATCAAAAAAGACGATTGCTTTCTACATACTTTTCTGTAGTCATAAGTATTTCCTTAGTGTTGTTTCTTGTAGGGTTATTAGGGCTACTTTTATTGAATTCAAAAAAAGTTGCAGATCATTTTAAAGAACAAATTGCTTTTACAATTTACATTGACGACTCTGCCAAACCAATCGAAATAAAACAACTTCAAAAAAGTTTAGCGCTCCGTCAAGAGACCAAAATTACTCGTTTTGTTTCAAAAGAAGAAGCTGCAGAAATTCATGCACAAGAAATTGGAGAAGATTTTATGGAGTTTCTTGGATACAACCCCTTGTTAAGTTCGATTGATGTGTATTTTAATGCAGCTTTTATTTCTCCTGCTTTTCTTAAAGATTTACAAAAGAATTTTGAGGAAAAAGCTTACATCAGTGAAGTTCTTTATGATCAACCTCTGGTAGAAATATTAGATGAAAATATTAAGAAAATTACTCAATGGATTTTGATTTTAAGTTTCGTTTTTATTTTGGTTGCAATTTTACTAATCAACAGTTCTATTCGATTGTCCATTTATTCGAAAAGAATGATTATCAAAACAATGCAGTTGGTTGGGGCTACAAAAAGCTTTATTCGATTTCCTTTCATAATGAAGCATCTCCAACTCGGAGTTTTAGGATCTATAATAGCTCTAGGTGGTCTAACAATTGTTCTGTATGAACTCGACAAACGATTCCCAGAGCTAAATTTAATTGCAAATCCCTTGGAACCTGCCTTAATTTTTTCTTCAG
Source organism: Candidatus Arcticimaribacter sp. (assembly GCA_038142965.1). GTDB lineage: Bacteria > Bacteroidota > Bacteroidia > Flavobacteriales > Flavobacteriaceae > Arcticimaribacter. The sequence continues at coordinate 103,525 of JAYQLC010000002.1, read as the reverse complement.
TTCTTGGAATGGGAGTTTTAATTACTGGACTCAGTACCTTTTTCGCAACTCAACGTTTCTTGAATCTAACTACAGAAGCTGTTCAATAACTGTTTTATGAAAAAAATAAAATCTACAAAAAAAGAATTATTATTTAGAAAGCGTAACTATCAATTTCTATTACTGTCGATAATAATAATTGGCATAGGGTTTGTTTTGATGGTTGGTGGAGGCAGTTCTGACCCGAATATCTTTAACCCAGAAATATTTAATTTTAGACGTATTCGCCTAGCTCCCACTTTGGTTTTAATTGGTTTTGGGATAGCTGTTTATTCAATTTTGACTTCCCCTAAAAAATAACTCCATGGATCTAGTAACAGCAATTATGCTGGGGATAATTCAAGGGTTAACAGAGTTTTTACCCATCTCTTCTAGTGGACATTTAGAACTTGCTAAAGTAATCTTAGGAGACCAGTCTTTACCAAAAGAAAGCCTAATAATGACAATTGTGCTTCACGGTGCAACTGCTTTGAGCACCGTTGTGGTTTTTAGAAAAGACATCTTTGAAATATTTCAAGGTTTATTTGAATTCAAGAAAAACCAAGCTTTTTATTTTTCTTTGAAAATCATCATATCCATGATTCCCGCAATTTTTGTGGGGCTCTTTTTCGAAGACTTTATTTCTGAGCTATTCCATCAAAACATTCTTTTGGTTGGAGTAATGTTATGGATAACAGCTGCGTTATTGTATTTGGCAAACCGTTCTCAAGTGACCAAAAAAAAAATGAGCCTACAATCTGCTTTTAACATTGGTATAATTCAGGCCATCGCAATTCTTCCTGGTATTTCTAGAAGTGGAGCAACCATAGCCTTGGGCGTTCTTATGGGAATTGACAAAAGTAAGGCTGCTCGTTTTTCTTTTCTTATGGTAATTCCTTTGATTTTTGGAAGCATGATAAAAAGTTTTCTTGAAATTGGGAGCAGTCCAATGCATATAAATTCATCAACAATGTTTATGGGTTTTACAGCGGCTTTTATCAGCGGAATAATCGCTTGTAAATGGATGATTGAGTGGGTGAAAAATTCAAAGTTATGGTACTTTAGCATTTATTGTATGATTGTCGGAGCTGTAGCTATCATTTATGAATTCTTATGAATGAATTGAAAGAAAAGTTTCTGAGTGGTGAAGTTATTCTTATTGACAAACCGTTAAATTGGACTTCATTTCAAGTAGTAAATAAAGTCCGCTGGATGATTAAAACTACTTTCGGAATCAAAAAAATAAAAGTAGGTCACGCAGGAACTCTAGATCCTCTAGCTTCTGGGCTTTTGATTTTGTGTACGGGCAAAATGACCAAACAAATTGAACAGTTCATGAGTCAAGAAAAGGAGTATGTTGGAACTTTTTCACTTGGAGCAACCACCCCTTCGTATGATCTAGAAACCGAAATAAATCAGTATTTTCCAACTGAACACATCGATAAAAAACTCCTCGAAAATACCTTAACCCAGTTTAGAGGAACCATTGACCAACAGCCCCCTGTTTTTTCTGCATTAAAAAAAGAAGGAAAACGGTTGTATGATTTTGCCAGAGAAGGTAAAGAAATTAAAGTCCCATCTAGAAAAGTTACCATCCAAAATTTTGAGATTACTCAAATAAATTTTCCAGAAATAGATTTTAAAGTAAATTGCAGTAAAGGGACTTACATCAGATCCTTGGTTCACGATTTCGGGAAATCACTTAAATCGGGTGCATATCTCAGTGCATTAAGACGAACTCGAATTGGTGAACACAATATAGAAAATGCAATCCAAATCGAAGATTTCGAAAAACTATTAGAAAAGTAATTGTAATCCTTTTATTATGTGACAAGATCTCAAAATCAATCCCCTTAATTTTCTATATTTGTAATACTAATAAAAGTGTATGAATTTCAAACGTATATTACTAAAACTGAGTGGTGAAGCGCTAATGGGAGAACGTTCTTATGGAATAGACCCCATACGAATTAGTAAATATGCCGAGGAAATTAAGCTGATCTACAACCAAAATGTAGAAATAGCAATCGTAATTGGTGGAGGTAATATTTTTAGAGGTGTTTCTGGATCCAGTCAGGAGTAGACCGAGTTCAGGCAGATTACATGGGAATGCTGGCCACGGTAATAAATGGACTTGCCCTTCAAAGTGCTCTAGAAAACATAGATGTTCCAACCCGACTTCAAACTGCACTAAAAATTGAAGCCGTTGCAGAACCTTACATCAAAAGAAAAGCGGTTCGTCATTTAGAAAAAAACAGAGTTGTAATTTTTAGTGCTGGGACAGGAAATCCATTCTTTACAACAGATTCTGCTGCAGTTCTTAGGGCTGTAGAAATAAACGCAGATGTTATCTTAAAAGGAACTCGAGTAGATGGTATCTACAATGAAGATCCCGAAAAAAATAAAGAAGCAGTGAAATTTGACAATCTTTCTTTTGAAGAAGTTTTAAAAAGAGGGCTCAAAGTGATGGATACAACAGCCTTTACGCTTAGCCAAGAAAATAAGCTTCCGATAATTGTATTTGACATGAACACCCAAGGCAACCTTGTTCGAGTAGTTCGTGGTGAGAATATTGGAACCAAAGTAGATCTTTAAGTTAAATCCTATGAACGAAGAATTACAATTTATTATTGATAATGCCATTGAAAGCATGAACAATGCTCTCGAGCATCTTGAAAATGAACTTTTAAAAATTAGAGCTGGAAAAGCAAATCCAGTAATGCTCAGTAGTGTTATGGTAGATTATTACGGTTCTCCAACACCTCTAAATCAAGTTGCAAATGTGAACACCACTGATGCACGTACCTTATCCATTCAACCTTGGGAAAAAACAATGTTGGGAGAAATAGAAAAAGCTATTATTAATTCTAATCTTGGATTTAATCCGATGAATAACGGAGAATCTATTATTATCAATGTTCCTCCCCTTACAGAAGAGCGAAGAAAAGAGTTGGCCAAAATGGCCAAAGCAGAATCTGAAACTGCAAAAGTAAGTATTCGCAATGCTCGAAAAGATGCGAATAACGAAATTAAAAAATCTAAAGTTTCTGAAGACGAGCAAAAAAATTATGAAATCGACATTCAAAAACACACCGATACATTTATTCAAAAGACAGATGATGTATTCGCGCGCAAAGAAAAAGAGATTTTAACTGTCTGAACCATTTTCATAAATGGCTCGGGTTTCTTTAAATTATGAAGAAAAAAGGGAAATGGAATTTTTGGGAAGGTGTTGCTAGACTAATTCTTCGTAATCGCATAACTATACTTTTACTACTAATAGCTGCAACCTCTTTTTGGGTTTCTCAATGGAAGTACATGCGGTTTACCTTTACTGAAGCCAATTTACTTCCTGATCAGCACGAAGAAAACGTGCGATACAATCAGTTTTTGGACCTTTTTGGAGAGGATGGGAACGTGATGGTTTTGGCACTTCAAGACCCGAATCTATTTAGTAAAGGTAAATTTGAAGCATGGAATAAGCTAAGTAAAGAATTGGGGCTTATCCTGAAATTGATTTTGTTTTATCACTCGAAAATTTAAGCACATTATCAAAAAATACCAAGAGAAATAAATTTGAAATAACCCCTTTTTTGGCTGACAAGCCAGAAACTGAAGAAGCGTATGCATTACTCAAACAGAAATTATTTAAAGAATTACCCTTCTTTGAAAACCTGATCTTCAACAAAGAAACACAGACGGTTAGAACTGCGATTTACATGAAAAATGAAATTGTAAATAGTGCCTCAAGAAAGGCTTTTATTTACGATGTTTTTATTCCTACAATAGAAAAGTTTGAAAAAGAAAACAACACTGATGTTCGTATTTCTGGGATGCCTTACATCAGAACTCTAAATGCTCAAAATATTGTAGATGAAATCGGGATTTTTGTTTTAGGAGCAATGGGGGTAACCTCTTTAATTTTCTTTTTATTTTTCCGCTCCATTCGCACTACCGTTATTTCTATGGTCATCGTTCTTTTTGGTGTTGTCTGGGCACTTGGTACACTTGGATGGATGGGTTATGAAATTACTGTTTTAACAGCCCTGATACCGCCTTTGATAATTGTTATTGGAATACCCAATTGTATTTTTCTTATCAATAAATACCAACAAGAGGTCGCCAAACATGGGAATCAAATAAAATCACTCCAACAAGTAATCATCAAAATTGGAAATGTAACTTTGATGACCAACCTTACCACTGCATCGGGTTTTGCAACTTTTATTTTGACCGACAGCAAATTATTAACCGAATTTGGAATAATTGCCTCAATCAATGTTATTGGAATCTTTATTCTCTCGCTGCTTTTAATTCCAATTATCTACAGTTTCATGACACTCCCCAGTCAAAAGCATCTGAATCACTTAAAAAATAAATCCATTGATCACTTTGTGAATTGGATGGAAAAAAACGTTCGATACCGAAGAATTAACACCTACATTATTTCACTTGTTCTTCTCATTGCAAGTATCATAGGTATTTATCAAATAAGAATCTCTGGAAGCATTTTAGAGGATATGCCTCAAAAAAAAGAATTTTTTAAAGACATTCTTTTCTTTGACAAAGAATTTAATGGAGTTGTCCCTCTAGAAATTTTGATCAATTCCCAACGAAAAAATGGAGTTATTAAACTTCCCACTTTAAAACGAATGGATGCACTTGCAAACACTATTGATGCTTTTCCTGAACTTTCCAAACCCATTTCAGTAGTCAATGCCATAAAATATGCCAAACAGGCTTATTACAATGGAAATCCAAACTACTTCAAACTTCCAACTGCTCAAGAAAACAAATTCATTTTCTCCTATTTTGATTCCTCTGATCAGGAGATGCTCTAATGAAAAATTATTTAGACTCTACAGGCCAATATGCCCGAATGACTACGTTTATGAAAGATATTCGTACCGAACGAATGGAAGAAATTAAATTTGAACTTGAAAAAGAAATTAAAAAGATTTTTCCTGAGAACCGATATGACGTTCAGCTCACTGGAAAGTCTCTGATTTTTTTAAAGGGGACTAAATACCTAATCAAGAATTTAATCCTATCGCTTTCTTTGGCCATTTTATTGATTGCTCTTTTTATGGCATACTTATTTAGGTCTTTTAAAATGATTCTAATTTCACTGATCCCCAACTTATTACCCTTGTTGGTTACAGCTGGGATGATGGGTTTTTGGGGTATTCCCATAAAACCATCTACCATATTGGTTTTCAGTATTGCCTTCGGAATTTCTGTAGATGACACCATCCATTTCCTAGCAAAATATCGACAGGAACTAATTGATTCTAAATGGAAAATACAACGATCAGTCTACGCTGCATTGAGAGAAACTGGAGTAAGTATGTTCTACACATCCATTGTTTTATTCTTTGGCTTTTCTGTTTTTATGATTTCAGAATTTGGAGGAACTGTTGCACTTGGAGGTTTGGTTTCGGCAACCTTACTTTTTGCAATGCTTGCAAATTTAATTTTACTTCCCTCTTTATTAATTTCTTTGGAACGCTCTGTCTCAAATGAAAATGTCATAAAAAAAACCCAAGCTTCAAATTTTAGAACAAAAAGAATCAAAGGAAGCATAAAACGAACAACTAAATTTTAGATAAACTGCTATCTTTGCAGCGAAAAGTAGAAACATTATGAAGATCAAGTCCTTATTAAAAACATCCGCTAAAGGCCAAAAAGTTACTGTTAAGGGTTGGGTTAGAACCTTTAGAGCCAATCGGTTTATTGCTTTGAATGACGGTTCTACATTAGGAAGTTTACAATGTGTTGTAGATTTTGAGTCGATGGATGACGCGTTGCTCAAAAGAATTAATACTGGAGCTGCTGTTAAAATCACAGGAAATTACATTGAAAGTCAAGGAAAAGGTCAATCCCATGAAATTCAAGTAACCGATCTTCACATTTATGGAGAGGCTGATCCAGATAGCTATCCGATTCAACCAAAGAAACACAGTCTTGAGTTTTTGAGAGAAAAAGCTCATTTACGAGTTAGAACGTCAACTTTTAGTGCCATAATGCGTGTACGTTCGGCTCTTGCGTTTGGAGTACATCAATTTTTTAGAAATGAAGGTTTTCAATACGTAAACACTCCCATCGTTACTGGTAGTGACGCTGAGGGAGCAGGAGAAATGTTTCGTGTTAGTGCTTTAGATATAAAAAATACACCCTTGACAGAGGACGGAAATGTAGATTTTAGTAAAGACTTTTTTTGGAAAAGAAACACATCTTACCGTTTCTGGACAACTTGAAGCAGAAACCTATGCAATGGGCTTAGGGGAAGTATACACCTTTGGTCCTACATTTAGAGCAGAAAATTCTAATACTACCCGCCATCTTGCGGAATTTTGGATGATTGAACCCGAAATGGCTTTTTATGATTTAAATGACAACATGGATTTGGCGGAAAAATTCATAAAAAATATTTTGACTTACATCCTCAAAGAATGTGAGGAAGATTTGATTTTTTTAGATGATCGACTGAAGCAAGAAGATAAATCCAAACCTCAAGCGGAAAGATCACCCATGGGGTTGCTAGAAAAAATCAAATTTGTTGTAGAAAATGAATTTAAAAGAGTAAGCTACACCGAAGCCATTGACGTATTACGAAATAGCAAACCAAATAAGAAAAAGAAATTCAAGTTTAATATTGATCAGTGGGGTGCAGATTTACAAAGTGAACACGAGCGATTTTTAGTTGAAAAGCATTTTAAATGTCCCGTTATACTCTATGACTACCCAGCAACCATCAAAGCGTTTTATATGCGTATGAACGAAGATCAAAAAACCGTTAGTGCAATGGATATTTTATTCCCTGGAATTGGAGAAATTGTAGGTGGGTCTCAACGAGAAGAGCGTTTGGAAGTTCTTCAAGAACGAATTAAAGCCATGGGAATTGATGAAGAAGAATTATGGTGGTACCTTGATCTTAGACGTTTTGGGAGTGCTCCTCACAGTGGATTTGGATTAGGTTTTGAACGCTTGGTTTTGTTTGCAACAGGTATGAGCAACATTCGTGATGTAATTCCATTTCCCAGAACCCCTCAGAATGCTGCTTTCTAAAGTCTTGGTTTTTTTTTATATTTAAGAAAAAGTCTCAAACTTATTTATGCTCAAACAACAATTTCAATTAAAGCTCTCACAGAAATTATCTCCTCAGCAGATTCAGTTGATGAAGATGATTCAGTTGACTACTTTAGATTTTGAACAACGACTACAAAATGAAATTGAAGAAAATCCAGCTCTTGAAACTGGAAAGGAAAAAGATGATGACCTTTTGGATGATTTTCAAGATAACTTTGAAGACTATGAAACAATTGACACTCAAGAAATTGATATTGATGCTTATTTGAGTGATGATGAAACACCAGCCTACAAACTAACCGCAAATAATTTCAGTAGTGATGATGATGAAAAAACTATTCCTTTAACTGGTGGAATCAGTTTTCATCAATATTTAAAAGGTCAAATCGGTTCTTTAATTTTAACTCCAGAGGAAGAGCAAATTGCTGAATTTTTGATTGGAAGTATAGATGACAGTGGATATCTCAGGAGGTCATTACAAGATGTTCTAGATGATTTAGCTTTTACTCAAAACATTATTGTTGAAGAAGAACAACTGGAGTTAGTTCTTGAAAAGGTACAATCGCTTGAGCCTGCTGGCGTTGGAGCACGAACACTACAGGAGTGTCTTTCTCTACAATTGAGTAGAAAACAACTTTCTGTTCCTCAAATCATGGCTACTAAAATTATTAATGAAGCTTTTGAATTATTTTCAAAAAAACACTACGTAAAACTCCAAGAAAAATTTGATGTTGACCAGGAACTTTTGAAACAAGGTCTTAAAGAAATAGAACGATTAAATCCCAAACCGGGTGGAGCTTTGTCAGGAACTTTTCAAAACACACATATCGTTCCTGATTTTATTTTGACAGTTGATAATGGAATACTCAATGTGGTATTGAATCGTCGAAATGCTCCTGAACTTCATATTTCGTCATCTTATAAAGAAATGATGAAAGGTTATCAAGCAGCTCCAGGTAAAAATTCAGCTCAAAAAGATGCAATTCAATTCATCAAACAAAAACTAGACGCCGCCCAGTGGTTTATCGATGCAGTAGCCCAACGTAATCAAACTTTATATCTAACGATCAATGCAATTGTAAAGCATCAGGAAGCATATTTTTTATCAGGGGATGAACTTATGTTAAAACCAATGATTCTAAAAGATATTGCTGAAATAATCAATATGGACATTTCAACGGTTTCAAGAGTAGCAAATAGTAAGTACATAGAGACTCCTTATGGAACAAAACTCCTGAAAAGCTTCTTTTCAGAATCTCTAACCAATGAAGATGGTGAAGAAGTTTCAACTTTAGAAATTAAAAAAACCTGCGCACACTGATTGAACAAGAAGACAAAAAGAAGCCTTTGGCAGATTTAGCATTATCTGAAGAGTTACTGAAAGGAGGTTACAGAGTAGCCAGAAGAACAGTTGCTAAGTACAGAGAACAAATGGATTTTCCCGTAGCCCGTCTTCGAAAAGAATTATAAAACATAAAATACTAAACCCGCTCTTATGGAATTTAATTCTAATGGAGTTCCCAAGTTTGTTTGTGTGCCACTTTTGAAAAAAGGGGTTAAACTGTATTCAAAATAAATATTCCAGGTATTATATCCCGCCGAAAACTTTAATGCGTGACTTATGGGTGTTACCTCTTTTAAAATTATCGAAGGGTCATAGAAAGGTTTGAGTCTTGAAAAAAATTGTAACGCAGAAGATATCCTGTGTAAATCCTCCAAAACTTGAATGTTGTGGAGGTTGAAGTTCTCCATCGAAATTCAATCGGGACTTCGAGGAAATGAGTAATCAATCGATTCTTAGAAATTAGAAGAGTGCTTTCAATTAAACTAAACTCATAAATATCGCTGTTTTCCTTTGAATAGTTCAGGTTTGAACCGTAATTATTGATTCCATACCCCAAACCAATCCCCAATGCTCTGTTTGATTTATCGTTCAAAGAAATATCTTTAATAAAACCGATGCTAAAAGATTGTGACAAACCATTCAATCGGAAACCATCGATGGACTCATCGGCAAGTAAAAATGAAATACTCGTGTACCATTGATCTTCTTTGTAACGATCTTTTATAACCGCCAAACTGTCTTGAGCCACAGAATGAAAACTCAAAAAGAAAAAGAAAAATCTTAAAAAAAATTTCATTGGATAAAGGTAGAAGAAGTTTTGAAAAAAAAGGGTGTTTCTGTGAAACACCCTTTTAAAAAAATAAATTTTTTATTAGTTTTTCATGTTTTGCGTATAATCTCCCACACGAGTAGTGTAGTTAATTTTCAATGCATTAACTTGTCTTAGTTCTTGCTTAATATCAGAAATCAACCCCATATTGGTGTCTCCATCAACTTTCAAAGCAGTAGTCAAAACATTCTGTAATTCTTGACGTTTTGAAGCACGTTCAGCCAGAACAAAAGCTCCTACGTCTCCGACGGTAGCGAATTTATCATTCAATTGAATACGAGCCTCACTTCCATATTTATCAGCATATCTACTTGAAGGTTTTCCTGCGTAGATGTACATTACACGATCTTTCTTATCAAGTTTTTGGATTTGATCCGCTGCTGGTAAGGTGTTTTGAACCATCAACGTACTATCTCGCATTACTGTAGCTACCATGAAGAAGAACAATAACATGAAAACAATATCGGGTAAAGATGCTGTTGAAATAGCAGGGGTTTCTCCTCCTTTTTTCTTTTTTAAATTTAGCCATGTTTTTAGGTTTTAATTGTTCTTACTTGGTTCTGCTTCAGATAATTTCTGAGGGAACATTAATTTAACTTCTGCTAATTTCGGCTTTAGACGTTCCTTTTCTTCTGGGGTTGTTCGTGGATCAGCATAGCGTTTATTTGCCTCTACGAAAGTTAAACCTAAAAGTGGATTAAGTCTCACAAATTCACGATCTCTTAAATCGTTGTAGGCTGCAACTAATTCATTTTGAACTGCTATGTAAACTTTGTAAGAGGTCTCTCTGTTGTTCTTTAATGATATAATTGCTTTTTCTGGGTTATCAGAAGAAGTAGGATCTTTTGCTCCTTGACAGTAGTCACAAGCTTCGTCACCAACTCCACCTCCGTTATCCAAGAAAGCAATTGCTTGCTCTCTAATTTCAGAAATTTCTAGTGGCTTTTCCTCAACAAGAAATTGATTATTTTTATTTACAACTACCGTAAATATATTTCTCTCTTTAATGATAGGTGGATCTACTACTTCGTCTGTAGGTGGAAGCTTTCTGTTGATCCCTGAGTCTGTTTCAATAGTTGTGGTAACTAGAAAGAAAATCAAAAGTAAGAAAGCAATGTCTGCCATCGATCCAGCATTTACCTCCGGTGCTGCTCTTTTTGCCATGTTGTTTGTTTATTTGATTAATTTCTTTGCACCTGCAAATAGCATAGAACCAATTGCAATTACGGCTAGAAAATAAAACATTCTAATTCCTGTACCTACCCACCGAGAACCTGATGCAGATAATATTTCTCCGTCTTTCATTGGTGTTTCAACTCCTTCTGAGGCTGCATACGCTATTCCTAGAACAATTAGAAATCCTACCGCTGAGAAGAGAGCTTTTTTCAATTTAGCTCCATCCGAGAAGAGACCGAGCATAGAGAAAATCAAAGTAGCTATTACTGCTATCCCCAAAATAAATTGAGAGAGGCTGATTAGAGGACCAACTTTACTGTAGTCACCTACAGCAGCTGCTGCCTTTATTTCTTCATCACCAGCTCCAACAACCCTGAAAAGGAATACAATCCCTAACACGCCAAGAATTCCCGTGATGATTTTTACTATTTTTTGAAAATTCATAATTTACAAATTTATGTGGGTCAATAACTATTTCTTGTGTGCTACTAGGATGTCAACCAATGTGATTGATGCATCTTCCATATCATTAACAATACTGTCAATTTTAGCAACAATGTAGTTATAAAAGATCTGAAGAATAATGGCAACAACAAGACCAAATACAGTAGTCAAAAGTGCAACTTTAATACCTCCTGCTACAAGAGAAGGCTGCATGTCTCCTGCTGCTTCAATTTTGTCAAAAGCTTGAATCATTCCGATTACAGTCCCCATAAACCCGAGCATTGGAGCAAGAGCGATAAACAATGATATCCAAGAAACATTTTTCTCTAATTGTCCCATTTGAACTCCACCGTAAGCTACTACAGCTTTTTCTGCACTTTCTACACCTTCATCAACACGGTCAAGGCCTTGGTAGAAGATTGAAGCAACGGGACCTTTTGTATCTCTACAAAGATCTTTTGCAGCATCAACTCCTCCGTTTGCAAGAGCTTCTTCAACACCCTCAGTTAATTTCTTAGTGTTTGTTGTTGCTAAGTTTAAAAAGATAATTCTCTCAATAGCAATTGCAAGACCTAGAATTAAACAGATTAAAACGATGCCCATAAAACCTGGACCACCTTCTATAAATCTTGTTTTTAATTCTTGTTTAAAAGATGCTGACTCTTCAGAAGCTTGATCTTCATCTTGTACGATTGTTGAAGCTACTGTATTATCAGCAGCTGCAAGAGTAATTGTATTTGCATTCGCGGAAAAACCGGTCATCAAAATGCTGGCTACAAAGGCAACTAATAAATTTCTCATTGAATAAATTTTTGTTCTTAATATTTTAAAGTTTTAAAGATAAAAAAAAATACTGTTTAAACTAATTTTTTGTTTACCTCCATTTTATTGTGCCGACAAAGAAAAGAAAAAATGTGATAATCTCTAAAACTTTTCAAATCATTTGATAGATTCCTAAGTAATTTCTTGCAGATGAGAGAATTTATCAATCATTTTTATGTGAAAATATAAGAAGCAAATGATTGATGCAGGTTGAGGGATTTAAAGAAATTATCTCTGATGTTTTTTTGAAAATGGACTAGTGAAAAAAACATACCCAAAAAGTAGTGTGAAAAGGCAATAAATTAATGTGAAAGATAAAATTAACTGAAAATTATTTTCAAATTTGAAAACTAATTTTAACATGGCCATAGAAGCAGTCAAGAAATGAAGAATATTCCCTATGAGAAGAGGTTTGTTGTAAATTCCACCTATTAAGCTGTTTTTTGACATCCAATTTACATAACTAAAACCCAAATATAGAGCCCCTAAGATCTGTAGAGTCAAAATAAAAAAATGATTATCATCACTGTTAAGTAAAACAGATATTTCAACAGGAAAAAAAGAAAAGCTAAAGCCATTTACTGCTAAAAATATAGCACTTATTATCATTAAAATTTTTGTGAATTTTCTTTGAAAAAAGTTTTTTTCATCATTTTTCATCATTGAAGTTTTACTGAGAATTACTTAGCTCGAGGGGATTTCATAAATATAAGCTTTCGAATTCTTTGATTAGACAAAATCTGTTTAGAGATTAAGTAACATAAATTTAGATAAGAATGTAAGATGAAAAAGATTTAATCCCAAGAAGCATTCTCCCACTCTTCTGATGATTTAATTATTGCAACCTGACTGTCTCTGTCTTGTCTCATAAAATTATCAAAATCAGAATAAAAACTTTCAAGGGTAATTCCAAATGTTTCTTCAAAAGCATCCTGCCAACCATTCTGAGGATTTAACTGATATTTTTCAGCAAATATGCTATAAAAATCAACAATTAATTTTTTAAAATTATCATCATTCAAGTGCCATAAATATACGTGTGCCATTAGACCTCCTCCATAGGCATAATATTCATCATTAATTCTTGTATTTTCAATTTCAAAGTCTTTTAGAGAAAAAGAAGAGTTTGAACCCTCAATAGCCCTTCTTGCTTGATCTAATTTAGTAATGGCTTGTTCGTATGGGTCAAAATCTAAATTTTGTTTTGCCATCATAGGTATGCTCGCAAAGTCTGCACCACCCTCTCCAAGCCATATTGGTAAAAATGGTAACGGAATGTTCTCAGATTCATCACTAATATTAATTCCAAATTGATTTCTTTCTTCAAAATAGAACATGTGACTTGTCTGAAAAGTGTGAAAATATTCATGATTTAAATAATACATACCTGCATCTACACCCTCAGAATGTTTGAATGCGTCGTCATATATCATTAAATCAGCTCCATTATGTAAATAAGAACCATAAACCCCAGCACCGTGTGATCTATCACCCCAAGACCCAGCACTTTCAGCGACACAATCAGCAACATCATTCGGTTCTCTAACTAAAGAACAAAAATCTGTGTCAAATTGATTTTTTGTATCAGCACTAGCATTTACTTGATCAACATAAAATACGTTTACTGGTATAATATTTGGCATATTTAACTTTAACCAATCGATACAGGCCTGTACTTTTTCTAATCTATTACCAAGTAAAGATGGTTCATATGCATTCAAACAAATATGTGGATCTGATTGCCAAGCAAATTCATAATATCGATATGAATTATCGGTATCAACAGCTTCAGGTCTTGATAAATAAAAATACCCATTACCACATTCAAAATCATTATTAATTGGGCTAGATGAACTTGATTCTTGATTAGAATCAGATTCAATAGGTAATGTGGGAGTTCCTGAATTTGGGTTCTCCTCTTTAGAGCAACTCAAAATCATGAGCACCAGAATAACAAATTTTGAATAAATATTAAATGATTTTTCCATTTTAAATTTTTAATTAAGAACCAGACTTTAAGGATTAATTAACCCCATATTTGCAAATTATAATTTATTATAATCCTAAAATGGATAATTGTTCGGCTCTGGGTTTTAGCATAAAATCATCAAATTCGTCATAAAAACTATCTATAGGTATTCCAAAATATCTCTCAAATGCATAAATATAACCCTCACCAATATGCTCTCTTTCTAATTCAGCTAACTCTTTGTAATACTCGATCATCACATTATTTAAGTCTGTATAGCCCCTACTAATCAAATATATGTGAGCTAATCCTCCTGCTGAATATGCATAAGCGAATTCTCTTGGGGTACCCGTCGGATTTTCAGAAGACTCCAATCTCTCAATTGAATATCTAGTCTCGTAATCCCTCAAAGAAACTATATCACCTCTAGAAGCGGCGTCAGCAATAACACTTCTGGCTTCATCTAAATAATTTACCCAATATTGATTATAGTTTACCCATCCTTTTAAAGATGAGTACCAAACACCTGCAAACTCAGCTCCACCCTCTTCAAGCCATATGGGCCCAACTAAATTTACTCCCTCATTTTCATCCACATTCCTGAATTGAGTCATGTTGATACCGAAGTTTTCGGTTTCTTCAAAATAAAATTTATGAGAATTCTGATGAATGTGAAAAAATTCGTGATAAGCAACTTTATAACCTGCACCGTTTTGTTCTTCATCACTCCAGAAAATTTCAGAAAGTTTAAATTCTCCTCCATTATGTAATACATACTGTGTGACTGTTGCAGCGGCCATTTGTTGAAGGTCAAAACAACTGGAATCGTCTGTAAATGGCGAATAGTCATCGCAAATAGTTTCGATGTTCGAAATTTGAGTATGGAATAGCCAGGTATTTACTGGTAAAATTTGACCCAGTTTTTCTTTCGCGTCAGACAGAACAGCCTCGACCAAATCAACTCCATCAGAAGTAACTCCATCATAGGCATTAATGCACGAGTTTTGATCTGTCCCATCTGATTGCCATCCGTATGAATAATAGGAATAATTTCCATCGGTATAATCTGGATCGGGCTTGCTTGAGTAAGATACCTCTTTACAATTGGTGCCTAAATAGGTTGAACTCGCTGTTGTTTGTGAATTAGTCGATGATGAATTTCCTGAAGATGAGTCCACAGGCGGGACTGGATCATTATTAAGTACATTATCATCAGAATCCTTTGATCCGCATGAAAAAATAATGAGGCTTAGGAAAATAAGTAATTTGTATTTCATTATTTTATGTATAAAAATAGTATGTATTATGCATTAACTAAGATATTAAAAAAATGCTAGGTGAATTAATTTGAATATTCAAGCAAAATAAATTGATCTTTTGCAAAGACCTCATCTCTAATTCATATTAAGACTTCTTACTTTATTATAAGTTAATAAACATGAAGTTGAAAATGTTGGATTGAAATTGAATGTAAGATTTGATCTCAAACGAATTAATCCCTCTCTATTAATTGAAATTTTTATAATTTGTATGTCATTAAATAAATCAAATGAAAAAATTGATTCTTTTCGTTTTTCTTTTGCCACTTCTTTTTTCTTGTGAACAAGAAAAGCCACAGCCACCCAATATCGTTTTTATCATGTCCGATGATCACGCTTTTCAAGCGGTAAGTGCCTACGGACATGGTCTAAACAATACGCCCAACATTGACCGAATTGCCCAGGAGGGCGCCCTGTTCAACAAGGGTTTTGTGACAAACTCCATTTGTGCACCCAGTAGAGCAGTAATGCTCACTGGAAAGCACAGTTTTGTAAATGGAAAGGTGGACAACGTCCAAGACTTTAACTGGGAGCAACCCAATTTCGCTAAAAATCTTCAAGACGCTGGTTACCAAACTGCTATGATCGGTAAAATTCACCTCAGGGGATTGCCACAAGGTTTTGACTACTCTGCCGTATTGCCGGGACAAGGACATTACTACAATCCTGATTTTATCATCAATGGCGTAAAAGAACGCATACAGGGTTATGTGACCTCCATCACCACCCGTTTGAGTTTGGATTGGCTCAAAAATAAAAGAGATAAAACCAAGCCTTTTCTGTTGCTATACCACCAAAAAGCACCTCACAGAAACTGGCAGTCTGAGGAAAAGTATTTGACCCTTTTTGATGACAAGAACTTTGATTTTCCGGATAATTTCTTCGACGACTATGAAGGTCGTCCTGCCGCAGCTGCACAAGAAATGCTTATCGCCGCTACCGAAGAGCAAATTTCCGCCGCACATGGCAATGGTGGACACGGTCGCTGGGGACACGATTTTAAATTTCTCGTTGATCCCTTGGGCAGAGAAACCCAATTCAACAAAGAACTCGAACGTTTTACTCCCGAACAACGTGAGGCTTGGCTCAATGCCTATACTTCCAAAAACGATGCCATGAAAGCAGCAAAATTAGAGGGTAAAGAATTGGCCTTGTGGAAATTTAACCGCTACCTTAAAGACTACCTCAGAACCATCCAATCTGTTGACGATGGTGTGGGGGAAGTACTCGACTACCTCGATGAAAACGGTCTGACAGAAAACACCATTGTTGTTTATACTTCCGACCAAGGATTTTACTTAGGTGAACACGGTTGGTTTGACAAAAGATTCATGTATGAAGAATCCCTAAGAACTCCACTTTTGATGCGTTACCCCAAAGAGATCAAGTCCGGTTCACAAATCAATCAGATGATCCAAAACCTTGATTTTGCCCCTACCTTTTGGACTATGCCGGAGTACCCATACCCGAAGAAATGCAGGGCGAATCTTTTAGAAAAATTGTCAGTAAGGAAAATAGCGAATGGCGTGATGCTATTTATTATACCTATTACGAGTATCCTTCGGTTCATATGGTCAAAAGACACAATGGGGTAAGGACCGATCGCTACAAGCTCATACATTTCTACTACGATATCGACGTATGGGAAATGTACGATTTAGAAAAGGATCCCGCCGAAATGAACAACATTTACAACGATCCTGCCTATGCAGAAATCCAGCAAATGATGCATAAAAGATATGACGAAATGCGTAAAAAATACGGAGACTCCGATGCCTTAGACAAGCAGTTTATCGATAACTATGTCAACCGTTAAATCCCTGTTAAAAATAACCCCACTAATACCTTTCATTATCACCCTTCAAATTGCTGATATTTTAAAACCAAAAATTCTTTATCTTTGAATTGTATGAAATTAAAGACTGCTCTAAATATATTTTATGTAGGATTGGCAATATTCTTTTGTGCAATTGCATATTCTGTTGTAATTAATCTATAATTACTTTAACACAATTTCTTTATATATCAAAAAACAACTTAGCAGAGAGGAAGGGAATTGCAAATATACATTCTAGGAGAAAAATCACGTTTTAAATATAATACTGGAAGATCAATCAAACCAGAACACTGGAACAAAAAGACCAGGAGAGCCAAAACAATGAGAGGAGCTCAGGGAAATCGCAATCGAAAACTCAATCTGATCCTCAATGAATATGAGTTTGCAGTGGAAAGGTTTCGAGATCTTTATGGATCAGGACTTACAAAAGACAATCTCAAAGCAAAGCTAGATGAGTATTTGAAAGAAAGCGCACAGGGGCTAAACTTCCTTTTTTCTCTATCTAAATAATAAGTTTCATTACCCATACCCATTCCAGCTTCATCTGCAATGGTGTGAATAATTATAGTTTTTCTTTTTTAATGCTTTCATAAACATTAGAATTCATAAAGTGTTATCAGTCGTCTTGATGGGCAGAGACAAAAAAGCGATAAGAACTTTGTATTGAACATAGACATGAATTATAAATGTATATGTTCAATTTTTTTAAGCCAATCAGTCCTTTATTTTATTGAAGGTAATAGCGACGTCAATTAGAGCTAAGTGAGAATAAGCTTGCGGGAAATTCCCTAGTAAACGCTTTGTTTTAAAATCTAAATCCTCGCTAAATAAGCCCAAGTGGTTACTATAGCTTAATAATTGATCAAATAACGCTCTTGCTTTATCAACTTCTCCTATTTTAATTAAGCTGTTGATAAACCAAAAAGTACAGACAGTAAATGATGATGTTGGGGTGCCAAAGTCATCTTTATTTTTATAACGATAAAGTAAACCTTCGTAAGATAATTCTCTTTCTGTAGCCTTAACAGTTTTGATGTAGCGTTCGTCATGGGCATCAATAAATCCATATTGTTCCATAAGTAATACCGAGGCATCTAAGGCGTCACTTCCATAAAATTGAGTATAAGCCTCAACAGATGGATTCCATGCTCTATGATGAATATCATTTTTGATCTCTTCTCTGAGACTAATCCACTTATCTTTGTCTTTTCCTAGAAAGTCTGCGATTTTAATGGCTCGATCTATCGCCACCCAGCACAAGACTTTTGAAAAGGTAAAATGCTTGTCTTCTTCTCTTATTTCCCAGATCCCTTTATCGGGTAAAAACCAGTTGTTGTTGACTATCCAAACGATATTTTTAACTATGGACCACAGCTCTTCTTTTTTTCAAAAAGCAAGGGAAACTCTACTAATTCTATATGTATGGCATCCATAAGTATCCCATAGATATCATTCTGTTTTTGCTTATAGGCTGCATTCCCAATTCTAACTGGACTAGAATTTTCATAGCCGCTTAGATGTCCTAAAAGCGTTTCGGTCAATTTCTTTTCTTTATTGATGCCATACATGATTTGGATCTTTTCATCTGTCTCCGGTATTAGATCAATGATGTACTCAATAAATTCTTTTACGATTTTTTTATGGCCCAGCTTTGAGATAACGCGAATAACCATTGAGGAATCTCGAATCCAACAAAAACGGTAATCCCAATTACGTACTTCTCCTATTGACTCTGGAAGAGAAGTCGTCGCTGCTGCTAAAATTGCCCCTGTTTTGTCGTAGGTTAGAAGCTTTAATGTCATTGCACTTCGTAAAATGACTTCATTGTAATATGAATAGGTAGGGGTTTTGTCGCACCAGTTTAGCCAATATAATTTTGTTCTTTCAAATTCTAGCAAGCAGCTATCTAGACTTGGTATTTGTAGCTTTTCATTATAGGAGATGGTAAAGAAAGTTGCTTGATTTAGTTCAATTAGATTTCCTTCTATGATATCTTTTTTATGTAAATTAGAATATAAATAGAGGGTGTCATAGTTGTCGTGGTCATAAACGCTCACAATAAAGTCTTCTTTTATATAAGACACTGTTTTAGCAGCAGCGTATTCAAGAGCAGGGAAGTAGTCAATAGATAGGGTGGGCGCCCCATAAATGGGACGAATAATTCTGATGACTTCAGGTGGGGTATAGTAAAGATTAATTTCATTTTTATATCTTGGCATAAAGTCAATGACATCAAATCCAGCTTTTTGATTGCGAAATTCTGTTCGCATTATATTGGTATTTTCTATATAAGCTTGTTTGATGGTGTAATTTGCAAGATTCTTTATCAAAAAATGTCCTCCTTTTTGATCATCTAAGATTTTTGCAAATACAGAGGGGGAATCAAATTGTGGAAGACAGAGCCAGTCTATTGAAGTATCCTCATTTATTAGTGCGGCAGATTTACAATTTCCTATTATTCCATAATTCAAGTTTGTATTCATCAGAATCTGTTTATTTAAATTTTACCTTAGTAAAGTTATGTCAAAATATATCATCGTTTCGAATAGACTTCCAGTAAAAATTGAAAAACTCAAGAATCAGTGGAATTTTACCCCTACTTCTGGAGGATTATCAACAGGACTCAAGACAGTTCACGAAAATGGCAAATCTTTATGGATTGGCTGGGCGGGAATTAGTGTAGAAGAAATTGAAGAAAATGATTGCAAAGCCCTATCTAATGAATTAATTCAACAAAATTATAAGCCCATTCCATTATCTGAAAATGAGATTGATGACTTCTATTTGGGCCTGTCTAATACGTGTATCTGGCCCTTGTTTCATTACTTTAAACAATATGTAGAATTTGACGAGACACAATGGGCGTCTTATGTTGCGGTCAATCAAAAGTTTGCTAGTGCAATTCTAGAAGAAATAGAAACTGGAGATAAGGTGTGGATTCACGACTATCAATTATTACTTGTACCAGAGATGGTCAAGTCGGTTAGAAAAGATGTAACCATTGGATTCTTTTTGCATATTCCCTTCCCATCTTTTGAGATATTTAGAATATTTCCCAAACGTGATGAGTTACTCAATGGAATGCTAGGAGCAGATTTGATAGGTTTTCACACCTATGATTATCAAAGACATTTTATTAGTTCTGTCAAAAGACATCTTCATCTCCAGGTAAACTATAACATTGTCAAACAAGCCGAACGTGAAATTATCATAGATACTTTCCCCATGGGGATAGACTTTGAAAAGTTTGAAAATACTGCCATCAAGCATCGCGCTGTAAAGACCGAAGATTTCTCTTCTTTCAGAACAGAATTAGAGCGTCACAAAGCCTCTAATGAAGGGAAGATTATCCTTTCCATTGATCGATTAGATTATTCAAAAGGGGTAATAAATCGTATCAAATCATTTGAACATTTTTTAGAGCACTATCCAGAATATCAAGAGAAAGTGAGACTAGTTATGGTTTCTGTACCATCAAGGACAAATGTATCTCACTATAAAAAACTCAAAAGAGATACAGATGAAATTATAGGAAGAGTCAACGGAAAGTTTGCCACAGTGAATTGGACGCCCATTTGGTATTACTACCGTTCATTTGATTACGACGATCTGATTGACTTTTATTGTTTATCAGATATCGCCATGGTCACCCCTTTACGAGATGGAATGAATCTAGTTGCAAAAGAGTACCTCGCTACTAAAATTGATAATAAAGGTGTTTTAATCTTAAGTGAATTAGCAGGCGCATCTAAAGAGCTGCATCAATCCTTAACTGTTAATCCATTTGATATTAGGGGTTTATCCGAATCTATTTATGAGGCCATCAATATGCCAGAAGAGGAACAACAAGAACGCAATATTGAACTTCGCGAACGCATTAGGCGCTACAATGTCACCTTTTGGTCAGACAACTTTTTAGAAAGATTATCTGCGATTGATACCGACGGTCAATTCCACAAAAGTATTCGACTCACTGGTCATATCAAAGACAATATAGTCAAGGAATACAAAGCTGCTCAAAAGCGTTTGTTGTTGTTAGATTATGATGGAACACTGGTAAGATTTCATAAAATGCGAAATAAGGCATTACCCACCAAGCAGGTTTTGAATTTGATCAATGAACTGAGCGATGACTACACAAATCAGCTGGTCATTATCAGTGGAAGACCGATGTCATTTTTGGAAAAAATATTTACCAATAAGAAAATTATCTTAGTGGCAGAACATGGTCAATTTATCAAACAAGCACAATCTGAAGCATGGGTAGATAATCATCCCATTAACAATGATTGGATGTCCCATATTCTACCTATTCTTCAACAATTTACAGACAATACCCCAGGGACACTCATAGAGAAAAAAACAAATTCTTTGGTCTGGCACTACCGAAAAACAGATCCAGAATTGGGGGTGAATAAAGCCGAGGAATTAAAAACAGTACTTTCCAGTATGATCTCTAATGAAATTAGCATCATAGATGGAAATAAGATTATTGAAGTCATTCCCGCTGGAATCAACAAGGGAATCGCTGCCTTTGATTTATTTTCTAGAGAAAAATACGATTTTGTATTTGTTGCTGGGGACGATGTTACTGATGAGGATATGTTTGAAAAACTCCCCGAGGATATTAATTCCATCAAAATTGGGCACAAACAGACTGCCGCCAAATATACTGTGGGTAGTTCAGATAAATTAATTGACATTTTAAATAACTTTTCAAACTAAGCTAGATATGAAAAAAGGATTCACCGCAGGAAATTTTGATATCCTTCACCCAGGATACATACAGTTGTTCAAAGAGTGTAAGGCAAATTGTGATCATTTCACCATTTTTTTGCAAACAGATCCCACTATTGAACGTCCCGAAAAACTTCCCCCATTCTCTCTACAGAAGAACGTATTGAACAATTGATGTCAATTATTTATGTCGATCAGGTTTTGGTGTATACTTATGAAAAAGAACTATCAGCATTAATCCAAAAGAATAAGTTTGACATAAGATTTTTAGGAGACGACTATGTGGGGAAATCCTATACAGGAGATCAACTCGGCATCCCAGTTCATTTTGTAAGTCGTGATCATGGCTGGAGTACAACTAAATTTAAAAGTATTATTGCAGAAAGTCTTATGAATAGAGAGTAATTAAACCAACTATTTTAGTAATTCTCTTTCTATGAAAAACCACCCCATCTTATATATCGGCTTTTGTAACTTCGTTTGCTTTGGAAAGAATTTCCTCTTTGGTATTCGCTACGGCTACTCCTATTTTTCTGAAAGTAGCATCATTGTAATTGTCTCCTAATCGGATCAGTCACAACTTTTAAGGCTAGAAAAGCACTTTCGACCCACACCTCGACCCACTGAAAAAAACAAAACCTCGAAAACACTGGGGTTTCAGGGCATAATAGCACATAATCATTCTTTAATTTATAATAGAGAACTTACAATAACATTAGTTTATAGATATAAAGTTAAGTTTAAAAATAGTGGGGTATTAATTAAGGTATTTTGAGATAATTTATGAAGATCTCATTGTAGTTTCTTAAATGGATCAGAAAAAAAATATATCCAAAAAATAATGTAAAAAGACAGTAAATTATAGTGTGGATTATTATTAGCTGAAGATTATTATCAAATTTGAAGACTAATTTTATCATAGCGATTGAAGCAGTTAAAAAATGAAGTGTATTTCCTATAAGTAAAGGTTTGTTATAAATCCCACCTATTAAACTATTTTTTGACATCCAATTTACATAGCTAAAACCCAAATATAGAGCCCCTAAAATCTGTAGAATTAATATAAAAATCTGATTATCATCGTTGGTTAACAAAAGAGAGATTTCATTAGGAAAAAAGAAAGCCCAAATCAATTGACAGCTAAAAATATAGCGCTTATTATCATTAAAGTTTTTGTAAAATTTCTTTGAAAAGAATTCTCTTCATTATATTTCGTCATAAGCCTATTATTGTATAATTAAATTTATAAATTAAAATTCAACTTAGCACAAACATCTATCTTCATATATAAAAGGAAGTTTGTGATATCAATGATTTACAAATATAAAATATTCAATTTGGGAAAGAATTATAATGACATAAAAAGGAATAGAAGGCAGCTTTTTAAAATCTTCTAACCCTATAAGTTGTGATGAAAAAAAACTAAATAAAGATACTATAGTTATATTTGAATATAAATAAGTAAACACAATGAAAAAACAACTTATTATTCTTTCAATTGCTTTAATTATGATTGTAATACACTCATATGAAATTATTACCAATGATATTCAAAGAATTTGGGATTGGTTTGTTTTTGTATTAGCTTCTTTAATTTTAATTCATACAATACAAAAAGTAAGAAATATTAAAATACATAAAAAGTCTTAGACAATAGATTTTTCTTCTTTTCAACTACCACTTATACACCAAAAAACAACTTAGCAGAGAGGAAGGGATTCGAACCCTCGATACGCTTTTGGCGTATACACGCTTTCCAGGCGTGCGCCTTCGACCGCTCGGCCACCTCTCTAAAGGTAAAATTTTAGTTGACGAAATAACAAAAAAAAAACTTCTCCCAAAAATTTAACCTACACAAAATCAAATTAATTTGAATACTTCAAAAGCATTCTTGGTGGTTTGTTCTGCTACTTGTTCAACAGTCAAATCGTAAATAGCAGCAACTTTTTCAGCAACTTGCTTTATGTAAGAACTTTCGTTTCTTTTTCCGCGATTGGGTACAGGCGCCAAATAAGGCGAATCTGTTTCTAATACTATTTTACTTAGAGGAATTTCATTTAAAAATTGATCAATTTTACCATTCCTAAAAGTAACTACACCTCCAATTCCTAATTTTAGATTGAACGACAGAGCTTGTTTTGCTTGCTGTAATGTTCCGGTGAAGCAGTGAAATATGCCATAAAGATCCTCAGATTTATGACCTTCCAAAACTTCAAAAACCTCATCAAAAGCATCTCTACAGTGAATTACAATAGGAAGTTTGTTGTCTTTCGCCCATTGAATTTGAATATTAAAAGCCTCTTGTTGTTCGTTAATGAAGGTTTTATCCCAGTACAAATCAATTCCTATTTCTCCAATAGCACAAAAGGATCGTGATTTCAGTAAAGAATCCACATGGGCAAGTTCCTCCCGATAGTTTTTCTTTATGTGAATTGGGTGAACTCAGTCATCAAATGAACTTGATCGGGATATTGAGCCTCAAGAGCAAACATTCCTTCCGTGTAACTCGAATCAATAGCTGGTACAAAAAAATCACTAACGCCAATTGCCAAGGCTCTCTCAATCATCTCATCTCGATCTTCATCAAAAGCCTCTACATAAAGATGCGTGTGGGTATCAATTAATTGCATGAAGCAAAAATAGACATTTCAATTTGGAAACAAAGCTTAACTCCTTTCTGTATCTTTGAAATAAAAAAGTGCTAAAAACCATTTTAAAACCTCATGGGTTTTTTTCTATAAAATTGAAGAAAACAAAAAGTCAACATTTAGTTGCTCAACTAAATATTAATAAAAAAGAAGGGCTTTTTTAATTGACACTGGCGCTTCAAATAGCTGTATTTCAATAGATAAAGAAGTTTATTTTTCTATTAAAAGAAAACAAGATGAATTAGAAATGAGCGGAGCTGGCAATGAAAAGTTAAAAGCCAATCCAAGTTACAATAGTACTATTGACTACAAAGGGAGTTTTTTTAGTAAATCTAAAGTTTTTTTTACTCGACATGAATGCAATTAACTCTTCTTTATCTGAACAAGGCAGTTCTACTATAGACGGTATTATCGGCGCCGACTTCCTTAAAAGAACTAATGCTGTTATCGATTACAAAAGCAAAAATCTTTTCTAAAGCTCTAAAGCTTTTTTAGGGTCGCTATCCATCAAAAGGCTTGTTGGATCTTCTAAAGCTTCTTTTATTGCAACCAGAAAACCTACAGATTCTTTTCCATCAACAATTCTGTGATCATAAGATAGAGCCAAATACATCATCGGGTGAATTTCTACTTTTCCACCAACTGCAATGGGTCGTTCGAGAATGTTATGCATTCCCAAAATACCGGATTGTGGGGGTTGATAATTGGTGTTGAAAGCATTGAACCAAAAACACCTCCATTTGAAATTGTAAAAGTTCCACCTGTCATTTCATCAACAGTTATCTTTCCATCTCGAGCACGAATAGCTAGGCGTTTTATTTCCGTTTCAATACCTCTAAATGAAAGTGTTTCTGCATTTCTAACCACAGGAACCATTAACCCTTTTGGACCAGAAACTGCAACACTGATGTCGCAATACTCGTATTTGATTTGATAATCACCATCGATCATAGAATTTACGTCTGGAAATAATTTTAATGCTCGAACTACTGCTTTGGTAAAAAAGCTCATAAAGCCCAGTCCAACGTTGTGTTTTTCCTTAAAATCTTCTTTAAAATCATTTCGCAATGCAAAAATTGGAGACATATTGACTTCATTGAATGTTGTCAACATTGCTGTCTCATTTTTTGCATTTACCAAACGTTGAGCCACTTTTCTCCTCAACATAGAAAGTTTCTTTCGGCTATCTTCTCGAGTACCGTGAGTGGGTGGTGTCCCCATTGAAGGAACTGCATCTACTGCATCTTGTTTTGTAACCCGGCCGTCCCTTCCTGTTCCTACGATTGCATCGGCTTGAATTCCTTTTTCACTCAATATCTTTTTGGCAGCCGGAGAAGCTGAACCTGAAGCATAGGTTTTTGGAGATTCAACTTCTTTTTCAACAACTGCTTCAGGTTTCTTTTTTCTTCGGAAACTTCTGAAACAAAAGTATCACCAGAAGGTTTACCTTCGGTATCGATCAAACAAACAACTTGTCCAACTGCTACTGCATCTCCTTCCTCTGCTTTGAAGGTGATCGTACCACTTTCCTCAGCAGGAAGTTCTAAGGTGGCCTTGTCTGAATCTACCTCAGCAATGGCTTGATCTTTTTCGACATAATCCCCTTCAGTTACTAACCACTGAGCTATTTCTACTTCTGTTATCGATTCTCCTGGCGAAGGAACTTTCATTTCTAAAATCATAGGAATGGTGTTTTAACGGGTACTTATTATTTATTCTTGTTTTTACTAAAATTATCTTTTGATGGGTCAAAAACGTAATCAATTACTTCACGATGTCTTTTGTTGAACCGGGTAGCACTCCCTGCCGCAGGGGCAGCATAAAAACGTCTTGTTACAGGTCGAAAATTCATGGCTTCTGGTAAATGTAAAAGCAAATGTGACCAAACTCCCATGTTACGAGGTTCTTCTTGAGCCCAAACAACATCTTTTACATCTTTGTATTGATTTAATATCGAACGAATTTCATCTGAAGGCAATGGAAACAATTGCTCTAATCGAACAATTGCAACATCTTTACGTTGGCTGTCTTTTCTGGCTTTTACAAGATCGTAATAGAATTTCCCCGTACAGAACACCAGTGTTTTTGTGTCCTTTACTTTTATAGTTTTATCCTCAATAAGCATTTGAAACTTTCCTGAAGTGAATTCTTTTTTTGAAGAAACTACGTCAGGATGACGCAATAAACTTTTTGGTGTAAAAATAATTAAAGGTTTACGGAAATCCGTTTTCATTTGTCTTCTTAGAAGATGAAATAGATTTGCAGGTGTTGAACAATTTGCAACATACATGTTGTCTTTTGCACAAAGCTGTAAATAGCGTTCAATTCTTGCAGAGGAGTGTTCCGCACCTTGCCCTTCATATCCATGGGGCAACAACATTACTATTCCATTTTGAGTTTTCCATTTATCCTCTCCAGAGGTAATGTATTGGTCAATTACAATTTGGGCTCCGTTACTAAAATCTCCAAATTGAGCTTCCCAAATGGTCAATGCTTTAGGGCTTGCCATTGCATAACCATAATCAAAACCCAAAACTGCATATTCGGACAATAAAGAATTGTAAATACTAAATTTTCCTTGATTTTTAATGGGCAGTGTATTCAATAAAACCGTTTCATCTTCCGAGTCTTCAGCTTTCAACAAGGCATGTCTGTGCGAAAATGTTCCTCGTTCTACGTCTTGACCCGATATACGAACATCAAAACCTTCTTGTAGTAAAGTTCCATACGCAAGAAGTTCCCCCATTGCCCAATCCATTGAATCCGATTCGAAATACATTCGTTTTCGATCTTTGATCAATTTTTCTATTTTACGCAAGAATTTTTTATTCTCTGGTAAAGTTGTGATAGCAGTTGCGACTTGGGTAAGGGTGTTTTCGTCAACATAAGTATCAACCCCGGTCATCATTTCTTTTTCATTAGCCAGAGATAGTCCTTCCCACTCATCTGCCATAAATGGAGTAATGACTGTTTTCTCTTCTTTGCGAGAATCCTGAAGATCTACTTCTAAAGAATTTTTGTATTCTTTTTCTAATTGTTTTACTTCTGCAGCCGTTACAATATTTTGAGCTATCAATTGTTCAGCATAGATGTCTCTTGGATTTTTATGTTTTGCAATGGCCTTGTAAAGCTTTGGTTGAGTGAAACGTGGTTCGTCTCCTTCGTTATGCCCATATTTTCTGTAGCCCAAAAGGTCAATAAATACATCACTGCCAAATTGCATGCGATAATCTAACGCAAAAAGAGTGGCGTGGACAACCGCTTCCGCATCATCAGAGTTCACATGCAAAACTGGTGATAAGGTTACCTTAGCTACATCAGTACAATAGGTGCTTGATCGGGCATCTAAATAATTGGTTGTAAATCCAATTTGATTGTTTACAACTATGTGTATTGTCCCACCTGTCCCATAGCCTTTGAGTCCAGCCATTTGAACAATTTCATAGGGTAATCCTTGGCCTGCAATTGCTGCGTCTCCATGAACAACAATAGGTAATACTTTATTGGTATCCCTCGAAAACTATTTTCTAATTTAGCTCTTGTTATGCCTTCAACAACAGCTCCAACCGTTTCTAAGTGTGAAGGATTTGGAGCAATATTCATATTGATTTTTTTACCCGAATCCGTATTGCGTTTGGAAGTCCAACCCAAATGATATTTTACATCTCCATCAAAAACTATTTCTTCGTAATCTTTTCCGTCAAATTCACTGAAAATATCTTTACTCGATTTTCCAAAAATATTAGTCAGTGTATTCAAGCGACCCCGATGCGCCATCCCCATTACAAACTCTTCTACTCCATGATTAGCTGCAGCTTCTACCACAGCATCTAAAGCAGGAATCAGAGATTCTCCACCTTCTAAAGAAAAACGTTTTTGACCCACATATTTGGTGTGCAAAAAGTTTTCGAAGCTAACGGCTTGATTTAATTTTTTTAAAATATGTTTCTTTTGATCATCCGAAAAATTGGGGTGATTATCATTTATGTGCAATCTTTGTTGAATCCAATTGAGTTTCTCATGATTTCGAATGTACATATATTCCACTCCAATAGAATCGCAATACACTCGCTCTAAATGTTCAATAATTACACTTAGGGTACTGGGACCAATTCCCATGATATCCCCTGCATTAAAAACACTATTAAGGTCTTCTGGAGTAAGTCCAAAATTCTCTATTGATAAATCTGGAGTATAAGTTCTACGATCTCTTACAGGATTTGTTTTGGTAAACAAGTGACCTCGTTTTCTGTATCCGTCAATCAGCTGTACTACCTGAAACTCTTTTGTAAATGTTCGGGCACTTCAGATATTGTTTCGGAATCAAAACTTTCTTGACCGTTTTCTACTCCAAAATCAAAACCTTGAAAGAAAGCCCTCCAACTGGCTTCAACACTATCAGGCTGTTGAAGATATTGATCATACATTTGAGCAAAATGACCTGTATGAGCTGCATTTAAAAAGAATATTTATCCATTTATGTGAAGGCTAATCTAAAATTCATTTACGAAATTACAACTTTTAGCCTAAGACCTTCGTGTATTTAAAAAAAAATGAAGTTGTTTTTAGCACAAATATGGTCTCCCTCATCCCAATTCTAAATATTTGTAATAAAAAACAATTGAAACTTAAATCTAATCCTTAAAATAAGTCCTAAAAAATTAAGAACATCTTTTCAAAAAAAGGAACATCACATTTCATAATTCGTTACTTTAGACAACATGTTTGCACTTGTTGATTGTAATAATTTTTATGCTTCTTGTGAGCGTGTTTTCCAACCTCAGTGGGAATCAAAACCCATTGTTATCTTATCGAATAACGATGGTTGTGTTATTGCTCGAAGTAACGAGGCAAAAGCTTTGGGAGTTCCTATGGGGGCTCCTACTTTTAAATATCAGACTTTTTTTGCAAAACAAAACATCAAAGTGTTTTCGTCGAATTATCCCTCTATGGGGATATGAGTAATCGAGTGATGCGTATTCTTGAACGTTATACCCCAATACAGAAATTTACAGTATTGATGAAGCTTTTTTAAGGTTTGATGGTTTTGATTATTTTGATCTTGAAGCAACAGGCTTTCAAATGAAAAAACAAGTACGCCAATGGACAGGAATACCTGTTTCCATTGGATTTGCACCCACAAAAGCTTTGGCTAAAATTGCAAATAAAATAGCTAAAAAATTCAGTTCTAAAACACAAGGGGTTTACGTAATCGACACCGAAGAAAAACGGACAAAAGCTCTTAAATGGACTGCTGTGAAAGATATCTGGGGGATTGGAAGGCAGCATGCAAAAAAAAACTAGAAGCGCAAGGAATTCGAACAGCTTATAGTTTTGCAAACCTTCCTGACTCATGGATTCGAAAGCACATGAGTGTTTTGGAACTTCGTTTAAAAAAAGACTTACTGGGTTTGCCTTACATTAAACTCGAAGAAATTATCCCTGCAAAAAAATCCATCACAACTTCACGAAGTTTTAAAAAAAATTACAAGTTATTTCATGAATTAGAGGATCGTATTTCGACCTATGCCAATAGTTGTGCAGAAAAACTTCGCAAGCAAAAAAGCAGTTGCAGTGCAGTATTGGTATTCATAAATAGTAATCGACATCAAACAAACAAACAGCAATATCGAAACAGTTGTGTAATTACACTTCCCTACCCTACCGATTCAAGTATAACCCTTTGTAAATACGCCGTCGAAGGATTGAAACGGATTTTTCGCGATAGAATTGAATACAAAAAAGCTGGAGTCCTCTTACTCGGTCTTGTCCCTTCTAAAGAGCGACAACTCAACTTATTCCAGCCCAACATAAATAAGCACGACCCTTTAATGCAAGCTATCGACAAAATACACTTGCGCTTTGGTCCACATCAAATTAAGCTAGGAAACCAAGATCTCAATAAAACCTGGAAAATGCGACAAGAGCATCTCTCTAAACGATACACCACTGAACTTAATGAGATTATTGTGGTCAACAACAATTCAGGCATCACTTTATGAAGAAGAAAAATAAAATTCAAAAAGGCATCATTTTCTTCAAACCCAATACTGAAAATTTTCAAAAAATACCTCTTGCTCAGAATCGAGTCTCTGCAGGATTTCCGTCTCCCGCAGACGATTTCAAAGAACTTCGAATCAGTATCGACCAAGAGGTTGTGAAAAATGAAGAAGCTACTTTTTATGCACGAGTTGCTGGAGAATCAATGCAAGGAGCTGGACTAGATGATGGAGACCTTTTGGTTATTGACAGAAGTAAAGAACCACAAGACAACAACATCGCCGTATGCTTCGTTGACGGAGAATTTACGGTAAAGCGTTTAAAGGTAGAAGCTGATTGTATCTACCTGATGCCAGAAAACAAAAAGTATAAACCCATACGGGTAACCGAAGACAATGAACTCATCATTTGGGGAGTCGTAACTTTTGTTGTAAAAAAAGTTTAACTTTTGAATATCAGTAAGGTTTTTTATATTTAAACACCTATATTGTATAGTTAAATGAAGAACGCCGCATATCTTTTCTGGACAATCGGTCTTGCTCATGTTTTTTTCCAGTACACGCATCAAGAGATCTGGATAAGCTTTACAAAACCACTTCTTGTGCCCTTGTTGGCCTTGTTTTATTATCAAAAGAATTCAAAAAAAATATTTTTAGTAGCTCTGTTGTTCTCATGGATAGGTGATCTTTTATTGATGAATGAAGGCTCCGTATTTCTTCTCTTGGGGATTTTATCCTTTTGGGTTGCTCAGCTTCTTTATCTGTATTTTATCAACAAAGAAATAAGGCTACCGTTAAACGAATTTTTCTCCTCAAAGAAAGGATTACTTTCAGTCTTCTTATTTGGAGGCTATTTTCTTGGAACCTTGAGTTTATTGAGTTCTAAATTAGGGGCATTAACTATCCCAGTGAGTGGATATGCAATCACTCTAGCATCAATAGGAGCAGCAGCTATGTTACTTTGGATGACCAAAAAAGACAGCAAAACTTTTGCCCTTTTTGCAGGTGTTCTTTTGTTTATTGTATCAGATAGCATGATCGCATTCAATACATTTTATTTCGAAAAAAATATTTTTGGGTTTTGGGTTATGGCAACATATATTCCTGCTCAATTTTTAATTTGCAATTACTTTAAAAACAATTTTTTAAACCCCATTCCATGAATTTAATTCAATCTTTTCCAGTCAAATACGGCTTCTACATCTTTTGGATTATTGCTTTACTGAGCATTACAGGTGTTGCGTTTCAATATCAGGAATTGGCACAAATCGCCAAATTATTATCTACTCCTACCCTTTCACTCTATTATTTATCTGGCAAAAATAGATCCAATGCCTATTTTTTAATTTTATTTTTCTCTTGGATTGGAGATGTTTTAATTTTAAGTTCAAATTTTTCTCACATGCTTAGTGGAATTATTGTTTTTTGGGGAGTGCTTTTAATTCTTTTAGACACCATGGCAAAAGAGTTACGTGATAATTTTTTTGGTCAATTCAAAAAAAAATATGCGTTAATGGTTGCTTTGGCTTGGGTGGTTTATCTAATAATTATACTGATGGATCTATACGAGAATCTAGGTTTATTGTTTTGGCCCATACTTTTTTACGGTATAATTCTTATTGGAACAGGATTTATGAGTGTTATGCTCTGGATCGAACAAAGAACCAAAACAACATTGTCACTTATGATTGGAATCACTTTACTCATTTTCAGTGGGACATTTCTTTCCAATTCACTTTTTGTTGGAGAAACCAATTTCCTTGACATCACAACAGAAATAAGCTATATTGGGTCACAGTTTTTTATTTGCTATTATTTTATCTATCAACCTGCAAAACAGCATGGAGTATAAAAGATTAAAACACACATTCATTTTGGTGTTCCTCTTATTTTGCAATAACAATTTTGCTCAAGACGGATATGATAATGACGAAGAGTACGAAGAAGTTGAATACCTGTCTCCACTAAATGACAAGAGCTTGGAAGGGCAAACACTTTTTGTTGAGGAATTATTAGATCTTTCGGGTTATCTTCTAAAAAGTATTGAGGTTTATCAAAATCTTCCAAACAACGCAAAAGTATTTCGAGTGAAGCTAGATTCAGAAAACGAAGGAGGATTTGTTTTTGTTCGATGGGACAAAAAAGAAAGAAAATTATGTTGCTAATAAAATGATTGATCCAGGAATTTATTACAGCCTCAAGGCTTCAAAAGAAATCATGCGCAAACAAACCGAAAAAGCCTCCTTTGGGGTAGATGATATTGCCATTCAAGCTGTAGATCAAGAAAAATTTAAAAGTGAAGAAATAGAGCAATTGAGACAAGAATATGACTTGCAACAAAAAGAAAAAGAGCTTAAAAAAATAGAACAACAAAACAAAGAAGCCAAAAGGAAAAAGAAAAGGCAAAAAAATTAATTTGTTTATTAATTTATCAAAAAAGTTAAACAAAAATTTTGGACTTCAAATTTCAAAACTTAATTTAGTTAAAAATTTAACGCATGCGCAAGTGTTTCTTAGCAGTTTTTTTGATATTATTTTCAGTTGTTTATGGTCAAAATACCGGATCCTTTTCAGGACAAGTTATTGATGAAAAAACACAAGATCCTTTAGAAGGAGCAACCGTTCTTTTAGAAGGAACAAATATCGGAGTGATTACCGATGCCAATGGTTATTTTGTTTTTGAAAACATTCCAACTCAATCGTACAATATAAAAGCTAGTTATCTTGGATTTGAGTCTCAAATACTTTACAATGTAATCGTAAAATCTGTAGGAACTCCTCAACTTCTGTTTAAACTCAATGAAAGTTCAGAAACTCTAAAAGAGGTAGTTCTCTCAAAAAGCCCATTCAGAACCACAAAAGAAACTCCACTATCAACTCAATCTTTCTCTGCCGTAGAAATTGAAACTTATCCAGGAGGAAACAATGATATTGCCAAAGTAGCACAAAGTTTACCTGGGATATCTCCATCCATTGGAGGTTTTAGAAACGACTTTATCATACGAGGGGGAGCGCCAAACGAAAGTGTTTATTATCTTGATGGAGTTGAAATACCCAACATCAATCATTTTAGCACTCAAGGAAGCGCTGGAGGCCCCGTAGGAATGCTAAATGTTTCATTTATCAGAGAAGTAACTTTATCTTCTTCTGCATTTGGAGCTGAATACGATAACCCTCTCTCAGGTGTTTTAGCCTTTGAACAAAGAGACGGAGACGACCAAAATTTTACGGGAAATGTTCGGATTGGGGCAAGCGAGGCAGGAGCAACATTCAACGGTCCTTTGTTCAAGGGTGCAAATGAACGGTCAAAAACTACTTTAATGTTTTCTGCAAGAAGGAGTTATTTGCAATTTGTGTTTTCTTTGGTTGGACTTCCAATAAGACCGGATTACTGGGATTTTCAATGGAAATTGAATCATAAAATTGATGAACGAAATACTCTAACATTCATCGGGTTAGGGTCTATTGATGATTTCTCGGTTGTAGCACCCGATGAATTTGATGCGGAACAACAAGCAACACTTGAACAAGTACCCATAATCGAACAAAAAACTTTGACTTTAGGTTTAACATGGAAACATAAATTAAAAAACGGAAAAGGACAAATAAATACAATCCTGAGCAGTAATCGGTTGAAAAATATTTTTAGTCGATATGATGATAACCAAAACAAAACAGGTGTACTTTTTAGAAACGATTCGAAAGAACAAGAAACAAAACTAAGAGTTCATGTAACAAATTATATAAGGAATTGGAAGTTATCCTATGGAGCTAACCTACAAAATTCTGTTTACACTAATAATACCGTTAATCTTCTTGATAATTTTCTTTACGAAACCAAAATTGATTTTATTAAATTCGGTTTTTTTGGAAAGATAAGCCGTTCTTTTTTGAATGAGAGACTAAGTTTAGCCCTAGGTTTACGATCCGATGCTGATAGTTTTACTCAGGGTTCTGATTTAAAGGATAACATTTCACCACGTTTATCTGCTTCCTATGCTCTCAAAGAAGATAACCTTTGGAAGCTAAACGCATCAATTGGACGGTATTTTAAAATACCAACCTATACCATGCTTGGTTTTCAAGACAATAGTGGTGCCTTTATCAACAAGGTAAATCGATATACTCAAAGCGATCACTATGTTATTGGATTGGAGTTCAATCCAAGTCCCTCTGCTCGTTTCACTTTAGAAGCTTTCAACAAAAACTATAGCCAATATCCTGTTTCCATTCTCGATGGTGTTTCATTGGCAAATAAAGGAGGAGGTTTTGAAGTTTTAGGAAACGAGCCTGTTTCGGATTTAGGTAGTGGAAAAAGTTCAGGATTTGAATTACTCTTCCAACAAAAGCTATCAAAAAACTTCTATGGAATTCTTGCATACACCTACTTCAAAAGTGAATTCAGTGGAACTCAAAACATCAAATTACCTTCGGTTTGGGACAGTCGTTATCTTATTTCTTTCACAGGAGGGTACAAACTCCGAAAATATTGGGAAGTAAGTGTTCGTTATCGATATGCCGGGGAAACACCATATGTTCCAACAGATACAGAAGAAACTTTGGCTGCCTATCCCAGAATCGTTCTTGATTACAGTCGTCTAGGAGAAGAAAAACTAACTGCTTTTAGTCAAGGGGATATTCTTATTGATAAATAATGGAATTTTAAATAATTATCTTTCAACTTCTATTTAGAAATACAAAATTTCTTAGGACAAGAAAACCCTAGGCCCGATGAATATGGTTTGGCTAGAAATGACGACGGATCATTAATTACTCCAAAAGCTCTAGTTAAAATTGATACAGATCAAAGTAATACTCCCTTTCCTTCCTTTGGTTTTGTTTTTGACTTTTAAAGATAGTAGTCGCTAACCAAATTTTGATATGCTTCAGTTCGCTCATGTCTCTTTTTTTCGAGCACCAATTCTTGAGTTTTCAAATTAGTTTTTACTTTTGAAAAACACATTAATATTCTTTTAAAAGAACTGGTTTGTGATCCTTTGACACAAAGTTCTTGACTCAAGTGCAAAGCATTACTCAATCCAAGTTCAATAAGATTATTTCGATATTCAAAAGGACATATCAAAGTAAATTCTCCTTGATCACTCAACAGTTTTTTTACTCCAGCAAATAAATCTTCATAAGGTAGATAATAGTTATTTCTAGCAGCAGTTCTGGAGCTTTTGGATTGCTCTATTGGTGTTTTAAAAAAGGAGGATTGGAAGCAATTAAATCAAAAGTTTGTTCACTCTTTTGAGCAAAAAATTGAAACTGGTCGTGTACTAATTTCAAACGAGAGGACCAGGGAGAATTTTTAAAATTATCAGCTGCTTCAAATGCAGCATTTTCATCAATTTCAACTCCTACAACCTTGGCTTCTGGAAGTCTTTGAGCAAGCATAAGCGCTATTAAACCCGTCCCCGATCCAACATCTAAAACCTTCAGGGGATTTTTTGTAATTGGTGTCCAGGCTCCTAACAAAACCCCATCAGTACCTATTTTCATGGCAGACTTGGATTGGTTTATTCTAAATTGCTTGAATTGAAATATATTATTTTTCACTGCTTGTAAATATCCAATAATCCATCGGGTAAATCCAATATTAAAATGGAGTTTTCACGATCGACTTTGATTATAAAATCATCATGAACTGGAACTAAGATCATGCGTTTCTTGTCATCAATTATTTCAAATAAAGCTTGTGTTGTTTGATCGTTTACTGATCGAAGATGACCAATAGTTTTACCCGTGTTTTCTTTTACTTTAAAATCGATTAATTCGTGATAATAAAATTGATTTCCTTTTAAATCGGGAAGTTGGGTTAAAGGAAGATAAAGCTCTTTTTTGATCAACAAATCTGCCTCTGACTCAGAATCAATATCTTCAAATCGAATTCGCAACAAACTCGATTTTTGCAATTGAGCATTTTCAATAAAAAAAGGAACCAGTTTATTGCCTTGTAAGACAAAAACCGATTCCAAATTTATGTAATCTTGAGGGTTGTCGGTATCTAGCTTTGCTAAAATTTCTCCTTTAAAACTGAATTTTGAAACGATGGTTCCAAGATAGAAGCATTCCTCTTTGGTTATCATCGATAAGGAGTTTATGCCTCTGTTGCATCATCAGCCTTTTCAGCTGCAGGTGCTTCTTCCTCAGTCGCTGGAGTTTCTTCAGCAGCTGGAGTTTCTTCAGCAGCCGGAGTTTCTTCTTCAGCAGCTGGAGTTTCTTCAGCAGCTGGAGTTTCTTCAGCAGCTGGAGTTTCTTCAGCAGCCGGAGTTTCTTCTTCAGCAGCTGGAGTTTCTTCAGCAGCCGGAGTTTCTTCTTCGGCAGCTGGAGCTTCCTCAGTGGCCGGAGCTTCCTCAGTAGCAGTAACTTCTTCTTCAGCAACAACTTCTTCTTCACTAGCAGCGGCAGCAGCTTCTTCAGCAGCGGCTTCTTCAACTAGTGCTTTCGCATCAGCAGCTCGCTTTTCATTCACAGCTTTTTCAGCTGCAAGTTTCTCTGCTTTTGCTTTTGCTTTATCGCTTGAAAGACCATCTATTTTGGCTTGGATGAGTGCATCTTTTTGCTGTAACCACGCTTCAAGCTTTTTATCTGCATCTTCTTGAGATAGAGCTCCCTTTCTAACTCCACCTTGTAGATGATGCTTCAATAAAGCACCACGATAAGACAACAAAGTACGAGCAGTATCAGTTGGTTGTGCCCCTTTTTCTAGCCATTTAACAGCAGAATCAATATTGAGATCAACTGTTGCAGGGTTAGTATTTGGGTTGTAAGTTCCGATTTTTTCGAGATAACGACCATCTCTTTTGGCTCTAGCATCGGCTGCTACTATCCAATAGAATGGTTTTCCTTTTTTCCGTGTCTCTGTAATCTGATTTTTACTGGCATGTCATATTAAATTTTGAACGTTCTCGACGTCCTGGTTATTAATTCGGATTGCAAATGTACTGTTTTATTTTAATATGAATCACAAAATTCACTTCATATATTATTCATTTAAACGATTAATGGGCTCTTCGTCTGATTTCACAGCCATTAGTGGGCTTTTATCCTTGTGCAACCCATTAAAAAGACTTATTTTTGCGCCCTAATTTATTGAGAACAAATCCATGCAAATAACTAGAAAAGACCTTGACGCCCTAAACAGCACCCTAACCATCACTTTAGAACAAAATGATTTTGCTGAAAAAGTACTGAAAGTGTTAAATGATTACCGGAAAAATGCAAATATCCCCGGTTTTAGAAAAGGTCATGTTCCAATGGGAATGATCAAAAAGCAATATGAAACTCCTGTTACTGCTGATGAGGTAAATAAAATACTTCAAGAAAACCTCAACAAATACATCAATGATGAGAAACTAGAACTTCTGGGAAACCCTCTTCCAAAGATGCAAGAAGAGATCAACTGGAAAGCAGATACGATAGATTTTGATTTTGAATTAGGACTTTCTCCTCAATTCGAAGTTAAACTAAAAGGGAAAAAGCTGTTACCTATTTTCAAATCGAAGCCGATAAGAAAATGATTGACGAGCAACTTTCTCATATCCAAAAACAATATGGGAAATTAGAATCCTCCCTCAAAGTAACTAAGGGAACGGAGTTGTCTGTTGAAATCAAAAATGAAGAAGCAGCTATAGATACCACCCCTGTAATAGAATTCGATCAAATAAAAGGGAAAAAGAACATTCAAAGTTTTAGTGAAGCTAAAATAGGAGACACTTTGGAGTTAAAAACCAAAAACCTTTTTACAGAAGAAAGTGCTGCTGCAAGAGCTTTTGGTGTTACTGTAACCCAACTAGATGAACTACCAAAAACTGTTACCCTTACCATCAAAGAGGTTAATAAACGTATTCTTGCTGACTTAGATCAAGAACTTTTTGACAAACTTTATGAAGCTGGAACAGTAAGCTCAGTTACAGAATTAAAGACTAAAGTAAAGGAGGGAATTGAAAAACAATTTGAACCTCAGTCAGAGCAAAAGTTACTAAACGACATCACAGAATCCCTAATCAAGAATACTAAATTCGATCTCCCAAAAGAATTTTTGATTAAATGGTTGCAAAACTCAGGGGAAAACCCCTAACCGAAGAGGAAGCTCGAGAAGAGTATGAAAAATCTGAAAAAGGAATTCGTTATCAATTAATTGAGGGAGCAATCATAAAAGAACAAAATCTTCAAATTAAATTCGAAGAACTACAGAGCTTTGCCAAAGACTTAATCAAGCAACAAATGGCACAATATGGTCAAACAGTTCCTGAAGAAAAAGAACTCAATGATATTGCTGCTCGAATATTTACAAATCAAGAGGAAACCAAGCGACTTTCCGATCAATTAATGAGTAAGAAGCTTTTAGATTTTTTTAAAGAAAATGCAGGAATAAAAACTAAAAAAGTAAACTATACTGACTTTGTGAAAGAGGCATATGGAAGTGCACAATAATTTTACTTACTTTTAGTTACAATATAAACGCTATTATGGACTACGGAAAAGAATTTAAAAAATACGCAACCAAACATCACGGAGTAAATGCCATGTACTACGATA
This sequence comes from Candidatus Arcticimaribacter sp., assembly GCA_038142965.1. GTDB lineage: Bacteria > Bacteroidota > Bacteroidia > Flavobacteriales > Flavobacteriaceae > Arcticimaribacter. The sequence continues at coordinate 64,749 of JAYQLC010000002.1, read as the reverse complement.
AAATTGTAAGCAGTATGACTCCTTACATCATCGAAGAACGTCAAATGAATGTAGCTCAGATGGATGTTTTTTCTAGATTAATGATGGATCGAGTAATGTTCTTGGGAACAGGAATTGACGACAATGTTGCCAACATCATCCAAGCTCAACTCCTATTTTTACAGAGTGTAGATCCAAAACGCGATATTCAAATGTATATCAACTCTCCTGGAGGTGGGGTGTATGCCGGATTAGGCATTTATGATACCATGCAATACATCAGCCCTGATGTTGCAACAATCTGTACTGGAATTGCTGCCTCAATGGGAGCTGTATTACTTTGTGCCGGAAAAGAAGGAAAGCGTTCAGCACTTCCACATGCAAGAGTTATGATTCATCAACCCTTGGGTGGTGCCCAAGGCCAAGCATCTGACATTGAAATTACAGCCAGAGAAATTTTAAAGCTAAAAGATGAATTGTACCAAATTATTGCCAATCATTCTGGACAAAAATTTGATAAAGTTAATAAGGATAGTGACCGTGATTATTGGATGAAAGCCGAAGAGGCAAAAGTATACGGAATGATTGATGAAGTTCTAACCAAATAAAAAATAATCTATGAGTGAAGAAGAATTAATTTGTTCCTTTTGCGGTCGATCCAAGTCACAGACCGATTTATTAATCGCTGGCTTGGACGCTCATATTTGTGATAAATGTATTCATCAAGCTCATGGAATTGTAATTGAGGAGTCAAATGATAACGAAAATTCAAATGAAAATTCAAATTCACTAGATCTTAAAACACCTCAATTAACTAAAAGTTTTTTAGACCAATACATTATTGGTCAAGATGCAGCAAAAAGAGTTATTGCTGTTGCTGTTTACAACCATTACAAAAGATTACAGCAGCCTCAAGCAGCAGAGCTTGAACAAATCGAAATACAAAAAAGTAACATCCTCTTGGTAGGGCAAACTGGAACTGGAAAGACGCTCTTGGCTCAAACCATTGCTAAAATGTTGAACGTTCCTTTAACAATTGTTGATGCTACTATTCTCACAGAAGCTGGATACGTAGGGGAAGATGTTGAAAGTATTCTTACGCGTTTACTTCAAGCAGCAGATTATGATGTAGAAAAAGCTCAAAGAGGTATTGTATTTATCGATGAAATTGATAAAATTGCGCGCAAAGGAGATAATCCCTCAATTACTAGAGATGTCTCTGGAGAGGGAGTACAACAGGCACTACTCAAGCTTTTGGAAGGAACCGTGGTTAATGTTCCCCCAAAAGGAGGTAGAAAACACCCCGATCAGAAATTCATTGAAGTAGACACTTCTAACATTTTATTTATTGCTGGAGGAGCTTTTGACGGAATTGAACGTGAAATTAATAAGCGATTAAATTTTCAAGCAATTGGATATAAAATCCAATCCAAAAAAAAGAAAATCTTGATAAAGATAATTTGCTACAGTATATCAATCCAAAAGACGTGAAATCATTCGGGTTAATCCCAGAAATAATTGGAAGATTACCTGTATTGACCTACATGCATCCCTTGGACAAAAAAGCCCTCAGATCCATCCTAACAGAACCCAAAAATGCATTGACTAAGCAATACGAAAAATTATTCGAATTAGACGGCATTAAATTAACCTTTACCCCAGGTGGATTAGATTTTATTGTAGATAAAGCCCTAGAGTACAATTTAGGAGCTCGAGGTTTACGATCTTTATGTGAAGCTATTCTTACCGATGCCATGTTTGAAATGCCTGGTGGAAATGAAACCCAATTGAAAGTTACCAAAAACTACGCTGAAGGAAAACTAAACAATTCTAAAGACCCTGCTCTCAAAGTTGTTTCGTAGCATTAAAAGAGATCAATTCATCAATAAGTTCCCGGTCATTGGACAACCTTGGAACTTTATGTTGACCTCCTAATTTTTTATTCACCGATAACCACCTGTAAAACAGTTTTGGCTCAGCTGGAATAATTTCTGGCATCCGCATGGTTAAACTCTTGTATCGTTTGGCATCATAATCCGAATTTAGTCCTCTAAGCGTTTTGTCTAGTAAGCTGGTAAATTGACTCAGGTCCTCTGGTGTTTTATTAAACTCAATTAACCATTGATGTGTTCCTTTTTCTTTTCCATTCATGAAAATTGGAGCAACAGTGTAGTCTATTATGTCAAGTCCAAGCTCTCGACTCACCTCTGATATGGCCAAGTCAGCATTTTCAATCATTAGTTCCTCTCCAAAGGCATTGATGTAATGTTTGGTCCTTCCAGCAACCTGAATGCGGTATGGTGATGTGGAGGTAAACTTAACAACATCACCTATTTTGTAACGCCAAAGCCCTCCATTTGTAGTGATTACAAGAGCATAGTACTTGTTTTTTTCTACAGCTGAAAGCGGAATAATATCCTCGTCTGAGCCATCAACTGGAATAAATTCATAAAAAATACCGTAATCCAACATCAAGAGCATTTCATCAGAATTATTTAAATCTTGAATACCGAAAAAACCTTCTGAGGCATTGTAGGTTTCATAATATTTTAATTGAGTGCCTGGAAACAAATTATCGTATTGACTTTGATAAGGTTTAAAGCTTACCCCTCCATGGAAATAAACCTCGAGATTAGGCCATACCTCTAAGATGTTCTTCTTTGAAGTGTGTTCAAGTACTTTATTGAATAACACAAGTAACCAAGATGGGACTCCAGCAAAACTGGTAACATTCTCTTTGATACTTTCTTTTAGAATGGCATCCATTTTGGTTTCCCACTCGGGTATCAGAGAAATTTTATGAGAAGGAGTACTGCTTATTTCTGCCCAAAAAGGCATATTGTCAATGATGATAGCAGAAAGGTCTCCAAAATAACTGGTACTGTTATCATAGATTTCTTGACTTCCTCCCAACCGTAAATTTTTACCTGTAAAAAGTTCAGATTCTGGGTTGTTATTGAAATATAAGGATAGCATGTCTTTCCCTGCTTTGTAATGGCATTGTTCCAATGCCTCAACACTTACTGGTATGTATTTACTTTTACTATCTGTTGTTCCACTTGATTTAGCAAACCATTTTATGGGTGTTGGCCAAAAAATATTCCCCTCACCTTTTCTACATCGATTTATCTGTGCAGCAATATCTTCATAAGCCACAATCGGAACACGATTTTTAAAAACCTCATAATTGTTAATGGATCCGTATTCATACTTCAAACCTACTTGTGTTTTCTCTGAAACACGTAATAAATCTTGCAAAACTTCTTGCTGAACCTCATGAGGATACTTCGTGAAAAGTTCAATTTGATGAATCCTTTTTTTAGAAACCAGGAGGCTATGGAATTGAATAAGGGGATTGCCATTTTATAAGTATCTTTAATTTTATAAATATAAATCTTTCTTAAATATGTTTTCAGGTGTATTAAAAAAAATGATCACTGAATATGGTCTTTCCATAGGCTACTATCTCGATTTTGAAAACGATTTTGTAGCCATGCACCAATACCTTGATCACACAATTGGGCTTGAAATGACTGGTTATGAATGCTTAGTTTGTTCTAGTTCTGAACCAATTTTTAGACAAGGATTTTGTAAAAAATGTTTTTTTGAAAGCCCCAATGCAGGAGACTGGATTATGCGTCCAGAGTTAAGTACCGCTCATCTGAATATTGAAGATCGTGATTTGGAATACGAGAAAAAAGTTCAGCTACAACCTCACATTGTCTATCTTGCGCTTTCAAGTCATCTTAAAGTGGGGGTTACTCGGAAATCACAGCTCCCTACCCGATGGATTGACCAGGGTGCACATGAGGCCTTAGCTATCCTTGAAGTTCCAAATAGATATTTAGCTGGGGTAGGAGAAGTTGCTTTGAAAGACTATTTTTCAGACAAAACAAATTGGAGGAAAATGCTACAAAATGAGGCTGATCCTATTGATTGGATTTATGAGAGAAACAAAGCAATTGATCATCTTCCTAATGATTTAAAACCCTACATTTTAAAAGAAAACACAACCCCTCTTCACCTTCATTTTCCCGTAAATCAATACCCTAAAAAGGTTAAGAGCTTGAACCTTGTTAAAGAAAATTCATTTTCAGGAATTCTTAAAGGAATCAAAGGACAATACCTGATTTTTGAAGACGATACAGTGTTTAATATTCGTTCTAATGAAGGCTTAAAGGTAAACCTGAGAATCGGTTAATTAATCAATTGTTTTTGTTGAAGTTTCAACCATACGATGGATTTCAGCAACTTCTTCTGATGTTAAGTTCCTCCACTTGCCTTTACCTATATCCAAATTCACATTCATAATTCGGATTCGCTTCAATGTAACAACACGGTAATCTAAAAACTCGCACATCCTTCTAATTTGGCGATTCAATCCTTGGGTAAGCACAATTTTGAATTCCTTTTTATGGGTTTGTGTCACTTTGCAGGGTCGCGTTACTGTATCTAAAATAGGAACACCTGCTGCCATTTGTTTTATAAATTCATCTGTAACAGGACGATTAACAGTCACTACATATTCTTTTTCGTGATGGTTACGAGCACGCAAAATTTTATTTACAATATCTCCATCATTGGTCAAAAAAATTAAACCCTCACTGGGTTTGTCCAAACGTCCAATGGGAAAGATTCGAGAGGGATAATTAATGTAGTCAATAATATTATCTTTTTCTACCCGAGTATCAGTAGTACAAACAATGCCTACAGGTTTGTTGAAGGCAATATAAACCGCTTTTGTATTGCGTTCTTTTATGCGTTCTCCATCTACAAAAATTGTGTCCTCTGGAGTTACTTTCAGTCCCATTCCAATTACCTCACCATTAACCATTATTCTCCCCTGATCGATCATTTTATCGGCTTCTCTTCGAGAGCAATACCCAATTTCACTTAAGTATTTATTAATTCTTACGGGAGTACTCATGGTTTTTTTTAATTTTCGAGTTGTATTTCTTCACCTATTTTTAGGTTGAATTTTTTTCTTATTAAATAGACAAATAAGTACAAAAAAGGTGTGTCAATAGCTGCAATGAGAACTTTGAAAATAAAGCCTGAAGTTACTAATCCAATGAACAAATCCCACGGTAATACTTGAAAAGAACAAAGCAAGAGAACTACTGTGAATGTATCTAAAAACTGAGAGGCGAAAGTTGAAAAATTATTCCTCAGCCAAAGATACTTCCCTCAGTTTTACTTTTCCAAAAATGATAAATTCGAATATCAACAAATTGTGCACATAAATAAGCTATCATAGATGCTAATACCGCTAGGGGAGATAAGGAAAAAACTTTGGCAAAAGTTTGATCATCTATTGGAGAGTTTGAAATGGCAGGTGCCATATCGGCTATCAATAGTATTCCGATGGAGAAAAAGAAGCAAAAATACCCGCAACCACAACCTGATTTGCTTTCTTTTGACCGTAAATTTCTGAAATTAGATCGGTAATCAAAAAAGTAATGGGATAGGGTAAAATACCTACAGACAACTCAAAGAGAGGATTTCAAAAGAGTACTTTCAAAGGGATACCAATAAAAAAACTTTTGAAAAATCAAATTTGAAACGACCAAAGAGGTGATAAAAAGGGCTGCCAAATACAAAAAAATCTGATGGGCAAGTGATTTGTCTTTTTGATTCATCCTCTTATTTAATATCAAGTGTGAAAGGAATTTCAGCTTGAATTCGAGGGTCTGTATTTCTTGAGATATGGAGGCCTCTAAAAATGTTTTTAATTCTTTGGGTAAGGATGATTTTATTTTATTTTTAACCAATCCTAATGGATTCATTAGACCAAAGAGATCATCAATATCCGTTTCAACTTTGGGATAAGAAGTTAGATTGTAACTGTCAATTTCTGCTAATTCGGCAGCAGCTTCAATTGCTTGGTTTAAACCTCCCAATTCATCAATAAGTCCGTTTTCTTTGGCTTGAACCCCAGTCCAAACTCTTCCTTGGGCAATTTCTTCTACAGCATTTAAAGGAAGACCTCTTCCTTCGGAAACCCTTTTCTTAAAAGTTTCATAAACATGTTTTATACTTTTTCGCGTACTTTTTCTAAAACCATCGGACAAGGATTCGAATGGGCTGTATCCCAATGCGTTTTTGTGCGTCATAACGTGTTCTGCATTGATCCCTATCTGATCTGTAAATCCTTTGAAATTAGGTAAGGTTGCAAAAACACCGATTGAACCCGTAATAGTTAGAGGATCTGCAAATACCTTATCTGCTCCAGACGCAATGTAATAGCCTCCTGATGCAGCAACATTACCCATGGAAACAACCAAAGGTTTCTTCTTTTTAGCATCTTCAAGTGCTCTCCATAAAATATCTGAAATCAAGGCACTACCCCGGGGGAATTGACCCGCAAAACAATTGCTTTTATTCGCTTACTTTTCGCAGCTTCCTCGATTGCATCAACAAATACTTCATCTCCAATTTGAGTTTCGTTACCCTCTCCAAAAGGATTTGTCCCTGTGCATAAATGATTGCTATTTTATCTCGAACTCCTTTTTTATGAGAAGCATTGCCAGACAATAGGCTTTTGTAACTGACCAAATTAAGGTCGTCAGACACTTCGATTCCCATCTTATTTTTTAAGTTATCTATATAATCGACTTTGTAACTTATTTGATCTATCAATCCAATCTTAAATGCATCTTCTGGAAGATTTGCTTGGAGTTCAGTTGCAACTTCATCTAACTTTTCAACGGATAGGTTTCTTTCTTGAGCAATTTCACTACTTATAGTACTCCACAAAGACGAAATCAATGAACCGATTTGTTCTCGATTATCAGCACTCATTGAATTTGACAAAAAGGCTCGACAGCACTTTTATACTTTCCGTGACGAATAACTTCCATTTTAAAACCATATTCGTCCTCAAAATCTTTAAAGTATAAAACTTCTGAAGCCAGGCCTTTAAATTCCAAATTTCCGTTGGGGTTAATAAACAAAGAATCCGCAGCCGATGCTAAATAATATCCTTTTTGAGTGAAAAAGTCTCCATAGGCAGAAATGAATTTTCCACTTTCTTTAAATGATAAAAGGGCATCACGAAGGGTTTTGGTTTGAGACCAACCAGCATTTAGATAATCACTTCTCAAATGAATGCCTTTTATTTTTTCATTGGTCTTTGCCAAATCAATTGCTGTGACCAAATCCATCAACTTTATACTTTCTTCATCAAAACCCAAACTGATTTGAAATTGTTGACTTCCTGGAACATTATCCATAATAGCTAAGTCTAGTTTTAAAGACAAAATACTGTTTTCATTAATCAAAGCAGCAGATCCACTTTCAGAATCGACAAAACTTGCTGCACTTGAAATTATAATCAAAAAAATATTCCACCCATAACAAATGCAACAATTGTTCCCAAAAGTGATGCAAAAAAAGTACGTAAGAAGTTCATAAAACTAAATTTTTACAAATATAGGGTAAACAAAAAAATGTAGGTCAAAGTCTCTCCGTTTTTAAATTTGCTTAGAAATTCGTTTTGAATTGAAAAACAGTATATTTATAAGTAAGACCAAGTCTTAAAATGAAAAAACCGCATCTGCTTATTCTTATTATATTGCTCTTTACTCAATGTAAGGTCAATCAATTTACTGGAAAAAAACTTTACAGTTTTACGACAACAAAACCCTTCTCCCGCTTGTCTTTAAGGAGTATGATGATTTTATCAACTCAAACGAAATAATTCGAGATACCAAAGAAAGCGATCAAATTGAGTTAGTGGGCAAGAAAATTACAAAAGCAGCCGAAGCTTACTTTCAATACATAGGGAACTTAAGCTATCTAGATGATTATCAGTGGGAATACAATTTGGTAAAGGACGATGCCGTCAATGCATGGTGTATGCCAGGCGGGAAAATTGTTTTCTATACGGGAATTTTGGAAGTTGCACAAAACGAAGCAGGAATCGCTGCTATAATGGGACATGAAGTTGCTCATGCGCTTTCCAATCATGGAGCACAAAGAATGAGTGTGGGCACAATTCAGCAAGGTGTTGGGATATTATTAGCACAATTAGCAGATAAGGAACCTGAAAAAAGAAAGATCTGATCTTGAAAGCATATGGTGTTGGTACAAATATGGCTGCTGTACTTCCCTTCAGTAGAGCTCACGAAAATGAGGCTGACTTAATCGGAATGCAACTCATGACCCTAGCGGGCTTCAAACCCGAAGAGGCTGCTTCATTGTGGGAACGAATGCAAACCCAAACTCCAGGGTCCAAAACCCCACAGATTCTGAGTACTCATCCCTCCCATAAAACTCGAATTTTGAACTTAAAACAAAATGCCGCTCAGGCTCGTGCTCTTGCACAACGAATAAAAGATTCTCTGGGCCGATAATCTAACAAACAGTTGCACTACTGCTTTTTTTTTTTTTTTTTACCAAAAAACATGGTTTACATCGCTCTGGGAAGTAATCAAGGAAATCGATTTGAGTTTTTAGAGAAAGCTGTAAAACAGATTAGCATTAAAATAGGAACAATAAAAAGTATATCTCCAGTTTATGAAACTGAGGCATGGGGTTTTGAGGGGAATGCTTTTTTAAATGCTTGTTTAAAAGTTGAAACGGACAAGGATGCACTCAACATCATGGATCTTTTGCTTTCCATTGAAAACGAATTTGGCAGAAAAAGAACCTTAGAAAAGGGATATCAATCCCGACCCATAGATTTGGATATTCTTCTGTATCAAAACCAGGTTATCAATCATAAACGTCTACAAATTCCTCATCCACGAATGGAATTACGCCAATTTGTTTTAACTCCACTAGCAGATGTCGCTTCAGAAATAATTCATCCAAAAATCAAAAAAAGTATTTGAGAGCTTCAACTGAACTGCCCCGATAAGTCTCCACTTAATCTTTGGCAAAAATCATTAAAAATTTAGTTTTGATTTATTTTATGAAAAAAATCCCATGCAACCACTCCAGCGGTTATTGCAATATTTAAAGAATGTTTTGCACCCTCTTGTGGAATTTCGATTACTCCCTGCGATGCATTAATCACCTCTTGATTCACTCCTTTGATTTCATTTCCCAACACAAAAGCATACACTTGCTTTTTCTTAGGTTGAAAATCGTTCAAAAAAACAGATCCCTCTGCTTGTTCTATCGACCAAACCTTTACTCCTTCTTGCTCTAATTTTTTTATTAATTCTAGGGTGTTTTCAACATATTCCCAAGCTACAGAATCTGTTGACCCAAGTGCAGTTTTGTGGATGTCTTTGTGTGGGGGTTGAGCTGTAATTCCACAGAGATATATTTTTTGAATTAAAAAAGCATCCGAACTTCTAAATACAGATCCAATATTATTTAAACTCCTAACATTCTCAAGAATAAAAATCAAAGGCGTTTTGGATGCTTGACGAACTTCTTCAACCGACTTTCGTTGGAGTTCTTTATTTTTTAATTTTCTGTGTTTCACAGTTCAAAAATAAGGAAGTATTCATTAGCGTTTTGTAAAATTTAAATAATGGTTACATTCGTATAAGTCATTTAAAAAAATATCCCTTGGCAAAAACAGCTAAAGAAACCCCTTTAATGAAACAATACAATCAAATCAAGGCGAAATATCCTGATGCATTGTTGTTGTTTCGAGTTGGAGATTTTTATGAAACCTTTGGTTCTGATGCCGTTAAAGCTGCAAAAATATTAGGGATTATCCTTACCAAACGCGGCGCGGGAAGTACGAGCGAAACCGAATTGGCGGGCTTCCCCCATCATTCACTCAACACCTACCTCCCAAAATTGGTTAAGGCTGGCTGCAGGGTTGCAATTTGCGATCAGTTGGAGGATCCAAAAATGACAAAAACTATTGTCAAAAGAGGAGTTACAGAATTGATCACTCCAGGAGTTGCCCTAAATGACGATGTATTAGAACAAAATAAAAATAATTACTTGGCTGCAGTTCATGCAGGAAAAAAACATTGGGGGGTTTCTTTTTTAGATATTTCAACTGGGGATTTTATGACCAGCGAGGGAAATCTTGAACACATTGATCAGTTACTTCAAAAATTCAATCCCAGTGAAGTATTGGTTTCAAAACCCAATAAAAAAAATTTTATAGTACATTTTGGAAGTCAATACGCAACTTTTTATTTAGAAGATTGGGTTTTCCAAACGGAGTTTTGCATCGAACTTTTGACGCAACATTTCCAAACTTTATCCTTAAAGGGTTTTGGTGTGGAGGGACTTGAATTAGGCTCCATTACCGCCGGTGTAATTCTTCATTATTTGGCCGAAACTCAACACAATAAATTACAGCACATTCATGCAATACAAGCTATAAGTTCTGAGGACTATGTTGGGATTGACCGATTTACTGCCCGAAACCTAGAACTCCTCTACCCCAATTCTAGAGAGGGTGTTGCCCTAATCGACGTGATTGATTTTACCTCAACTGCAATGGGTGGAAGAATGCTCAGAAATTGGGTAAGTTTTCCTCTAAAATCTATTTTAAAAATAGAAAAACGTCATCAAGCAATTGCGGCTTTTTTGGAGAACGAAAAGGTATTAGATCAAGCCGTTTCATCCCTCAAAAACATCGGTGACATCGAGCGTCTCATGTCCAAAATTGCCACCCAAAAAATAGCTCCACGAGAGCTTGTTCAATTGAAAAACTCCTTATTGGAACTGATTCCGCTTAAAGCTGTTTTAACAGAATCGTCGGAAGAAGTTTTAAAAGACTTGGGCTTAGGACTCCACTATTGCGATGCTCTGGTTAACCGTCTCAACCAAACGTTAAAAGAAGAAGCCCCAGTAAGTGTTTCAAAAGGAAATTTTATTGCCGTGGGTTATTCAAAAGAGTTGGATGAACTCAGAGACCTCCGCAAATCAGGGAAAGATCATTTGGATCAGATGCTCGAAAAAGAAACGGAACGAACCGGAATAAGCTCTCTAAAAATTGCTTTTAACAATGTGTTTGGATACTACATAGAAGTCCGAAATACCCACAAAGATAAAGTTCCCGAAGAATGGACTAGAAAGCAGACTTTGGTTAATGCTGAACGCTACATAACCGAGGAATTAAAAGATTATGAAGCCAAAATCTTGGGGGCTGAAGATAAAATTCAAATTTTGGAACTCGAATACTACGCCGATCTTCTCAAAAATATTCAAGAACATTTGGGTGTTCTGAAGCAAAATGCCATTCAAATTGCAACCCTTGATTGCCTCGTTGGGTTTTCATTGCTTGCCAAAAAGAAAAAGTACAATCGCCCTCAACTCATTACAGAAACCGATCTGGAAATCAAGGAAGGGAGGCACCCTGTAATTGAAAACCAATTAGAAGTTGGAGAGTCCTATATTGCCAATGATGTTACATTGAATCGCAACGAACAGCAGATCATCATGATTACTGGACCCAATATGTCTGGAAAATCTGCCTTGCTGAGACAAACTGCTCTCATCGTAATCCTTGCACAAATGGGTAGTTTTGTCCCCGCTAAAGAGGTAAAAATGGGGATTGTAGATAAAATATTTACCCGAGTTGGAGCTAGTGATAACATATCACTAGGAGAATCTACTTTCATGGTTGAGATGAACGAATCAGCTGCAATTCTAAATAATATCACCCAAAGTAGCTTGGTGTTACTCGATGAAATTGGAAGAGGAACCAGTACTTATGACGGTATTTCGATTGCTTGGGCAATCGCCGAATATTTACACGAACACCCTGCCCACCCGAAAACGCTTTTTGCCACGCATTATCACGAATTAAACGAAATGACACAACGTTTTGAACGCATCAAAAATTTCAACGTTTCGGTAAAAGAACTCAAAGATAGTGTTCTTTTCCTTCGGAAACTTGCTCCAGGGGGAAGTGCACACAGTTTTGGAATTCATGTTGCCAAAATGGCTGGAATGCCCAAAACGGTTTTAGAAACTGCTAAACGAAAGTTGAAATTTCTAGAACAATCACATCAAGAAGAAAACCGAAAAGATGCATTAAATAAAAGCACAGAAGACCTTCAACTCAGCTTTATTACTCTCGACGATCCGCTCTTAGAAGCTCTGCGTGAGGAAATTAAAAACTTAGACATTGACACCCTAACCCCAGTAGAAGCATTGATGAAACTCAACGATATCAAACGCCGTTTGAAAGGATAAAAAAAAACTTTTTTTCTAAATAAAACACTGAATTTTTCTTGATTTTTGTTTTACATTTGCACCACTCTGCGAAAGTAGCTCAGGGGTAGAGCATCACCTTGCCAAGGTGAGGGTCGCGGGTTCAAATCCCGTCTTTCGCTCTGAAAAGATACTGCTCGAGTGGTGGAATTGGTAGACACGTTGGACTTAAAATCCAATGACCATTGCGGTCGTGCGGGTTCAAGTCCTGCCTCGAGTACAAAAAGCCAAGACAATGTCTTGGCTTTTTTTAATTAAAGCTGGCAATATATTTATTGAGATTAAAAATTTATAGCTATTGTATTTACAATTATATAAAAGCCTAAAAAACGTTGTACTTTTACTTTTCAAAAATTCCCCCATTTATAAATGGCAAAATTACCAAAAGAGTATCAATTTTTAGATTTATCTGACTATGGAAGAGCTCCAGGCCACTGGATAGCTAGTAAATTTCAGCATACCAATTTTACTCCTATTCACGTTACTACCCTGTTTTTTATCTCTGGAATATTAGCAATTGTATTCTTGCTGAATGGATATTCAGTAACATCAGCTTTTTTTATAATATTGAAATCGATTTTGGACGCTGCTGACGGTGAATTATCACGTTTAAAAAAACAACCTTCCTATGTAGGGCGATATTACGATTCGATAGCGGATTTAATACTTAACTTTTGTTTTTTATTAACCTTTTGGTACATCACTGATATTTCAATAGTTTACATGTTAATAGCTTTTTTTGTGCTTCAACTTCAAGGCACTCTTTACAACTACTATTATGTAATTTTACGAAATTCTGTTCAGGGGGGATTCAACCAGTAGAGTTTTTGAAAATACTCGGCCAAAAGCTTTCAAGGGAGAGAGTCAGAATAGCGTGAATTTATTTCATAAAATTTATACCATTCTGTATGTTGGCTTTGATAAAATCATCCACTACATAGATCAAAATGCTAAGTATTCTAAGCCATTTCCAAAATGGTTTATGACAATGATTTCTGTGTATGGTCTCGGGTTTCAATTATTACTTATGGCTCTAATGATAGTATTTGAACTTGAGAAATTAGTTATCCCGTTTTTTATTGGTTATTCCGTTTTAATACTAGTATTTGTTTGTATACGAAAACTAATTATAAAGCCTTAAGACAAACTTGAAGAAATCAGCTTTACTAAACCTTCACGATTGTTGTTTTCATAGGGGAGACTGGTGAATATTTAATAATATCCTCGATCTAGATTTCATCATTAAACTAACAACCCATCTCATTGTTTTAAAACTGAATTATTTAGTAAAGCTTATGGGACCTCTTATTGTCTTGAGAAACTTCTTTTAAAACATCTTCTGCGTAAGCTACAATTTTTTGACCCTCAACATCTAGCACAACATCACCAGCTGTTAATTTTGCAAATTCTTGGGTTACAATAACATTTCTTTTGAGCTGTCCCAGGAGTAACTCTCTTTTGACGTCTTTAACTATTTTTTCTTTGCTTTTGTCTGAGTTTAAAATATCAATCAAATTATCAAAGTGTTCAGCCTCTTTATCGAGTCTGTTCTTAAGTTGTCTTAATCTTTCTGTGGTTTTATTCATTCTCAAATATAAAAATTGCTGCAAAAAATTTAAAATTTAGTACATATTATTCTAAAGAAAAACACAAAACAACATCTGCTTATTTAACTCAATGGAAATTAATCCCCAAAGAAATAATTTACACCAATACCAATTCCACGTTTAGAATAAAAAAATTCTGATATAAATTTATCAAACCTATACATTACACCATACTTTGTGTAAAACAACAAATTGGTCTCGCCTGTTTCTTCGTGAAAAATAGCATAACTGTCTTGTGCATAATACTCCTTAAATTCATTGAGACTTTCTACTCCAGTGGCCACAACCGCATATAATTTTTCATTTAAAATAAACCCTCCTCTAACTGAGTAAATGGTTGAATTGTAAATAAGTCTTCTGAAATTTCCAACATCACCGATTTTTTGATTTCGTGTAGGATTAAAGATTGTAGAGGATCGATTATTAATGTTTTTAGTGAAATCTAAGCCAACCAAAAAACGACGATTAAAATCGAAATACATTGCATTAAAAACTAATGATCCTCCAGGAACTCGATACTTTTCAAGATTATTTTGATTAAATCCTATCCCAATTGAAACATCTGGAAGTCTTGCGCTTCTGGCAAAAGGATCCTTATTTTTTTGTGCTTTTAAAGAGAGAGAAAATAAAAATAGAAAAATATATAATCGAACAATTAAATTCAAGTTGTAAATTTTAAAAAACTCAAAAATATAAAAGTTGTACAAAAACCTACTGTCTTTTCTCAGGAACTATTTTAAAATTTAATAATTATGATTTTTGCCCAGAATGATACTATTTGGAAAAACTAACCTCCTCAACCCACTTCTCCTCATGTTAAATTGGTAATCGCACGAAAATCTAATATAAACTCATAAATAAGGGGGAAAATTTGTGTTTCATAATTTTAGTTGCAACACTATTTCTTTTTTCTGTAAACGCTCAGACCAATCCAAATTGGGAGTACTGGGTTACTGGAAAAGTGAAAGTTAAAAGAGGGATGTCAAAAGAATTTGAAAAAGCTGCTGCAGCAAAAACCAAAAAATTCAATAAAACGCCTGAAACAGCTATTTTCACCTATAAAATAATGGATGGAGAAAACCAGGGAAAGTACGAGAGAATTCAGGGTTACAAAGATATTAGTTGGTTCAACGACAACATGAAATCAAATGCTGGAACTCAGTACTGGATGGAAAATGTTTCTCAATATGTAGAAAAGTATGAAGGAAGAAAAGTATGGTGGAGAATTAAAAATCTATGCTACAATTGGGATCCTGAGTCTGCACCAAAAAAACACATTCATAAATTAATTCGAATTATCAAACCTGGTAAATTAGGAGACTTTTGGAGGTTTTCAAATCGAATTGTTAAAGTCTATGAAAAAAATAACTACACCGGTGTTCAGGGAGTTTTTAAAGTTGCATCGGGTGGTAATATGAATGAAATTATTTTTGTAGATGCCTTTGACGATTTTACCGATCAAGGTAAATTTCCCAACACGGATAAGTCTTTAAATGAGTTGTACAATGAAATGTACAACGGTTCTTATGATAAAGATTTAGAAATTTACAATGAAGCTATTGAAATGTGGGGGAGACAAAACGAAAGAATGTCACTCAAATCAGAATTGACTACAAAACTTTAGCCGCACCAAAAACAAATGAAAAAAAACCTCCACAATCTGGAGGTTTTTTTATGTCATATTCGTAACCAACGAAGGAGTAATTCCTAGTTACTACTTTCTGGAAGTTTACCCCAAATTCCTACAATAAACATAATGGATATTGTGGCGTACATAATTAAATAAGGGAGATCGGGAGCTAATGTTGCAGGCCCATCAGCAAATGTGTGACCTACATTGGTGATATAAGACTCAGCTACAGTTGAAATTGGAGTTCCCATTTCTTTGAGTTCTGACAATTGAAACGAGGTGTTTTTTTGATTAAGTGAAAAATACGAAGCTACCTCAAGTCCAAAAAAGATTGGAAAAGTACAAAACAAGGTAAGAATTGCTTTTCCATAAACTGGAAAATTAAGCTCCCTAGATCTTCTAATCAAATAAAAAGATAAAGCAGTCATCAATATCACCGCTATCGTATAAATGGCATTATTAATGTAAATTTGGTTTGAGAGTTGAAAAATTTCAAATTCAGTCATAATTATAGTTTTGGTTAGTTTCCTTAAATGTAAATATTATTTTTGAGTATCTTTATATAAAATAAATGTTGATGAAAAAAATAGCTGCATTTATATTTGTTATTATCATATCCTGTTCTAAGGATAATCCATCAACAAACCCAGCAGAAAATTCCGGTTTAGCTTACTCCCTATCGGTTTCAGCCTCTGAAGGAGGAAGTGTAGATTATGACAATCCAAATGGAGGTGTTTTTTTTGAAGGAGAAAAAATAAACATCAGTGCAACAGCAGAGAAAAGCCACTATTTTATGGCTTGGTCCAATGGTTCTAGAGAAAATCCCCTTCAAATTTATATTGAATCGGACACCACCCTTACCGCAAAATTTATAAATAAACAAAATTTAATTACCCGCTTTGATGAAATTGTTATTGGAACAGGTGAAAATGGTCCGCAATTTACCTTAAGGTGGGATGAGATGAAAATATTTTTGGAAGGAATAGCAACAGAGGAATTTAATACTGAACTGTTAAACTTTATCGATGAGTTAAATTATATTTTAAATAACGACAGCAGTTTTTCATCAACTAAAGTGGGTGTGCGTTCTGAATCAAACGTGCACATGTTTGTAACCGAAGCAGACACCTATGTAGAAGCTTACCCAAGGTATGAAAACAATCAGCTTGAAAATTATTTAGGTTATGCTAGTTGGTTTTCAAACAATAATGGCTCGATCTATTCGGGAAACATTTTTGTTAATTCTCCTAGAATGAACAAAACAGATGTAATCCGGTGGACCATAAGACATGAGTTGGGTCATGTGTTGGGACTAAAGCATACCGAAGACACCAGCAGCATTATGCATCAAAATTACATCCAGGGTTCTAATATTGTTTTTTCAGATTTAGATCATGAAACCCTGAGATTTCTGCATGACGATAGAATGCCTGTTTTTGCTGACTCAGATCAATCCAGAGCAATTTTAGAAGAAATTTTAGGGATAAACAACAACAAAATAGCTGCCAATAAAAATAAACCAAATACAAGCCTCAAAAGAGATATCATAGCTTCAGAAGTTATCTTTGTCTGTTCTAAAAAATGAATTACGTTATACTGTAAATTTCAATCTCTTTTTTCACGTCCCATTCCGTCTGGAATACCTTTGTAGTATCGAAATCTTTCTACAGGAATATTGTTTTGATATTTTATTCTTTTTTTTAATCTATTAAAAACAGATTCTTTTTCTCCAGCAGGATAATCATTCAAATTAGAGCCTAAATAGTTGTTCCAACCACTTGACCACTGAGACAAGTATTTTGAACCTGCCAATATTTTTTTGTCTAAAAATTCTGAAATATCAACTTCAAAATTTTTATCCTTAATATTGCCTCCATAAAAAAGGAATTCTGGAACCGAGTAAGCATTCAGGTTTTGATGAATTATTTGCCCCTCATACATCAAACGCCATTCTGCTGCTCTCACTGCATCTGCTGTTAAATACGCTGCTGCTCGATGATCACTTTTATGCCAGACTGGGTAATTAAACCCAGGGTCAAAAGACATCAGTACATCAGGCCTGATTTTCCTGATATGATAAACAATTTTTCCAATTATTTCTTCTTTATCTGCGAATTCAACCCTCCCATCATCATATCCTAAATTTATGTATTGTTGCTCCGAAAGACCCAAAACTTTCATTGCCTCAATTTGTTCTTGTCTTCTTATTTTGGATAAGTCATTCTTGTTCATTTTAGGATCTCTTGTCCCAACATTTCCGGTAGTTAGTGTGAGAATAAAGACATTATTTTTATTGCTGTTTAGTAAGGCCAATGTCCCATGAGATTGATAATCATCGTCAGGATGAGCTGCAATAAGTAATATTGTTTTTCCTTCCCATTTTTCTATGGGTATCGAAGGTTGAGAATAACTGTTTTGTGGAATAACAAAACCGATTAGAAATACTAAAGTTGTGATTATCTTTTTCATAAACAATTAATTTAAATTAGCATAATTCATTTCGTTTATAGGCTCAATTTGATTATAAGATTCTGGGCATTTTTATTCCAATTCACGAATTTTGATGTTCTTAAAATAAGACTTCCCGGGATGGTCTTGAAAACAAATATATCCTTCAGAAAATTTCCCAAAATCGTACCAGCGTTTGTCTCCTAAATAGGGGTAATCACCTGACTTACTAAATTTACTTTCTTTGTAAAGAAGATCCCATTGCTCTCCCCTTAGTTGAAATTCATTGATCAGGGAGTCATTTAATTTTACAAATCCTTTGTTGTTTTTTTGATCTATCTTAATGTGATAGGTATTCCATTGTCCAGCTGGATTTGGTGGATTTGTAATTGTAGGAGCGTACAAATCATAAACTGCACCCAAATAATGCTTTCTGGCATCTAAATCTGCGAGGATGTTATTAAGCTCAATTTCCCCACCTAATATTTCCTCAGGAGTTTCATAAGCAGCGACATCAATGATTTGAATTTCTTGTCCTGTTTGATAGGGAAATTTATATGCCAGATCCTCTCTTACCCCCACATAAATCCGCTATTCCCTCCTTTTTCAATTTTCCAATCAAAAATAATTTCAAAACTTGAATACATTTTATCGGACAGTAAACTAGCATCCGCACTTCCTGACTCTAAACTTGAAAGAGCATCAAAGATCAAAATATTATCCTGTACTCTCCATCCTTTTTTTGTGCCATCATCTTGAAAAATATGCCACCCCTCTAACGAATTATTAATGATTAGATCCTTCCATTTTTTATCCTTTGAGCTGCAACTAAAGAAAATAAGTGAAATTAAAAGTAGTTTTTTCATGGTAGTATTTTACAATTACATACAAGATATGAATTTCTTATTGAGTGATTTTAGTGAAAATCTAAAAAGCAATAATTTTTATGCAAACCAAAAAAATCAAATTTTTACCGTTTTTGACTCATTTTTGATCAATTTTAAGTGATTTTTGACTCGTTTTTGTCTTTTTTTGATGTTTTTTGGAAAAAATGAAACAGTAATTTTAACCCTATCAAGCTGAAAATTCAAATAGTCTGATTCTCTTTAAATTCAAGAGCTTGAAAAAAATTGCTTTATACTTAAAAGTACACTTTTCTTAAATCGTTTATTATTTGCAAAAAGCAAGTAATATGTTTATGTTTGAGTATTATTAATCACAAAACAATTAAGATGAAAAAAATAATGTTTATGGTTGCTTTATTGTCAACAATTGTATTATCAGCACAAACCATGGCTTTTACAGCCGTAGAAGTTCGGGTAAAAGAGCATACACAAAAGGACATAGAAGAAGCTTTTGATAAGGTTTTTGAAGGAGTTAAAATGAAGCAAGGGGGGAGTAGTATTGGAACGTATTTGGAATGGACGAACCAACGGAATGACTCACAGACTCGTATGGATGTACACCCTCGGAGTTGACCTCGTTGACAATGATGCCATCAGTCCCGACAGAAACGATGCTTTCTGGGCTAAAATGAATAACTACATCGAGAAATGGGGTTCTGGATATTCGGGAAGAATTTTGAGCTGGCAAGAGGAGATACAACCAAAAATCCTGCAATTCATATTTGGGACATCAAGGTTGAAAACCAAAACCAATTCAAGAAAGGGCATGACAAAATTGTGAAAGAATTTAAAGATGACTTTGCAGGAAGAGTAGTTGGTTTTGGAACATATGACATCGGAAGACCGAATGGAGCGACTCACTGGGTTGGTGTTTCTGGTAAAAACAGAGTAGATCACCTAATGCTTCTTGACAAATTACAAAAGTCAAATAAATTCATAACGCTTCTTCAAGAAAGAGGAAAGACTGAAGACGTTAAAGATTATGAGTTAGAAATTTTGAGGAGAAAACAATAAGTTTATTCTCTAAACACGAAAAAAGGGTTATGCTTTTCACTTAAAAGAATAGCCCTTTTTCTATGAAGTTGATTTGATCGTTTAATCAAAATCCGATTTAAACTAAAAACGCTATGAAATCCAAAATTAGTTTACATCACGAATTCTAGCTTCCTCTTGGGCAGAATCTCGTTCTCTTTTTTTCTTTACCAAATTTTGAACCAAAACTGTAAATTAATCGCAATTGAACGTTTTGTCTCGATCCATTACTTTCAACTTCGGCATTTCCATTTCCATAATCAATTGTTCCGACAAAACCTCTGTTGAAAATTTTACTAAGCCCTAAATTCACTTTTAATTTATCATCCATAAACTTTTTCCCAAAAGAAAAATCCAATTCAGAAAGCCAGTCCACTTCAATTTGTCCTTCCAACGCACCAGTCCCATAATTTCCACTCATTTCAAAATTCACTCCTCCAGGTAACTCATAACTAGCCTGAACAAACCAAAATAAATACCATTTGTTTAAGAACACATCATAGGTTTGGGATTGATAGTCTGTATTGACCAAAATAAAACCAGTAAATCCGTCAAGTCCTTTTACAAAACTTAGGGGTGCAAACAATCTAAAATTCCAATTTGAATTCTGTTCAACATTCACCTCCCTCTGTCTGATTTGGGCTGTGCTGTTGTCTTGCTGGATCAATTCAAAAATATCATCCTCCGTTTTGCTGTAACCAATAGCGAAGAATGGCTGACCCTCGTAAGTCAAGTTGAATTGATATTTATTGACATAAGCTGGAGCTAAATTTGGATTTCCTCGACTTGCAGAAAATGGATCCAAAAATTCAGCAAAGGAATTTAAACTGTTGTAAGAGGGTCGTTCAATTCTGTAACTGTACGAAAGACTCATCCCGAGAACCTCTGTAAGTTCCCTGCTAATCGATGCACTTGGAAATATTTTTTTGATGGGTCTTTCTTTAACTTCTAATTTTGGATTCCCATTGTTGGTAAACCTTGATGTTCCATTTGTATTGCTATCTTCATAGCGCAAACCTCCAGAAAAGACCATTTCCCTGAGGTGAAGTTTATTTTGGAATACAAGGCGAAAATGGTTTCATTAATCAAAAATCGACTACTTTCATTTTCAATAAAATCAAAATCACCCCTATTATCTAGATATGATTGTAAATCATTGTCTGTATTTACATCAGCATATCTTGATCCTAAACTCAACTTGAAGTTGTCAGAAAAACTTTTTGAGTAATCTAATTTATACGTTTTGATGTTGTATTTCCCATTTTGAATGTACCTGCGATCTGTAAAAGGAAGTGTACTTCCTTCAATACCCATCAGTGTGTTGGTATTGTCGTTTGTAAATTTTATGTAGTTAAAATCAATCAATAATTTATCGGAGCCTGTTTTATATTCATAATAAGGATTGATGTTAAAATCGCTTCGATTCCTGTCAAAACTATTTTCAGAGAATAGGGTATTCGAAGAACTGGGATTCGAAATAATGGTCTGGCTCGTAGCAATACGCTGAGATAATCTGTTGTTCCACCGACCACCAATACCGATGGTATGTTTGTCGCTTAAATAATAATCTATCGCACCAGAAATTCTAAAATTATTTGGACTGTAGGGCTCAATTGTTACCTGATCATAAGTTTCATTGCCCACAGTTCTTACCAAAAATAAATCATCTCTCCAAGTCGGTTTGGAATGACCAATACTAGTTTGCCAATTCAATTTGTTTTTATAACTCGAAATGGATGCTCCTGTTCCATACTCAAAGCCTTGGTCTTTTCCAACCCAAGTATTTAAACTTCCATGTGTTCCAAGACGAACATTTTTCTTTAAAATTATGTTGATGAGTGCCCCGGTTCCCGATGCTTCATATTCAGCCCCAGGTTGTTCTACAACCTCAATTTTTGCAATGTTATCAGCAGGTAAATCCCTCAGCAAAGTCTCAACATCCATGTATTCTGTAGTCTTCCCGTTGATAAGAATCCTAACCCCTCTGTTTCCTGCAACAGAAATACCATTGTTGGTAACCAAAACCCCAGGCACTTTTCGCATGACATCTTGTAAGCTTGTATTTATCATTTCGGATTTTTCCAAATCCACAACTAATTTTTCGGCTGTTTGTTTGATTACAGGTCGTATGCTTTTTACAACTACTTCGTCCAAAGTCTGTGCCTCTTCCTCTAAATTAAAATCAAAAACCATATCAGCTGAAAGCTCAAATTCTTTTGATTTTTTTGATTCAAAACCTAAAACGGAAATTTCAATCTGATAGTTACCCTCTTTGATGTTTTCAAAAACATAAACCCCATCATCATCAGAAATTACACCTTTTGGGTTGGTTCCTGAATCCTTTTCTTGAATTATTACATTGGCAAAAGGAATCGGGTTTTCTGTTTTATCTGTTATTTTTCCACGAATTGAATGTTGGGCTGTAACTGAAAATAATCCTAAAAGAAATAGGATAAAATAAATAGAAATATATTTCATTTAGTTTATGTAAAATGAAGTAGGATTACTAATCATAGAGTTATTGGAAATCTCTTCCTATTGTAAGAGTCCAAAACCGTTGAAATGTTACAAAAAATATCTATTATTTTTTGTAAAAGAAAATTGTAAAAAGATGATTGTAGGCTACGAAGTTTATTCAGAGGGTGTTAAGCTTATTTTGAATGTAAGGATTCGTATTCATTTACTTTTAACAAATCAATTTTCAAATCATCAAGCCCTTTTTGATCAAATGGATTTTCAATGTAATCTTGAACATTGTACAAAGCCATGAGCACAAAACTAACAACCAAAGAAAAAGACAATGATATCAGAGTTGTTACAAAATCACCCTGCAAATTTAATAACGACTGCGAAGCATAAAGGAAGGGAGAAAAGTATATGAACACCAAACAGTATTTTTTAAAGAAATAGGTGTTCCGTGAATCTTGATCCCGCGAATTTTTTCAGCAGAAAGAAACAATTCATTTTTCACTCGAATAAGACTATCTTTCTCTCTTCATTAAAAAGCTTTTTGTGAGAATCAATGATCAAAAGAACATCTTTTCTTTTTTCTCTTATTGAATAAAATATTTTTTCCGAATCATCCTGAGTTAAATATTGAATGAGAAGATTTTGCACCTCCTGCAAACTATCAAACAATTCATTGTAATTTTTATCTTTTACACTTTCAACAGCGTAAAAAATATTGGTCAAATCAATGATCTTATTTCTAAATTCAAGGTACAAAGCTATTGCATCTTGTCTTCTTTGGTATGCACTGGTAATCGAGAAAACAAGAGGGAAAATAATAGCTATACTCATTATGGTGTAGTCGACCTTGATGTTGATACTGTAAGCATCGTACACAAAAAAAAGCTACGGTCTCAAAAAGAATGATAAATAATCTGCTGTTGAAAACAGACAAGATTGCACTTAAGTTCGATTGATTTGATTTCATTATTATTCTTTTTAAATACTTATTGAATAAAACTTGAGTTGCCTAGTAAAAAACCTATTACTATGCCAAGTATAAGTATAAGAAAGTTTTTTAGTTTGAATATTAAACCTAATTTTTTTCCCATGAATCAGGGATGTTGTTTTGATTATCGTCATTTGACATTCCTGATTTGATGGACTGTTGAGCAAACCAGAAAAAAACAATAGCATAACCGCAAATCCGCAACTAATAATAAGTAGTATATCAATCATTAAAAACAAGTTTTGGCAAAATTAGTTATTTATATCAAAATAAACTTAAGTTTTTACACTTCATTTGTACTGCTCTTTAAGATTTTGAGTGATATTTAGAGATAAAAATAAGAGCCATCTATCTTACTATCAGTTATCTAACTTATGATAGCTTCTCTGTTTCTGCCTCTGAACTTTTGCCAG
The DNA here is from genome assembly GCA_038142965.1 of Candidatus Arcticimaribacter sp. GTDB lineage: Bacteria > Bacteroidota > Bacteroidia > Flavobacteriales > Flavobacteriaceae > Arcticimaribacter. The sequence continues at coordinate 41,140 of JAYQLC010000002.1, read as the reverse complement.
ATTGATAATCAATATTGCAATCGGTGGTTAAGTATTACTGTCTTTTAGACAAAATTGTCCATAAACTGATCGGGAAAAAAATTAATCATGGTCTCCATGAAATTGAATCTTATTAATTATAAAACAAATTCAATCTAAATGAAGATAAACCTATATTAATATTCACTTTTAGGGATAATAGACCCATGAGGATCTAAAGTAGCATCACCCAAGATTTCTCGCATTCTATTGAAGAATTTTGAATTTTCAATATGCTCTATTTCTTCCGCTATTTCGTGAACTTCATCCAATTTGAAATTCATTTTATTAACCAAATAAAGCTCGATCAAACGATGTTTAGAAATTATTTCAATTGCTTTTGTTTTTCCTAATTTAGTTAACACAATAGGCTTGTAGGGCTTGGTATTAACTAAACCCATTACTACAAGCTTTTTTAACATGTTAGATACCGTTGACTTACTTACCTTGAAGTAATCACTCAGAGCAGTTACCGTAATTTCAAGATTTTTCTCCTCAAGCTTGTACAATGCTTTAAGATAATTCTCTTTTGAATTGTTTTTTTCATAGATATGTTTTGTAGTGCAAAACTATTTATTAGTTTTGCAGTAGAAAACTTTTTTATGTTGACACGACTTTTATTATTAGTCGGTTTTTTACAAATAACTCATGCTCAAAACCTCGTTACAGGTTTAGTATTTTCTGAGGGTCAAGCCCTAGAAGGAGCTTCTGTTATTGTTTATGGTTCAAAAGTTGGAACAATAACTGATGCATCGGGAGCATTTGTATTACAACTACCGAATATAAAAAATCCTAGGATAATCATTTCATATCTGGGACATAAATCTTTCATTCAAAAAATTAACACAAAACAAAAAGACCTGGGTAATATCTTTTAGAAATCGATGATCAACTAGAGGAAGTAGTAGTTTCGGGAACCTTAAAACCAGTTTCAAAACTCGACAGTCCAGTTCCAGTTGAACTATATACCCAAACCTTTTTCAAAGCCAACCCTACCCCATCAATTTTTGAAGCTCTCGAAATAGTAAACGGAATTCGTCCTCAGCTCAATTGCAATGTGTGCAACACAGGCGACATCCACATCAACGGTCAGGAAGGCAGTTACACCATGGTTTTGATCGATGGATTACCTATTGTCAGCGGCCTTTCTACTGTTTATGGCCTTTCGGGTATCCCACAATCATTAATTGAACGAGTTGAAATTGTAAAAGGACCAGCATCTACACTATACGGATCAGAGGCAATTGGAGGGGTAATCAATTTGATTACCAAAATGCCAGAGAATGCGAGCAAATTATCTCTTGACACCTTTGTTTCGGGTTGGGGAGAAGCAAACACAGATTTAGGATACAAGTACAAGCTTACCGACCAATCAAGGGGCTTACTCGGGGTAAATTATTTTAATTATTCAAATCCTATTGATAACAACGCTGACGGGTTTACTGATTTAACCATTCAGGATCGAGTTTCCATTTTCAATAAATTTGATGTTGGTGAAAAATTATCAATAGCAAGCCGATTTGTTTATGAAGATCGATGGGGAGGTCAAGTTAATTGGAATTCAAATTATAGAGGGGGAGATCAAATATATGGAGAAAGTATATACACCAGTAGATTCGAATTTTTTGGGAATTACAAATTCAATGAGGGGCTTTCTTTCCAATTTAGCCTCAACGATCACAATCAAAATTCGGTTTATGGAACGACAATCTTTAATGCAGATCAAGCCATTGGATTTGGACAATTTATTTGGAATAAAAGCTTACAAAAAAATGATTTCTTAATCGGTTTTGCTTACAGGTACACTTATTATGACGACGATACTACTGCTACTTTTGATGATGTCAATTCGAAAAATAATGCTGAAAAAACTCATCTCCCAGGCGTTTTTATTCAAAATGAAATTAAAATCAACGAACAGAATACTCTTTTACTAGGAATGCGGTATGATTACAATTCAATTCACGGGAATATTCTTACCCCCGACTGAATTACAAAACATCCAATAAAGAGCAAACTTCAACCTTTCGACTTAGTATGGGTTCTGGTTATCGAGTTACTCAGGTTTTTACCGAAGATCATGCTGCACTTAATGGAGCCAGGAAGTGGTGTTTTTAAACGATTTAAAACCTGAAAAATCGTGGAATATCAACCTTAATTTCGAAAAAAAAATATATTTCAACCAAGGGCATATAATCAATTTCGATTCTAGTATTTTTAGAACCGTCTTTTCAAATAAAATTATTCCAAATTACGATAGAAATCCCAATCAAATAATTTATGATAACCTCGGTGGTAAATCATTCACACAAGGTGGATCCATCAACATAAATGCTTTATTTCAAAACAATTTAAGGCTTAATTTGGGTATAACCTTCATTGATTCATATGTTGAAGAAAAGGGAATTAAATCGACCCCATATTTGACCGAAAGTTTCCATGGAGTATGGAGGGTAGAAAAAAAAATCAATCGATATGGCCTTAGTCTAGACCTAACAGGGAATATCACAGGCCCTATGAGATTACCCCTTCTAGGTAAATTAGACCCGAGAGCTCCATATTCTTCAACTTTTAGTATCATCAATTTTCAACTTACCAAAAGATGGAACAACACAACTGAGTTATATTGTGGTGTCAAAAACATTCTTGACTTTACTCCTGACAAAAACAGTATTGCGCGCTCAAACGACCCCTTTGATCGGGATCTTCTCAATGACAATCCTTATGAATTGACCTTTGATCCATCCTATGTTTATGCCTCTAATCAAGGGATTCGATTTTTCTTTGGACTTCGATGGAATCTTAATTAAAACCTTTTACAAGCAATCATACATTGCTACGATCTCACCATCTGATTTTCTTACCTCAGCAATTTTATTGTAGTCACGTAATTTCAAAAACGCATAATTCGTCTTATCAAAAACAAGTGCATGAGGAAAGAAGTAATTCGTGTTGTAAATAATAAAGTCTCCTACACTAGGCTCAGGATTAGGTCCAGAGTGATACGAAATATTGTAATTTGTAAAAGCATCGCTTAAAGAACACAAAAACTCTTCTTTAGAAACATCAATATTGTTTGGAACTGAAGAAGTTTTGTAATTATTACTAATGTAAATTGACCATGGACATCCATTCAATAAAGCAACCCCTCTGGCATATGGACAATCATCAACTGGATCCAAAAAACCATCAAGGTCAGTGTCGGGTGGGCACAAGTCTATTGAGATTGGATCAGAATCAAGAAATTCTAAGGGTTCTCCAGGACAACTAATAAATCCTCTGACCAAATAACTTCCCCCTAAAGTTGGTGTTATAGTTGTTTGATTGGTACTCCCTAGTATTGTAGAATAACTTGAACCACTGCTGTATTGCCACTCAAAACTTGTGAATAAATCCATATTCCCTGTCTCAAGACTCGAGTAAGGAGCACAATATCCATACAAATCTGTTTCATCATTCTTTGTAGGAATTTCTGGAGGAGAGGAAAATCCTGAATAAAAAGCACCCGAAGAAGCTGATCCACTTTGATTGAAATAGGAACAGTAGAGCTCATCATTACTGATTATCGATACATTCCCATTGAGGTTCGAAATTGTATATGAAACATAATTCGCATTTCCTGTTACATTAAATGGTCCCGATGTTGTCGCTACATTCAATGTCGAAATAGGCTGATTGGTGTTGTTGTCGTCTGAAATTGTAATCACTGCGCCTACTTTACTTATAATATTCAAATTACCCGTGTAATTCGTTGCTCCAATATTATTGATCTCTGGAATGTTGTCTACATCCCCTACACTTGAACATTTCAATGGTGGTACAAAAAATAATCCCTGATTAGCCTCACTCCCTCCAAATCCAATTCCTTGAAAAGCAAAAACTGGAGCTGATGATTGAACGTACATATTACCGTCTGAAGAATACATGTCTCCTTCTATCAAAAAATAATCCCCAGCATCAATACTCGCACTTGCTATCGCTGGACTAGAAGATGAAATATTAACCCCCTTTCCATGAACAATACCATTACTTACCCCAAGTCCATTGATTGTTATTGTTGTTGCATCCGTATGAGCAACCAAAAGAACATTTTCCCATGAATCTGATCCTGTCCCCTTCACAAAAATATATTCGGAACCTACTTTACTGTAATCTACTATTTGATCAAAACCATAATCCCGAGACGCACCAACTCCAAAACTCCCGTTGAGGGAACCCGAATTGACTAAAACAGCTTTATCTGAATTCACATAAGCTCCTATCAATCCATCTGAGTTTACCGTCTGAGTAGGCTCTACTTCGAGTGCAGTAGCAACGTCTACGCACTGATCCGATCGGGTAACAATCGTATAACTTTCTCCTCGATTCAAAGTAATTGTTATGTCATTCAAATTACCAGAAGTCGATCCTAATGCGGCCTCATTAAAGTCCAAAATATCAATATCCTCACTGATATTATTTATGGTTACCAGAGTGGTATTCTCTGTTGCCATTACCGTTAGAAAAGTTGAATAATTGGGTTGAGGATTGTAATTAGTAAACCCTCCAACCCTAAAGTCTGTACCCAAGGCTGCTCCCCCTTTACTTACCAGTGCACCGGCTTGAGCATCCTGACCAATTCTGAGTGCTACATAAATCTCGGAACTAGCTTCTACAATGTATCCTTTGTCCCCAATCACTCTACTTGTTGTAATAGCGGCATCGGAGCTGCTTGCTCCTATGGCAACTTGAGAATCATCTGCTCCTCCAGGTGCATCGATAACAAAAATACGAGGAATTGAGTTGGATACCTCAAGGATGGTTGTGGCTCCTCCTACTGCAATTACATTAACAGTTACCGAACTTGTACTGGGTGTAGATAGGTATAAATAGTGACCTTGGTTTGGAATTGCATTACTCCCAGGTTCACTTGAATAAGCAACTGGAGGGATATAATGAACTTTACTTAGTTGCGCATTGAGCTTGAACTGCACCACAAACATAAGGGTAAATACAATTAAAGCTCTCATATTTAAATTTAGTATTTATTGTGAAATTAACGGAATTAATCATCAACTCTTTAATTTTTTATAAAAATAAGTGCGCAAAATAATTTTTAAAGATTAACAAAAGCAAGAATGTTCAATTGATCTCTACTTCCTTTGTTAAAAAACTGGTTCATGTATCCAATTTCTAACCTTACTTTTTCACTCAAATGATAGCCAAACCCTCCATACAACCTGTTTCGATCGTAAAGTTTGGATTTTGTGTTCAAAAACAATTCATTGTATGCAGAAAAATAATACTTGTTTTCTTCTTTGGAACTGATTGGAATATTAACCCCAAGAAAGTAACGAAGTCGCATTTTAAAATCAGACTCGACAAAACGTTGTTCAAAACGATATCGATGACTCAATTTCAGTTTCCCCAGTTTTTGCTTTGATATGAATTGTTGAAAAATTCGATGCTCATTTACACTCACTTTTGGATCCGATTCGGAGGCGTAATTCTCCGATAAAATATAACCGTATCCCAGAAGAATGTTTTTTTACTTTCTCCAAAGGTGTAACCCAATCCAGTTCTCAACAACAACTGCTCTAGATCACCAATTGCATCGTAGTTTCGATACTGTACCTCGTGATGCAAATTCCACTTTTCATTCAATTGCTTGTTCCCAATGTAAATCAGCCAATTTCCTAAATTACTTTCTTGTCCTTGAACCAAATTAGGTAGCGAAAACACCAAAGTCAACGCTACCCAAAATAATCTTTTCATCAATAAAATATTAGTCATAGAAATGAACTGCTCCTGAATAAATATCATACATTCCACCTACTATTTTGATTTCTCCATTGGCTTGCATTTCTGCTAAAACTGGACTGTCCTCAACGATTTTGTCCATCGTAAGTTCTACATTTTTTTTAGCCACCTCATTCACAAAATCAATGTTCGATGAATTTCTTAGGCTAGCATCTTCTGGAGAGCTCACTGCATTTACTGCTGGTTTAATTTTTGATAACATACCCGTTAGATTTCCTAATTTGGCGTCATCGCAGGCTCCCTTAACAGCACCACAAGCCGTGTGTCCCAATACAAGAATAAGTTTTGTTCCTGCAAGCTTGCATGCAAATTCCATGCTCCCAAGAATATCGTTATTTACAAAATTCCCTGCAATACGAGCACTAAAAATATCTCCTATTCCCTGATCAAAAATCAACTCTGAAGATACTCTAGAGTCAATACAGCTTAAGATTGTAGCATAAGGATATTGACCTTTACTCGTTTCTTTCACTTGTTCCATTAAATCCCGTTCTGCTTTTGTTTTATCTTGAAATCTATTATTTCCCTCTTTTAGGAGTTGTATTGCAGAATCAGGTGTTATTGATGCTTGTGTTTCTTTTGTATGTGCTTTCATTTCAATTGTTTTAACTGTTTTTTTAACTATTTAATACGTCAATTGGGCAAACCCTAAAGTGAATTTAGAGCTTTACTTAAAGTATGTTTTATGTGTTTTTTTGTAAAAATTTAGAAGAAAAAATCTGGGGGTGGAGAAATAATATTTAAGCGAAGTTTTGGATACCTTTTAAATACATAGGTTAAGACACTCTTTTTTTGAATAAGCAAAATATTCAGAATTGTTCGATTTAAATAGGGGTAACAAAATTTCAAAATCCAAATGCTTTTCATTTCCTTTTTCTTCTTCTGAGGTAGAAAATATTTCAGAAACATCTAAAGAATTTTGGGTAATAACAAGAGTTATAGGTGAGGCTATAAAAAGTAGTGATACTAATGAAAAAAGTATGAGTGTTCTTTTTTTGGGCATCAATAATACGTTTGTAATACAAATATATAAATACTTTTGTTTTGTTGAAAATACCCAAATCAGCTTTTATCTCAATTATAAAAAGTTATAACCGTTGATTGGTATTCGAGTTAATCTTCAATAAATGATTCAGAAGTACCCTCCCAATCTGGATCGGCAGCACCTTTCCAAGAAGTTTTCAAACTATCAATTGCAATGGCATGAACCCTTCCAAATCGGGCAATTTCATCGATCATTTTATGAGGATGTAGAACCGGATCAAGGTCAGCATTAATCTCAGAAATTTTTGGGTGATTTTCAACCCAAAGTGTATCTCCAACAGGATAAACTCTAGGAAGCATCAAGGCTTTTTCTAGAGAAATGTTCTGATCTATATAACGACTTGCTACCTGAACAACGGCTGGAACAATTCTACTACCACCCGCCGCACCTAGGGCGAGAACAACCTTACCCTTTTTTGAGAGCAGTGTTGGTGTAATATGTGAATTCGCACGATCGCCGGGTTTGTAATCTCCAAGATATCCTCCAAGGGTAACTGCATAAATAAATCCAAGACCTTTTGAGGCTACTTTTGACCCCATTATTGGACCAACTGTCTGGGTTAGGGAAACAACATTTCCTGAAGAATCGGCAGTTGTTAAATGGGTTGTATGCCCATTGGGAGCTTTCCATGATTCAGGCATTTGTGTAGACTCTACAGAAGCAATGGTTTGTGCTTGAGCGTCGATTTCCTGTGCAAATTTTCCAGCATTTTTGTAGGACAAAATCATTTTTAAAGAATCTGTATACTTTTGAGCATTCCGAAATTTATACGCATATCGAGTTGCTTTTCCCATAGTTACCGCCCAATCATTTTCGGAAAGAGGAGGTTTTATTTGGTCTAAAATCTGTAAAATTTGAATGGTAATAGCTCCAAAGGAAGGCAAATACAGGGCGTGAACCTTATGACCTCTAAAAACACCCTCGACTACTTTGGCATCCAATGCTTTGTAATTTTTTAGGTCCTCTAAAGTCAATATTCCACCGTGAGATTGAACATCTTTTACCATTTTTTCTGCTATTTCCCCTTCATAAAACCCTTTAGCCCCTTGTGCGGAAATTGCTTTTAGTGTTGCAGCAAGATTTTTCTGAATAAAAAAGGGTATTTGCTTTTAGAGCCGAACCATCACTGTTCAGGAAATTTTCTGCCGTTCCTTCAAATTCTTTAAGTTCATCCAGAACCAATCCTTGTCGATAAGCTTCGCCGGGTAAAATCATAAATCCTTTTTCGGCATAATCGATTGCGGGCTGCATAACCGAGTACAGATCTAGCAAACCATGTTCTTTTTGCAATTTTATTAAACCTGCAACAACACCCGGAATTCCGATGGTTTCATAACCATAAGAGAACTTTTTCTTCCAAAGGAACATAATTCATAGGCACCTCAGTCGAAGCATCTACTCCTCCAATTTTACCGTCTTCCTTTTTGTAAATTGCCTGAGTCTTCCTCCAATTCCACTCATACTAGGCTCTACTACAGCTAATGTAAAAGCCGAAGCCACAGCAGCATCAAAGGCATTTCCTCCCATTTGATACATTGATATTCCTGATTTTGATGCTAAAGGATGTGCGCTAGAAACAACATTGTTCTTGATTTTTGCTTTTTCAAAAGATGAACTACAGGACAAAAAAAGCAACAACAAAAACATTAAGGTCGAAAACTTAATACAAACTTTCATAATACAATTTTTTATTTAACTTTTTGTAAATCAGAAGCTAATGCTTCCACTTGTTCCATAACACGCAACAAGTTACCTCCCCAAATTTTTTCAATTTGTTCTTGAGTATATCCTCTTTTTACGAGCTCTTTGGTAACATTTAAGGACTCTGAAGCATCACTCCAGCCTTCTATTCCTCCTCCACCGTCAAAATCGGAGCTAATTCCTACATGATCGATCCCAATTTTATTTTTGATGTAATCAATATGATCTACTAAATCACTAACCGAAACAGGTGGTACTTCTTTCTTGAGAGCTGTAAGTTCGTCTTTTGCTAGAGACTCAATTTTTTGCGTTCTTTGATGTACTTCTGAAGATCATCAAACTCTAAGGCTCTCATTTGGTATTTGTCCAGAACCTCAATGTTGTTTTTAGCTCCAATGCTTCTGAGAAGAGTATCTTTAGCTTTAAAATAATTGTTGTGTTTTTCGGTATTCAAATAAGAACTAAAAGCAACTGTTTGAACCACTCCTCCGCTTTCTTTGACCCATTGCAATTGTTCATCGTCTAAATTTCTGGAATGATCACACAAAGCCCGAGCCGATGAATGGGAGGCAATTACTGGTGCTTTTGAATGCTCAATCATCTGTCGGATTGCTTCCTTTGAAGGGTGCGAAATATCGATCATCATTCCGTAATAATTCATTTTCTCGATGACTTGCTTTCCCAAATCGCTGAGACCGTTATGCAAATAAACATTATCCTTTTCGCCTGTATTAGAATCTGACAGCTGACTGTGTCCGTTATGAGCCAACGACATATATCGGGCTCCACGATTGTAAAAAACCTCAACATTGTTGATGTCTTCTCCTATCGGATACCCGTTTTCGACTCCAATCATGGCAACCTTTTTTCCGCTTTTCCAAATCCTTCTAACATCATTTGCTGTAAGTGCCAGTTCTATTTGATCGGGAGCATACGTATTAACCAAACGATGAATGGCACTAAACTTATCATCTGCATTTGCTGCTGCTTTAGCATAACCAGAAGCATTCAAACTGTCTTGTCCAGTATAAACAATAAACCATGCTACATCCAGACCTCCCTCTTGCATCCCGGGTAAATGAACTTGGGATTGAGTTTTGGAGCTATAATTTAGGGAATCTGTAAAATTTCCTGTATTGATGTCGTCATGGGTGTCAATCGTTATTACTGCTCTATGAATTTGTTCGGCTTTCGTTGAACTGGACATGGGTTTAGAATTTTTTTCTTGAGAACAACCACAAATAAAAAAGATGATTAGAAATACATTTATTTGATTGGAAAGTCGCATAATTGAAAAGATTTTCAACTAAGTTATGAAATCTTTTTCAAGTAATTTTCTGGGGATAGCTAACCGCTCGCTTAACCAATCTGGATCAAAATAATCTTTGGTTATCAGGATTTGCTCAATACAACCAATACTTCAAAACAAACATATCGATAAGGTTGGTGTCTAATAATTATTTCGAATGCTTTAAGATGATCCAAAACTCAAGTTTCCATGAAAAAAAAGCTAATTTGCATAAAAATAAAAAACATGCAAAGCTCGGAAATATCAACAATCATCTACAAAAAACTTCTTGAAAATGGTTTGACTGAAAATCTTGCTGAAATAAGCACAACAGGAATTCTTCTTTTATCATACCTCCTCATTTCCATATTTCTTTTTGGATTTCTAGAAAGATTATTATTGGAGTTTTTACTCGAATTTCTAGAAAAACTAAAAGTACCTTTGATGATATTTTGCTCTTACACAGAACACCCAAATTACTCTCATATTTCCCTCCTTTATATTTGTTACACAAGCTTATTCCTGAGCTTTTAACATCATATCAATGGCTAAAAAATGTTTTTGAGGCACTGTCAGTAATTGTAGTTATTGCGCTAACTCGTGCTCTGTTGAAATCGTTAAGTGATTATTTAAAAACTTTGAGAACCTTCAAAGACAAACCCATTGACAGCTACATTCAAGTAATTATGATCTTTCTTTGGTTTGTTGGAGGAATTATTATTCTCTCCGTATTGACTGGAACCGAAGTAGGAGCTTTTTTGACCACACTAGGAGCCTTATCCGCAGTATTACTCTTTGTTTTCAAAGACACCATTTTGGGCTTTGTCGCCAGTGTTCAAATTACGGTTAACGATACCGTTCGAATTGGTGACTGGATCAGCATGCCCAACAGCAATGCAGACGGTAACATAATTAGCATCAGTCTTTCAACAGTTCAGGTACAAAATTTTGATAACACGATTACATCCATTCCTACCTACAAATTGATTTCAGACTCTTTCATCAATTGGCGGGGAATGAGTGATTCTCCTGGTAGAAGAATCAAACGTTCGCTTTTGATCAAAGTAAGTAGTATTCGCTTTCTAAAAGACGAAGAGCTATTACAACTCAAAAAAATCAAATTATTGTCTGAATATATTCAAACCAAAGAGGATGACATCAAAGCGCATAACTCAAGTTCTAAGGCAGACAAATCTCTTTTGATCAATGGGCGTAACCTAACCAATATAGGGTTGTTTAGAAATTACACAGAAGCCTATTTGGAGCAGCACCCCATGCTCAATAAAGACATGACTTTGATGTGTAGACAATTGGCGCCAACTGCTCAAGGAATTCCAATCGAGATCTACGTCTTTAGTAAAGACAAAGAGTGGAAAAACTATGAGCATATTGTTGCAGATATTTTTGACCATTTGTTGGCCTCTACTGAATATTTTCACTTAGAATGCTTTGAACTCTCTCCGCTATACCCTCCGTCAAATGCTTAAAAAATACTTTTTACAGGATTTCTACTTACATATTTTATCTCTTTGGGTCAGAATATGACCGGTAAAGAACTCGTCGATAAAAGCATTCAGTATCACGACCCGAATAACAGTTGGGCCACCTTTTCTGCTGAATTGAAAATTACCATGGAAACCCCATCTGGGGATCCAAGAATAAGTTCTGTGTTTTTTGATTTGCAAAAAGAGTATTTTAGAAATCAGTACAACAGCGATTCCAATATTATTTTTCAAGAGATAAACAAAGGAGTTTGTTCGATTCTCTTCAATGGAAAAGCCAAATTTACCCCCGAGGAAGAAAAAAAAAATACCGTCTCACCTGTAATCAAACCAAACGAACAAGAAATTACTACACCTATTTGTATGGACTTCCGATGAAACTAAATGACCCAGGCACTCAAATCAATCCCAAGGTAGAAAAACGAAGCTTCAAAGGTAAAGAATATTGGGTTGCTCAAGTAGATTACGAAAAAGAGGTGGAAACGATCGTTGGTATTTTTATTTCGATCCGATCACTTATGCCATGGAAGTTTATCAGTTTTATCATGAGGAATCAAAAAACGATGGAGAGTACATTTTATTGACCGAAGAAATTGAAGTCAACGGAATCAAAATGCCCAAAAATAGAGCTTGGTATTACAACAAAAACCATGAATACCTCGGAACTGATTTTCTGTTTAAAAATTCAACCCATTAATAACTCATGTTACTCAACCAAATTCATGCGATATGGAATCCGGAGTGCTATCACGGTTGGCGAAAATCCAAAAGATTTTTTGAAGGCTGGTATTACAAAATAATAAGTTCAGATCAAAAACACGCACTTGCAATAATTCCCGGAATTGCAATGGATGAAAATGGCAAAAAACAAGCTTTTATTCAAGTTTTAGACGGAAGAAATCTCAAAGCTTCTTATCACAAATTTGACGCTCAAGAGTTTATTCCTAAGCCTAAAACACATGATCTACAAATTAGAGAAAATCGTTTTACAAACGACAGTATTGAGCTTGATTTACCGGGCTTAAAAGGGAGCTTACGATTTAGAAACAGAAGTCCGTGGCCCAGCAGCTGGAATTCACCCGGTATTATGGGACCTTTTCTTTCGTTCCCTTTATGGAATGTTACCACGGTATTTTGAGCATGGACCATAGCATTGAGGGAAACTTGGTTCATCAAGATAAATTTATTTCTTTTGAACAAGGAAGAGGGTATATGGAGAAAGACTGGGGACATTCTTTTCCGAGGGATACGTTTGGATGCAAAGCAATCATTTTAGTAAAACAGGAATATCCATCAAAGCTTCGATAGCCAAAATCCCTTGGATCGGATCTTCCTTTATTGGTTACATTGCTGGGGTTTTGATCGATGGTAAACTCATTCAATTTACAACCTACAACAAAACACAGTTGAAGCAATGTTCTGTTTCTAAAAAAGAGGTGGTAATCGAAATGGAAAATAGTTCGCACAAACTATGGATTCGGGCAGAGCGAGAAAAGGCAACCCCACTGGCAGCTCCAATTGCTGGTTTTATGGATGCACGAATCGAAGAGAGTATGAATGCCAAAATTCACCTAAAATTGATCCAAAAAAAACAGGAGAAATCTTGTTGGAAGACACTGGAACATCAGCTGGAATTGAGGTTGCAGGAAATTATGCTGTTTTACTAAAATAAATCAACTTATTTTTTTAAAAACCTCAAGTACAAGGCAAAAAGACAGAGAAACGAACCCCGGGCAACAAAAAACAGTCCAACCAATAACGGATAAAATTTTTTAGGATCCGTTCTTTTTACTACCTCTGGCAGCTCTTTTAAATGCTCTTTAAAGCTTTTTTTTAACATAAAGTAATTCTTAGTCAAATTTAAGTTTCTTTTTACAAGGGATGCAAATTTAATTTGGATGGATCAAAAAACACATTCAATCAGTATCTTTAGTAACTTAAGTACAAAAACCAATAAAATAAGATAACGTACTTTTGTAAAAACAAATTTTTTGAAACAGCTTTTTCCAATACTGCAATGGCTTCCCAAGTACCAAAAAAAACATGCTTTGGAATGATGCTATTTCTGGAACTACTGCTGGAATATTAGCAATTGCTCAAGGAATGGCGTATGCGATGATCGCAGGGCTACCCCCTGTTTTTGGGCTTTATGCTGCATTGACTCCTCAAATCGTTTACGCATTTATGGGTACTTCTCGACAGCTGTCTATAGGACCCGTTGCAATGGATTCTTTGATTGTTGCTGCTGGGATCGGAACCCTTCATGTTGTTGGGATCGAGCAATACATTGCTGCTGCTGTTTTCTTGGCACTCTTTGTAGGCTTAATTCAATTGTTGTTAGGAGCTTTCAAACTGGGTTTCCTGGTCAATTTTCTATCCAAACCCGTTTTGAGCGGATTTACCTCTGCTGCTGCAATAATTATTGGTCTGGGTCAATTGAAACATATTTTGGGCATTGATATGGTACAAACGAATCAAATTCATGTCCTTTTAAGTGAAGTCGTTTCGAACCTTTCAAAAACCCATCTGCTTAGTTTTGGACTGGGTGTAACAGGAATTATACTGATCAAAACTTTTCAAAAAATCAATAAAAAAATTCCTGCAATTCTCCTTGTTGTTGTGCTAGGTACCTTACTCTTGTATTTTACTCAATGGCAGCTTATCGGAATAAAAATCGTTGGAGACATCCCCCATGGGCTTCCAAATTTGAGTATTCCCAGTTTTAACAAAAATCAATTTGTAGAGCTTATCCCGGTAGCCATTACACTGGCAATGGTTGGTTTTACTGAGGCAATATCAATTGCTAAAGCCATAGAAGAAAGACAGACCGAATACGAAGTAGAACCCAATCAAGAATTAATAGCATTGGGTAGTGCAAACATTGTGGGATCTTTTGCACAATCATACCCCACTACTGCATCTTTTTCTAGATCAGCTATTCAAGATCAAGGAGGAGCAAAGTCTGGGATTGCCTCTTTATTCAGTGCAGGACTTGTTCTGCTTACCCTGCTTTTTTTGACCCCTCTTTTTTATTATTTACCCATTCCAATTTTAGCCGCAATTATTATGGTTTCTATTTTTGGTTTGATCGATTTTAATTACCCCAGAAAACTTTGGCGCAAAAACAGAGAAGAATCCATTTCTTTTGTATTTACATTTATCATAACAATGACCGTGGGGATTCCACAGGGAATACTCTTTGGTACACTGATATCGCTATTGACAATGATCTACCGAACATCGAACCCCCATATTGCTGTACTGGGAAGAATTAAAGGAACCCAATATTACAAAAACATCATTCGTTTTGAAAACGATATTGAAATTGATGACCGAATTTTAATCCTCCGATTCGATTCACAACTGTTCTTTGGAAATAAAGACTACTTCAAAAAAGAATTTACAAAACAAATCAAGGGAAAAGGCAATACCCTAGAGGTTGTAATCCTCAATGCAGAGACCATCAATTACATTGACTCAAGTGCACTGAGCATGCTTGAAAAATTATTTGACGACCATACAAAACAAAGGCTAAAAATTATGATTGCTGGAGCTACAGGGCCTGTGCGCGACATCATCTTTAGCCATGATTTAATACTAATAATTGGAAAAGAAAATTTATTCATCAAAACTTCGGAAGCCGTAACTGCCTTTTTGGAGGGGACAACGACTTCTGCTATTCAGAAAAAAATAACACTTCAGAATCATACAGTAACCAATCTTACTCAAACCCACTCTAATAAAAAATAAACCTAAATGCTAATCGAACAAATTTACACCGGATGTTTAGCGCAAGGCGCATATTACATTGAAAGCCAAGGAGAGGCTGCCATCATAGACCCTTTACGTGAAACAACACCCTACCTCAAAAAGGCTGAAAAAATGGTGCACAAATCAAATACATTTTTGAAACCCATTTTCATGCAGATTTTGTCAGTGGGCACCTGAGTTTATCGAAGAAAACAAATGCTCCAATCGTTTTTGGACCTACAGCAAAGACTCATTTTGAATCAATAATAGCAACCGATGGGCAAGAATTTTCAATAGGAGAATTGACCATAATTGCACTACATACCCCCGGACACACCACCGAAAGTACAACCTACTTGCTCAAAGACAAAGAAGGCAAAGACCATGCTATTTTTAGCGGAGATACTTTGTTCTTAGGAGATGTTGGGCGTCCAGATTTAGCTCAAAAGGCAGCTAAAATGACTCCAGAACAACTTGCAGGAATGCTCTACAAAAGCTTAAGAACTAAAATTATGCCCCTTGCCGATGATGTTATTATTTATCCAGCACACGGAGCGGGTTCGGCCTGTGGTAAAAACCTGAGTAAAGAAACTGTGGGAACCCTAGGGGAGCAAAAAAAATTAAATTATGCTCTTCGAGAAAACATGACTGAAGCCGAATTTATCAAAGAGGTTACCGAGGGCTTACTTCCACCTCCCATGTACTTTCCTCTGAATGTAAAAATGAACAAAGAGGGTTATGAAGACTTTGAAGACGTAATAAAAAGAGGTCAGAAAGAATTTTCCGCCGAAGAGCTCGAAGAAATCGCAAACCATTCGGATGCCATTATTTTGGATGTACGAAGTCAAGATGAATTTGCCAAAGGCCACATTCCCCAATCAATTTTTATTGGAATCGACGGAGGTTTTGCTCCTTGGGTTGGTGCACTTATTGGAGATGTAAAACAGCCGCTGCTGCTTGTAACTCCAAAAGGAAGAGAGCGCGAGACCATCACCCGACTTTCGAGAGTAGGTTTTGACAATACCCTGGGAACCCTCAAAGGAGGATTCGAAAGCTGGAAAAATTCGGGGAAAGAAACAGATCAGGTAAAATCAATAACTGCCGAGGAATTTAAAAACGCTATTGATGAAAACACCCAAATCTTTGATGTGCGCAAACCCGGAGAATTTGCTTCGGAGTACATTCCACAAGCACGCAACACCCCTCTGGATTTTATCAATGAACACCTTGAAGAATTTCCAAAACAAAAAGAATTTTATGTTCATTGTGCCGGAGGTTATCGCAGTATGATAGCGGCTTCGGTTTTGAAAAGAAGAGGGGTTCACAACCTTTTGAATGTAAAACTTGGATTTAAGGCCATCAAAGAAGTGGGAATAAAAACAACTGACTATGTTTGTCCGACCACTTTGTAGACTTATAAAAAAAACGATGTATGAGGTCATATTTAAATAATTTAGGACTGAAAAATCAGTCTTCAAAAGAGCAATTACTGGAATTTATTTCACCAGAAGGGGTCTTGTATCTGGTAATGAATCGCCCAGAGGTCCATAATGCCTTTGATTCTGAACAAATAAAAAATCTTACAGAAGCCCTTGTAAATGCAAAGTCAAATCCAAAAGTAAGGGTGATTGTTTTGGCAGGAGAGGGAAAAAGTTTTTGTGCTGGGGGAGACATCAACTACATGAAAACCGTTGGACAAAATTCATTTGAGGAAAACAAAGCCGATGCTTTGGCTTTAGCTCAATTGATGAATACCCTTTGTTACCACCCAAAACCCACGATTGCTCAAGTAAAAGGAGCGGTGTTTGGAGGCGGTGTTGGACTGGTTTGTTGTTGTGATATTGCTGTGGGAAGTTCTGATATTAAGCTCGCTTTGAGTGAAGTTAAGATTGGTGTCATTGCCTCAACCATTTCTCCTTATGTAATCAATGCGGTTGGAACAAAAACAGCAAAACGCTTTATGTTGACCGGTGAAACCCTGACTTCTGAAAAGGCTTTGAAACACGGTTTTATTTCTGAAATAGCAGACACAAATCAACTGGATGATGCTATCGAAATACTGACCCAATCTCTTTTAAAAAATGGACCAGAGGCACTACAAAAAACAAAAGCCTTGGTTTTTGAGGTGGCACAAAAAGAAATTGATCAAAAGCTAATTGACTTCACTGCTGATTCCATCGCTAAAGTCCGATCTAGCCCCGAGGCAAAAGAAGGGCTCAGTGCTTTTTTGGAAAAGAGAAAACCCCTTTGGAACAATCCCTCCCAAAAAAACAAATAAATCTGCTTGAGAATTAATTTAAAAAACCCGATTGTTTTTTTGGAAATCCTTTTTTGAGGGACTCTTTTTTTTTGAACGAAACGAGGAATGGCATTGAACTGGTAGTAAACAGAAATTTATGTTTCCTCAAATCCATTTTCTTTTTGGTGGTTCAGTTTGTTTAAAAAGGTGTGAAAATCTACTTCGTGGGCATCAAGTACCTTAACCAAACTTTTGAGAGTACAATTTGTTCCTCTTTCCATTTTGTAATACTGAATGCGGCTCAGCCTTTTGTCAAAAGCAAATTGCTCATAACTGGCATAGCCTGCTGCGATGCGCATTGCTTTTAGTTCATTTCCTATGGTTTGGATTATTTGATCGAGGTCATTCATCGTTTTGGGAAGTAGGTTCATTTTTTTCTTTAAGCTGATTGGAGTGCTTTGATTTTCTATATTTTGTTTCCATAATTCATAATCTAAAAGATTATCCCAAAAGACACTTGAAGCCTTTAAAAACGAATGAACTACAGATAAATAAAACCTCCAAAGAGCGTTTCCCTGAATCTTAGCTGCCGATAAATTAAAATGAATTTCGGTTAAGTCATTGATTTAAGGATTTTTAAATATACAATTTTACCCCAAACCATCAAAAAAATGCAAAAAAAACGCAACCCTTTCGTTGTAAAAGGGTTGCGTTTTTGGAAAGTACCTTGGGTGGGAATCGAACCCACACTCCCGAAAGAATTGGATTTTGAATCCAACGCGTCTACCAATTCCGCCACCAAGGCAATCGGATGACAAAATTAGAAAATTATTTTTTCCCACCTAAAATAATTGGATTAAACAGCGGCAGACCTAAAAATATTTTTAAATTTGCATTCCCTAAATAAATGTTGAACAACAAATTAGGAAGCGTGAAACCAGAAGCAAAAATTTTTAGTTGTACTCAAAGTGAAGTTCTAGCAAAACAGATTGCAGAAAAATTTGGGGTCCCCATGGGGAATGTAATCTTTTCACATTACAGCGATGGAGAATTCCAACCCTCCTTTGAGGAATCTGTTCGTGGATCAAGAGTATTTTTAATCGGCTCTACCCACCCCAGTTCAGAAAATTTAATGGAACTTCTTTTGATGATCGATGCAGCCAAACGTGCTTCGGCTCGACACATTACTGCTGTGATGCCTTATTTTGGATGGGCTCGTCAAGACAGAAAAGACAAACCAAGAGTTCCGATTGGGGCCAAACTAATCGCTAAACTTCTTGAAGCGGCTGGAGCAACACGAATCATAACCATGGATTTACACGCCGACCAAATTCAAGGTTTTTTCGAAAAACCCGTGGACCACTTGTTTGCTTCTACCATATTTGTGCCTCATTTGAAGTCTTTGAATCTGGAAAACCTTACCATTGCATCTCCTGATATGGGGGGGTCAAAAAGAGCTTATGCCTATTCAAAATTTCTTAAAAGCGATGTTGTAATTTGCTACAAGCAACGTGAAAAAGCCAATGTGATTTCTCATATGGAATTGATTGGTGATGTCAAAGGTAAGAATGTTGTTCTTGTTGATGATATGGTGGATACTGCGGGTACCCTAACCAAAGCTGCAGAAGTGATGCGCGAACGTGGAGCAATTTCGGTACGAGCCATTTGTACCCACGCACTCCTGTCTGGAAATGCTTATGAGCGTATCGAAAATTCATTGCTCGAAGAACTCATCGTTACCGATTCTATTCCACCAAAAAACAAAGCTCCAAAATAAAAATATTGAGTTGTGCCGATCTTTTTGCAGACACTATGCGCGAAGTTCATGAAAACAAATCAATCAGTTCTAAATTTATCGTTTAATTCAATAATAAATACCAATGAAATCAATTACAATTAATGGATCTAAAAGAGAAAGCGTGGGCAAAAAAGCTACAAAAGCCTTACGTAATGCTGAAATGGTTCCCTGTGTATTGTACGGAGAAAAACAATCCCATACACTTCGCAGCGAAAGAACTCGATTTCAATAAACTCGTTTACACTCCAAATGCACACACCGTAGTTATCAAACTTGATGGTAAATCATTTAATGCCATTTTACAAGACATTCAATTTCACCCAGTAAGTGACCGAATTCTTCATGTTGACTTCTATGAATTGAAAGATGACAAGGAAATTTCAATGAATATCCCTGTAACAATCCAAGGAGCTGCTCCTGGTGTATTGAATAGTGGTGGAACACTTTCACTCAACAAAAGAAAGTTACGTGTTCGTGCTATTCCTTCGAATCTGCCCGATACAATCGTTGCAGACATCTCCGGTCTTGAGTTAGGAAACAAATTGACTACTTCTGATCTCAAAAACGATGCGTATTCATTTTTACACCCTGAAACTACGGTTGTTTGTCAAGTTCGTACTTCTCGAGCTTCGATCAAAGATGTTGCTGAAGCTTTAGAAGAAACTGAAGAATCAGCAGAAACTGAAGAAACAGAAACTGAAGCTACTGAATAAGCTCAGTTATCGATTTAAAAAAAGCATCTGTTGGATTCCATCAGATGCTTTTTTTATCTTTACGTTTTTGTAAATAGATGAACTGTTTTAAAGCCTTTTTTAAAAAAAACAACAAACCAAAAGAAGACGTCTTGAAAAAATTTTTAATTGTTGGTCTAGGTAATATTGGAACTCCTTACCACAATACGAGACACAATATTGGGTTTCGTGTCTTGGATACTTTTGCAGAAAAAAAGATTTAACTTTTGAGGATCTTCGCTACGGTGCAATTTCTAAAACACGATTCAAAGGAAAATCTTTGATATTATTAAAACCCTCAACGCTAATGAACCGAAGTGGGAAAGCAGTTAGGTACTGGGCATTGAAAGAGAATATTCAACTTCAAAACATATTGATCATTACCGATGATCTGAATTTACCTTTTGGTGCGCTTCGCCTAAAACCCAAAGGAAGTGATGGGGGACATAATGGACTAAAAGATATTGAAGCTCAACTAAACACACCAAACTACCCTAGGCTCCGTTTTGGGATTCACAACGAGGAAAAAGGATACGATACGGTAAACTTTGTCCTGGGGAAATGGTCCGAAACTGAAGAAAAGCAACTCAATTTGAGGGTAGAAAAAACCATTGAACAAACCTTGGCTTTTGTTTCTCAGGGTATTCAGGAGGCCATGAATCAATTCAACGGTTCCTAGGAGCTTATGCTGAAGGTTTGAATTACAGATTCTGATTTATTACCGCTGCGATCAACCGTTACTATTTTCCAATAATAAGTATTCCCAACACTGAGGTTGGCTGAATAATTTGGAATGGATTGATTGTCCTGAAATAATTGTAATCGATCTGGGTTTGTGCCCAAATAGATTTGATAATATGCGATGTCGTTATCCAAATCCGAACCGAGCCATTCCAAGTTGATTTGACCCGATGATGATACTATTGTTTGTCCTTCTAAAGGTGCTTTTAATTGTGCTGGAAAAGGGATGTGTGTTTGTTGTTGTATCCCTTCGATGTAAAAACTCCAGACTTCACTTTTTGTTTTTACTGTGCTAATCTCGGAGGATGATATTACCCACCATGTGAAGGGATATCCACGGTCAAGAACTAAGGTTGCCGTTGTCAAATCAACTGCTTTTTTTTGTTCTGTCCGGGTTACACTGTTTCGAACAACTACTTCATAGGAATCTGTGTTTGGTGAGGTTTGCCAGTTGAAATTTACCACCCCTGTTAATTCATCTGTAAACATGGGAATGCAATTGTTTTTATTTTCTGGTGTTATTAAAGCTACAGCCCCTGGTGCTGGGATTGAGGGCTTAGAACACGACCAAAAAAACAGCAGTGTGAAAATCAAAACCAAAATATTTAAACTTTTTCTCATCGCTTAATGAATTTTATGGTTTCTTCGTTTTGACTTGTTTTGATTTTGATAAAATAATTACCCCCAGCTAATGAACTCATATCTATGGGGATTTTTCTGTTTTCAAGCTCCAATTGAACTTTGCGATCCAAAAGAATATTTCCCTGAATATCGAAAATGATGTACTGAGCCTCGAGGCTTGATCCTCCTACCATTACATAAGCTTCTTCACCACTGGGATTCGGATACAAAACAGAGTCTTCTGCAATGTAAATTTCTTGTCTAAACGATCCTTGGCAACTCAAGTTTGTAGTTACTTCAACGGTATTCAATCCTTTGCGTAGCGAAAAATTCAATTGCTCTTTGTTTTTGAATTGGGTTTCAACTTCATTTAAAGAAACTTTGTATTCTGTTGCACCATCTAAGATCAAAGTCAAATTCAAGTTTCTTTTATCAACAAAAGAACTGACCTCTAAAGATTCTGGTTCTAAAATGGATGCCGTAAAACAAGATTCGTAATTTGGGTATGCGTTTGCAGTAAAACAAATTAAATAATCCCCACTTTCGAGGTTTTTAATGTTTAGGGTATCGTCAGAAAACTGATAGGTTTTATTGAATCCGTTGGGGCCCGTTACTTGAACATCATAGATTACATCTACCACCGCACTTATTTGTATTGCACCGTTGTTTCTTGAAATACAGGTTTCGTCAATTTTTGAGATCGTAAAGTTATTGAAGGTGTCTACATCGCATAAATCTCCTAATCCGTCATCATCAGAATCCGATTGTTCTTGATTGGAAACCAGTGGACAATTATCAAAATCGTTGGGAACTAAATCAAAATCATCGTCAAAAAGAATTGTCCCGTTGACACAAAAATTAATATTAAACAATTGTATTCTGCCCGTATCTGCTCTTTCTACATCTTCTACCTTTAATCTCCATCGTCCATAAGAGGATTTTCCATTGAAAACCTCTAGACTTTCTTTGGGCTGGAATGTGCCACTAAAAGGTGCTTGTGCTTCTTCAATTGAGCTTCCCTCTTGATCGAAAACTGTGTTTTCAAAATTGGATTGCCTCAAGCCAATATTTTTTGCCAAAACAACCTCGGTGCCATCGGGTGCAATTAGACTCAGAATCAAATCCGATAAAAGGTGTGTTCAATACTAACTTCCAAATCAATATCCGTTATGGGGTAGTCATTTGCCATGAACACATCGGCATAAGTGATACCACTACCCCTAACAGTTGCATCTTCTAGTTGAATGGGTAATTTTGCTGCTCCAATGGGTTGGCAATCAATTTGATTTGTGTTAAAATTTTGAATAGCCGAATACTGGCTTTCACCACATTCATTAAAACCTTTGACCCTCCAATAATAATTACTTACAGCAGATAGACCTGATGAAGGAATAAAGGTTGATGTATTTGTTGTTGAAGATACTACCAAGGAATCAAAAGTTTCGGTTAAAGAAATTTCAATTAGATAAGAATCTACATTTACATCTGATGACCAAACAAAATTGGGTTGAGTGGGCTGAATTCCATCAGCTACAGTTGGAGATAAATTTGATGGTGGATCAATAAAACTTTTTGATGATTGTATTCAAATGTTTGCTGTGCCACTACCGAACCTGCTCTTGACACTAGGGTTATTTCATAATTTCCTGGAGCCAAATTCGATAGGTTTGACAGGGTTATTACCCCTGGTGTTTGATCTCTAGACGGGGTTAGAGGGTTTATAGAATAATTTACTCCCGGAGGAACATCAATCAAACTCAAAGAAACAATATTTACTGAATCTTGATATTTGTTTAGTTTAAATTCAAAGCTTACCTCAGCTAAGCCACATTCATTTTTTTTGAGTCGAGGCTAAGGGTGTTGCAAAAGGACGTTCAAGAATGCTAAATCGTTCACTGTTTACCGCAAAGTAAATGTTGTTTTCTGGAACAATCTCTATCCTTGCGTTGGTAGAACTAATGTTTCCAGGAACAACAAAATCCAACTGACCATCATTGAGCGTATTTGAGGCCAAAAGTGTTGAAAAATTTTTTCCATTGTCAAGAGATAAATACACAGAAACCCTTTCGGTGTTTATGGGAGCCAAATTTGTGTTTGCCACATCCCAGCGGATTACCTCATTTTGCACCTGCCAGCCAAACAGTGGTGTTGGAGTTTTGCGATAAAACCCTAAATGGCCCAGCAGATTCAACTACTGAAACAGTTTTATTGTCCTGTGCAGTTTGTCCAATATCTTCAGAAGTTAGGGTTCGATCCCGAACAGTAACCCCAAAGCAGGTTTCTTTGAACTGTAGAAACAGATTGCCATTCAAAGGCGTTTGTGGATTGGTTTGGGTCAATTTACCAGCCAAAACATTTGTCATCGAGGGTACAGTTCTGTTAGGATTGGTTGTAGGAGGAAAAGACCTGTTGGTGGATCCTGATAAAACTGTAGGTCCAAAATTAGAATAGGTTATTAAACCATTGTTGAGTTGCTCCCAACAATAGGTCAACTGATCATTATCTGGATCCGAGCCTATGGCTCTTAATTCATAAGCAGTTCCCTTTGGAATACTGATGTTTTCGCCCGCAGAAACCACAGGGGGTCTATTTTCAATTTCAATTGATGATTGACAACTGTTTTCTGATATATAATCTTCAATATTTTTTATGCTTATATAGTGAAAATAGGTGTCGCTGTGGTTTTGAATATTGTCGTTGTAGTTTGGAGTTACTCCCGCATAAGCCATAATGGTTGTTCCACTTCCTGGCTCAACGTGTGTTGCTGCACTTTCATTTTGATGGGAAAAGGTATGATAACCCCCAAACTGATGTCCTATTTCGTGGGCTACAAAATCAATGTCAAAATAATCATTCAAAAACTCACCTCCTCCTTGAACGTCAGTAAAAGGATGAGAAGTGAAAGCTCTTCCTTTTCTACCGTCAGTACAAACATTTCCTACACTTCCCGCATTACCGTCAGCACTACCATAATCAAAAAGATGACCAAGATCATAATTGGCCTCTCCAATTAGATCAGTTAATACTTCTTGTAAATCCTCATTAAAATCATTTTCATAGGGGTCGGTATCAGGATCATCATAGATAAGATTTAGCCCCGTGACCAATTCAAGATGAACCCCAAATCCCTTTCAAATATCTGATTGACTCGGTTTATTGTACTGACTACCTTTGCCAGGGCGTCTTCTTTATTGGTTCCGTTTGAATCGTCGTCATCTCCCCAATAGTTTGTGAATTCACCAGTAGTTGAAATGGCAATCCTATAAGTCTTGAGTTTTTGATCAGAACTTTTTTTTGATGCATTGTTCGAAGGAACAAATGGCTCGTTTTTCGAGCTTTTAAATTCTTTCTGTCCACCCACGAGGCAATTTAATCGTTCAAAATCATCATAAATTTTTCCTCCTCTTTTATAAAATAAGTGTTCGTTTTGCTTACTATCCTTTTTAGGTTGAATAAAAAATATTCCCTGAGGAGATTGTATCATTGCATTTAGCCCCAACGGAGAAACACTCCAGCGAATAGTTACATTTTCTCTATCCAAGCTTCTCCCTACATAAGACCTGATTTTTGGGTGTTCTTTGGATAAAGCAGCTGAAAGCACTTGAACTTCTTGAAGATCAAATTTTTCTTTCGCACCCAATTCATTGGGCATTTCAATTATTCCTTCTGCTTTTTTAGAAAAACGGGGCACTGCATCTTCTTTTAAAAAAAATGAATTCAGTTGTTCTGGTTCCAGAACTAAAGTTTCAATCTCATCTTGGGCGATGGTATTATCTAAAAAGGAGGTGTCTTGAGAATTCTTTTTAAAAAACCAAATGTCTTGCCCGAAGGAAAATGATGACATTAAAAGAAATGATAACAAGAATTTATTTTTCACAAGAAGTGATTAAATTTTAATAGTATTTAAACATACAATAATTTTACCTCAATTTTAAGTCTAAAAATCATAGTTTTGTAAAGCACTTCTAAATATACCTAATTTTAGTGAAGATTGTTACGCATATTGAAAACTACCAAGAACAAACCCCTAGTATTCTTACTATTGGTACTTTCGATGGGGTTCACGTTGGTCATCAAAAAATAATTGCAAATCTGGTCCAACAAGCCAAAGAAAAAAAACACTTGGCAGTTGTTCTGACTTTTTTTCCTCACCCAAGGATGGTTTTGCAAAAAGATATCGATATCAAACTGATCGATACCGTAGAAGAAAAACAAAATATACTTGCTTTACTCGGAGTAGACGTTTTGGTTATTCATCCTTTTTCGAAAGAATTTTCAAGATTAACCTCCCTTGAATTTATTCGAGATTTATTGGTTAATACCTTTAAAATATCAAAAGTTATTATGGGTTATGATCATCGCTTTGGTAGAAATCGGGAAGCTTCTATCAAGGACGTTTATCAATATGGTGCTACTTATGGTTTTGAGGTTGAAGAGATACCCGCTCAAGAAATTTCCTCGGTTAATGTAAGTTCAACAAAAATCAGAAATGCGCTTACAGAAGGGGATTTAAAAAAAGTGAACACTTTCTTAAACCGTCCTTACCAACTCAGTGGCATCGTAACTCCTGGAGCTGGGCTCGGACGAACCATTGATTTTCCCACAGCGAATATTAAAATAAAGGAGACTTACAAACTTTGCCCTCCCAATGGGGTTTATTGTGTTCAATCAACAATAAACAATAAACTTATTAAGGGAATGATGAATATCGGAATGCGTCCTACCGTCAATGGTAAAACCAAAACCATAGAAGTTCATTTTTTTGAATTTAATCAAACCCTATATGAACAGTCTTTAACCATAGAAATACTGGATAAAATAAGAGAGGAACAAAAATTTGATTCCCTTGACAAACTCCAAAAACAACTTGAAAAAGACAAAAAAAACTGTCTTCAATTATTTGATTCCGAAAGCTTCGATCACTGATCATAAAACAATATCTTTGTATTTCCTATTAATGGATCTATGATACAATTAAAATACCTTAGAGAAAATAAAGAAGCAGTACTAAAAGCTTTGGAAAAAGAAACTTCAAAGAAGTTGAACTGATCGATGATTTACTTGATTTAGATGAAAGCCGAAGAAAGACCCAAACCGAATTGGATCAACAGCTGGCTGAAGCAAATAGTCTTGCAAAAGAAATAGGGCAACTATTTAAAAATGGAGAAGCTGATAAAGCACAGGTGCTCAAAGAACGTTCTGGCCAATTGAAGTCTAGTTCCAAAGAACTTCAAGAACTGTTGCAAGAAACAGAGAAAAAAATGAGTGGAATGCGTTATCAAATTCCAAATGTCCCTAAAGATATTGTTCCGTCGGGAACCTCTGAAGAGGACAATGTTGAAGTTGAACGTGGCGGAACCATTCCCGAGCTTTCAAAAGAAGCCTTACCCCATTGGGAATTGGCAAAAAAATATGATTTGATAGACTTTGAACTTGGAAGTAAAATAACGGGGGCTGGTTTTCCTGTTTACAAAGGAAAAGGTGCACGACTACAACGGGCTTTGATCAACTACTTTTTAGACAAAAATATTGCTGCAGGATATCAAGAAACTCAAGTCCCTCATCTTGTAAACGAACTCTCGGGTTATGGAACGGGACAATTGCCGGATAAAGAGGGGCAAATGTATCACGTAACAGCTGATGATTTGTACCTCATCCCAACTGCCGAAGTTCCTATAACAAATATCTTCAGAGATGAGCTTTTAGAAGAAAAACAATTGCCCATTTGCTTGACGGGTTACACTCCATGCTTTAGACGTGAAGCTGGGAGTTATGGTTCTCATGTACGTGGACTAAACCGTCTGCATCAGTTTGACAAAGTAGAAATTGTTCGATTAGAAACCCCTGATCGCTCTGAGGCAGCACTGGAAGAAATGGTTGACCACGTACGTGGTATTTTGAAAGAAATTGGGATTCCCTACAGGATTCTTAGGCTCTGTGGAGGAGATTTGGGCTTTACCTCTGCTTTGACTTATGATTTTGAATTATTTTCTACAGCACAAGAAAAATGGCTAGAAATCAGTTCTGTATCTACCTTTTGAAGGCTTCCAATCGGAACGACTTAAACTTCGCTACAAGGCCAATGACGGTAGTAAACATCTGGTTCATACCTTAAATGGAAGTTCACTCGCATTACCCAGAGTTCTTGCTGGAATACTTGAGAACTGTCAAACCCCAGAAGGGATTAAAATCCCAAAAGTGCTTGTACCCTATACAGGTTTTGATATGATTTCTTAAAAAAGACTTTATGTTTATTCACAACGTAACGACCCATATAGAAGTTTCTATAGAATCCCGTTGGATGGATTGGATGAATGATGAACATCTTCCAAAAATGATGAAAACTGGTAAATTCATTAAAGTTGTTTTATTTAAAGTTATTACCGAAGAGGACATGGGAGGGAACAGCTATGCTACACAGTACCATTGTAATAGTCGAGAAGATTTTGAACGTTATTTAGCAGAGGATGCTCCAATACTCAGAAATCAGGCTGTCGAGAAATTTGGAGAACGCATTCTTTCTTTTAATACGGAGTTGGAACAAATTACTGCCTTGAGATGAAAACTGTAAAGGCCAAAAAAAATTAGGCCAACACTTTTTAAACGACCTCAACATTGCAAAAAAAATTGCCAACACACTTCGATATGACACGTATTCGAAAGTTTTAGAAATTGGCCCAGGAATGGGTGTGTTAACTCAATATCTCCCTCATTCAACTGGAAAAATTCATCTGATCGAAATCGATCGTGAATCGATCGTTTACTTAAAAAATAAATATCCTTTGTTGGGGCAAAATATTATTGAAGGTGATTTTTTAACCTATGACCTCAACTCAATTTTTGGAGATTCTCCTTTTGCTATTATCGGGAACTTTCCCTACAACATATCAACTCAAATTGTTTTTAAAACCATTGAAAACCGAGATCAGATTCCGTTTTTCTCCGGAATGTTTCAAAAAGAAGTTGCTGAGAGGATTTGTGAAACTCCTGGGACTAAAAAATACGGAATACTTTCAGTGTTGACACAACTTTTTACACGGCAACATACGAGTTTACTGTACCACCAGAAGTATTTAGCCCACCACCAAAAGTAGATTCTGGAGTTCTTACTCTAAGAAGAAAAGAAAATTATAGCCTAGCGTGCAACGAAAAATTGTTGTTCAAAATTGTCAAAATGAGTTTTCAACAAAGAAGAAAAACCCTTCGAAATAGTTTAAAAACATTACAACTGCCTATTAATCTTACAGAAGATAGTATCTTTGACATGCGTCCTGAAAAACTTTCGGGTGCTGATTTTATTGGATTGACTCAAAAAATTGAAGATGGCAAAATTTCTTCTTGATAACGACACCCTCGGTTTGATCAACACGCTTGTCGAAAAACGTTCGGACAAAAAGTTGGTTCGAAAACTGGCTGATGTACATTACGCTGATATTGCTGAAATTGCTGAAAGTTTATCCCTTGAGGATGCCATTTATCTGATCAAACTTTTAGACAGTGAAAAAACTGCTGATGCCCTGGCAGAAATAAATGAGGATTTCCGAGAAAAAATATTGACTCAGCTTTCTGCAAAGGAAATTGCCGAGGAGATTGAGGAGTTAGACACTGATGACGCTGCTGACCTTATCGCAGAACTTCCAGAGGAGCGCCAAGAAAAGGTAATGTCTGAGATTTCGGATCGAGATCATTTAAAGGATATTCGAGAACTTCTTACCTATGAAGAAAATACTGCTGGCGCATTGATGGCAAAAGAATTGGTCAAAGTTCAAGAAGATCTTAGCATACTCAAGTGTTTAAATGAAATGCGAGCACAAGCAGAGCATGTTACTCGTGTTCATTCGATTTATGTGGTCAACAAGAAAAATAAATTGATGGGTAGACTTTCCTTGAAGGATTTGTTAACTGCAAATTCAAAAGCCAAAGTCAAAGATATTTACATCCCAAAAGTAGATTTTGTGGACGTTTATGAAGATGTGGAAGAGGTTGCGAAAATAATGTCAAAATACGATTTAGAAGCCATTCCAGTTGTAAACAATAAACAAGAATTATTGGGTAGAATTACCATCGATGACATCGTAGATGTAATCAAAGAAGAAGCAGATAAAGATTATCAGTTGGCAGCAGGTATCTCGAATGACGTTGAGGCGAGTGATGATGTATTTGAATTAACTAAAGCCCGTTTACCTTGGTTGTTTTTGGGGTTATTAGGAGGTTTAGGAAGTGTTTTTATTTTAAAAGATTTCGAAACAATCATGACACAACCACATTTGAGAAGCCTATTTTTTTATACCCCACTGATTGCCGCAATGGCAGGAAATGTTGGGGTTCAATCTTCTGCGATTATTGTTCAAGGTATTGCTAATGACATTGTAAAAGGCTCGCTGATCAGTCGATTGATCAAAGAGGTTGGATTAAGCCTTATTAATGGCTTTTTCTTGGCAGTTGTTTTAATTATTTTTGGATGGATTATTGATCAAGACTTCATATTAAGTTTGACTGTTGCAGGGTCCATGATGGGAGTGATTATTGTAGCTGCACTAATCGGAACTTTTGTTCCTATCATTTTGAATAAACAGGGGATTGATCCTGCAATTGCTACAGGACCATTCATCACTACTTCAAATGACATTTTTGGGATTTACCTTTTCTTTTTCATTGCCCAAATCTTTTTAGGATTTTAAAACAAGAGAACATGAAGGTGTTGCATGTAGACAAAAATCATCCTCTTTTATTAGAAAACCTTGAAAAATTTGGATTTACTAATACAATTGCATACGATCAGCCAAAGAGTGAAATTCTCAAATCCATTGATCAATACGATGGTCTAATTATCCGAAGTAGATTCCCTGTTGATGCTGCCTTTCTTGAAAATGCTAAACGTCTCAAATTTATTGGTCGTGTAGGAGCTGGTGTGGAAAATATTGATCAAAAACAAGCAAGCAAAATGGGAATTGAACTTTTTGCGGCACCTCAAGGAAATAGTAATGCTGTTGGAGAACACGCCTTGGGTATGCTGCTTTCGTTGTTCAACAAACTCAATCTTGGTCATCAAAGTATTAAAAATGGAAATTGGCATCGAGAGGAACATCGGGGAATTGAACTTGAAGGAAAAACAATTGGTATTATTGGATACGGAAATATGGGGAAAAGCTTTGCTAAAAAATTACATGGCTTTGAGGTTAAAAAAGTTATTTTCCATGACCTTCTTAAATTGGGGAATGATTCATATGCTTCCCAAGTTTCTTTAGATGAGCTGAAATCAGAAGTTGATGTTTTAAGCCTTCATACTCCTCAAACTGAACTGACCAAAGGCATGATTGATAAAAGTTTTATTGATCAAATGGGTCGTAATTTCTGGCTTTTAAATACTGCTCGGGGTTCTTCCGTAGTGACTGAAGCTCTGGTTTATGGTTTAAAAAGTGGAAAAATACTGGGAGCTGGACTTGATGTTCTTGAATACGAAAGCAGTTCATTTGAAAACATATTTCATTCTCAAAAAGATAACTCCAATTTTTCTTACTTAATTGATGCAGAAAATGTTTTATTAAGCCCACATGTAGCCGGCTGGACTATTGAAAGCCACCAAAAATTAGCACAAATTATTTCAGACAAAATATGTTCAAAATTCATTCTTTAACTTTATTTTAATTATGAAAAAATTGTTGATCATCTGCACGGGTAATTCATGTAGAAGCCAAATAGCTCATGGATTTATGGAGTCATTGGGAGCTGGGAAATTAGAAGTTTTCAGTGCTGGTATTGAAACTCATGGTGTGAATCCAAGAGCAATCAAAACCATGAAAGAAGTTGGAATCGATCTTTCTAAAAATACATCTAATCTGATTTCAGATTACGAAAAAATTACTTTTGATTTTATTCTTACAGTTTGTGACCATGCGGCAGAAAACTGCCCAATATTTCCCGGAAAAACAGCACAAAAGTTCCACAACAATTTTGTAGACCCTTCAAAATTAGAAGGGACAGAAAAAGAAATTGAAGCTGCTTTTAGGGCTACACGAGAAGAAATAAAAAACTATTGTGAAAAATTTGTTGACCTTTATTTAGCTGAGTAAACTATCTTTCAACAACGTACTGAATGGTTTCTTGAGCCCTTTGTTCGAGTAATATTTTTTCTTTTTGATTTTCAATTGAAGCTAGTGCTTTGGAATCAAAATGTCTGACCGTATGTAAATCAACATCTTCATAAACAGTTACCTTAAACTTGGAACGCAAATTTTTGAGTAACTCTTCTAAACGGTTATATTTATTATTGACGCATACAGAAAAACTAATTGCTGAATTTTGAATGAGATCAACACGCATTTGATGTTGATACAACAAAGCAAAAATTTCAGCAATATTGTCCTCTACCATAAAAGAAAAAATCCAAAGAGGATAATCGGATTAAGACTTGTTTGGGTTTTAAAATAAAACAGGGAATGTAGGGATCAAGTGTTTTTCCTTTTGAAACGGCTGTACCTGCTCCTTCTGGATTTATAAACGATCGAACATAAAGAGGGATTTCTTTTCTTTGAAGAGGTTGTAAAGTTTTTGGGTGTATTACTGATGCTCCATAAAAAGCTAATTCAATAGCTTCGGCATACGAAATTTGATTCAACAACTGAGTGTTTTCAAAAACTCTGGGGTCTCCATTTAAAACCCCAGGAACATCTTTCCATATGGTTACAGACTCTGCATTTAGTGCGTATGCAAAAATTGCGGCTGTGTAATCCGATCCTTCTCTTCCTAAGGTTGTTGTAAAATTGTTTTGATCACTGCCAATAAAACCTTGAGAAATAAAAAGAACATCTTTGGAAACCTGCTCATTAATGGCATCTTGTGTTTGTTCCCAGTCTAGATTTGCGTCCCTGTAATACGAATCTGTCTTGACACATTTACGTGCATCTAACCATTTCGATTGGATACCCACATGATTTAAATAAGAATTTATGATGTGGGTTGAAAGCAATTCGCCAAAACCAACAACTTGGTCATAAACAAAACTGTAATTGGTGGCTTTGTTATGTTTAAGGAAAGTATTGAGCTCTTCAATCAATTCACAAACTTTAGCCTTAATAGCAACAGACTCTGAACCCAATAATTCTTCTACAATGTTCAAATGAAAACGTTTCAGTTCTAAAATTGAATTGGGAAATTCCTTGGTCTTATTAAAATAATGGTCAACCACAAGCTCAAGAGCGTTGGTTGTTTTCCCCATAGCCGAAACAATTACCACAGTGTCTTTGTACCCTACTTGATTTAGCACTTTTGCAACATTTTTTACACCATTAGCATCTTTTACTGATGCTCCTCCAAACTTGAATACTTTCATTTTTTAATTGAATTAACTATAGGGATTTTTTGACGTAAGCCTCAATTGCTTTTTCGTCCATTTGTGCGGTTCGCCAATCCTCAAGAATAACTGCACCACTTTTTTTGTAAAAATCTATTGCATGGGTATTCCAATCCAAAACAACCCATTCGATTCTTCTTACTTTTTTTTGAGCAGCAAACTCGATGAAACTGCTGTACAATTGTTTTCCAAAATTTTTCCCGCGATGACTTTGTGTTACGATCAAATCTTCGAGGTGAAAAGTTGGACCTTTCCAAGTAGAATAACGCGGATAAAAAAGTGCCATCCCAACAATTTCTTTTTCTTCTTCTGCTACTAAACAATGAAATATTGGACTGCTTCCAAAACCATCTCTCACAAGATCGTCAACAGTAATGACTACCGCATCGGGTTCGTTTTCAAAATCAGCTAATTCTTGAATCAACTTCAAAACGGATGGCATGTCTTCTTTCTTAGCTAGTCGTATCATCTATTTTATTTTTCAATGCAAAAATAAGTGTTCTGGTTATGCCTTTTAAATTTATTCTTGTTTATCACATTTTATGATATTAATGTGAAAAAAATTGGTTAATCCCACCATGTTTCTATCGCCTCTAAAAACGCTACAGGGTTCTCTGCATGCAACCAATGTCCTGCTTTATCTATGCCTTTTAGCGTGTAATTTGGAAAATGATGTTTCAAAATCAATTGATCTCCATCTACAATGTAATCAGATTGCAATCCTCTTAAAAATAAAGTAGGCCCCTCGAACTTTTGCATGGGTTGTAATCCTAACCCTATTTTTTCTCCAACTTGTTTTAAAACTTTAATGTTTATTCGGAGTCCTAAAACTCCTTTTTCCTTCCAATAAAGGTTTTTCAATAAAAATTGGCGAACACCAACCTCTGGAACGAATTTTTCAAGGACATGGTCAACTGATGCTCGAGTTTTGAGCTCAGAAAAATCCAAAGAAGCTAGTCCATTTAAAATTTGTTGATGGTGAGAGGGGTATGATTTGGGTCCTATGTCTGCAACAATCAATTGTTTGATCCTTTCTGGATGCTGTATTGCAAAAGTCATTGCTGTTTTGCCTCCCATGGAATGACCCAAAACGGTACATTTTGCTATGGCGTTATGATCCAAATATACTTTTAAATCCTCGGCCATTAGGGAATAATCAAATTCTGCAGACCAAAAACTCTTTCCGTGATTTCGTTGATCGATCAAATGAACACACCAACCCATGTTAGCCCAGTACTTTGCGTGTGTTTTCCAATTATTACCCATCCCCAAAAAACCGTGTAAAATAATTAGATGGCGATCAGTGTTACCAAGTATCAAACTATTTAAAAGTTTCATTAAGCGAGACGTTGAAGGTACATTGGAATTACATTTTCAAACCCAAGATAAAGTGATTCACAAACGAGTGCATGTCCGATAGAAACTTCCAGTAAATTTGGAATATTTTTAGCAAAATATTCAATGTTCTCAAGGTTTAAATCATGACCTGCATTGATTCCAATACCCAGCTCATTTGCTCGTTCTGCAGCTTTGATGTAAGGTTCTATTGCCTGTTCGGGATTTTTGGTGAAAATATCTGCGTAAGCTTCGGTGTACAATTCTATTCTGTCGCTGCCTGTTTCAAAAGCTCCTTCAATTATTTTGACGTCGGGATCAACAAAAATTGAGGTTCGAATCCCTACCTGCTTAAACTGGTCAATGGTTTTTTTTAAAAAATCGAGATGTGTATGCGTGTCCCAACCTGCATTAGAAGTGAGTGCATCAATTGCATCGGGAACTAGGGTTACTTGAGTGGGTCTTATTTCCATGACCATTTTTACAAAATCTGGGATTGGGTTTCCTTCAATATTGTATTCGGTGTTTACTATTTTTGGAAGTGCATAAGCATCGTCGTAACGAATATGTCTTTGGTCAGGACGCGGATGTACTGTGATTCCTTCTGCTCCATAAGACTGTAAATCCGATGCTACTTTTAGAAGATTGGGAACATCTCCTCCCCTTGAATTACGCAGGGTAGCTACTTTATTGATGTTAACACTTAGCTTAGTCATTCTTTTTTTGTAAAATTACAAACTTCCCATACCTAATCCCAAGAGTTTTTATCAGAAAAGAGTTTTAAAAAATTAAAAATATCACACAACATAAGTTTTTGTACTTTTGGTGTAAATTCAGTGGTATGAAGATTGCGGTTATTTGTCCGTTTCAAAATGAGCTTTC
The DNA here is from genome assembly GCA_038142965.1 of Candidatus Arcticimaribacter sp. Classification (GTDB taxonomy): domain Bacteria; phylum Bacteroidota; class Bacteroidia; order Flavobacteriales; family Flavobacteriaceae; genus Arcticimaribacter. Next base: position 6,337 of record JAYQLC010000002.1, on the reverse strand, counting down.
ACGGGGTTATGCCCAGGGGTTGTGGAGCATTTACTTGAACGAAAAGTAACGGTCTTAGTTGATTCCAAAATGGTTGATTTTTTGAAGGACCCTGATATGATTGCTTTTGTATCCGTTTTTGATGATTTACCAAAAAATACTGACTTTTTATTTTGCATTGGTGGTGACGGCTCTATGCTTCAAGCAATAATGACGGTAAAAGATAGTAATGTACCCATCCTTGGGATTAATACAGGAAGATTGGGTTTTTTGACAAGTCTTCAGAAAGAATCCCTGAATATTGGACTGAAACAATTGTGGGAAAATAAATACACCCTTATTGATAGAAATCTTCTTGAAGTTAAATTACCCAATTCAAATGATGTTACCGATTCATTTCCATATGCCTTGAATGAAATTACGGTTAGTCGAAAAAATACAGCTTCTTTAATTAGTGTCGATACCCGCCTAAATAATGAGCACTTGACTACGTATTGGGCAGATGGCTTGATAATTTCCACACCTACAGGGTCAACTGGCTATTCGCTGAGTACTGGAGGGCCTGTAATGTCTCCTCAAACCTCTAGTTTTGTCCTCACTCCTATTGCTCCTCATAATCTTAACATCCGCCCGCTGATAGTACCGAATTCTACTGTGATTGAGCTAAAAGTAACTGGCCGCGGTCAAGACCATTTACTTACCTTAGATTCGAGAATAATATCGCTAAATCAAGGGACCAAAATTATTGTCAAAAAAGCTCCTTTTTCTATAGTTACAGTAGAATTGAACGACAACACTTTTTTCAAAACTTTACAAGACAAACTTTTTTGGGGTCTTGACACAAGAAATTAGGCAATAAATCAATCAAAATTCAGTTTAGAGTAATGGAACTTCCTTTAGGGTGGAAGACCTTGTAAATACTAGAATTTCCCAAATTCTGATGAAAAGAATTTTGATCTTATGCTTGATATTATGCCTTCCCTTCATTTCTGCAGCTCAAATGCATGAAGTGGGCGTTTTTCTGGGGGTAGCAACCTAATTGGAGATGTTGGATCTAGAAAATTCATAAATACAAAATCACCTGCTTTTGGGCTTATTTACAAATACAACATTACAACCCGTTATTCTTTACGAGGAAGTTTTTCATACTCAAAATTAGTGAACAATAACTTTTTTTCAGATGAACCCAATCGATTGCTATCTTTTATTAGCGCTGAAAATAATATAACAGAGTTCTCAGCAGGTATTGAATTTAATTTTTTCGATTTCAATTTACATGATTATGACCGCTACTTTACCCCTTATTTGTATTTGGGAATAAACTATTTTAATTACAATTTGTTTTACATAAATAAAAACATGCCCAACGATATGGTTGAATACGATGAAGAATTAGAATTTTCGATTCCATTAATTGTAGGGGCCAAAACCAAATTAAATCAAACCGTAATTCTCGGATTTGAAATTGGAGCTCGTTACTCCTTTACGGACAACCTTGATGGGAGTAATCCCATAGGTCAATTTGAAAATGATCCAAATTTAAAACACGGTGCTTTGTACAATAATGACTGGTATGTTTTTACTGGTTTGACATTTAGCTTTACCTTTGGCAGATTACCGTGTTATTGTAAAGAAAAATAATGATTCTAAAACCATTAAACATACCAAACCACATTGCCATCATTATGGACGGGAATGGACGTTGGGCAAAAGCTAAAGGGAAAAACAGATTGTTCGGTCACAGAAATGGTGTGAAAGCAGTTCAAAAAACTGTTGAGGAGTCTACTAGATTAGGAGTAAAATACTTAACTCTTTATGCCTTTTCTACTGAAAACTGGAAAAGACCACAAAAAGAAATTAATACCCTGATGAACCTGTTAGTCAAATCATTAAAAAAGGAGCTGGACCAAATGCTTCAAAACGATATTCGGCTAAATGCAATTGGTAATCTTAGCAAACTACCTATGTCGGTCCAAGAAGAATTGAACCAAACCATTGAGAAGACCAAAAAAAATTCTAGAATGACACTAACCTTGGCATTAAACTACGGTGGGAAAGAAGAACTCACCCATGCTTTTAGGGAGATTGCATCTAAAGTTAAAAATAATATAATTTCTCCAGAAAATGTTGATGAAACCATAATAAATAAGCATCTTTACACGCAAAATTTACCAGATGTAGATTTATTAATACGAACAAGCGGTGAACAAAGGATTAGCAACTTTTTGTTGTGGAAAATAGCTTATGCGGAATTCTATTTTTTAGACATACTTTGGCCAGAATTTAATGAAACTCATTTGCATTTAGCGATACATAATTACCAAAACCGAGAACGTAGATTTGGAAAAACAAGCGAACAACTCTAGGCATAAACCTCTTTGCAAAAACTTACTATTTTTTTTGTTTGTTACGGGGATGCTCTTGAATGTAACCTCAATAAACGCTCAAACCCCTTTACCGAGCGCTTATAAGGGTTCAAAAAAATACATAATTGATTCAATCATAGTTACTGGACTAAAGAGTTACGAAGATAAAACTGTAATCTCATACAGCGGTTTGCGAAAGGGACAATCTATTCAAGTTCCAGGTGAGCAAATTAGTAATGTGATTCAGAAACTATGGAATCTTGAGCTTTTTAGTGATATTAACTTCTACACTGCCGAGGTAAATGGGAATTTAATAACCTTGGAAATAGAGATCGAAGAATTACCCACACTCTCAGATGTTAAAATCGTGGGGGTAAAAAAATCAAAGGCGCAAAACATAATAAAAGACACCGAACTGACCAAAGGGAAAAAGCTTTCTGAAAGTTTTTTGACCAATACCAAAAACTACATCATTAATAAATTTAAAAAAGAAGGTTTTTTGAACACCAAGGTAGTTCTAAACACCATTCCCGACTCAACAGACCTTAATGTTTTGAGGATGGTTGTTAATATTGATCGAGGAAAGCGTGTAAAAATTAAATCAATAGATTTTGAGGGTGTTGAAAAATTTAGTTCTAAAAAACTGGCTTCAAAATTCAAAAAGACTAAAAAGAAAAATTTTGTCCGCTTTTGGAAAAAATCTAAATTCATTCGAGATGATTACCAAGAAGACCTGACTAATCTAATTGATTTTTACAAAGAAAAAGGATACCGTGATGCTCGTATTTTAAGCGATACAATTATTGATGAAGACAAAAGTGATCTTGAAATCAAACTCTCAATTGAGGAGGGAAACCGTTATTATTTTGGAGATATAAAATATCTAGGGAATGCTGCTTACACAGATCGAGTCCTTTCATCGGTTCTTGGAATTAAAAAAGGAGATACCTACAATGGAATTCTTCTTAAAGAACGAATTGCTGATGACACTAAACCTGATGGTAATGATATTACTAATTTATATCAAAACAGTGGTTATCTCTTTTCTAATATCAATGCAGTTGAAGTAAGTGCAGAAAATGATACCATCAATTTTGAGATTCGAATCACAGAAGGTAAACTGGCTTCCTTCAATAAAATTACTGTTGTTGGAAACGACAAAACCAATGACCACGTAATTTTTAGGGAATTACGTACAAAACCTGGTGAATTGTACAGTAAAGACAAGGTTGTTCGTACCGTCAGAGAATTGGGTCAATTAGGCTTTTTTGATGCAGAGCAAATCAACCCTGATTTTAAGAATGTAGACCCCAATGCAGGTACAGTAGACATCGAGTTTGGATTAGTAGAATCTGGAGCCAGTCAAATAGAACTTCAAGGAGGTTATGGAGGTGGTGGTTTTATAGGAACACTTGGTCTTTCCTTTAATAACTTCTCTATGAAAAATATTTTTGATAAGTCTTCCTATAGGCCAGTTCCCTCGGGTGATGGTCAATCTTTAAGTCTTCGTTTACAAGCAAGTCAATTCTACAATACCTACAGTTTTTCTTTTTCAGAGCCCTGGTTGGGTGGTCGACAGCCCGTACAGTTTTCTACATCAATTTCGAGAACTAATCAATATCGATATGACTTTTTTACCCAAAGAGCAGACAGAAGTCAGTCCTTTGAAATCAGTAGTTTAACTTTAGGGATTGCTAAAAGACTTCGTGTCCCAGACGATTACTTTACGCTATCGCAAGCTATCTCATTCCAATATTACAACCTAAAAAATTATTTTACGGGACTATTTACCTTTGGTAACGGAGATTCTAATAATATCGCTTACACTATTTCTTTATCTCGAAATAATACTGCCGTTAATCCTATTTTCCCAACCAGTGGATCCAGTTTTATCATCAGTGGTAAGTTTACCCCTCCATTTAGTTTGTTTAGTAATACCGACTTCGCAAATCTCCAAAACCTTCCAGAATACAAAAGACTCGATACAACAACAGGTGAATTGGTAGTAGATCAAGCCAAAATTGATCAAGAAAAATTCAAGTGGCTAGAATTTTATAAAATAAAATTCAACGGAACTTGGTACTCCAGAATTATTGGAAAACTTATCTTAAAAACTCAAGCGGATTTTGGTTTCTTAGGAACTTACAATGAAGATCGAGGGGCAATTCCGTTTGAACGCTTTTTCCTAGGGGGAGATGGAATGGCAAATTACTCACTAGATGGGAGAGAAACAATTGCATTAAGGGGCTATGATAATCAATCCTTATCCTCCAGAGATGGATCTACTATTTTCAATAAATTTTCGTTAGAACTTCGATACCCCATAACCCTTAAACCAAGTGCCTCAATTTTTGCACTAAGCTTTTTAGAGGCTGGAAATGGTTACAATAGTTTTAGCGATTTTAACCCCTTTAACTCTAAGCGTTCAGCTGGAGCTGGGATACGAATTTTCATGCCGGCTTTTGGTCTTTTAGGTATTGATTTTGGGTATGGATTCGATACTGTTAATTCGCAACAAAGAGGCCCTAATGGATGGGAGACACACTTCATAATTGGACAACAATTTTAAAAATGAAAAAAAGAACAACATTTTTATTTTTAATTACGATTCTTATTACTCAAATAAGTATAGCACAACGGGGAGTTCGCATAGGTTACATCGACATGGATGTTATTTTAGAAAATGTTGATGAATACAAAAAAGCGAATCTCCTTTTAAACAAAAAGGTTGAGGATTGGAAGAAAGAAATTGAATTGCAAAAACTACAATTGAAAAAATTAGAAGATGCGCTCAATGCTGAGAAAGCCCTGCTTACTCCAAACTTAATTTCTGACCGAGAATTAGAAATTAATGACTTTGCCTCTGATATCGTAAATTTTCAAACTCAAAAATTTGGACCACAAGGTGAATTGATCAAACAAAAATCAAAACTTTTAAAACCCATACAAGATCGAGTACTCGGAATAGTGAGACAAATAGCTCAAGAAAGAAAATATGATTTCATTTTTGATAGATCTTCAGACTTGGTTATGTTGTATTCCGCAAAAAATTACGATATTAGTGACCTCGTTTTAAGAAAAATAAATGCTCAAAACAAAATTGAAGATAGAAAACAACAACTTAAAAAAAGAGAAGAACAACTCAAAAAACTGAAAAACTAACATACGCTCAAATAAATTAAAAACAATGAAAAATTTAAAAACACTATTAATTGCTACTTTAATGACTGTGTTGCCAATGACTGCAACTTATGCACAATCAAAAATCGCACATATTGATACCCAAAAATTGATTAGTGAAATGCCCGAAGTTATTGCTGCTCAAAAACAAATCAAAGCAGTTGAAGAGACTTACACCAAAGAGATTGAAAATACTTACAAAGAATTTCAAACAAAAGCACAATCATATTCTGCTGATGCTGCCAACCAAACTGATGTGACAAATCAAGCCCGCCAGACAGAGCTGGAAAGCATGCAACAAAACATCCAAAAATCATCATGGCTAAAGGAAAAGATTTAATGGCTGATGTAAAATCTGAACTCGGATTTTAAAAAGTTGTTTTAAAAAACTCTTATTAAAAACTGTCTTATCTATCATAAGGCAGTTTTTTTTTCTTATGAAAATTAAGCAAAATAATTATCTGGGGGTATTTGATTCTGGAGTTGGAGGATTAACGGTTCTCTCGTCTCTAAAATCTATGCTGTCTAAAGAACAGTTTCTTTATCTTTCTGATGATGCTTATGCCCCTTATGGCAAAAAATCAAAAAAAGAAATTACTGAGCGTTGCTTGAAGTTGTAGATTTTCTTATTTCTAAAGGATGTTTATTGTTGTTGCCTGCAATACAGCTACAACAAAATGCAATCGAAATTTTACGAGCTAAGTACGACATACCTTTTATTGGTATTGAACCCGCCATAAAACCCGCTGCTCTGAAAAGCAAAACAAAAGTTGTTGGGGTTTTGGCTACACGTCAATGCCTGTGTTCGCATT
>JAYQLC010000001.1:0-313133 GCA_038142965.1 Candidatus Arcticimaribacter sp. | reverse complement strand
TGATGATTTGACGTCATCCCCACCTTCCTCACGGTTTGCACCGGCAGTCTCGTTAGAGTTCCCGGCATGACCCGATGGCAACTAACGATAGGGGTTGCGCTCGTTATAGGACTTAACCTGACACCTCACGGCACGAGCTGACGACAACCATGCAGCACCTTGTAAGTAGTCCGAAGAAAGGTCCATCTCTGGTCCATGCAACTTACATTTAAGCCCTGGTAAGGTTCCTCGCGTATCATCGAATTAAACCACATGCTCCACCGCTTGTGCGGGCCCCCGTCAATTCCTTTGAGTTTCACTCTTGCGAGCGTACTCCCCAGGTGGGTCACTTATCACTTTCGCTTAGCCACTCAAAAAACCAATGTTTTCCAAACAGCTAGTGACCATCGTTTACGGCGTGGACTACCAGGGTATCTAATCCTGTTCGCTACCCACGCTTTCGTCCCTCAGTGTCAGTATATTGTTAGTAATCTGCCTTCGCAATCGGTATTCTGTGTAATATCTATGCATTTCACCGCTACACTACACATTCTAACTACTTCACAATAACTCAAGTCTATCAGTATCAAAGGCAGTTCTATCGTTAAGCGATAGGATTTCACCTCTGACTTAATAAACCACCTACGGACCCTTTAAACCCAATGATTCCGGATAACGCTTGGATCCTCCGTATTACCGCGGCTGCTGGCACGGAGTTAGCCGATCCTTATTCTTACAGTACCGTCAGCTACTTACACGTAAGTAGGTTTCTTCCTGTATAAAAGCAGTTTACAACCCATAGGGCAGTCTTCCTGCACGCGGCATGGCTGGATCAGAGTTGCCTCCATTGTCCAATATTCCTCACTGCTGCCTCCCGTAGGAGTCTGGTCCGTGTCTCAGTACCAGTGTGGGGATCCCCCTCTCAGGGCCCCTACCTATCGCGGTCTTGGTGAGCCGTTACCTCACCAACTAACTAATAGGACGCATGCCCATCTTCTACCGCCGGAGCTTTCTTCTTCAAGTAATGCCTCTCGAAGATCGTATGGGGTATTATTCAACATTTCTATTGACTATCCCCCTGTAGAAGGTAGGTTGCATACGCGTTACGCACCCGTGCGCCGGTCGTCAGCGGATTGCAAGCAATCCCTGTTACCCCTCGACTTGCATGTGTTAAGCCTGCCGCTAGCGTTCATCCTGAGCCAGGATCAAACTCTTCGTTGTAGTTTGTTTTAATTTGTCTTGTACGACATATCCCTCAAAGGTCTCAAAATGGTTCTGTTCTAGTTTGTATATCATGTTTGATACACGCTGTCATTTTTCTAGTCTTTCAATGAACTTTTGCACAAAATAACAACATCGTTGTTCTCTTTAGCGGGTGCAAATATAAAACCCTTTTTATTCTTCAACAACATCTTTCTAATAAAATTTATCTTTTTTTTGGTGACTCAGTAAAACGCAAACAGTAACTACTGAAATACAACAACTTAAACACTAATATTCTCTAATTATTTATTTTAGTTTTTGTAAATTATTTAATTGTTAATCAATGAAAAAAATTATTGCAAGAACTTAATTCTTATGACCTACTGAAAGTTTTAAAGATAGGTTTGGTAATATTCAAATAAAATTTGCAGGTTGGAAAAAATCACTTCTTATCTTTCCAAATGAGATAGAGATCATCTAGATTAAATTCCAAAGTAGCAGTTTGTTCTTCAAGATAATTGCCCACAAATGCACGTTGAAGAATATCCTCTATCAAATAGTCTTCAAGAGAATGTTCTGGATCGTAGGTTTCTTTTAAAGATAGCTTAAATAAAGAGGCGGTAGTTTGGTACCAAAAGGCTTTCCAACCCGTTCGCAGTTCTTTAACTAAGTCGTAAGTTGTTGTTCCTGTTTGCCGGTGTACTAGACGAATTAAAATTTGTCCTTCGGACCTAGAAAACTTTTTAAGCTCTTCCTCAAATTCTCCGTAAATGAATTTCTCCATGCGTTTCAAGTATTTTTTTCTACTTCGTTTTGAGTTTAAGCTTTCTAAACGTTTATTGAGAACGGTCAAGCGTTCGGCGGCCATCTTTGCATATGGGTATACTTTCAAAGTTTTCCTTCTGAGTATGAGATAACTTTTTAACTCTTGGGGATTTTTAAAATGCAAAGGTTGAAAAACAACAACTTCTTTTAGAGGTATTCCATAAGTAGGAATACTGTCACCTTCTATGAGCACGAACTGATCTCCTGAAAGATCGGTCTTCTGTGCTAAAGATATCGCATGAAATCCTACAAAAAAGAAAAGGGTTAACAAGTGTTTTCTCATCGATTTCAAAATTACAAAATATTAACGGGCTAAGTTCAATAGAATTTTATTGAATAATGTTAATTTAGCAAGGTTTAAAAATTTATGAAATGAAAATAATAAACGACAAATCCTTAAAGTTTTTAGAGAAATACCTAAATAATTCTTCTCCTACAGGTTATGAAGCGGAAGGACAAAAAATATGGATGGATTATCTCAAACCTTATGTAGATACATTCATTACAGACAGCTACGGCACCGCTGTTGGTGTTGTTAATCCCGATGCTCCTTTCAAAGTTGTCATTGAAGGTCATTCAGACGAAATTTCATGGTACGTTAATTACATTACAGATGAGGGATTGATTTATGTAATCCGAAACGGTGGAAGTGATCACCAAATTGCTCCTTCCAAATGGGTTAATATTCACACTAAAAAAGGGTTAGTTAAAGGGGTTTTTGGTTGGCCCGCAATCCATACTAGGAAAAGTGGAAAAGAGGAAGTGCCAAAACTTGATAATATTTTCATTGACATTGGAGCTAAAGATAAAGCAGAAGTTGCTGATATGGGTGTACATGTTGGTTGTGTAATCACATATCCTGATCAATTTCAAATTCTCAATGGCAATAAATTTGTTTGTCGTGCAATTGATAATCGAGCAGGTGGATTTATGATTGCCGAGGTTGCTCGTTTACTCCATGAGAATAAAAAAAGCTTCCATTTGGATTGTATGTTACCAATTCGGTTCAGGAGGAAGTAGGTTTACGAGGAGCAGAAATGATTACTCAGCGTTTAAAACCAAACTTAGCTCTTGTAACAGACGTTTGTCACGATACCACTACTCCAATGATTAATAAAAAGCAAGAGGGTCATACCCGCATAGGTGAGGGACCTGTAATTTCATATGCTCCTGCGGTACACAACATTGTAAGAGAGCAAATTGTTGAGACTGCAGAAAAGAACAAAATTCCTTTTCAACGTTTAGCTTCATCGAGAGTTACTGGTACCGATACCGATGCATTTGCATATAGTAATGGTGGCATTCCATCTGCTCTGATATCACTTCCGTTACGTTACATGCATACCACCGTTGAAATGGTTCAAAAAGAAGATATAGAAAATGTAATTCGTTTGATTTATGAAACTTTGTTAACCATAAATCCTAAAGACTCGCTGAGTTATTTTGATTAAGCATTTCTAATTAGAGCCTTATTGATTTTTCTGATCAGTGACGGTCCTTCATAGATAAAGCCGGTGTATAGTTGAACTAAACTTGCTCCGGCTTTAATTTTTTCGAGTGCTTCATCTGCTGAATGAATTCCTCCTACTCCTACAATCGGAAAAGCACGATTACTTTTTTCGCTTAAAAAACGAATAACTTCATTACTTCTTCTATTCAAGGGTTTACCACTAAGACCTCCCGTTTCATTTTTGTTTTTGTCTTGTAGTCCTTCCCGGCTTAGAGTCGTATTGCAGGCAATGACTCCATCGATTTTGACTTCTTTTATGATGGTAATAATCTCTAATAGTTGATCGTTTGATAAATCTGGTGCTATTTTTAAAAGTATGGGTTTAGATTTTTTTCTTTGATCGTTCCTTTTCTTTAAAGTGGCAAGTAACTTTGTTAAAGGCTCTTTATCTTGAAGTTCTCTGAGATTTGGGGTGTTGGGAGAACTCACATTGACCACAAAGTAGTCTACATAATCAAATAGCGCATCAAAACAGTAGATGTAGTCATCAACTGCTTTTTCGTTAGGAGTTACTTTATTTTTCCCAATGTTACCTCCAATAAGTACGTTCTTATTCTTTTTCAGGCGTTTTACCGCTTGATCAACTCCTTCGTTGTTGAAACCCATTCTATTGATGATGGCCTGATCCTCTTTTAAACGAAATAAACGTTTCTTTGGATTTCCATCTTGTCCTTTTGGAGTTAGTGTTCCAATTTCAATAAAACCAAAGCCAAAGTTAGATAATTCTTTGAACAGTTTTGCATCTTTATCAAAACCTGCAGCTAGACCTACTGGGTTTTTGAAAGTTAACCCAAAAACTTTTCGCTCCAATTCTGGGTGATCGTGGCAAAAAAACTTCCGTATCAAAAAAAGCCATACATGGAATTTTTGACCCCAAACGAATTAGAGCAAAAGAAAAGTGGTGAACTTTTTCGGGATCAAAAAGAAAAAGGAAAGGTCTGATGAGTAATTGATACATCTTTTTATATTTTTTACAAAAATAAAAAAACCAACCCGATGAGGGTTGGTTTTAAAATTAAATTAATAGAACTAAAGCTATTCTTATGCATTGAGTTTATTACTCATTTCTAAGGAAATTGACGAACGTTCCATTTTGATTTTTCCAGCTAATGTTTCAACTACACAAGTATAGTCTTTATCATTGAGCTCAGCTATTTTACCATGAATCCCACTTTTGGTAATTACGCGATCACCTTTTTTGAGGTTATTCATAAATGTTTTCTCTTTTTTTGTCTTCTTTGTTGGGGTAAAATGATAAAAAAAACAAAGATGACGAGCATCAATAATAAAAAGGGTAACTGACTTGAAAATCCTTCCATTTAGCTACTTTATTAGTTTGTTTGTTGTAAGCGTGCAGCTTGTGCAGCCTCACGTTGTTGTTGTTTTATTGGATCCGCAGTAACCATTGCTTTAATACGAATTGTTTCTCTTCCTGAGTCAGTGTTGGCCGTAATTGTTACCGTTTTCTGCTGTAAATTTGGTTTATTACTGGAATCGAAACTAACACGGATTTTTCCTGAATCTCCAGGAGCAATTGGAACGTTTTTAGGATATTCAGGAACTGTACATCCACAGCTTCCTCGTGCATCTTGAATGATAAGGTCAGCTTTACCTGTATTGGTAAATGTAAAGATCGTCTCTACTCGCTCTCCTTCATTAATTACTCCAAAATCATGAATCCCTTTGTCAAAAGTCATGATTGGTGCAACCGAAGTTGCTTTGGCTGCAGATGCCTCAACAGTAGATGTTGCAGGTTCTGATTTCTTTGCTTCGTTACCACCACACGAAACTAGAGTCAAGGTAGTAATAGCTAAAGTTGTTAAAAATAAATTCTTCATAGTTAAATTAGTTCAAATTAGAACTCAAAATTAAGGAAAAATTACAATAAACCACGCCCTTGTTTGTTCATCCGATTAGTTTTTTCGTATTCTTTTACAAGACTGTCCAAAACTCCATTGATGAACAAATTACTTTTTGGTGTTGAATATTCTTTTGCAATTTCAAGGTACTCATTTAGAGTAACCTTTGGAGGGATATCCGAAAAATAAAACAACTCTGCTATTGCTAATTTAATTAAGATGGCATCTAGATTTGCTATTCGATCCGAGTCCCAATTTGGAGTTTTACCTTCTAATTCATTTTGAAGCTCATCTTCTTTCGAAATGACTTTTTCAAATAATTCAACCCCAAAAGCAATATCCTCTTTATTTTTGTTAAAATTTGGAAAGTCAATTGAACTTTCCTCATCCAAATTTACGCGTTTAAGTTGCTTTAAGAGGTAGGTATTGACTAAAGGTAAATCATCAATCCAAGTTATGTTTAAATCTTCGAAGTAGTGATACAAAGAATCATCTGGAGCAATTAAATTCTTAAATATGGAAACTACAAAACGAATTTGTTCTTCATTTGTGGGTTCAGATAATTTACTGTATTCTTCAAATAATTCACTTTCAATTAATGAAGTGTATATTTTTTTTACATAATCAAACTCAAGCTCCCAATGATTTATTTTCTTGGTTTTTATGAATTCGGCTAATATTTTATGTTGAGCTATAAATTGAAGACACTTATTGTTTGCAATTATTTGGTGTTTTTTGGCAAATGAATCTTGAGTTCTAATTTGGGTTTCATTGATCTGATGTTGATTGAGGGCATGATGGTGAAGAGCTCGAAAAAAACTGAGTTTGATTAGGTAGAGATCAAAAACGCCTTTGAGGCTTTTCTGGATAAATTTAACTTCCTCAGATAAAGAATTTTGGTTTCCATTCGAAATAGCATAAAGTGACTGCATGACTTTAATTCGAATGTGTCTTCTTGTAAGCATGTATGAGAACTTTTGTTTCGGTCACAAAAATAATGTTTTGAAAAATACTGTAACAAACATCAGGTGTTTTTTTACTAAATAATTTCCTTTTTTTGTCGCCAATCAATTATGTACCTTTGAGCATCCTTATCGGTTTATGAAAGAACTAAAATATCTCAACAAATATTTAAAAAAATACAGATTTCGCCTTGTTTTGGGGGTTATTATTACGGTTGTTGCAAGAATATTTTCTCTTTTTGCTCCCAGACTTATCGGAAACTCATTAACAGCGGTTGAGCGATATCTTCAAAATGATGGTTACACACTTGAAGTGATAAAGCAAGAGTTGCTATGGAATATTCTCATCATCATCTCTGCCGCTTTGGTTTCTGGATTTTTGACTTTTTTGATGAGGCAAACCATCATCAATGTTTCCCGCTATATTGAATATGACTTAAAAAATGAAATCTTTGAACAATACCAGAAATTATGCTTGAGCTTTTATAAAAACAACAGAACTGGTGATTTGATGAATCGTATTAGTGAAGATGTAAGTAAAGTTCGAATGTACTTTGGCCCAGCAATAATGTACAGCATAAATACATTTTCACTCTTTGTTATCGTGATTTCTTACATGGTAAGCATAGCACCAATTTTAACAATTTACACTCTGCTTCCTTTGCCTGTATTATCGATCATCATATACAAATTAAGTAAAGCAATCAATATCAAGAGCACTGCAGTGCAAGAGACTCTTTCAGATTTATCTACTTTTACTCAAGAGTCCTTCAGTGGAATTACCATAATCAAGTCATATGGCATTCAAAAGAAAATTGAAAAAGACTTTAAGAAACTAACAACAACATATTCTTGTTGGAGGAAAACAGTACATCAATGGTGTAATCGAGATAGGAGTTTTAGCTGAATTTATCATTTATGTAAATATGTTAACATGGCCCGTTGCAACCGTTGGTTGGGTAACATCTATTGTTCAGCAAGCTGAAGCTTCTCAAAAAAGAATTAACGCATTTCTAAATGAAGTTCCTAGAATTAAAAACGGAACTTTAGATAAGGGTATTGAAGAAGGGAGTTCTGGAGTTTAAAAATGTAAGTTTTACCTACGAGGAAACTAAAATTAAAGCCATAGATAATGTTAGTTTTAAATTGAATACCGGTAAAACACTTGGAATCATTGGAAATATTGGATCAGGTAAATCCACCCTATTGGATTTGATTAATCGACTATACGATCCTTGATGAAGGAGAAATATTGAAATTGATGCCTTTCTGGTGGACAAATTCAAAGGGTTTCAATTGCTCGTGCATTAATTAAAGATCCTCAGATACTTTTACTGGACGATTGTCTTTCAGCTGTAGATACAGATACAGAAGAAGAAATTTTAAAACACCTAAAATCGATCACTAAAGACAAAACTACCCTGATTGTCAGTCATCGAATTTCATCCTTAAAACACGCAGACCAGATCGTTGTTTTCGAAAATGGCAAAATAGTTCAACAAGGCCAACACACTGATTTAATTGAGGTTGCAGGCTACTACAAAGAATTATTTGAAATTCAAAAGGCCAACAGCTCCAAATAATTGGTATTGTTCAATTTTTTTAATAAAATTGTCAAATAACATAAGATTAGTTTAAACAAAATGCGTGATTACGAAGAAGATAATATTGATGAGATTTACTCTAAAATTCTAAGAGCTGGGAGAAGAACTTACTTTTTTGATGTAAGGGAAACTAAAGCAAGTGATTATTATTTGACCATTACTGAAAGTAAAAAGTTTACAAACGAGGACGGCTCCTATTATTACAAAAAGCACAAAATTTACCTTTACAAGGAAGATTTTGAAAACTTCACTTCTTATCTTCAGGACTCCATTTCCTTTATTTTTGAAAATAGAGGTCATGAGGTCATCAGTGAACGTCACCAAAAAGATTACTCCCCAGAAAACGTCAATTCTGAACAGGAGTAAACTACTTCTGTACCCTCACCCAAAAAATAGCAGATTTAATTTTTTATGTTGGTAATATTTTGAACCTTTAGCTGTTCAAAACAACCGCTTTATGAAAAATTTAATTTCTCTAGTTGCATTAATTGCATGCAATTCCATTTTTGGTCAAGTTTCTTTAGACTATTATCTAGAGGCAGACCACCCTTATGATCAAAGCATACCACAACCTCAAACACTATTGGGCTATGCCAGAGACACTAAAAATCCTCGATGAATTGGTCATCTTATTTGACCCCAGCTTTAATCCAGATGGCTTACAGCGTTTTGCTTATTGGGCCAATACAAATAAAAATCAAAACCTTACCGCCGATCCAAATGACAGAGAATACAATGAAGTTTGGCCACGAGGACGGACAAATCACTATTGGTTTGACTTAAACCGCGACTGGCTCCCTACCCAGTTGCCAGAATCTCAAGCGAGGATTAAGACATTTTCTGATTGGCTTCCAAACATCCTTACTGACCATCACGAAATGGGAACCAATTCCAGTTTCTTTTTCCAGCCTGGTATTCCTTCAAGAGTCAATCCTTTAACCCCTGATATGAATCAAAAATTGACTCAAAAGATAGGTGCATTCCACGTTGAAGCCTTTAACAAATTGGGGTCTCTTTATTATTCTGAAGAAGATTACGATGATTTTTACTATGGAAAAGGGTCAACCTATCCCGATGTAAATGGAAGTAACAAGCAAGTTGGTATTTTGTTTGAACAAACGGAATACTTACCTTTCCTTTCAGTATCAGAAATCAATTGATCACTGCTCTGTCAACCCTAAAAGCTGCAAAAGATATTCGATTAAAATTACTTGAATATCAAAGAAGTTTTTATAGTAATGCTCTCAAAGCTGCCCAACAAAACAAACAAAAAGCAATTGTTTTTGGAAATAGCAAAGATCCTGCAACCTCCTATCATTTAGCAGAAATATTAAAACGTCATCAAATAAGTGTTCATAGACTCAATAAAAACACAATCATTAAGGGAAAAAATATGCAACACCCTCGAGCTTTGTAGTGCCATTGACACAAAAAAAGAACAAGCTTATCCATGCAATGTTTGATACACAAACCAAATTCCAAGACAGTTTATTTTATGATGTTTCTGCCTGGACCTTCCCTTTAGCATTTAATTTGAATTATTCCTTTCAAAAGTCCACTGCTCTCGCTGGAGAAGAAATTGATGATTTGAAATTTGAAGAAGAAACAGTTGAACAATCTTCGTATGCATATCTTTTAGAGTCCAACGGATATTACACTCCAAAATTTATTTATGAACTTTTAGAAGCTGGTGTTCGAGTTAAAGTTGGACTTAAACCCTTTTCAATAGACGGAAATTCTTATGACTATGGAAGCATAATGATTCCTGTTGGAAACCAACAATTAAGTGCTGATGAATTGTATGATGTAATCAAAAAGCTTCATCTGGTCTTATGCTAGATATTAGAAGTGTAAAAACAGGACTTACGGAAGGAATTGATTTGGGGTCACGTAATTTTAAAACATTAAAAAAGCCTAAAGTGGCTTTATTGATTGGTGACGGTGTTCGAAGTTATGATGCTGGAGAAATATGGCATCTTATGGATACCCGATACAAGATTCCGACTACTAAAATAGATGTGCTTCAATTGAGTAATATTGATCTTCAAAAATATACACACATTGTTTTACCCAGTTATTCTGGTAGTCTCTTAAATATGAACAAAGATAAGATTGATCGTTGGATTAAAGGGGGTGGATCATTAATTGCATATAGAAGTGCCATCAAATGGATAAATAAAAATAAACTAGCAACGGTTGATCTTAAATCATTTAAACGAGAAGCAAAAGGAGTAGACTTTGGTCAAAAAGCAGATTACAATGGGGCTCAAAATATCGGTGGAGCAATTTTCAATACCCGTATAGATCGAAGCCACCCGATAAACTTTGGCATAGAACAAAATATGCTCCCCATGTTTAGAAATTCAAGAATCTTTATCGAACCAGATAAACAGAGTTTTAACAACCCTATTCAGTACACTGACAACCCCTTATTGAGTGGTTATGTTTCTACAGAGCAACTCAACTTGTTAGTGGGCAGTGTTCCTTTTAAACTAATAAAAAAGGGTAACGGAAACATCATACTTTTTACGGATAATACAAATTTTAGAGCCTTCTGGTATGGGACAAACAGGTTGTTTTCAAATGCTTTATTTTATTCAGATTTCATGCGATAATTTTTTAACTTGTTGAAATGAAAAAATCCCCAAGAAGTAATTTCTTGGGGATTTTTTGATTTTTAAAATGTTTTAGTTTTTACTTTTAAAAAAATGATCTAAAATCCAAGCGGGTCCAACCAAAAGGAATTTAATATCATCCAAGAATGATGGCTTTTTACCCTCAATCTTATGACCGTAAAATTGAACAATCCAAGCGACAACGAAAATTCCTAACGAGGCTTGCAGGAGATTAACATAAATCCCAAGCTGGAAATTCCCGAGTATACATAAAATCGTAAAGCTCAAAATTAAAACGGTCATTTTTAATGACAAACGAAGATAAAAAATCATCACAGGAACAAGAGAAACCACTCCCCAATTAGCGATTAATGGGTTTTGGATTCCTGTAAAATCTGATATTAAATCAGAGGGTATCGACATCAAAAGACCGACAATAGAAAAAAAGATTGCAGGTACACAGAAATAGTGAATTATTTTATTGGTTCTGTTCTGATGGCTTTCTGCGTATTTGTCAAGCAGTTGCTGTAAAGTTTGCATAAAATTGTTTTTTTCTTGAAATTACACATAATAATTAAACTTTACAAAATGGCACTTACTCCTTCAAATATGTTTCCACTTCGACAAAAAGCGCCATATTTTAATCTAATGGACGTAAGCCTTAAAAAAAAATCAAATTTAATTGACCTCAAAGGAGAAAAAGGAACACTCATTGTTTTTATGTGCAATCATTGTCCTTATGTAATTCATTTACTTGAGCATTTTATTCAATTTGCAGCTCGATTGAAGCCAAAAGGCATATCAACAATTGCAATTTCAAGCAATGATATAAAAGAGTATCCTCAAGATGCACCCGATGAAATGGATAAGCTTTCAAAAAAATACGATTTTTCATTCCCATATTTATATGACCCCACTCAAAAAGTTGCAAAAGCTTATGACGCTGCATGTACCCCTGATTTTTATTTATTTGATGAAAATATCGAATTGGTTTATCGAGGTCGATACGATTCGTCAAGACCCCAATCAAACATTCCAATTTGCGGGGAAGATCTTGAAAACGCAGCCTTGAATTTACTCAACAAAAAACCCATACCAGAAAATCAATTTCCAAGTATGGGTTGTAATATTAAGTGGAGATGATCCACTATTTTAATTGTCATTTAAAATCTACAAGCTCAACTTCGAACTTAAGGGTTGCATTTGGTGGGATAACACCTCCTGCACCATTGGGGCCATAGCCTAAGTGAGAGGGGATAATTAGGGTTGCTTTAGCTCCTTTTTGATAATAAAGCAATTCCTTCATCCCAGCCTTTAATTACTTGACCTACACCAATGGCAAATCCAATGGGTTCTTTTCTTTTGTATGAGGAATCAAAAACCGTTCCGTCCAGTAAACTTCCCTTGTAATGCACAGAAACATTTTGTCCTTGTGTTGGAGAATCTCCTGAGCCAGATGTTTCGATTTTGTAAAACAACCCAGAGGCTGTTTTCTCAAAGCCCTCTGTTATACTTGCTAAGGCATCCTCTTGAGCTTTCCTTTGTTCTTCTAATGCTTTTAGACGATTTGATTCAAAATTGGTGAAAGCCTCTACTGCATCAAAATTTTCCGCTTCTTTCCCAACACGAATTATTTCCAACGTGTCAATAGTATCATTTTGAGCAATTGCATCTACGATATCTTGACCCTCTACTACTGAACCAAAGACCGTATGTTTCCCGTCTAACCAAGGTGTAGCCACATGAGTAATAAAAAACTGACTACCATTAGATCCAGGGCCTGCATTAGCCATGGATAAAATGCCAGGTTTGTCGTGCTTCAAGTCGGGATGAAATTCATCGTTAAATTGATATCCTGGACCACCTACTCCAGTTCCTTGCGGACAACCTCCTTGAATCATAAAATCCTCGATAACTCTATGAAATTTTAATCCATTATAATAAGGTATTCCCTCGGCTTGAACGTTATTTTTAATTGTTCCTTCTGCAAGGCCTACAAAATTACCTACTGTTCCTGGAGTTTCCGTAAAAGTTAATGTAAGTAAAATTGTTCCTTTAGGAGTTGAAAACTTAGCGTAAAGTCCGTCTTTCATTTGTTTGTTTTATTAATTTTCTGGATGCAAAGATAAGAAGAGAATAAAAGTAATTCCATAAAAAAGAAATTAATTAATTTGCTACTTCACTCATAAATTTGATTCGATAAAGTCGAATTTCTTCTTCTTCATACTCACCATCAAATTCCTCCAGAGCTGTCGCAATAGCATCGGTTTCTGATTCCATAAAATACTCGTAAAGTTCTTCTTGTTGGTCTTCATCAAGCAATTCATCAACCCAATAGCTAATATTCAATTTTGTTCCTGAAAAAACAATAGTTTCCATCTCCTTAACAAACTTCATCATACTCATTCCTTTGGCTGCAGCAATATCATCTAAAGGAAGTTTTCGATCAACACTTTGAATCATGTACAGTTTTAATGTTGAATTTGCCCCTGTACTTTTTACAATTAAGTCATTTGGCCTTAAAATTCCGTTCTCTTCAACATAACTTTGAATCAGTTCAAGGAATTTTTCCCATATTTCAGAGCTTTTCCCTCACCTACTCCATTCATGTTTTTAAGTTCTTCTTGTGTAATCGGATATTTGAATGACATATCTTGTAAGGAATTTTCTTGAAAAACAGTGTAAGGTGGAACTCCAGCTTTATCTGCAACATTTTTGCGTAATCCTTTTAACAGTTTTAAAAGATTTTCGTCTGCAACATTATCTTTTTTATTTGAAGATAGTGCGTTTCTGTGAGCAGCAAAGTCGTGGTCTTCGGTCATCAGAAATGAACTAGGGCTTTTGTTAAATTCTCTTCCCTTTTCGGTTATCTTGACAACTCCATAGGTTTCAATTTCTTTTGATAGAAATTTTGCAACTATTGCCTGCCTTATTAAAGCCATCCAAAAAGATGCTCGTTTATCTTTTCCTTTTCCAAAAATTCCTAATTCACTTGTTTTATGGCTATTAATAATTGCGTTTGACTCTCCAATTAATGTTTTAACCAATTCTTTTGATTTAAAAAGTTCACGAGTTTCATTGACTGTATCGATCAAAAGTTTTAATTCATCCTTAGCCTCAATTTGTTTTTTTGGAAATCGCATATTATCATCCATATCTCCTCCAAGCCCAGTTGTGTTATCATATTCTTCACCAAAATAATGAAGAATAAATTTTCGTCTTGAAATAGAGGTTTCTGCAAAAGCTACCATTTCGTTGAGCAATGCAAATCCAATTTCCTGTTCTGCTACAGGTTTTCCTGACATGAATTTTTCAAGTTTTTCGATATCCTTATAGGAATAAAAAGCCAAACAATGCCCCTCGCCTCCATCTCGTCCAGCTCGTCCAGTTTCTTGATAATAACTTTCTATACTTTTCGGAATGTCATGATGAATCACAAAACGAACATCAGGTTTATCTATTCCCATTCCAAATGCGATGGTCGCCACTACAACATCACAATCTTCAGTTAAAAATAAGTCTTGATTACGGGCTCTTGTTTTGTTGTCGAGTCCTGCGTGATATGGTATTGCTTTGATGTTATTAACTTGAAGAGTTTGAGCTAATTTCTCTACTTTTTTTCGTGATAGACAGTAAATAATTCCTGATTTACCCTCGTTTTGTTTTACAAAGCGAATAATATCTGACTCAACGTTTTCGGTCTTAGGTTGAACTTCATAATACAAATTGGGACGATTAAATGAAGCCTTGAAGAGCGTTGCATCAGGGATTTTAAGATTTTTAAGGATGTCTTCTTGAACTTTTGGAGTGGCCGTTGCGGTAAGTGCTATTATTGGCAGATTTTTTCTTGATCTTTTGAAGCATGATCCTCAAATTTCGATACTCAGGTCTAAAGTCGTGTCCCCATTCTGAAATACAATGTGCTTCATCAATTGCCAAAAATGATAGTTCAACTGTTTTTAAAAATTCAATCGTGTCTTCTTTAACCAAAGATTCTGGGGCAACATAAAGCAATTTAGTCACTCCTCCGATAATATCTGATTTGACTTGTTGAATTGCTGTTTTTGTTAGGGAAGAGTTTAATACATGAGCAATTCCTGATTGATATGAAATCCCACGAATCGCATCGACCTGATTTTTCATTAAAGCAATTAACGGAGAAACTACAATTGCGGTTCCAGATGAGATCAGTGCTGGTAGCTGATAACAAAGAGATTTTCCACCTCCAGTGGGCATGATAACAAAAGAGTTTTTTCCTTCAAGTAGATTTTCAATAACAGGCTCTTGAAGTCCTTTAAAGTCAGAAAAACCAAAATATTTTTTGAGTTCCCTTTGAAGAACAGTATGCGACATTTAATTACGTCTTTGAATCAAAATTATTTACATTTGTACCACTAAATATAATACTTAGTTTACTAATTCCATAAAAAAATAAAACTATTGCTTGAAAATAAGAACATTTTAGAGAATGCAAAAAAAAACTCTTGAACTAGAGTCTAAGGCGATTCATGACCTTATCTCAACTCTTGATGATGAGTTTGTTTCAACTGTAAAGCATCTGTCAGATTTTAAAGGGAGAGTTATTATTACGGGAATTGGTAAAAGTGCTGTTATTGCTATGAAAATTGTTGCAACCTTAAATTCAACAGGAACTGCATCGGTTTTTATGCATGCTGCAGACGCAATTCATGGAGATTTAGGAATTATTCAAGAGCATGATGTTGTAATTTGTATATCTAAAAGTGGAAACTCCCCTGAGATCCAAGCTTTGATCCCTTTCATAAAAAAACGAGGGAATTTAGTAATTGCATTTACCGCAAATCCAAATTCATATCTAGCTGAAGCAGCAGATAAAGTAATCAGCACCTATGTTGAGAAAGAGGCTTGTCCCAATAATTTAGCTCCAACAACAAGTACCACCGCTCAATTAGCAATTGGAGATGCCCTCGCTGTTTGTCTTCTAAAACTCAAAAATTTCGATGCCCTTGACTTCGCCCAACATCATCCTGGAGGTGCACTTGGCAAAAAGCTTTATCTCACTGTGGGGGAGCTAGCAAAAAAACATGAACGTCCTTCTGTAACAATTGATACTCCCGTTAAAAATGTAATTTCTGAGATAACTCAAAAGAGATTGGGAGCTACTATTGTAATGGACAATGATTTAATTGTGGGAATTATTACTGATGGTGATATCAGGAGAATGCTAGAAAAGTATGATAATATTGGAGCTTTGATTGCAAAAGACATAATGTCAAATAATCCTATTACGGTTGATCCAGAAATTCTAGCAACTGATGTTTTAAGAACGCTTGAATCCAAGGGAATTGGGCAAATTATTGTTCAAGATGCTGCTGGAACTTATTTGGGAATGGTTCATTTCTTGGATTTAATTAAAGAAGGGATGTAATAATGAGTAATGCCTCCGATGAAATGTCGTTTTTGGATCACCTCGAAGAGCTAAGATGGCACTTAATTCGTTCAACAATGGCTATTGTAATTGTTGCCTCAGTAGCTTTCATAGCCAAAGACTTTATTTTTGACACCATCTTATTTGGACCTAAAAAATTGATTTTTTCACTTATCGATTATTTTGTGAACTCTCTCAATCCTTGGGACAAGGCAATAGCCTTTGCATAGAAGAAATGCCTTTCAGAATACAAAGTAGAACAATGTCTGGGCAATTTTCTGCCCATCTATGGACTTCATTAACTGCAGGGTTTATTTTGGCATTTCCCTATATTCTTTTTGAATTATGGCGATTTATTAGCCCCGGTCTTCATACCAATGAACGCAAAAATGCTAGGGGTTTTATTTTTATTGCCTCAATCCTATTTTTTATTGGTGTTCTCTTTGGTTATTACATTGTAACTCCTCTTTCAATTAATTTTTTAGGAAATTACACAGTAAGTAATGAAGTTTTTAATGACTTTGATTTAAGCAGTTACATAAGCCTACTTCGAGCCTCTGTTCTTTCTACTGGTTTAATCTTTGAGCTTCCAATACTCATATATTTTTTGACTAAAATAGGAATCGTAACACCTAAGTTTTTAAAGACTAATAGAAAATTTGCTATTGTATTAGTTCTTATCCTTTCGGCAATAATTACTCCTCCTGACATTGCAAGTCAAGTTATTGTTACCATTCCAATATTAATCCTCTATGAGGTGAGTATTTTCATATCAAAGGTCGTTTTTAAACGGCAACAAAAAGAATTGAAAAATGTTTAATTTGTTTTATCAAAATAAATTCTACTTCTCAAAAATTGAACATAAATTGAGGGAGATATTATATGATGCCTATTTAACAATTTATTCATTAAAAAAAATACTTCAAGTAACCGAAACTAAAACTAAGGAATTTGCTACTTTAGTTCATAAATCAGTTCCAATAAAAATTTTAATGATAACTTTAATACATTCAAAGCTAGATCTCAAAAAGCAAGATTAAATGCAGCTAAGAGCAGAAAATATAATTAAATCGTACCGGGGCCGTGAAGTTGTTAAAGGAATTTCTATAGAGCTAAAACAAGGAGAAATTGTTGGGTTACTTGGTCCAAATGGAGCAGGAAAAACAACATCATTTTATATGATTGTGGGTTTGGTAAAACCCAATGGTGGATCAATATACCTCAACAATAACGAAATAACAGACTACCCCATGTATCGAAGAGCGCAAAACGGTATCGGTTATCTTGCACAAGAAGCCTCTGTATTCAGAAAACTTAGTGTTGAGGACAATATTTTAAGCGTACTCCAGCTAACCTCATTAAGTAAAAAACAGCAAAAAGAAAAAATGGAATCTCTTTTGGAGGAATTCGGATTAACTCACATCCGAAAAAATCGTGGGGATTTACTATCCGGTGGTGAACGAAGAAGAACCGAAATTGCTCGAGCTCTTGCTACCGATCCTAAATTTGTTTTACTCGATGAGCCTTTTGCGGGAGTTGATCCAGTAGCCGTTGAAGACATTCAAAGAATTGTTGCTCATCTTAAGAATAAAAATATTGGAATTTTGATTACAGATCACAATGTTCAAGAAACCTCGCAATAACCGACAAAACTTATTTAATGTTCGAGGGTGGGATACTCAAAGCAGGTACCCCTGAAGAATTGGCTTCGGATCCAATGGTAAGAAAAGTATATTTAGGACAAAATTTTGAATTAAGAAAAACCAAAATTAAATTCTAAAAACATTTTTTAGCAAACTAAAAATAACATAGGTAATTATGATACCTACAAAAGATGCTAAGCCAAATAGATAAAACATTAAAAGTGCAATAGTCAGAAGTACAGAAAGAAAAATAATTTCTTTCAGACTTGATTTATCTACGCCTTTAAAAGAAATCATTTTCCAGTGGGTATTCATCATATAAACTGATAATACAACCACTAAAGATAAGCCTACTGTAGTGAGTAAATAATCTTTGAGGTCAACCATCAATGTGTGATGTATGAGTAGTGGTAACGCACCTATAAAAAGCGCATTTGCTGGTGTTGGTAAGCCTCTAAAGTAAGGGGCTTTATCAGAAATTAAATTAAATTTTGCTAGGCGAAAAGCAGCTCCCAAAGGGATAATAAACCCTATCAAAGCAAAAGGTGCAATTGTGAAAACAAATGATGAATCATTTACTTGAAATGCATAGTCTATGTTTCGAGCTCCAGAAATAATAAACAATTGATACATAACAGCCCCAGGTACAATTCCACTCGTGACCATATCAGCTAAAGAATCTAACTGAACACCCAAATCACTTTCTACCTTTAGTAAACGGGCAAAAAAACCATCAAAAAAATCAAAAAAAATACCGAGCATGAGCACAACAAGAGCGAATTGAAAAAGTGCGAAAAAATTAAATAAATAGCTATACAACCGCAAAATAAATTAAGTAATGTGAAGATATGAGGTATACTTTTTCTTATCATGATCATAAAATATTGAACGAAAATAATAGTTTTAAACTAAGTTTTCAACCTTAGCTAAAATTTTTATTTTTAATAATATTATCTCCCATATTCAAAACTTTGAACTAAAAAAATAATACAAAGAGATTTATAATTAAAAATTAAAATTTAACTTCTGCCAAATTTTTATTTTGAAGCACAAATTTATACTTACACTTCTTACTGGCATATTATTGAGTTTGGGATGGCCAACCTATGGTTTTCCAATCTTTTTATTTATTGCTTTGGTTCCCTTGCTCAGCTTTGTTCAAAGTACCCAAAATTCCTCTTCAAAGAATAAAAATATAATTGTTTTTGGGTATTCCTATCTAGCCTTTCTCATTTGGAATATATCAACAACTTGGTGGATTTATAATTCATCGGTATTTGGAGCCATATTTGCTATTTTATGTAACAGTAGTTTTTATGCACTACTTATCACTTTTTATCACTGGTCATTAAAACACCTTTCAAAAGCTTTTGCTGCAATTTTTTTGATCACCCTCTGGATTTCATTTGAAAAATTTCATCTTTTTTGGGATTTCTCATGGCCATGGCTGAACCTTGGCAATGCTTTTTCGGAACACATCTATTGGATTCAATGGTATGAATATACTGGTGTTTTTGGAGGGACTCTCTGGATATTGGCCCTCAATTTCTTTTTCTTGAGCTGTTATCAAGCTTATGAAAAAGATCGTTCTCATAAAAAACTAATAAAAAATTGTGTTCCTGGTTTATTAGGAATTGCATTCCCAATACTTTTATCATTACTCATTTATACTAATACAAAAGAACCCGATTCTAAAACCGAAATAGTTTTACTTCAACCCAATATTGATCCATATCAAGAAAAATATGCTCTAGAGAATCAAGATTTTAAAAGTTTAATGTTTGAAATTTCTGAAAAGAAAATTTCAAATGAAACAGAGTACCTACTTGCTCCTGAAACTTATTTTGCATCAGGGAGTGGCTTTGATTTGGAAACGTTTCAAAACAATCCTTTTAATAAATCCCTTGAAAACCAAATCAGAAAATACTCAAAATTAAACCTTTTAACAGGAGTTCAATTTTACAGAGTTTACAGAACCAAAGATGAACCCAGTCCAACAGCAAATAAAATTCAAGAATTATTTTGGGTTGATTTTTATAACTCAGCTGTTCAAATAGCTCCTGACAAAGAAACCCAGATCTATCATAAATCTAAATTAGTTGTTGGGGTTGAAAATATGCCTTACAAAAGTTTCTTTAAGCCTCTTTTGGGAGAGTTTATGCTGGATTTAGGGGGAACAGTTTCAAGTCGGGCAACACAGGAGAAACGTTCAGTTTTTAGTCATTCTATTCATGGAACTCAAACAGCACCAATTATTTGCTATGAGTCCATTTATGGAGAATTTGTTACCGAATATGCCCGAAACGGAGCACAATTTTTCTCGATATTAACCAACGATGCTTGGTGGGGAAATACTCAGGGTCACAAACAATTGTTGAGTTATGCTCGTCTTCGTGCCATTGAAAACAGAAGATTCATTGCACGGAGTGCAAATACAGGAATAAGCGCTTTTATCAACACGAAAGGAGAGATTGTAAATTCTCTTGAATACAACAAAAAGGAAGTTTAAAAGGAGCTGTTGGTCTAAATAATGAATTGACATTTTACACCCGGTATGGAGATTTTATTGCTCTATTTTCTCTTTATACTTTTTTGTTAATTTTGATCTATACCCTGAGTAAAGTTTTCAGAAAACAATGATTCAATTGTATCTTAAATACTTTTTTTTAGTCTAAAAGCAACGAATCAACACGGCGTTCACTCCCCTTATTTGTATGCACTGGTTTGTAGTTGTTTTTACAATAGCAGTTGGAAAAGTATTCGAAAGCTACCATTAAACAACCAAAATCAAGAGTTTTTTTACAAGTTTATTACAAAACAACTTGAAAACTTTATTGATCAATCTATGATTGAATTTCAAATTGAAAAACCAGTATTAAATTTTCATCAAAGTAAGTTGTTAATTGAATGGATTGAAGAATTTAAACATAAAAAAAAAAAACCTCACATAACCCTAATCAACAATTTACATCAACAAAGAGAAAATTGGAATTCTTTTGTTTCAAAAAAAAAATACGTTTATCTAGACTTTTTCTTTTATGGAATTGTGATACATAGATTTCAACAGCGCACAGAATCATTTTTTCTTAAAATTTTTTAAGTTAACTCTAACAAAACGAGTAATTTCGCACAGATGAATGATAGTATTCTAAAACTTGTATTGCTTGTAGTGGGTTATTTATTGATTCGAAAGTTTTTATTCAAGAAGAATGTAACCAAAAAAATGAGCTATCGAAAACGCTATCAACTAAGAAAAAAGGAGAAGGCAAATGAAAAAGAGTAAAGTTTACACTAAAACAGGCGATAACGGTACAACAGGACTGTTTTCGGGTGAGCGGGTTCCCAAACATCATGTTCGAATCAAAGCCTATGGCACGGTTGATGAATTGAACAGTTGGATTGGGCTTATCCGAAGTCAAAACATAAAAGAAGAGCATGTTCAGGAGCTTTTGAAAGTTCAAAATGATCTGATGCATATTGGATCAGAACTTGCAAATAACTCTAATGATCCTTTAAGTGTTGGGATTGATGTTGTCAATAAAAAGGATGTCAAAACAATAGAAAATTGGATCGATCGAATAACAGATGAATTACCCCCTTTAACAAATTTTGTTATCCCGGGTGGTCATGTTTGTATTTCCAATGCACACTTAGCCAGGTGTGTTTGTAGAAGAGCTGAACGATTTATTACAGAGCTGAACGAAATCAGTAAAATTAATCCCGTCATTGTATTTTACATCAATCGACTTTCAGACTATTTGTTTACACTTTCAAGAAAATTTGCTCAAGATTTTGAGATAAATGAAATAAAATGGACACCCTCGCAAAAAAAATAGATTTAATTTGTCAGTATGACATAAAAATTTATTTTTGCAAAAAGAAATTCATGTACTGGACATTAGAACTAGCTTCCTATCTCAGCGATGCACCATGGCCTGCATCTAAAGACGAACTTATTGATTTTTCTATTCGAACAGGTGCCCCACTGGAGGTTGTTGAAAACCTTCAATCAATGGAAGATGAAGGCGACGTATATGAATCCATTGAAGAAATATGGCCAGACTTTCCCTCTGATGAAGATTATCTTTGGAATGAAGATGAATACTAAAACAACTATCTCACCAAAGTCTCCTCGGAGGCTTTTTTTTTACTTAAATTTGATTGCTTAATTTAGAAGCCCTATGAGTATTTTAAACAAAATATTAAAAACTTTCGTCGGCGACAAGTCGAAAAAGATATACGCGCTATTCAGCATTTAGTTGATCAAATCAAAAAAATCAAATTGAATTTGAATCCATTTCAAACGACGAATTGCGTGATAAAACTTCAGGTTTTAAAAATAAAATTAACGAGGCAAGAAAATCGATTGATCAGCAGATAGTTGACCTGAAAAAGAATTAGAAAACTTAACAGACATTGATCAAAGAGAAGATATTTACGACACGATAGACTCTCTAGAGGCAAAAGCTTTGAAAGAAACAGAGGATTGTCTGAACGAAATTCTTCCTGAAGCGTTTGCCGTAGTAAAAGAAACTGCAAGACGATTTGTTCACAACACACAAATACAAGTAAAAGCATCGGCAAAAGATCGTGAGTTTGCTCAAGAAAAAGCCTATGTTACTCTTGAAGGAGATCATGCTTTGTGGGCAAACACATGGGATGCAGCTGGAAAGCCTATCACATGGGACATGATTCATTATGATGTTCAACTAATCGGGGGGATTACTTTACATCAAGGAAAAATTGCTGAGATGCAGACTGGAGAGGGTAAAACCCTAGTAGCTTCTTTACCGGTTTACCTCAATGCATTAACTGGGAAAGGTGTACATCTAGTTACAGTAAACGACTACTTAGCAAAACGAGATAGTGCTTGGATGGCTCCTTTATTTGAATTTCATGGATTAACCGTTGACTGTATTGATCATCATCAATCGAATAGTCCTGAGAGAAGAAAAGCATATTTAGCAGACATAACTTACGGAACAAATAATGAGTTTGGCTTTGATTATTTACGTGATAATATGTCTCATACACCCGAAGATTTAGTCCAACGAAAACATCATTATGCAATCGTTGATGAAGTAGATTCTGTTTTGATTGATGATGCAAGAACACCTTTGATTATTTCTGGTCCAGTGCCTCAAGGTGATCGACATGAATTTGATCAATTAAAACCAAAGGTTTCAGAGTTATTTGTAAAACAAAAAACCTTGCTTACTTCTGTATTGGTTGAAGCAAAAAAGAAAATCGCTGCTGGTGACACAACCGAAGGAGCAATCCTTTTGTTAAGAGCATACAGAGGATTGCCGAAAAATAAAGCTTTGATCAAATTTCTGAGTGAAGAAGGGATCAAGCAATTGCTTCAAAAAACAGAAAATTATTACATGCAAGACAATAATAGAGAAATGCATATTATTGATGCTGATCTTTATTTTGTAATTGATGAAAAAAATAATCAAGTTGACCTGACTGAAAAAGGAGTTGAATATTTATCCAAAAGTGTACAAGAAGAAAACTTTTTTGTACTCCCAGACATTGGGATGGAGATCGCCAAGATAGAAAATTCAGGTTTAAATTCTGAAGAGGAAGCTGCCCAGAAAGAAGTTTTATTTAAAGACTTTGGAATAAAAAGTGAGCGAATTCATACGATGAATCAACTTTTCAAGGCCTACACACTCTTTGAAAAAGATACTGAATATGTTGTGATGGATAACAAAGTCATGATTGTTGATGAACAAACAGGGCGAATTATGGATGGAAGAAGGTATTCTGATGGTTTACACCAAGCAATAGAAGCAAAAGAAAATGTAAAAATAGAAGCTGCTACCCAAACTTTTGCGACAGTTACCCTTCAAAATTACTTCAGAATGTACCACAAACTTTCTGGAATGACAGGGACAGCGATTACTGAGGCTGGTGAATTTTGGGAAATTTACAAGCTTGATGTAGTTGAAATTCCAACCAATAGACCCATTGCCAGAAAAGATGAAAATGATCTTATCTACAAGACCAAAAGGGAAAAATACAATGCAGTCATTGATGAGGTTTCAAAACTTTCCGAGGCCGGTAGACCCGTTTTGATTGGTACAACATCTGTTGAAATATCAGAACTTTTAAGCAAAATGTTGCATATCAGAAAAATACACCACAACGTTCTAAATGCAAAACTTCACAAAAAGAAGCAGATATTGTTGCAGAGGCTGGGAATCCTGGAATTGTGACGATCGCAACCAACATGGCCGGGCGTGGAACAGACATCAAATTATCTGATGAAGTAAAAGCATCCGGTGGGCTTGCTATTGTAGGTACAGAAAGACACGACTCTAGAAGAGTTGATCGACAGTTGAGAGGTCGTTCTGGAAGACAAGGGGATCCAGGAAGCTCACAATTTTTTGTCTCTTTAGAAGACAACCTAATGCGTTTATTTGGATCAGATCGTGTGGCCAAAGTGATGGATCGTATGGGATTAGAAGAAGGTGAAGTGATTCAACACTCAATGATGACAAAATCTATTGAGCGTGCTCAAAAGAAAGTAGAAGAAAACAACTTTGGAATACGAAAAAGACTCTTAGAGTACGATGATGTCATGAATGCTCAACGTGAGGTAATTTACAAACGAAGAAGACATGCATTACAGGGAGATCGTTTAAAAGTTGACATTGCAAATATGTTGTTTGAAGTTTGTGAAGAAATCGTTCTAAACAACAAACAAACTGAGGATTTTAAAAATTTTGAATTTGAAATCATTAGTAATTTTTCAATCACAGCTCCCGTTCTAGAAGAAGAATTTTCTTCAATGACTGAAAGAGAATTGACTGACAAACTGTATGAAACTGTATATCAATATTACCAGCAAAAAACGGAAATCAATGCAACACTAACCTTTCCGGTGATCAAGCAGGTTTATGAAAATCCTAACAATAAATATGAAAAAATAGTAGTCCCTTTTACAGATGGTAATAAAACACTCAATGTTGTAACCCACCTAGAAACTGCTTACAACAGTAAGGGAAAAAATTTAATCGAAGATTTTGAACGCAACATAACTCTAGCCTTACTAGATGAAGCTTGGAAAAATCATTTGCGGAAAATGGATGAATTGAAACAGTCTGTTCAATTAGCTGTCCATGAACAAAAAGATCCTTTATTAATCTACAAATTTGAGGCATTTGAGTTGTTTAAAGGAATGATGGCGCGTTTGAACAAAGAAGTATTGTCTTTCCTACTCAAAGGTTCCATTCCGTCAAACGATAATACCAAAATACAAGAAGCAAAACGTTCCAATAGAAAAGATAAATATAAAACTACCAAAGATGATGTTTTGAATACTGAGGAATTGGCAGAAAAAAGTCGTTCAATAGGAGCAAATGCAGGTCAAAGATCACGACAAACCATTGAAACCGTTGTAAGAGAATTACCAAAAATTGGACGTAATGATCGAGTTACAATTAAGAATGTCCAAAATGGTGAGAGCAAAGTTTTGAAATACAAACAAGCAGAGCAACTTATCTCTTCTGGTCAATGGGTATTGGTGGGCAAAAATTAATTTGTAACTTTCATCAAAATATGTAGTTGATGGAAATGTATGCTAAAGTTTTATTAATTGCCCTACCTAGTTTTTTGGTACTTATACTTATCGAAATTCTCTATGGAATATGGACAAAAAAACAGACCTATACTTTCATGGACACTCTCTCCAGTCTGAGCTCTGGAACTACAAATTTGATCAAAGATGTTTTAGGTATTGGGATTATCCTAATCTCATATCCCTTTTTAAGAGAAACCCTTGCCATAATAACCATTGAAGAAACTATTCTACTTTATTTTGTGGCTTTCATATGTATCGATTTTTCAAGTTATTGGAATCATCGACTCAATCATTCAATTAACGTATTTTGGAACCGCCATGTTGTTCATCACAGCAGTGAAGAATTTAATTTAGCTTGCGCTTTAAGACAAAGCATATCAAGTTTGATCGGATTTGGTGCCTTGTTTTTACTTCCCGCCGCAATTCTTGGAATTCCTCACAAGGTCATCATAATCTTGGCACCCTTGCACCTTTTCGGGCAATTTTGGTATCACACCCGCCATATTGGAAAATTAGGATGGTTTGAATATATTTTTGTAACTCCCTCACAGCACAGAGTTCATCACGCAATTAACCCAGAGTATGTCGACAAAAATTTATCAGCAATTTTTTGTGTTTGGGATCGAATATTTGGTACTTTTCAGGAGGAATTGGATGATGTTCCTTGTGTTTATGGAACACTAAAACCCGTTCAAACATGGAATCCCATTTTAATTAATTTTCAGCATAATTGGGGTCTTGCTAAAGATGCTTGGTACACAAAAAATTGGTTTGATAAAATCAAGCTATGGTTTATGCCAACAGGATGGAGACCAGAAGATGTCTCCAAACGATTTCCAATTGAAAAAATTGATGTCAATAATCAAAAAAAATATGCGCTAAACTACTCTTTCAAACACAAGATAATTGCTCTATTCCAATTTATTAGTTTGAATGTCTTTATCTTTTTATTTCTCAGTTCCTTTGGTGATTTAGATGTTTTTTCAAGGGTTTCATACGGAATCTTAATTGCCACGACGATATTCGGATTTACCTCATTGATGGATGGTCATAAATGGGCAGTGATATTCGAAATAACTCGATCTCTAATTGGGCTGTGTATTTTACTTCACCCTTCTCAAAGTTTGGTTTGGTCAATTGACACTTTATTTGCCTTAGGAGTTACAGTTTACTTTGCAGTAACTTTGACTAGTACACTTTGGATCTTCAATAAACTACCCCAACGATCCATAATAGTCCAATAAATGGCCCCCAAAGAAAAATTAAACCTTATTCTATTGGGACCTGCACATCCTTTTAGGGGAGGAATTGCAGATACAAATCATGCCTTTGCCACAGAGCTTGTTAATCAAAATATTTCTTTTGAACTTTGGACTTATACAAACCTGTATCCCAGTATTGCTTTTCCTGGTAAAACACAATATCAAACTTCGAAGAAAGAATTTTCTTTTCCAATCCACCGAAAAATTCATGCTTACAATCCTTTTAACTGGAAAAAAATTGCAACCAACATCAATGATAAAAATCCAGAAGTAGTGGTTTTTAGGTATTGGACTCCATTTTTGGCTCCAGCATTGGGAAGTATTGCAAGAAATCTAAAACCTTCCATTAAAAAAGTTTCCCTTGTAGATAATTGGAAACCTCACGAACCAAAACCCTGGGATAGAATGTTGAATCGTTATTTTTCTGATTCAATGCATTTAATGACCACACTTTCAGAAGCGGTTCATTCAGAAATAATTAAGGATGTAAAACTGCCTACAAATAAGGGTTTTCACCCAATTGCAACAGATCTACCAAGACCAATTACAAAGGAAGAAGCCCGCAAAAAATTAAAACTCGAATCCGAAACACCTTTCTTATTATTTTTTGGATTGATTCGCCCCTACAAAGGTCTAGATTTACTGATTGATGCCATGGCAACAAATCCATTGTTCGATTCCAAAACCGAGCTTTTAATCGTTGGGGAGTTTTATGACAAAATTGAAAAATATCGGAGTCAAATAAAGAAATTAGGTCTTAATTCTAGAATTCGAATCGTAAATAAATTTGTGCCTTTTGAAGTTGCTCGAGATTATTTTTGTGCTACAGACGTTATCGTTCAGCCATACAAAACAGCAACCCAAAGTGGGATTACTCCACTTGCCTATTATTATGAAACTCCAGTTGTTGCAACAGATCTAGCTGGTCTCAAAACACCTATTCAGAGTGATCAGACTGGGAAAATTAGTAATCAAAATCCTTTGGATTTATCGAGCAAAATTGCATTCCTTTTGGATCCAGAACAACTTTCTAAAGCAACTGAAAACATGAATAAAAGTAAAAACAAATACAGCTGGAAGTCCTTTGTGGAAGAGTGGCTTACTTTTGTTCAATAGTGTTTTGAAGTAGAAAACTAACTTCTTGTATTCTCTCAAATATTGATTATTTTATGTAGTTTGGAAAATCTTTCACCAAAATATCTAGATCTTATTTATGTTAACCTTAAAGCTACTTTATCAAATTACTTTGATTATTCATATCATTTCGGGTTTCTCAGGTCTTGCGCTTGGAACGATAAATATCATCCGAAAAAAAGTTGGAAAACAACACCGTCAAATTGGAAGATTATTTGTCTTTTTTATGGTAAGTACTGGGATTTCTTCATTAATTCTGGCTCTTATTCATCCTAATGTATTTTTGTTTATTATAGGGGTCTTAACTGTGTATCTTGTAGGAACTGGTGATCGTTACATGCGCTTACGCTTATTGGGAAAAGGGCAAAAACCTGCCTTTATTGATTGGTTTTTAACCCTAGGTATGTTATTGAGTGGTTGTTATTTCATAGGAAAAGGAAGTTACTTGATTTATTATTCCGAACAAGTTGGAATAATAATGTTGGTTTTTGGTCTTATCGGACTGATCAATGTTAGAATGGATATTAGAAATTATTTAGGTAATCAAAAAAAGCAAACTATTGGATGCTCATTCATATTGGACGGATGATGGGTAGCTACATTTCAGCATTAACTGCTTTTATTGTTGTAAATGCTCAAAATTTTCCTTTTGAGGTTCCACAGCTGATAATTTGGCTAGGACCAACTTTTTTATTAGTTCCCCTCAGTATTAATTGGAGTAAACCCTACAAATAAATGTTATGTTAGAAATGAAAAAAAATTGTGAACATTGCAACAGTCTTCTCAAATCAACAGATGAAAATGTAATGATTTGTTCCTATGAATGTACTTATTGTATCGATTGTGTTACTAATGTTTTAAATAGCATATGTCCCAATTGTAAGGGTAATTTTGAAAAGCGGCCAATTAGAATGTTGGGGTAATTGTAACTGTCTTAACAAATTAAATTCAAGTTGTGAAAGTTTATAGATTTCTGTTTGAAGAGGGGTTTAAAATTTTTGATCGATATTTGTAAATCTTTTGAATAATAAAAAAATTAGACTTTATGAAAGCAACTCTTACACTAATTAGCGTTCTCATTTTTCAAACATGTTTAACAAATGGAACAAAACCCATTGATCGTGATGAGCAAATTTGGTCGCCAACCGAAAAAGTTCAAGAGGGATTAAAAAAGCCTATTTTGCAGCAGGCTGCTTTTGGTGTGTAGAGGCAATTTACGAGAGTGTTAAAGGTGTCCATGAAGTTTATTCGGGTTATTCGGGGGTGAAACAAAAAACCCAAACTACAATCAGATTGGAACTGGAAAAACTGGGCACGCTGAATCTGTTGAAATTATTTATGATCCCAAAATAGTTTCATTTGGAACATTAATTCAAGTTTTTTTCGGATCTCATGACCCAACCACAGCTAACAGACAGGGGCCAGATCGTGGCACTCAATACAGGTCAATAGCCTTTTACACAAATGAAAATGAGCGAGAAGCCATTCAGAAATACATTGAATATTTGGAGGAGAAAAATATCTTTATCAATGAAATTGTAACCGAGGTGAAACCCCTAGAAAAGTTTTATTATGCAGAAGAGTACCATCAAAACTACGAGCGATTGAATCCAAATAATCCTTATGTTCAACAGGTTTCTATTCCTCGTCTTAGAAGATTTCAAAAAACATATCCAGAATTACTCAA
The DNA here is from genome assembly GCA_038142965.1 of Candidatus Arcticimaribacter sp. Taxonomy (GTDB): domain Bacteria; phylum Bacteroidota; class Bacteroidia; order Flavobacteriales; family Flavobacteriaceae; genus Arcticimaribacter. The sequence goes on along the minus strand of JAYQLC010000001.1, from coordinate 283,855 downwards.
AGAAAAATCTAATTAATACTTGAAAGAAATTGCCCTAATAAATCGAGATTTAAAATTAGTTGTTTTACCCTATGGAGGAATAATAAAAGAGCTGTGGTTTGGAAAAACAAATGTAGTTATAGGTAAAAAACATTCGGATGACTACCTAGACAACCCTTGGTATTTGGGAGCATGCATTGGACGCTATTCAGGTAGAATTAGTGAGAAATATTCAATCGATAACAAAACCTTTCATATTGATAATGAAAATGGGATTCAACTTCATGGTGGGCAACAAGGATGGAGTGGTTTAACCTGGAAAATAACCGATTTGTATCACGGAACCGTTCCTCATGTTGTTTTAGAGCATAAGTGTTTTCCTATCCCAAAAGGACATCCAGGTATTGTCAAAGTTTCACTCAAATACAGTCTTCAAGGCAATATTTTTCAGATAGAATACAAAGGAACAACCACTGAATCAACACCTATCAACATAACCAATCACAGTTACTTTAATTTGAGTGGTATGCCCAATTTGATTGATCATGAATTACAGATCAATGCTGATCATGTTTTAGAATTCGGCCCTGATCTTCTTCCAACTGGTAATTTTATTGAAGTCCATAAGACCGATTTTGATCGAAATAAACTGAGGCTAATAAATAATTTCCGCTATTATGATTGTTTTGTTCTTCGGCAAAAAGATACCGTTAAAGCTAGATTAAGAGCAAAAACAACGAAAATTCAAATGGATATCTTGACAGATCAACCTGGAATGGTCGTATTTAAGCCCGAAATAATAAATGGCATTTGTTTAGAAACTCAAAAATTTTCGAATGGACCCAACATACCTCATTTCCCAAATACAGTTCTCCATACTGATGAAAGATATCATCAAAAAACTCAATACGTTTTCTCAAAGTTCTAGAGAAACTTTTGGGAAAAATCGATAGGAAAATTTCAGACTGACATAAAAGAAACTTAATGACCACAATGTTCCAAATAACGCTCCTGAAATTACATCCAATGGGTAATGAACTCCTATGTAAATTCGGCTGTATGCTACTAATGATGCCATAAAAAACAAAGCAAACTTTAACTTGGGGTATCGATTTGCAAACAGAAGTGAAAAATAGGTGGATAATGCAAATGAATTGGAGGCGTGACCTGAAAAATAACCATATAAACCTCCACATCCTTTTTTGACGATTCTCATGATGTCGGCTATTTCTTGATTATGACAAGGCCTTAAACGTTCAAAACCATATTTAAATAAATTGGTTGTTTGATCTGTCACTAAAATCAACAGTCCGACAAAAAGTAAAATCAAAAAAGTAGCTTTGCCTCCTTTCATTTGAAAATACCATAAAAGCAGAAACAAATAAATAATTATATTACTTATTTTGTTGGTAATCAGCATCCAAAATGGATCAAAAAAAGGAGTACCCAATCTGTTGAGCAATAAAAAAAGTGAAGTATCGAACTCTAAAATTTGATCGATCATTATTGTAGATTTTCAATCTCTGAATCGAAAAAAACAAGGGCTTCATCGATTAAGCTTTCAGTAACTTTTGATAATTCATCTTCATCTTCTTTTGTAAATTCTTCTAACCACAAAATATCATCATTAGAAACATTCAAAAGAAAACGAGGATACTCCATGTGAAGTACAAAAATTTCTTCTTCTAAAGTTGAATTATCTGCAATTAAAAACTTTGGTACTTCCATAATGGGCTTATTTAACTTGAATTAATTTATTGGTAAGATATTGAAAACGTAAAAATAGTAAAATTGCAGAAGAGGACAGTCCTGTTAGTAAACCAATCCATATGCCTGTAGCTCCCCAAAATGTGAAAAAAGCTAGATAATAGGAAACAGGAAAACCAATTACCCAATAAGAAATAAAGATAAAAGCAGTTGGAACATTTACGTCTTGTAAGCCCCTGAGAGCGCCTAGAATAACTGCCTGCAGTCCATCTGTAATTTGGAAAAAACCTGCGACTATCAATAATGAAGATGCGATGACAATAACTTCTAAAGTATCTTTTGGAGTTAAAGACCCTTTGTTTTCTAAATAAATCCAAGGAAGGTCCTCACTAAATGTTAAGTAAATCAAACAAAAAAATAAATCAATGACTCCTATTAAAAAGAAAATAGAAAAAGCAACACGCCTTAATTCTACAAAATCTTTTTTTCCAAGTTGATTACCAACTCGAATCATAGCTGCTACACTTAAACCCATTGCAACCATAAAAGTCATAGATGATAAGTTTAATGCAATTTGATTTGCAGCCTGTTCATTTGTTCCCAGTCCACCAGACATCCAAACAGCTGCTGTAAAAAATGCTACTTCGAACAACATTTGTAATGCAGAGGGAAAACCTAGTTTTAAAATTTTATGAATCAAGAATCTGCGAACTTGATTCAATTTTATTGATAGTTTGTAAACACTAAACTGTTTATGATACTTTATGTAAATAATCATGTAAATCAACATTACTAAACGTGCAATTAAAGTTCCAATTGCTGCTCCCTCTACCCCCGAGTTTAGGAAACCCAAAATAGCCAAAAATCAGTACATAATTCAAACTAATATTGATTCCATTTCCAAATAAAGTAGCATACATCGCTGGTCTAGTCAGTGATAATCCATCTGAAAATTGCTTGTAGGCTTGAAAAACAATTAAAGGAATAAGAGAAGCTGAAACCCAATTTAAATAAGGGAAAGCAAGTGATACAACCTCTTGAGGTTGCCCCATGGAAAACATAATATTTCTGGAAAAATAGACTCCTAGAAACAAGAATAAGCCCAAAAAGCTGCACATCAAAACACCATGAGTAAAAACATCTGCAACGCGTTTTATGTCTGAACTGCCATCTGCTTCTGCTACTAAAGGGGTTATTGCAGTAGAAAAACCAATTCCCAAAGACATTGCAACAAAAACAAAACTATTTCCTAACGAAACTGATGCCAGCTCGGTTGTACCTAACTGCCCAACCATTATGTTGTCAATTAATTGGACAAATGTGTGTCCCAATAATCCCAACATGACCGGAAAGGCTAGATTAAAATTTTTTCTAAACTCTTTGGTGTATGATTTCAATAAATTTCAAGTTAAAGGCTAAAGAAGTCTATCAAGTAAACAAGAGCTGCCATTGTTGCAGATCCAAGTTCTAATTCTCTTTTATTAATTTTGTCAAAGGTATCATTTGCAGCATGATGGTAATCAAAATAACGCTGCGAGTCTGGCCGAAGGCCTGCTAAAATATTTGCATCTGTTTTTAAATGACCAACATCTGCTCCACTTCCACCCTTAACAAACAGATGTATTAGATAAGGTTTGAAATAAGGTTCCCAACTTTGAATAATTTTTAATTTTTCTGGAGAAGTGTCAATCGAGAATCCTCTTGGTGTAAAACCACCAGCGTCAGATTCAAGTGCAAATACATGGTTTTCTTTTTTTGCTTTTGAAACAGAGGCATATTTGGTTGCTCCTCGCATACCGTTTTCTTCATTCATAAAAAGGACAACTCTTAACGTCCTTTTAGGCTGGTAACCAATTTCTTTAAATAAACGTAAAACCTCCATAGACTGTACAACTCCAGCTCCATCATCATGAGCACCGCCCCCAAGGTCCCAAGAATCCAAATGTCCACCTACTACCATTATTTCATCAGGTTTTTCGGATCCTTTAATTTCTCCTATTACATTGTAAGATTGAACATCAGGTAAATTTTTACAATTTTGTTTTAAATAAAAACGAAGTTCCGGATTCAAAGCCAACATTGAACTCAACAATTCGGCGCCATTGGTACTTATTGCTGCAGCAGGAATTCTTTTCCGCATGGATAAATCACCATAACTCATTGATCCAGTATGAGGGAAATCATCTAATCTTAAATTTACAGAACGAACAATTACAGCAACTGCTCCTAACTTTGCAGCTTCTTCAGCACCAGAATATCGTTGGTCAACACAGCCTGAATATGACTCAAAAGTATTGATTAAGTCGGCTTGCATTGGTCTGTTAAAGAACACTATCTTTCCTGATACATCCTTTTTAGTTAACTTTTTAAGGGCACTGATTCCGTCAACTTCAATTACTTCTGATCGAATTCCAGCAATTGGAGTAGCGACAGATCCTCCAAGTGCACAGACTGGAACATTAATTGTATTACCTGGACTTGTTTCAATGTGTGCATATTCAAAAGTTCCACGAATCCATTTTGGAACCATTACAGGTTGTAACCATACACGATCAAGACCCAACAAATCCAACTCCTCTTTTCCCCAATCCACGGCACGCTCCGCATTCAATGAACCTGATAATCGTCCTCCAATTTGAACAGATAAATGTTCTAACCAAGAATAACTTTTACCGTTTAGCAGTGCGGTGGAGTAAATTGATTTCAACTGGGTTTCAATTTCTTTAGAATCTTGAGCTTGGGCAAATCCAAAAAAGAGTAATAAAAGGAGGCATATTTTTTTCATAATAAAAATTATTTTGGTGCAAATTGTATAATGTTTTTTTTAGTTATTGGATTGTCTCCCAAAATCATGAGTCGTTCTATAACATTACGCAATTCTCTGATGTTTCCAGACCAAGGGTATTGTTTCAAGAGATCAAAAGCTTCAGAATCGATCTTCTTCACAGGTATTCCGTCCTTTGAAGCAATTTGATTTATAAAATGTTCAGTGAGTATTGGGATATCATCGGTTCTTTGAGCAAGAGGTGGTACTTCAATCAAAATAACTGCTAATCTATGATACAAATCTTCTCGAAATCGACCTGCTGTTATTTCTTTCCTTAGGTTTTTATTTGTAGCAGCTAAAACACGTACATCAACAGAAATATCTTTGTCACTCCCAACCCTTTGTACTTTGTTTTCTTGCAGTGCACGAAGAACTTTTGCTTGAGCACTCAGACTCAAATCCCCAATTTCATCTAAGAATAAGGTTCCACCTGAAGCAGCCTCAAACTTACCTTTTCGATCCTTTATTGCAGAGGTAAATGCTCCTTTGAGATGGCCAAAAAGTTCACTCTCTATCAATTCTGAAGGGATTGCTGCACAGTTTACTTCAATTAGCGGGTACTTACTCCGATTACTTTTTTGATGAATCTGGTTTGCAACTAATTCTTTCCCTGTGCCATTAGGACCCGTTATTAATATTCTTGCTTGGGTTTGTGCTACTTTATCAATCATTTTAATCACCTCTTTAATTTTAGATGATTTTCCAATGATTTCATACTTCTTGGCAATTTTCTTTTTAGAAATACATTCTCTTTAATCAAGTGTTTACTTTCGATGGCATTTCGAACTGAGATAAGAAGGCGGTTCAAATCAGGGGTTTAGGAATGAAATCATAAGCACCGTTTTTCATGGCGTGAACAGCTGTCTCAACATTACCATGCCCCGTTAACATAATAAATGGGATTGTCACCCCCTTATTTCTTGCAGTTTCCAGAACTTCAAGTCCATCTATTTTTGGCATTTTGATGTCACACAAAATAAGATCATAATCCTCTTCTAGGATTAGATTGATTCCTTGCTTTCCATCTACGGCTTCGAATAACTCAAAATTATTATTCTCTTCGCTTAAAATTTTCTTGAGAACGCGACGAATGGGTTCTTCATCTTCAATAATTAAAATTTTAGTCATTTGAATGCGGTTCTACTTGGTTAATCCAAACTGTTCTTTGGGGGAAAGGTATCTCAATATTATGAGTTTTGAATACTTCATTAATTTTAAATCTTACCCTACTCTTTAATCGCTCAGCAGCAAAGCTATTATTAAGAGTAATAGCTAATTTAAGATCCAAAGCATTGTCTCCAAAATCATTAAAAATGACAAAAGGTTTAGGGTTTTTTAAAATTTCAGGGAAACTGGATGTAAGGTCAACCAATAATTTTTTGACTAAATCTAAATCAGATCCATAAGCAACGCCAACCCGAATGTACTCCGTAGTTAATGTTCCGTTTTCGGTCCAATTGTAAAGAATAGAAGTTAAAAATTTATGATTGGGTATAATTAATACTTTGTTATCAATAGTAACTGCTCTGGTAGTTCTTAATTTAATGTTTTCAACCTTTCCAACTTGTCCATCAAGTTGAATGATATCTCCTATGTGAACGGTTTGATCAGCAATAATAAAAACACCCGAAATGATATCCTGAATGAACGTTTGTAATGCTAAACCTACGCCCACTAACAATGCAGCAGAAGCTGCAAAAACGGCAGTTACATCTAGACCAATATTATCAAAAGTTAAAAGAATAACGATTAGATAAACAAAATAATTTATGAAAGAAAAAATACTCTGAAAAGTGTATTTTGCTTGTTCGTTTAGAGTTCTGGAGACTATTCGTCGTATGAGTTTTAGAAGATAACTTGTAAAGACAAATACAATAAGAATAATTAGAATGGATTGTACTGTAAATGAAATCGAAGAACCGATAGTAAAATTGTAATTTAAAAAATCAAGTATTCTCTGCATTTAGATCCAATAATATATTCAAAGATAAAACAAAAAAAGAGCTAAAAACAAAGCCCAACTTAAAAATAAGGTTGGGGTAAAATTGATTTTAAAAAGGTAAAAACAATTTTGAAAGAACTAATCTTTTCAATGAAAATATACTGTCATGATTGACCTCTAGGCAAACATATCTTTTACTTTTTCAAAGAAAGATTTATCTGATTTTTCAGGTTTAGGAATAAAATTTTCATCTTCCATCATTTTCTGAAAAAATTGTTTTTGCTCTCTATTTAGTGTTTTTGGTGTCCAAACATTAATATGCACAAGCAAATCTCCATTACCATAGCGATTTACATCGGGAAGTCCTTTTCCTCTCAAGCGAAGTGTTTTCCCTGATTGGATTCCTGATTCTAATTTGATTCGCACTTTTCCTTCGAGCAAATCAAATTCTTTTGAAACTCCCAATGCAGCCTCTGAAATAGAGATGTATAAATCGTAATGAATATGGCTGCCCTCACGCATGAAACGACTGTGAGGATGTTCTTCAATAAGCACAATTAAATCTCCAGACACACCGTTTCCAGGTGCTGAATTACCTTTTTGAGAAACTTTTAATTGCATCCCGTCTTCTACTCCAGCTGGGATTTTGATCGAGACCGTTTCCTCTTCATTTATCATTCCCTGAGAGTCACTCCCTTTGGGTCGATTTGAAATGATTTGACCTGTTCCAGAGCAGCTAGGGCAAGTAACTGCAGTTTGCATACGTCCCAATATGGTATTTGCTATTCGAACAGTTTGTCCCGTTCCATTACAATTAGTACAGGTTGAATAAGTAACATCTTTTGCTTGGACTTTACGTCTAACTTTTACTTTCTTTTCAACACCAGTTGCTATCTCTTCGAGAGTAAGTTTAACTCGGATTCTAAGGTTACTTCCTTTGGCACGTCTTTGACCTCCGCCTCCAAAACCACTACTGAAACCTCCGCTGAAACCACCACCGAAAATATCTCCAAATTGACTAAAGATATCTTCCATATTCATTCCACCAGAACCAAAACCTTGGCTTCCATCAAAAGCAGCATGACCGAATTGATCATATTTGGCTTTTTTATCATCGTCTCCTAGGATTTCATATGCCTCGGCTGCATCTTTAAACTTAGCTTCTGCGTTCGAATCTCCTGGATTTTTGTCTGGATGGAATTCAATTGCTTTTTTACGATATGCTTTTTTTATCTCAGAAGCTGATGCTCCTTTTGACACCCCCAAAATATCATAATAATCTTGTTTCATATATTGTATTTTAGATCACTACAAGTGATGTCTAATTTATTGTCCTACTACTACTTTCGGATATCGCAAAATCTTATCACCCAATTTATACCCCTTTTCAATTACATCAATTATTTTGCCTTGCTGATCATCTCCACCAGGGATTTGAGTAATTGCTTCATGAACTTCAGAATCGAAAGTTTCTCCTGCCTCCACAGAAACTGGCTCTAACCCTTTAGACTTTAAGCTTTCAACTAACTTATTGCTTATTAATCTAAATCCTTCAAACTCTGAGGAGTTTTCGGACTTATCCGCTTCCTTTATTGCTCGATCAAAATCGTCAAGTATTGGCAATAAAGCTGTAATAACATCTTGACCAGCTGTTTTAAATAATTCGATTCTTTCTTTTGAGGTACGTTTTTTAAAATTTTCGAACTCAGCAAATAATCGTAAATATTTATCTTTTTCTGTTTCTAAAGCTTCTTTAACTGCAACAAGTTCTTTGGCTTCTTTTGAAGCTCCTTTTTTTGATGCAGCTTTTTTTGGTGCTGCTTTTTTAGACTTTTTTTAGATTCCTCTGACGTACTCATTAAATTATTTTTGATCTAAGCTGCAAAAGTACTGCCAAATCATTTAAATTGTCAAAATGTCACCCTAAATAATTACAATAAATTTTCACAAGCTTTTTGTAAAGTAGGAAATTGATATTTAAATCCTTTTTCTTGGACTTTTTTGCGCTTACATTATGACTATTCAAAACCAAAGTACTCATTTCTCCAACCAATATTTGTAGTAAAAACTTTGGTATGGGTGGCATAAAAAAAGGCCTGTTAATTGATTTTGCTATTTGTTTAATAAATTGATTCTGAGAAATCACCTCAGGTGCAACTGCATTAAAAACTCCTTGCCACTTATCGGTTGCGGCTCTTAAAAATAAAGTAGCCAAATCAGCAATGTGAATCCATGATTGCCATTGTTTTCCATTGCCAAATGCAGCTCCAATTCCAAATTTTGTTGGGATTTTTAAAGTTGCTAAGACCCCTCCATCTTTTGCTAAAACTAAACCTATTCTAAGTTTTGAAACCTTGATTTCCAAATCCGAAAAACGATCTACCATGCCTTCCCAATCCAAAACAACTTTTTGCATAAATGAATTTGGGAATGAAGGATCATCTTCCTTATGAATTTTGTCCAATGAAGATGGGTAAATACCTACAGCAGATGCAGAAACAACAGTCTTAACTTGGTGTTGAGTTTTATGGAGACTTTCAACTAATAGTTGGGTTGTCAAAAGTCGACTTTCTAAAATTTCCTGTTTGTATTTTTTGGTCCAAAGCTTAGAAACAGTTGCACCAGCTAAATGAATCAAACTGTCAACTCCATCAAAACAAGAAACATCAATTTGATTTGTATTGGGATTCCAGTAAAAACCCTTGGCACCTTCAATGGATTGTAGTTTAGATTTTTGGGTAGTCAAAAAATGTATTTTATGCCCTTCAAGTAATGCTTGCTTCACCAAAATTTTACCAACTAAACCAGTTGCACCACTGATCAATATCCTCATACTTTTTTTTGTAAAAATACAATTAAAGTCGAATAGCTCTTATCATTTCACGTTTTCCTGGTGGTCCTTTAATACGAAATACATTTAATCCAAAAGACTCCAAAATTCTACGAACACTACCTTTTGCTGAATAGGTTACAAAAACACCTTGATGTGACAAAGATTCAATTAAAGGTCGAAGAGCTTCTTCGGACCACATCTCTGGTTGAACCCTAAAACCAAATGCATCATAGTAAATCAAATCATACTTTGTTAGTGGATTGAAATCCGAAAGTGTTGTTTTCTTTTTCAAAACATTGAAATGTTCATTAATCTGGAAATTTTGTTCCCATGGAGCCAAATGCAATTTTTTGAAAAGAGCTTCAGAGTTTTTTTGAATAAAAAAAGGTTCAAAATTTAAATCTCTAATTTCTTGATAATCCAAAGGAAAAGGCTCTATGGTTTCATATTGAATATTTAAGTTTTGTTCAATGGCAGTTTCTAGGGTAAGAAGTGTATTGAGTCCCGTACCAAATCCCATTTCAAAAATTCTACACAAGGTGTTATCAGAGTTGTAATTTGAATTCCAAAAATTTAAACCCGATTCAATGTAAACATGAACCGCTTCGTTGTAAGCTCCATGCATTGAATGATAGTATTCATCCCATTCCTCCATGTAAAAAGTAGGGCTACCGTCTGCGGTTATGACTTTCTCTTTTTAATGTTTTAAAATTAAGCAAATATCAATAAAAAAAAATAGTAAATACCGTGACAATTAAATTAAAATATAAAAATTAATATCTAGTTTTGTAGCCTAAGCCCATTGAAATGAATACTGTACTAGTTCAAAAATCTAAAATATCAAACGTCGATTTTGACAATCTAAACTTCGGCGAAATTTTTACCGATCACATGTTTGTATGTGATTTTATTCATGGAAAATGGGGTGCTCCAGAAATCCTACCCTACCAACCCATTCAGCTGGATCCTTCCTCAAGTGTTTTTCACTATGGACAGGCAGTTTTTGAAGGGATGAAAGCTTACAAAGATGATAAAGATCGCGTTTGGATGTTTCGTCCAGATCAGAATTTTGAACGTATTAATAAATCATCAAAACGTTTATCCATCCCCGAATTCCCTAAAGAATACTTTTTTGAGGGACTAGAAAAATTATTAGCAATCGATAAAGAATGGATTAGAAAAGGAGTTGGAAATTCACTCTACATTCGTCCATTTGTTTTTGCTAGTCAAGCTGGGGTTCAAGCCACAGCTTCCAATGCGTACAAGTTTATGATCATTTGCTCACCAGTTGCTAGCTATTATGCAGGTGGAGATGTTTATGTTCAAGTTGCAGAAAAGTACAGTCGCGCTGCATCTGGTGGTGTTGGTTATGCAAAAGCTGCTGGTAATTATGCAGCGCAGTTCTATCCTACATCATTAGCCCTAAAAGAAGGCTATCAACAGATCATATGGACTGATGCCAATAACCATGAATTTTTAGAAGAAGCCGGCACCATGAATATCTTCTTTAGAATCAATGATACCCTAATAACTACACCTACAAGTGATCGGATTTTGGACGGAGTTACCCGAAAAAGTATTCTAAAGATAGCCGACTATTTGGGTATTAAAACAGAGGTACGCCCTTTATCAATTCACGAGCTAATTTCAAGCAAAAAAGAAGGCAGTTTAAAAGAAATTTTTGGAGCAGGAACTGCTGTGGTTGTAAGTCCAATAAAAGGTTTTGGATATCAAAATAAAAAATACATTCTTGATGATGTTGACGATTCTTTTGCTTCTCTTTTGAAAGAAAAGATTGTCAACATTCAATACAATATTGCCGAAGATCCTTTTAAATGGCGTTATGAGGTTAAAACTACTTTAGAATAGCTTCTATGTTTGGTTTAAAATAATTTGGGCCTTTCATAACCTTTCCATCCTCTCGATAAATCGGATTACCATCTTGTCCCAATTTACTCATATTTGAACGTTGGATCTCTTCAAAAACTTCAGTAATTTTGTGTTGCATACCATGTGTCAAAATAGTTCCACATAAAATGTAGAGCATATCTCCGAGAGCATCTGCTACCTCAATTAGATCATTATTTTTAACGGCTTCAAAATATTCTTCATTTTCTTCTTTCATCAAGTTGAACCGCAGTTCTTTAATTTTTTCGGAAACCTCAACTGTAGGTTTATGATTTACCCCTAGGTTAAATGCTTCATGGAACTTTTGTACTGCTTTTAATTCATTTTTTATCATCTATTGTTAGTGATTTATGGTGTAAAAATTAATTAATCCAAACTTGAATTCACAACATGGGTGCTAATCCAAAGGGATTGTTATAATTTGTCTAATTTTGTAGAAAATTAAGCTTATGTTTTCAAATGGGCAACTCCTATTTGCTGTATTTTTTATAATTGCATTTACTGGAATAATAATTTTTACTTACAGAAAGGATTTTAAGGGACACCAAATACATTATAAAGGAAGTTTCAAAATTCTCCTTACATTTATTTTGGCTATTATCATTCTTTTTATTATTAAATATTCTACCCAAGCTTGAATTGAATTGAGCTTCTTTTTTAATTCAATATTGAACACATGAATTATTTACGATTTATACTGGGTGTAATTTTTATTTCTTTCATAGTGTCTGTGTTGTATGTTAAGAATAACTCCTCGATAATCATTATTGAAAAATCAATAGACACCAATATCCCAACCGCTACCATACATGATTACATAAACAATTATGATTATTGGCATGAATGGAATCCTTGGATTCAAGAAAATCCTAATATAAAAATCACCCACAAAGAGAGTTCTAAAATTAATCCAACCCTAGAATGGAATAGTAAAAGAGGAAATGGAATTTTGATAACTAAATCAACCAGCGAACACAATCAAATAATACAAGAAATAAAGATAAGGGAGTTTAGGTCTTTGAAAATTATATGGAACATTCACAAAAATGATAAAAAGCTCGAATTAATAATAAAAGGGGAGATGAATTTTTTAACTAAAATTCAAGCTTTATTATCAGGAGGGTTAGAAAATTTGTTAAATGGCTACAGTTCAAAAGCACTAAAAAATATTAATCAAAACTTGCAGTCAAAACTCGAACAACATCGTTTCGAATTCCTCGGTGAAATTTTACTTCCAAAACAATTCCATTTATCATTAAGTTATAAATCAAAAGAAGAAGAACAAGATTCCCTTTTAAAATTAGGAACTCATCAATTGACAGAATATGCCCGGAAGCAAAACATCAATATTAATGGACCTATTTTTACCGTTAATCCCTTATCGAATTCAGATGAAAAAATCTGGACAATTGGACTACCCATTCAAAGATATCACAACCCACAGGATTCATTAATTAAATGCAACTCTAAAAATGAGCGTAAAGCATTAAAAGGAATTCACCATGGAATCTATAAAAATTTAGATCAATCTTGGAATATTTTATACAATGAAATAGATCTCCTCAATCCAGAAATTCGATTTTTCCCTGTTAAAATTAAAAAGATAGGTCCAGAAGCAACAGAAAATCCCTTGAAATGGAAAACCGAATTATATCTTCCTTATAAATAAATTTAAATAGCTATATTAAAATAATGAAAATATTAATTTGGGTTTTTATAGGCGGAGGTTTAGGAAGTAGTTTTCGTTATCTACTCCAACTTCTTTTTAAAAATTTCAATTCACAATATCCACTGGCTACATTTTCAGCAAATCTTATTGGCTGTCTTTTAATTGGATTGTTTTTTGGAATTCTTCAAAAACTGGACTTACTCAAAGGGGAAGCTCACTTCTTTTTTATCGTTGGATTTACCGGTGGATTAACAACATTTTCATCTTTTGCTCTCGATAATTTGCTATTATTTCGCGAAAGTTCAATTCTTCAACCCCTACTCTACTCCATAGGAAGTATAATTCTTGGAATACTTATGGTTGTTATTGGCCTTTGGATTTCTAAACTACTCTAATAAGAAATCAAACCCTATTTATTTTTTCTAAACTGATTAACAAAAGACTTTTTGTGTTTTGTATTTAAAAATGTATAAAAAACAAAAAAAGAATACACCCCCCCCCATAAAAATAGGGTATAATTATAAATATTTAATAATTATTTACACATACCCTCAATTTTATAGTGTAAAAATTGAAAATAACATAAAAGTTATAGATTTTACCCTTAAAATTTTAATATTGATATTGAATTGAAAGTATTTTTGCTCAAAATCATTTAAAACAATAAAAAAATGAAAAAAGTAGAAGCGACTATTCGCAAATCAAAATTTGGAGACGTAAGAGATGCTCTCCATAAAGTAGAGGTAAACTTTTTCAGCTACTGGGACGTAACTGGTGTGGGAAATGAAAAAGAAGGACATGTTTATCGTGGAATTTCTTACAGTACCTCGGACATTCAAAGAAGGCACTTAGCAATTGTAGTCAACGATGAATTTTTAGATCGTACTATCAAAGCTATTACAGAGGCAGCTGGTACAGGCGCAGTTGGTGATGGGAAAATTTTTGTGTCAACAATAGATGATGCGATTCGTATCAGAACAGGAGAAAGTGGTGGAAGTACACTTAACTAAACAATAATCAAACAAAAACAATAAATTATATTATGGAAACAACAGCACTTTTTACCGCAAATAATGTCTGGATGATGATCTGTACTGCATTAGTATTTTTCATGCACCTAGGATTTTCTTTTCTAGAAATAGGTTTAACTAGACAAAAAAACACAATCAATATTTTATTCAAAAACTTCTTTGTGATTACAGTAGGACTTCTACTTTATGCTCTTGGTGGTTTCAACCTTATGTACCCTGGATTTGAAGATGGCGCTCTAGGTGTCTTAAAATTTGCAGGCTTCGAATTGCCGCACCTGAAGGGGAATGACAACAGCATATGCTGATGGTGGTTACACTTGGTGGACCGACTTTTTATTCCAAGGAATGTTCGCAGCAACAGCAGCTACAATCGTTTCTGGAGCAGTTGCTGAACGTATTAAACTAAATAGTTTTATGATCTTCGCAATTCTTTACGTTGGATTAGTTTATCCAATAGTAGGATCTTGGAAATGGGGAGGTGGATTCCTAGATGCAATGGGATTCTATGATTTCGCTGGTTCAACATTAGTTCACTCAGTTGGAGGATGGGCAGCATTAATTGCGATTTATCTTCTGGGTGCTCGTATCGGAAAATTCGATGCTGATGGAACTCCAAAAGCATTGCCCGGTCACAATTTGCCATTAGCTGCAGCTGGTGTACTCATCCTGTGGTTAGGTTGGTTCGGATTTAACGGTGGATCAGTTCTTTCTGCAGACCCGGAATTAACTTCACTAACTCTTGTTACTACATGTTTAGCAGCAGCAGCAGGTGGTGTAGCCTCAGCTATTTTTTCAAACATCCTTTACAAAAATTTCGATTTAACAATGTTTATGAACGGTGTACTTGGTGGATTAGTTGGAATTACTGCAGGTGCAGACCAAATGGGTCCTACCGATGCTATCCTGATTGGTATAATCGCAGGTGTAATCATTGTTCTCGGTATCTCTCTGATAGATAAACTTAAACTAGACGATCCAGTTGGTGCAGTAGCGGTTCACCTTATTTGCGGAATTTGGGGTACTCTAGCAGTAGGAATTTTTGGAGCTATGGCTGGATTTGATCAATTCATTGTACAACTTGCTGGAGTTGGAATTGTAGGAGCTTTTTGTGTAATCTGCAGCTTTATTTTACTCTTCATCGTTAAACTTGTCTCTGGAGGAAGTATTCGAGTAGAAAAAGAAGAAGAATTAAAAGGTCTTGATTTAGCTGAACACGGAATGGATGCTTATGCTGACTTTAGACTAAACCAACACTAATTAAACAATAACTTTTTAAACTACATTTATGAAACTTTTTAAAACAACTATTTTATCACTTGCTTTACTCGCAACCGCAACAATCTATGCACAAGAAGAGGAGGCAACAACTGAGGAAACAACAGAGGAATCTACTTTCAGTGTAAGCGGAAGTATAGACACTTATTACAGAAGTAACAGAGAAGCTCCTGGAACATCTTTTGCAAACCTCCCTGGATTTGCATTGGGTATGGCCAATATCATCTTGTCTTATGAAGGTGAAAAACATGGTTTCGTTGCAGATTTTGTTTACGGTCCCAGAGGAGAAGATGCAGTATTTGGATCTCAAGGAAATGGGTCTTCAAGCATTATAAACCAATTATATGCTTATTACAACGTAAGCGATAATTTTACTTTGACGTTAGGTAATTTCAATACATTTTTGGGGTATGAAGTAATCGCTCCAGCAGCAAACTTCAACTACTCTACTTCGTACATGTTTTCAACGGGTCCATTCTCTCACACAGGTTTAAAAGCAGATATTGCTTTATCTGATGATATTTCTTTAATGGCGGCTATTATGAACGTAACTGACGAAACTGAGTCTGCTGAAACAGATGAAACATACTTTGGCCTTCAGCTTGGTCTTTATGGTCAGTACATTAATCTATTGAGTGGTGACAACTACACTCAATTTGATTATACAGGTGGGTTTAACTTTTCAGAAAAGTTCTACTTGGGAATAAACGCTACCACGACCTCTTTAGAGGGTGATGCAGGTTTTTCTGGAGTAGCTTTATACCCTCAACTTGCTTTATCTGATTCTTTCAGCGTTGGTTTACGTGGGGAACTTTTCAGTACTTCAGACGGAACAGCAGCTGATGATTTAGACTTAAATGCTTTTACAATCACAGGCAGCTTTTCATCTGGTAACCTAATCATCAAACCAGAATTCAGAATTGACACTGCCTCTGCTGAAATATTCGGTGATACTGCTGATTTAGATGACAATATTTCTTCATTTGTCCTAGCAGCAATTTATTCTTTCTAAAAACACTAAAACTTAATTGTTTGGTTTCCCCTTGATAGTTCGTGGTAGTCTATCAGGGGGTTTTTTTTATTTCACAAAACAAAAGGTGGTATTTGAACTTGTCAATTGGGTTTTATCTAATATTTTAGCGAAAAAAATATGAGACGAGTTACTTTGGTTATGAACTGCCCTGATCGAAAAGGGATAATTGCGGCTGTAACTAATTTTATTCACGAATCAAGTGGTAATATCGTTTACATTGACCAATATGTGGATCGTGTTAATTCGATTTTCTTTATGCGGGTAGAATGCGAACTAGTGGAAGACAATTTAAGTGTGGAAAACTTTGAATTGAATTTCAAAAAAACCGTTGGTAAAAAATACGAGCTTAAAACTGATATTTACCTCAATAATGTAATGCCTCGAATGGCACTATTCGTATCAAAATACGATCATTGTTTGTATGACATTCTTGGTCGTCACCAGTCGGGGGAATTAAAAATTGAAATCCCTTTTATCTTGAGTAATCATATGGATTTAAAAGGTATTGCTGATCGTTTTGATATCCCTTTTACCACGTACCTGTCACCAAAGATACCAAGAGAGAAGCAGAACAGAAGCAAATTGAATTACTTCAAAAGCACAACATTGATTTCATAGTACTTGCACGCTACATGCAAATAATTTCTGCAGAATTAATTAAGCATTATCCTAACAAAATAATCAATATCCACCATTCTTTTTTACCTGCGTTTCCTGGAGCAAAACCTTACCACTCAGCTTATGAAAGAGGGGTGAAGATTATCGGTGCCACCAGTCACTATGTGACCGAAGAGTTGGATGCTGGGCCAATAATTGAGCAAAATACCACCCATGTATCACATTTAAATTCAATAGATGATTTTATCGAAAAAGGTAGAGATCTTGAACGTATTGTTTTGTCAAAAGCCCTTCAACTACATGTTGCTAGGAAGGTAATGGTGTATCAAAATAAAACAGTTGTTTTTTCCTAAAAACTATTGAGCTTTAAGAAAATTAATTGTTAAATCGTTAAACTGGTTTGCACGCTCAACATTTACTACATGCCCACAATTGGGAATAACTTTTAACTTTGATGACTGATGTTGTAAAACTACCTCCTTTACAACAGGTAAAAACATGTAATCTTCGGATCCCATTACATACAAGGTTGGAATGTTGGATTCCTCTTGTCTAAAAAATTTAAGCAACGGAATCACTTCTCCAGTAAGTTTGATCCAACGAATGAATTCTTTTTGATACAACTTTTTTGCCTCTCGAATAAAAACGTTTCTTGATTCTTTGTGATTTCTATTAGGCATCATAATGAATGCAAATACTTTATAAATCCACATGTAAGGAACAACTGACTTGGTCAAGTTACCCAAATACATAAGTATTCTTGATCGAATATTTAACTTGAGCACTGCCCCTCCCATGGTCATACTTATTACTTTTTGAGGTTGCATTTCCGCAATTTGACGAATGAGTATTGTTCCGAGAGAAATTCCAATAAAATGTGATTTCTCAATCTTTTCATGATCCAAAACCTCTACAACATCTTGAGCAATGGCATCAAAGGAGTAAAGTTCTTCATTTGATAAGTGTAACTTAGTTTTTGAAGCTCCATGACCTCGTAAGTCAATTAACAATAAGTTGAAATATTTTGAAAACCTGCGAATTTGCTTAAACCAAATTGAAGAACTTCCTCCAGCACCATGAATAAAAGTAACCCATGGGACGTTTTTTTTAGTTTGATAAAGCGTGTAATTCAACATTAAATCAATCGTTTTTTTTCTAAAATGGTTTGCATTTGTTTTTGCAAAACATAGGCAGCATCACCAGCTTTTGAAGCAAAATCAATATCCGATGAAGCATAAATTATTCCTCTTGACGAGTTTACTAAAAGCCCCACATCTTGATTCAATCCATTTTCAGCTACCTCGGCTAGGCTTCCTCCCTGTGCACCAACTCCAGGAATCAATAAAAAAGAATCTGGAATTATATTTCTAATACCTTTTATTGCATTTGCTTTTGTTGCCCCGACTACATACATTAAGCGGTCTGAACCTTTCCATTTTAAACTGGTTTGGATAACTTTTTCATACAACGGATGTCCTCCAATTTTTTGAATTTGAAAATCAGATGAGCCTACATTAGAGGTAAGTGCTAGAAGAATAGCATATTTTTCCTCAAAATTTAAAAATGGCTCAACCGAATCTTTCCCCATATAAGGTGCTACGGTTATTGAATCAAAATTGTAAGTTTCATAGTAAGCTTTTGCATAACGTGTTGCTGTGTTTCCAATATCACCCCGTTTGGCATCTGCTATTGTAAAAATTTCTGGATGTTTTTTATTGAGATAATCCATCACTCGTTTCAAAGAAGCCATCCCTTGAGGTCCATAAGTCTCAAAAAAAGCAATATTGGGTTTGTATGCTACGGTATATGCTGCAGTAGAGTCGATAATTGCTTTTGAAAATTCAAATAATGGATCTTCCATTGCTTTGATCGCGGCAGGAAATTTGTCTAGGTCCACGTCCAAACCAACACATAAAAATGATTTCTTGAGAAGAATTTGATTTTTTAAAGCGGATATTTTCATTCTTTAAAATACCTCTCCAGCCTCCTTGAGTTTTTCTGTGTTCTGATATAACTGTAATTCATCAATCAGTTTTTGAACATCACCATTAATAATATTCTGAAGATCATACAAGGTCAAACCTATTCGATGATCAGTTACTCTTCCCTGTGGGTAGTTGTAAGTTCTAATCTTGGCAGAGCGATCTCCTGAGGATACCAATGAATTTCTTTTTTGTGAATCAGCTTCTAATTTTTTGGCTAACTCCATTTCATACAAACGAGAACGAAGTACTTTTAGGGCTTTATCCTTATTTTTATGTTGAGATTTTTGATCTTGACATTGCGCTACAATTCCTGTAGGTTCGTGAGTTAAACGAACCGCAGAATAGGTTGTGTTTACAGACTGACCTCCGGGACCAGATGAACAGAAATAATCTATTCGAACATCGTTCATGTTTATCTCCACATCAAATTCTTCTGCCTCAGGTAAAACCATAACAGTAGCTGCAGATGTATGGACTCTTCCTTGTGTTTCAGTTTGTGGAACACGTTGAACACGATGAACTCCTGACTCAAACTTCATAACACCGTAAACATCCTCTCCTGAAACTTCAAAAATAATTTCCTTGAAGCCACCAGCGGTTCCTTCACTACTATCAACCAGGCTAACACTCCAGCCCTTGTCTTGACAATACTTTGAATACATACGGTATAAATCTCCAGCAAATATACTTGCCTCATCTCCACCGGTACCTGCTCGAATTTCTACTACAACATTCTTGGAATCTTCAGGATCTTTTGGGATCAACAAAAACTTAATTTCTTCCTCTAATTCTGGTAGTTTTTCTTTAGCTTCTTCCAATTGCATTTTCGCCATTTCAACCATCTCAGCATCACCTCCTTCGTTGATAATCTCCTCTGCCTCTTTTATATTAGATGATAAAGCTTTGTATTGGTTTGCCTTTTCAGTTAAGATTCTCAAATCCTTATATTCTTTATTCAATTGAACATAACGTTTTTGATCCGAAATAATGTCGGGCTGGATGATCAAGTCTGAGACTTCATCAAAACGTTGTTGAATAATTTGTAGTTTTTCGATCATGAGTTCGTAATCTTAAGTTGTAAAATTAATACTTTTTAAGTAAAAAGATGTACTACTCAATCACAAAACTAAAGCCTGTCGAGACACTAAAAGCTGAGAGTCCATCACTTCTTTGGTAGTTCTGATAGCGTAAACTGATCATCTTCAAGGATAGTTTCCCTAATTTGTATTTAGAAAAAACATCTGTGTAAACCAAAGCTCCCCCTAATTGAAGGCTTGAAAATTCAGATAAATCATAATCCGAGGTGTAATATTTTTGAGTTGATAAATGTTTATTGTAGGGAGCAAAATAATCCGCTGCGGTTTGATCATAATAACGAAATGATGGCTTTATTTTCCATTTTAAATTAAATTTAATTGGGACTTCAAAATGTACTGTATTGGAATTGATGCCCCAATCATCTATGTATTTTCTATAATAGGTCCGCAAAACCATAAATTCATTTAAGTAATAATTAAGACGTGCTCCAAAAGGAAATTTGGTTCGTTCTCGAGGCAAGCGTTCGATGTCGTCTGCCAAATGAAAAACATCTGTATTTGAGGGACTTTCGTAATTTGGTATTGATCTGAAATTACCAATGTAAAAATTGGGACGATCCTCAAAGTAAACTCGTTGTAATGGATTTGCTAACCATCCCATCTGAAATACATAGTCTACAAAAAAGGAAAACTGCAGGCGCTTACTCAGTATCTGAGAAAACTCAAGAGAAACAGAATATGAGTTACGATTTACATCATCTATTGAAGTGAAATTTGATGGTAGATAATCTGCCACAGCGTTTCCATCTGAATCTGTTAAACTTACTTCATAAAAATAGCTCTGATCATCAATCAAAAAATCATTTCCATACATTTCAAATTCATGAACCTCTGTCGGGATAATTGGTTTCCATTGATCCAAATAGACTTGTGCTTTTGCGCTAAACTCTGTGTTTTTTTCATTCCAAAGTTGCGTAAATCCACCTCCAAAACCAAAAGATTGATAATCATACTCAAAAGAACTTCCAACGTTGGAAGACCAATACTGGTTTCGATCATCAGATGCGTGAACATATGAAATACTAATTGAGGTCAATACATCTTTCCTTGATGCTCCTGAAGAAGCAACCCATGGAGAACCCTCATCTGATCTTCTACCAGATTTGTCATCTTCATCATCGTAATCCTCCTCACCACTAGAAGCACCCGTTTGATTGAAGGGATTTCCATTACTTGAACTTGCAGATGTGTACGCAGATAAGCCTGCATCTACAGTAAGAACATCATCATCATTCAATGGAATACGAATAACTAAAGTTGGGGCAGTACTATGTAAATCTTCATTACCTATTCCTCCAGTTACTGAAGCATGGACTCCTTCTTGTTCATAATACCCCATGAGAAAATCAACCTCAGTGCTTTCAAGAACTTTCTTCTTGTAAACTGAAATACTATCGTTTTGAGCATATCCCAACAGACCAATACTCAAAAAAATAAAAGCAATAAACGATTTAATTACACCCACATCCACCTCCTGTTTTACCTCCATTAGCTCCTGCTGCTGCTTCTCTATAAATATGAAAAGTAGTTTCGAATCGTTCAAATAATGGAGACTTTAATTCCATATCCAAATCATTCAAATAAACCTTGTTGTATTCCTTTACAGCAAGACAACTGCTACTAGAAAGAAAAATAATTAAAAGCATTAATGTTAGACTAATCTTTTTCAATTTCAATATTTTTAGATTTGTAAATAACTCCTTTATCATCAATCAATATGGCTTCTATGTTGGGTAGTTGATCGATTAAAAACATTCCCGACTCTGCACCCATTACAAAGGTTGCAGTAGCCAAAGCATCGGCTAACTCTGCTTTATTAGCAAAAATAGTAGAACTGATGATTCCTTTTGAAGGAATTCCAGTTCTTGGATCAATAATATGGCTGAAACGTTCTCCGTCAATAAGGGTGAATTTTTCATAATTCCCTGAGGTTACTACGGCGTCATGCTTCAGTGAAAACCAAGAAAAAACTTTTCCTTTATTAATTGGATTAACAATTCCAACGGTCCAAGGTAAACCATCTGGTTGTTTTCCCCAAGTATTCATGTCACCGGAAGCGTTGATGATACCTCCTTTCACTCCCTTATTGATTAACAGCTCTTTGGCTTGGTCAGCAGCATATCCCTTTCCAATACCTCCAAAACCTATTTTCATACCTTTTTCTGGTAAGAAAACAGTGCTTTCTACTTTGTTCAACTTCAATTTACTATACCCAATTTTGGAAATCGAATTTTGTATGACCTCAAAACTGGGCATTTGAGACACACCTCCATCAAAATTCCAAATTCGATCGATTGCAGCAAAAGTTATATCAAAAGCTCCAGAAGTAATTTTTGAAATCCTTTGAGCTCGATCGATTAAATCAAAAAGCTCTTTGGAAACTTTAACAGGTTTAATCCCTGAATTAGAGTTTATTTTTGCTGTTTCAGAATTCTTATCCCAAGAAGATATTAACTTTTCAATTCTAACTATTTCGTTCTTTGCTTGTTCAATATAGTTAGATGCTTTCTCTTTGTTTTCTGCTACTACGGTTAACTCAAAAGCAGATCCCATAAGCACGAAGGATTCAGAGAATATCCTTTGAGAAAACACAGATGAGAAAAATCCTAAACAAATAATAATCAGAAAATAAAAAAATTTATTTTTCAATCTAGAATTGATTAATTTGTGTGATATAATCTTTTGGTGATGTCTTTTCGTACCCCAAAAAACCCCTAACATTTCCTTGAGAATCCATAATAACAACAAAAGGAAAATATCCCTTGGGATTGAATTCAGCAGCTAACATAGCATTTCGCTTTTGAGTGACATTATCAAGTTTGTTCTTTTTCCTTTTGGGAAAATCTGCACGAAAAAGTACATAATTGTCCTTGGCATATTCATTGAAAGTAGAATTTATCCAAATCTCTTTCTCTAATTTGATGCAAGGAATACACCAATCGGAACCTGAAAAAACTAAAATCAACTTCTTATTTCCTTTTTCTGCCTCTGATTTTGCATCATCCCAATTCGTTCGCCAATCTTGGGCCAATAGACCTGAAGAGAGCAATAAAATCAAAAAAAATAGTCCGTTTTTTTTCATTTAATTTTCAGTCGAACGTTCATAAGTAAATCCTCCATTTTGTCCTTTTGCCCATGAAGTTATTTTGACAGAAAGGTAAACATCGTCTGCTATAAGATGTAAAACCATATTTTTACCAACTGCATTTGAGGGTTTACCAGTTGCTGCTCTGAAGGGTTCAAAAACTAAGTTTGGAATTTCACATGTTGTTCCATAAGCCCACTCAGTCCCCACAGGACTATTATCCTTGTCGTAGGAAGACTCTACCACAATATTGTAGAATTGCCCTCCATCATTGCCTCGTGTAATTTTTACGTTATCGGTAATGTGATCTTGACTAGATTCCATAGTTGGATCTGCTCCACTGGCTTTTGAAAAAGTAATAATATCTCCTGACCAAATATTAAAATCATCAACATTTGTAAGGTTTATGGTTACAGTTATTTCTTTTGTAACATCCCCTGAAGTTATTCTTACATTTGCAGTCAAACTTTGTACTGTTTCAAAAACAAAAAGACAGGAATCTGCAACCGTTACCTCTCCTGAAGAGCTATTTACATCAAGAGCACCTTCTACGCTTTGTGAAACAATGCTATATTGGATTGTTCCAGTGTTTACCGATGCTTGAATATTCCCTAACACTGCTCCATTTGCTGGGTTTTCTGGAATTGTAACGGATAAGTTTGAGGCCGTTATTACGGTGGCTGTTGAACTGGGAGTATTGTAAACTGAAGCTTCATCATCTCCACCACCCCCGCATGAAAACACGAGAAATAGTGTGAATAATTTTAGTATTAACGAAATTGATCTGGGGATTATAGATTTAATCATTTCATTTTTCATACTTAAAATTATGAAAAATTATGTCAAAACTTCAATGGATATTGGAATTTTCCGTGAGGGCCATTTATTGTTAATTTCTTTTGGTTGGACTTTTCAACTCTTCCCACAATTTGAGCCGATACGTTGAAAAACTCAGAAATTTGAATGATTTTTTCTGCTATTTCGGGGGCTACATAAAGCTCCATTCGATGCCCCATGTTGAATACCTCGTACATTTCTTTCCAAGAAGTTCCAGATTCACTTTGTATCATTTTGAACAAAGGAGGAGTTTCAAATAAATTGTCTTTGATGATGTGTAAATCATCTATAAAATGTAAAATCTTTGTTTGTGCACCACCACTACAATGCACCATTCCATGGAGCAGATCTCGATCAACACTATTCAATATTTTCTGAATTATGGGGGCATAAGTTCGAGTTGGAGAAAGTACAAGTTTTCCAGCATCCAAAGGAGTATCTGGAACAGTGTCTGTCAAGTTTTTGGATCCAGAATAGATTAGATTTTCGGGAAGGCCTACATCAAAAGTTTCCGGATATTTATCCTTTAAGTTTTTATTAAATACATCATGTCGGGCTGAAGTAAGACCATTACTTCCCATTCCTCCATTCTATTCTTTTTCATAAGTGGCTTGACCAAAGGATGCCAAGCCAACAATAACATCACCTGCTTGAATTTTGGCATTGTCAACAACATCCGATCGTTTCATACGAGCAGTTACCGTGGAATCTACAACAATGGTTTGTACCAAATCACCTACATCTGCAGTTTCACCTCCTGTACTGTGAATGGATACCCCATAATCTTTTAATTCTTCAATTAATTCCTCTGTACCGTTAATGATAGCTTCTAGCACTTCTCCAGGAATTCTATTTTTATTTCTACCAATAGTAGATGATAACAATATGTTTTGTGAAGCTCCCACACAAAGCAAATCATCAATATTCATGATCAATGCGTCTTGTGCCACTCCCTTCCAAACAGATATATCTCCAGTTTCTTTCCAATAAGCATAGGCCAAGGAAGATTTGGTTCCTGCTCCATCAGCATGCATTACAATGCAGTGGTCTTCACTCCCAGTCAAATGATCTGGAACTATTTTACAAAAAGCTTTGGGAAAAAGACCTTTATTAATATTCTTAATGGCATTGTGAACATCTTCTTTTTGGGCAGAAACGCCTCTAAGGCGATAACGATCACTGGAGGTTTTACTCATACTAGCTTTTATTTATTACAAAAATACATCAATTTATTTCCTTAACCCAAGGCAAATTTAGATTCCATATTTTGAACGAAGAATCAATTAACGTGAAAAAAGGAGTTCTCTGTATTTTGCCAAAGGCCATTTAGAATTATCAACTAAGAGTTCAAGTTTATCACAATGATATCGGATGGAATCGAAATAGGGTTTTACTTGAGTATGATAGGCATTTGCTTTATCAGAATTGTCTTTAATTTGGTTTGCTTTTTTGCGTTCTACAATCATATCACTTACCCCGGTATTGATTTGCTCAATATGCCCTGAAATACGTTCAATCAAGAGCATTTGTTCTTTTGCATAATTCTCAAAACTGGAGCCATAAATTTCTTTAAGCCCTTTTACATTATCAATTAATGTATTTTGATATTGAATTGCTGTTGGAATAATGTGATTTCGGGCAATATCACCTAAGGTTCTTCCCTCTATTTGGAGGGTAAGAATGTATTGCTGTAAATCTATTTCTATCCGTGCATCAAGTTCTCTTTTACTGAATACATTTAAATTTTTGAACAACTCAACACTTTTTTTAGAACTGTATTCCAAAAGGGCATCTGGCGTCGATTTTAAGGGGCTTAAACCTCTTTTTTTTGCTTGTTTTATCCAAGATTCACTATATCCATCTCCTTCAAATAGAATGGTTCGTATATATTTTATGGAATCCCTTAGTTCGTTGAAAATAGCATCATCTTTTTTCATCTTTGGATTTTGAAGATGAAAATCTACTTTTTTCTTGAAATCAATCAATTGTTCAGCGACAATTGAATTTAAAACCGTCATCGGTTTAGCACAATTTGTTCTTGAACCAACGGCTCTGAATTCAAATTTATTTCCAGTAAAAGCAAAAGGAGAGGTTCTATTTCGGTCTGTGTTATCAAGTAATATTTCTGGAATTTTTCCAATTACATTGAGTTTTAAATCTGTTTTCTCTTTTGGGGATAATTTCCCTTTCGAAACTTGTTCTAAGTTGTTGAGAACATCCGTAAGTTGTTCTCCAATAAAAACAGAAATTATTGGAAGAGGAGCTTCATCGGTTCCCAAACGCAATTCATTACTTGCCGATACGATACTTGCTCGAAGTAGAGATTCGTGTTTCATAACAGCAGCAATGGTGTTAATAAAAAAGGTCAAGAACTGTAAGTTGTTCATTGGAGTTTTACCGGGACTGAGTAAATTAATACCTGTATTGGTTTTGAGCGACCAATTGTTGTGTTTTCCAGATCCATTGATTCCAGAAAAAGGTTTTTCGTGAAGCAGAACGGTAAAATTGTGTTTTTCTGCAATCTTGTTCATCAAATCAGTTAGAAGTGCATTGTGGTCTATTGACAGATTGACCTCTTCATAAATTGGTGCCAATTCAAATTGTGCTGGAGCAACTTCGTTGTGTCGAGTTTTTACGGGGATTCCCAAAACCAAGCTTTGATTCTCTAATTCTTGCATAAATGCTAATACTCGTGCAGGAATTGAACCAAAGTAATGATCATTCAATTGTTGTCCTTTAGATGACTCGTGCCCCATCAAGGTTCTACCAGTCAGAATCAAATCAGGACGAGATGCTGCAAGAGTTCGATCGATCAAAAAATATTCTTGTTCCCATCCTAAGGTTGCGAATACTTTTAGTGTGTTTTTATCAAAAAACTTTGCAATGTCTGTGGCTGCTTTATCTAAAGCAGATGTCGATCGCAATAAGGGTGTTTTGTAATCCAATGCCTCACCTGTGTATGAGACAAAAATCGTTGGAATACAAAGTGTTTTCCCATAGATAAAAGCAGGAGAGGTCGGATCCCAAGCAGTATATCCTCTTGCTTCAAAAGTATTTCTGATTCCACCGCTAGGAAAACTAGAAGCATCTGGATCTTGCTGCACCAGTTGACTTCCATCAAAACGCTCAATAGCTTCAGAATTTTCTGATAAATCAAAAAAGGATTCATGTTTTTCTGCAGTTGCTCCAGTTAAAGGTTGAAACCAATGTGTATAATGGGTGACATTCTTGGAACGAGCCCAAGATTTCATGGCAGCAGCAATTTGATCTGCCAAAGATCTTGATATTTTTGTTCCCTTGAAAATTGCCTTAGACACCTCATTGTAGGCTTCTTGATTGAGAGAGCGCTGAAGTACTATGTCATTAAAAACATTTTTAGCAAATTGAGGAACGACTGATTGATCCGCTTCTGAAATATTTGTTTTTCTATTTACTAATTTACTTAAGGCTTCGAATCGAATTGAATTCATTGATTGGGTTGTTAAAAATCTTAGCTCAAAGGTATTTATTTTTTAAAATCTGAGGTAATTTCAAGATGATTTTTACATAAAACATAATTTACCCCCTAAAAAATGGGTTATTAATAAAAGTTAATAACTATGTTAAGATTTATACCCCTTAAAAAAGAACCCTACTCCCAAAAAAATTAAATTTGTAATCTAAAGTAAAAAAATATAATTATGAGTAAATCTAAATTAGAGTATATTTGGTTAGATGGTTATAAACCTACTGCCAATTTACGTAGTAAAACAAAAATCGTAGACGGTTTTAGTGGAAAGTTAGAAGACTGCCCAGTATGGTCATTTGACGGTTCTTCAACGCTACAAGCAGAAGGAGGATCTTCGGATTGCTTGTTAAAGCCTGTTGCAATTTATCCAGATCCAGAACGCAAGAACGGTTACTTAGTAATGACTGAAGTTTTGAATGCTGATGGGACTGCGCATGAATCTAATGGTCGTGCAACCATTGACGATGATGATAACGATTTCTGGTTTGGATTTGAGCAAGAATACTTCCTTTGGGATCCAGAAACTAACTTACCACTGGGTTTCCCACGTGATCAAACTCCGCAAGGTCAATTCTACTGCTCTGCTGGAGCAAAGAATGCGTATGGACGTGAGATGGTTGAAGAACATTTAGACATCTGTTTAGAAGCAGGAATCAACGTAGAAGGAATCAACGCAGAGGTAGCTGCAGGTCAGTGGGAATACCAGTGTTTTGCACAAGGAGCGCGCCAAGCTGGTGACGAGATCTGGGTATCACGCTATTTACTCGAGCGTTTAGGTGAAAAGTATGGTTTAGCAATTAACTGGCACCCTAAACCATTAGGATCTACTGACTGGAATGGATCTGGTATGCACGCCAACTTCTCTAACGAAGTTTTACGTACATGCGGTTCCAAAGAAACTTATGAAAAAATATGTGAAGCATTCCGTCCAGTGGTAAAAGAACACATCGAAGTCTATGGAGCGGATAACGATCAACGTTTAACTGGAGATCACGAAACACAATCAATCACTGAATTTAGTTTTGGTGTATCCGATCGTGGGGCCTCTATCCGTATTCCAATTTTAACTGTTGAAAAAGGTTGGAAAGGTTGGTTAGAAGATCGAAGACCAGCTTCTAATGGTGATCCTTACAAAATTGCTGCAAGAATTGTGAAGACAGTTAAATCTGCAGAAATATAAATTAAGTATTTTTATTCAATGAAAAAGCATCCTCAAACGGGATGCTTTTTTTATACCAAAAGGTCATGGATAAAATACAGATAAAGTCCAAGAAGTATTAGTCCGTTGAATCGATTTAAACGTTGATCCTTAGGAATAAAAACCATTACGAGGACGAGTAATGAAATTGAAAACATCCAAACCAAATCATTAGAGATAATATTCAAGTCTTGTACTTCAATTGGCTTAATCATCGAAGTAATCCCCATAACGGCCAAAATATTAAAAATGTTTGAACCTATTAAATTACCCAAAGAAATTGCTTTTTCTTTTCTGATAATTGCAATTATAGAAGCAGAAAGCTCTGGAACACTTGTGCCTATTGAAATTATTGAAATCCCTATAACACGTTCACTAACTCCCATTAGAGAAGCTAGGGAGACAGCACCTTTAACAAGAGTTTCTGAACCTAACCACAAAGCAAAACCACCAGCTAATATGTATTGAAGTGTTTGTCTGAGATTTAGCAATTTGAAATCTTGAGATTCGGCTATGTCATCTTTTGAAAACTTCTGTCCATTCAATAAATAGTATATAAAAGCTATTAAAATCAAAAACATAAATGTTCCATCAATAGTGGAAAGAATTCCATCAAAAGCTATCATTCCTATAAATAAAAGAGTGGCAAACATCATCATTGGCCAGTCGGTTTTCAAAAACTTTTGGGAACTGCAATTGGTGTTATCAAGATAGTAACCGCAAGAACAAAAGCTAAGTTTGCAATGTTAGAGCCTACGATGTTACCAAAAGCAATATCTGGGTAGCCCGATAATGCTGATTGAATACTTACAATAAGTTCAGGTGCCGATGTAGCAAATGATACAACTGTCATCCCAATAACTACCCTTGGGATTGACAAGTTTAAAGATAGAGAGACTGAAGACTTTAACAACCAGTCGCCTCCTTTTATCAAAAGCACCAATCCAACAACAATCGCTATAAAAGCCATACTAAAAATTTTCACGAATATACATCATCCAATAAAATCATGGAACGTATTTCTCAAAATCCTTTTAAAAAAGTTCACAAAAAGTTTGGTTATAAATTTGATCCCGCTTATCGCAATACTATGGATAGTTTATTTTTTTGAAATTTTAAAAACTGATTCAGTAATTTTTTAATCAAATACTGTGCAGAAAGTTTATTAGGTTGTTATTTTTCTCCAAAGAAAGCTTCTTTTTCAAACGATACTTTTGACTTTCAACAGTTCGTATTGAGGAACCCGTTAATTGAGCTATCTCCTGTGTGTTTTGATTCATTTTTAGGTAAGCGCAAAGCTTAAGGTCCTGTTGAGTTAGTTTGGATTCAATAAGGACCAGGTTCTTGAAAAATCTGGATACACTTCCTCAAATTGCTGTTCAAAACGATTGTTGATTTTTTCCGAGTTCAAAATCATTTTAATTTTATCTTGAATAAGCTTGGTAGGATCTTGTGATGTTTTTGAAAGTTTGTTTTTTTCAATAGTATCGAGCAAATAGTTTAAATTTTTGTTACGCTGTGTGATGTAATTTGACTTGTTAATTAATTGAATTTTTTTATGATTCAATTCATTTTCAAGCAGTTTCTTTTCGTTTTGAGTTTTTTCTGTTTTTTCTTTTTGAAGGTTAAAATTTAATCTCAGGGATACTAATGAAAAAAATAAAATAGTTGCCCCAATTATTAAAATGTACAAATAGGTGTTGTATTGAATTTTGTTTTGAATGAGCTCGGATCTTTTTTGGGTCAACAAAAGATTCGACTCTAACTCATTGAATTTGTCAACAATCTTAAATACGGAACCAAACGATGCATGACTGAGTAATGAATCTTTAATCCTAATCAAATTTGTGTAGTCTTTCCTTTTACTGTAAACTTCCTCGAGAATTTTGAAATTTCTTTTTTCTCATTGGAAAAAAGATTTCCTTAATTTTACTAAGATTATTTTGTGCAAGAGATAGTGCTTTATTTAATTTATTCAATTTCAAATAGCACTCGGCTATGTTTGATTCAATAACAGGAAGATCTGCAGGAAACTTACCCAACAATTCTAGTGCTTTGGAGTAATAATCAATAGCCACTTGGTAGTTTTCTTGTAGATGATAATATTTACCCATCAAGGTAAATGAATATGCATAATTTCTCATCAAGTAACTTTTTGGAAGCTCATCTTTTTCTTTAGTTATTTTACCCTCATCGAATAACTTTTGAATTTCAGAAAAATAAGTATTGATTTTAAATAGGTCATTTTTCTTCATATGTAAGGTCATCAAACCAACATTTGAATACATCAAATCTTCTATTTTGTTATTGTCTTTTCGGATTTCGTAGGCTTTTAAATAAAATATTTCTGCTTGATCATAATTACTTTTATTTAGCTCTATCATTGCTAAATTATCATAAACCGTAGAAAATCCGTAGTCTTTTCCTTGCTGGTTTTGATACAAACTAAAATTATCGAGGGCATCCCTGTAAAAATCTTCTGCTCTTTTGAAGTTTTTATTACTGAAATAGATATTTCCAATATTCAACAAAACCCATGGGGGTAAATTGACTTCTTTTTCTTTTCTTTCTTCTCTAGAAATGGCCTGAAAAAGTTTCAGTGATTCGTCGTAAAAACCCAATGCTTCAGCATCTAAATTTCTACTGGCCAAAATTTCTCCTAATTGAGTATTTACAGAAAGAAGCTGTACAGTGGGGTTGTTGTAATCTGCAATGTTCAAAACTTCGAACCCAAAAGCTATTGCTTTGTCAGGATCAGAATTTTTATAAAGCATTAAGGAATCACTGAGACTAGAAATTTTTTGTTCTAAATCTTCCTGAAATAGATTAGTGTTAACTGTCAGAAATATGGATAAAATAAATTTTATAACCATTTTACTTTTTTAAAAAATAAATAATAGTAAGGTTAGAGCGACGATTACTACGATCTGAATGAATTGTTTGATATTCATACGAAGATTTAAATCAATTATAAATATATTAAATAATTTAATTAATAAAAGACGAATCCTATGGGCACATAAGGTTTCATGATTTTTTTAATTCTAAGGTGTCTATAAAAATCATTAAGACTATGAAGCAAGGAATTTTATTTACTCCTTGTTGTCTCGATTGTTTAAAAACCTTTCGCGTTCTGCCAAAAATTGTTCTCTAGAATATGTTTTACCGTTAAAAGACAATGACTTGACTCCATCAGGTAAATCATTCTGGAAAATGAAACTGTCCAACATAATAATAGTATTTTCACAAATATAAGGCAGCTTACTGCCCATAACAATTTTTTAATACTTCATTACTACTGCATTTCCACAGAACGATCGATCATCAATTGTCATGATAAATAACCTGCTCAAAACAACTAAATCAAAAACTTTTCAATCAAAATATGACCAAGATATCTTTGTGTATTTTGATTTGATATCAAAAACAAAGTATTATATTTGCCAACGATTTGAGGTAAATTGGTTTTTAAATTTAAATCAAATGAAACTGTACCTTTCATCAATCGAACTAGGCCTCGTAGCATAACTGAATAGTGCACTTGATTACGGCTCAAGAGGTTGCAGGTTTGAATCCTGCCGAGGTCACTAAAAACCAACTCTTTACGGAGTTGGTTTTTTTTTTAGCATAAAGATTATCCTAAAGTTTTATCTCGCCTACTTATTAATTTACCTATAAACTTATCGAACTCATTTGAGTTTACCCTCTGTCCTTAAATTTCATAGAATTACACCTACCTGTAGAAAAGGATATGTTTGTTGTTAAAAAGAAAACGCCACTAATGTATATTAGTGACGTTTTAAATTCTGAATAGAATTAAAATATATTTAGCGTTTATTTTTTGGGTGTAGTAAAACTTAATATTTCACCAATAACAATATTTTCCCATCCCTTCGGCATAATTTCACCTACATTAGTTTTTGGCATTGGAGAGGCTCCAAAGTCTTCGCCTGCAAGAAAACGCATTATGTCAGCTTTTTTATTAAAGAGATTCCAAGTCATAACATTAGTTGATTGCTTTCTATTTACTGGCAGAAACTTTGTTCCAACACCCCAAGCTGTCATACCAATCTTCGACATATTTTTTTTATGCCATCCTGACCAAATTTTTTCAACCTTTAAGTATTCACTTATATTGTTGGCTTTTCCAAAGAAAAAAGCAACGTATTTAGATGGACTATTTCCCTGTATTTCCATTTCTTGTTTGTAAAAATATCTACCCGATTCTTCAATCAAATTTCTGAACAATACATCTGGTTCTATTCCCAAAACTTTTTCAGTATTGGACCACCAATTTTCATTTCGGTTCATTTGGTCTATGTCTTTGTACGAGTTTACAAAAATGTAATTGAACCCTTCATTTTCTCCAATTCCTTGATTTATTTTAATAAGACCCCAGCCCAAAATATTTCCATTATCGACTGCGTTTTGTGCAACTTTAGAGACATATTTTGTTTCTATCTTTTCAAATAACTTTTGGTTTTCTGGTAATACTTTAACTCCGTGCATTGTATAGACTTGTGCAAAAGACAAATTGAACGCTAATAATAAAGTAATAAATAATAATTTTTTCATTTTGATTGATTTATGGTTAACAATGCTAAAATATAATATTACTTTTAATTTGCAACTATTAATCAATAGATTAATAAAGGTAAATCCAGAAACTGTCTTCTTCACTAATCAAACTATACAAACTTTGTTTTTTTATATTTGGTAAAATCTAGAGTAAAGATTTAACCGATTTCATTGATAACTCAATTATCAGCCACTTGCACTACCATAATTAATCATAATTTATCATGACACAATAAAAATCATCTATTTGTTTCTCAATATTGCAATCGCTTATTGAATTTGGCTAAATGTTATCTCAATGTTAACGTTGTTTAATTATTTGCATAAATCATTAAACAATGTTATTTTAGCTTAAAATAATTAATATGGGAAATGAATGTTCATGTGGAGAAACCACAAACTTAAATGGAACATGTGATAGCTTCGGCCATTACATTTGCAATGAGGACTAGTCAAATTATGGTGTAAAAGTATTTGTTTTGATTTTGATGTTGTTCATACAATCAGTAAGGATATAATCCTACCACCAAGATTTGCAGTTATTCAAAAGAACTTCTGAAATAATAATTAACAAAATTTGATTTCTTAAAGTTCTATCCAGGAGTTTCTCCACTTCCTATTGTTCTCAAAAAAAACTATCCTCAGTAAAGATTTTTTTTAAATTGAATAAACCATATTAAATTAACAATCACGAATTTACACTACTCTTAAGTTTTACATTTAATATTGATATCATATTGTATTGTAAATTTGAACTATAAGTGTAATTCTATCCAACATACTTTTTAGTAATTTTAAAAAATGAAACAAAGTTTGTCATACTACATTACTCTTTTAATAATTAAAATTAAAGGAGTTAAAAAAGATTTTTATCACGATCCCATCGATTTTAAAAAAATTAGAAAAGAGGATATTCATCATCCAAGTTCTAAGTTTTTCAAAAGAAATTTATTAAGCACTTTTAAAATTTCGGATTCCTTAATTTCAGAAATAGGAAAAGATCAAAGCTCTGACAGACTATTAATTTTTATTCATGGAGGAGCTTTTATTTCTGGACCAGCTGAACATCATTGGAATGCAGTTAAGGAAATAGCAAAAAAAATGGATTGTAAAATTTGGATGTGTGATTACCCCAAGGCTCCTGAAAATGAAATTACCAACATTTCTGAGAACATAGATGCTATATATTCAGAAGCTCAAAAAAATTATGAGGCAAATCAGATCTCTATCCTAGGAGATTCTGTAGGTGGTACTCTTGCAGCCGCTCTAGTTCAGCGTCTAATTTTGAAAAAGCTAAAATTGCCTGCTAAATTGATTTTAGTTACACCAGTAATGGATGCAAGCATGTCTAACCCTAAAATTAAAACTTTTGAAAAAATAGATCCAATGCTTTCCAAAAAGGGAGTGCTGAGTGCAAAAAAAATGTGTGCTGGAAATAAAGATTTAAAAGATCAAATGATCTCTCCCCTGTATGGAAGTTTTGAAGGGTTTCCCAGCACAGTGTTGTTTTTAGCCAAAAAAGATATTTTGTATCCAGACGCAAAATTAGCTGAAATCAAGATGAAAAAAAGTAATGTGAATATGAGAGTAATAGAAGGAGAGAACATGCCTCACATATGGCCTTTTTTACCCGTAATGAAAGAAGCTAAAACCTCCTTGAATCAAATGATCCGATTAATAAAAACTTAACCCCTTTAAAACTGGAAACTAAAAGATTTTACCCTAATGCCAATAACAGCGACAGACTACACACCTCCTTTCCCTTTTAAGAATAGACATTTTAATACCATCTACAGCTCACTATTTCGAAAAAAGAAATCCGTTATTTTTAAAAGAAAAAGAATCGAAACTCCCGATAATGATTTTTTAGATATCGATTTAATAGAAAATCAAAGTAAAAAAATAGTTGTGCTTTGCCATGGGCTAGAAGGTAGTAGCTCTTCAAAATACATTATGGCTACAGCATCTTTGTTATCCGAAAATGGATATGCTGTCGCAGCAATGAATTACCGATTTTGTAGTGGTGAAATCAACCGTCAATTAATCACTTATCACAGTGGCAGAACCGAGGATCTTCAGACTGTTATCACTTCACTATTACCTGACTATGATGAAATTTATTTGGTCGGTTTTAGCCTTGGTGGCAACCTTGTTTTAAAGTATAACGGTGATGGAATTTTCCCTATCGATCCAAAAATTAAAGCAAGTGTTGCGGTTTCAGTACCCGTTGATTTGTATGGTTCAGCCATTGAGTTACAACTTCGTCAAAATCAGCTTTACACCCTGAGATTCCTTCGGACTTTATCTAAAAAAATTCATTTAAAACATAAGCAATATCCCAAAGAGGTAGATAAAGAACTACTAAAAAAAGTAAAAAAACTAATTGATTTTGATGAATATTACACCAGTAAACTCAATGGTTTTAAAGATGCAAAAGATTATTATGCCAAAGCAAGTAGCAAGCAGTTTCTATCTTCCATTAAAAACCCGACCCTACTGATTAATGCACTAGATGATCCTTTCTTATCAGCTTCATGTTTCCCCTATGAAGAAGCAAAAAAGAACCCCTATTTTCATTTGATGTGCCCTCAATATGGCGGACATGTAGGGTTTATTTCAAAAGGTGCTTATTATTGGTCAGAACTTCAGATTTTAAATTTTATTCAGCGGTACTGATTACCTAATTAGCATATTCTCAATTAATTTAAGAACCTTAACGTACAATCATAGGTTTTGTTTTGTAAATCCATTATTCCAGTGGTAAGGATATTACAAAAAGCTAAAAACCCCACCTATGGAGGGGTTTCTTGAATTTAGCTGAAGGTTAATTTTCAATATGAATGATTTCTAATTCGGCTGCATCATACATTTTTCTTGAATCCAGTCCTAACTGAAGTAATTTTGAATCTAAGAAAGTTTCTTCCTCAAAAACCAATTCCATTCCAGTTCTATTTTGGAAAACAAAATGTGTTAAATTTTTAAATGCATCATCACTTGATGAAACTACTTTGGCGAGTCCCCACATTCTTAATCCACCTGAATTAATTAACTTTTGCCACATCGGTAAAAAGTACTCAAGTTCAAATTTTTCATAATCCTCATTCAAAGCCTCCATTGGAGCCAAATTTATCACATCTCCTACCTGTGGTCTGTATGTTGGAGTCTGGTACAAACCCTCCATTTTGTATTGTCTCCATGATTTTTTTACATCATTCCCCTCAGCTTTTTTGAACATTTTTGCTACTGAACTATTCGACATTTTATTCTTGTAAAACTTAGCAGCATATTTTTTTGTAATTATTCCAATCATCTAATTCCATTTGAGAATTGTCTTTATAGATGTTAAATACAACATAATTAGCAACTTCCTTGGATTCATCAATAGAGGTAAGATCTCCTCCAGACTTTCTTTTCATAACGACCCATTGCATAAGATTACCTTCTTTGATTGCCATAGCTTTCAAGGGAGCAATAAACTCTTCAATTTGCCTGTAATCAGCATCTTTCCCATCATTGATGACATATGCATCCATTGTCGCAATCTGGGCGTTTAAAATAGTCGTTAAGACTAAAAAAATATTTGTTAGTGTCTTTTTCATATTGATTAATTGGTTGTTTAGTAATATCTAATAATAAGCATTTTAGTGGTTATTAACAAGTAATGATGTGTTGATTCGATATTCCAAAGCTGTAAATTGGATGGAATAACAACGAAAGCTAAAATTATATAATTATTCTCCTTTTAGCATTTTTTTAAATGCTTCTAAATCAAATTCATTACCATAAAACAGTGTACTCATTTTCATTATGTCAGCAGCAATAAGAACTGCAGTTTTTATCTCATCTTCAGATGCACCTAATCTTTTTAATTCTGAAATATGATATGGAATACAATATTGGCATTTAATTGCCGCGGAAGTTCCAAGAGCTACAAGGTGAGCTTCTTTTTCAGCAATTGCACCTTTCATGTACAAGCCCATCTGTGCTTTAAAATAAGTGTCTGCACTTTTGAGAATCGATGTTGGATAAACAGAGTTAAAAGGGCTAGCTGCTAAAAGTTCTTGTTTCTCCTCTACTGTGAGTGCAGCATCTTGAGAAAATGAAGCAGAATACATTCCTAAGAATAAGAGAAAAAATAATAAGTTTTTCATTTTAATATAGTTTTTGTTTAATAATCATTTAAGGTTGAACAATCTTCAAAATATCACAGCAATAGCTCTATGAGAAGAATCTTGTGGTCTAGTCGATTGGAACTAATTGATAATCATATAATCGAGTAGCTACCAAAAGATCACTGTTATACTCTCTTAGGGAATGAATAAGTCCATCTTTCATTTTAAAAATCCAAACATAATTATTGTCATATTCGCCATTTTTACCTTCTGCATCACCTACCTGAATAATGGCAACTCCATTTTCATCCGATATTGAGTCAATTGTTTTTAAAATAATACCATTTGGAAGAATTTCAGGGATAATATTTTTAAAGTATTCATCAAATAAATTATCTCTGTTCCAAATTTTTCCACCCTGTTCAATAATTCCCATCCATGCAAAAGAAAAGTCCTCATGAAGAAAACTTTTTGCTGTTTCTGGATTTGTAATGATATTATCAAGAAAGGATTGAGCCATTACGAGATTTGTTTCGCTCGAATTGTCTGTTTTTTCGGCACAAGAAATAAATGAGATTAAAGTTAACAGAAGAAAAAGTCTTTTCATTTTGATTGATTTTAAGTCTACACAAGTTAGAAAATAAATACAAGAAAAAACATAAAAAAATTATTTTAATTTCAAATTGCAATTAATTAATTTTAGGTAAGTTATGTTGCAATCTCGTTAGAAAGACTTTTGATTTAAAAGAAAAACGCCACTTAAACTAATCGGTGACGCTCATCTAATAACTATGTGATAAAATATTATTCCTTCAAAATTCTCTCGTTTACAGTAAACTTTTGAACTTTTCCGGATCAGCTAGCAGCGGTGCATGTCCTGCTGATTCATGAATAATATCAGGGGCAGGTGTGTATTCAATATTTTGAGGTTGTCGAATTTCACTCGCAATTACCAGAACATTGTATGCTTGAAATTCCATAAAAGCTCGGGGAGGAATAAAACCATCAACTGCTACAGCTGCCCAACCAATCTCCTTTAAAATTCGATTCATCCCATACATGTTTGGAATAGCATCTTTACTAATTCCTGTCTTTTTTAAACCATACAAATAACTCGGGTGGGCATAAATAGAATGAAAAGCAATATTTTTCCGCATCACATAACGCCAAACGGCTTGATCTATGGCCGAGTAGTTTTCATAGACCTGCGGTTTGATGTATTGTCGAAGGTGGGGTGCCAAACGCTCAATTACCTCGTTTGTTATCATTTTTATAGTGTTCCTCTTTTTTCTTGTTCTCTCTCTATGGCTTCAAAAAGCGCTTTAAAATTTCCTTTACCAAACGATTTTGCTCCTTTTCGTTGGATAATTTCGAAGAACATGGTGGGACGTGGTTGAATGGGTTGGGTAAAAATTTGAAGCAAATAACCCTCATCATCTCGATCCACTAATACACCTAGTTCTTTTAATACGCCAAGGTCTTCTTCTATGGGACCAATACGATCCAATAAATCTGAGTAATACGATTCGGGGACTGACAAAAAAGTGACTCCTCTCTCTACAAGTTGTTTTACTGTAGATACAATATCATCAGTCTCAACAGCGATGTGTTGGACGCCTTCTCCCTCATAAAAATTTAGATATTCATCAACTTGCGAACGCTTTAATCCTTTTGCTGGTTCATTAATTGGGAACTTGATTGGTCTAATTTTTTTAAAATTTGATCAAAATATTTTACTGCAACTTTTTTTAATTATTTTCTTTTAGGCACTGTTAAAATATTCGATCATGATTTTTTATTCCATAAAGCAATTGATGATGCAGTAAAGAAAATAATCAAAATAATATTCAAAAAGCCACCACATACGATGATCGATAAACTCTCAGGGATATTTTCACATATTACACTCTGAAATATAAATGGTATCAAAGGATAAAAAAAGTATTATCCAACGGGGATAAAGTGTGTTTCTTTTCCAAACTTGAGAGATAAATACGTATGATAAAAGTGCAAAAATTGGGTAGACAAACAACCTCATTGTTTGGTTTGTTTCTCTTGCCAATGAAATTGCTGCTTCTACATCAAGGTTGTATTCATTTGATAATTTTGCAGAAGTAGCAATTGCAATGAAAGCGCCATGAACTATACCATAGGCAATCATAATGCAACCAAAACATATTAAAACAAGTGTTCTAAGTGACTTCTTTGTAGGTCTGAATGCATTGAAAATATGCCCCATTCCAATCATATAAAACCAGCTTGCAAACAGAGCTGAAACCCCGCTTGCAATTACTCTAAAATCAGAAATTGAAGCCATGTTTAGGTAAAATTTAGTCTTTATCGGCCCATGATACAATAACATATCCCCAGTAAATAGGATTAAACCTCCTAATATCCCTGAAAGTCCCATGATTCTATTCCAAAATAAATTTCCAACCATTGTTTCTCAAAAGGTATTATTAAATTAATTGAGTCAGAAGAAAATTGATGAACCCAACTTGTATTAATCGAGTTTTCTAATCTTAATGTTCCTAAAAGAAGTTACTCCGTCATATTGATCGTCCATGGGTCCGTGAGCTTGAAGACTAATGTGACCTTTCTCATATTTTCCGAATTCGGACCAAGTCTTAAATTTACTCTCCTGAACCAATTGATCCCACTCCTCTCCTCTTAGAGGAAAACGAAGAACCTCTGTGTTATTAAAAACCAAAACTCCGAGGTTCTCATCATGATTTATTCGTATTAAATAGGAGTTCCATTCATTCGTGGGTCGTGATACATTTTGTTTAGGTGCTATCATATCATAAAGAGCACCCGCATTATGCTTTTGTTCCTCAGGCATGTTTTGGTATACCTGTGGATCGACTATTTGAATTTCCCTTCCCGTGAGGTAGGCCTGATCTAACCCTTCAATATCTCGAACCCCCAAAGAAAACCACTATTGGCATATGCAGCTGTTTTCCAATCAAAAGAGATTTCAAAATTGTAATATTGATCATTAGTCAGAATACTACTATCAAGTCCCGATTTATTTTTTGAAGCATCATAGGTCATCACCCCATTTTCTATGGACCAACCATTATATTCTTCCTTGTTCCTATGGAAAAACCAACCTTCTATTTTATCTGGATTGGAATTTATCAATACCCAATCGTTATCCTGAGTTTTCTTTTGTTTCTTTTGAGGCTCATCACAAGCACAAAACATAAAAACAAAAGCAACCAAAATTAAATTTCTCATAATCTATTTTATGTTTTCAAGATACTAAAAAAACACTGGTTTTTCAGTTTAAAATATTTCCTTCTGCATTTCATTCTGGAGTTTTGTAGCTTTTAGTTTATTGAAAGTAAAACGATTTTGATTAACTACCCTTTTTTAATAATTTTTGAATAGATTCTTTTACCATTTTGTTCATTATAGAATAACCTTCTCTGGTAACATGAACTCCATCGTTGGTCAGTTCCGATCTTAAACCTCCTTTGTTGTTATTCATTGCAGCGTAATAATCGAGGTACATGATTTGGTTGTCCTCTGCATAAGACCTAAGCAATTGGTTCATTTCCTTAACCAACTCTGCTGGTAATACATCTGGGTTCCATTTCAATATATCAGCTGGAAGCACTGAACATATGATGGGTTTTATTCCATGCGACTTTGCTAATTCAACCATAGAAAAAATATTACCAGCTGATATTTCTATTCCATGAAATTTGGTGTTTTGAGCGATATCGTTAATGCCTGCAAGAATAACCGTAATTTTTGGGTTCAAACTAATTACATCTTGTCTAAAGCGAAGAAGCATTTGTTCTGTGGTTTGTCCACTTATCCCTCGATTAACATAATTATTGTTTTTGAAAAAATCTGGAAAAAGATTAGACCAACCTTCTGTTATTGAATCTCCCATAAAAACAACATCAGTTTCGTTTTTTGATTCAAGTTCACCATTAGCTTTATCATATCTCATTAAAGCACCCCAATCCATGGTTTTAATCAATTCTTCTTTTACCTTGATATGATTTTCTTCATTACCAACATTTTGAGCTTTGACATTAAAGTTGAGAAAAAGAAAAATCACAAAGAGGAGGTTAAAATTATTATTCTTCATTTTGATAAATTTCTAAAACAGTTTAAAATTAGTCTTTAATTTAAGGCTAAAAAATTATAACAACTTATAAATTAACCCTCCAATATCAGTTTAATCAAAAAAACCCTTCTTTACTTGAAGGGTTTTTTGAATTTAGTGTGTTTTCTATAATAGAATTACTATTCAGCTTCTTCTGATTCTATTTGAAGAGAAGCAAGTAAGCCTCCAGCATCAAAATAATCACCACCAGCAATAATTTTACCCTCTTTAAAATCAAAAGTGTGATAAGATATCAATTCCCATGTTTTCCCAGAAGCAGAATGCGTGCCGCTCCAAGTTCCATAGGTTCGAACACTGCCATCTGCCAGAGAAGTTTCAACGGATACACCGGGTAAATAATTTTCGGGGGTGTAAACAACATTTTCCATAACATCGTGCCACCCTTTGAGATAATCCTTGTAAGCTTCTTTTCCAATTTTTGCAGAACCGTGGAAGGCAGGTTGCCACTCAATATCTTCATGAACTAATGCAAGCTGAGCGTCAAGATCAGCCTCAGAACCCTGAAGAGCAAATAGTGTTTTGATTGTTTCAACATTTTTGTCAAAATCAGGATGAGAACCTTGAGGTGCACATGAGGCAAAAAGCGTTATCAGTGCTAAAACGAGTAATTTTTTCATTTTTAATTAAATTTAGATTTTCATAAATATACTACTTTATTTAAAATCACTTTTGTTTTAACATTAATAAAGATGTTTTTAAAAAAGCATTTAAAAGGTTAACTACATAGGGGAATTTTCTGATTATACAGCAATTTATTTAGCCTTTCTGAAAATGTAACGAGTAATAAAAATAGCATCTCTTTCTTTGTCAGCACTCTCAACACCCGATGTGACTGTAAACAATTCCCAACCTTGACTTGACATTTCATTAAGCTTTGAACGTACCATTGCATCATTGGTAGCAATATTGTTGAATCGTATTCCAGCAACATTATAAAAGTTTAACAATTTAGTTTCTTCGAAAGCCTGAGTTCTTATTTCAGATCGCTTTTTTTTGCTTTTATCTTTTTCACCATCTTCTTTTCTAATGGTAGTCGCTTCTCTGTAATTTACGTTTTCAGTTTTTGAAATCATTCTTGATCTTCCTAATCCACTTTGAATAAGTGATTCAACAACTGTTACTATTTCAAATTCATAAACAGGTGGAGTTGTTTGTTCTGTTTGATAAGTTGTTGTGAAACCTGAAATGATTATAACAAAACACATTGCAGCAAAAGTACCAATTGTTGTTCCTTTAATTTTTTTCATATTATATAGTTATTTTATTAAAACTACAAGATATTAAAAAAGAAGCAACCAATAGAATTCCAAGAACTTAATTGGGTGGGCAAGTTCCCCATACAGGTTTGTTTTCATCAGTTAATGCAGAATTAGTAGCAAAATCTTGTGGCTCAACGGAGAGGTTAGTCACACACCAACTCGACAAGTCTTGATTAAATGAAGTTGCTTCAAAAAACATTCCTTCCATACTCGTAACGCTTGAAGTATCCCAACCTTCTATGTTTTGATTAAAGGCAGTTGCTTCTGAAAATAATCCTAGCATTTTGGTTACTTTTGAGGTGTTCCAATTTCCTATATTTTGATTGAATGATGATGCATTTTTGAACATACTCCCCATGTTAGTAACATTCGACACATCCCAACCACTAATATTTTGATTGAACAGACTTGCTTGGAAGAAAATGCCATCCATATTTGTTACGTTTGATACATCCCAAAAGCTAATGTCAGAATTAAAAGAATTGTCATTAAAAAAGTTTGTTAATGAAACTCCTGAACCCGACATGTCTGTGACTAATGTTGTACATAAATTAAAATTCCCACGTGCGATTTCATCTTTAATTGTTGAATTATTTACAGCTAAATAAGTTGTTCCATTGATCACATCTTTGTCACCCACGCTGGCGTCTGGGCATTTACAATGATTGTCCTCAAAATATATTTTTCCAGAATTTTTTGGTGTTTGAGGGGCTACATAAGTATCTTCTCCATATCCGCCTCCACAGGAAACCATAATCAAGGTCATCAATAATAATAGTTTTTTCATCACATCAATTTTATTAAATAACAATATAAAAAAAAATAAATTTTATATTTTTCTATAAAATTTGAAATCAATTTATTGATGAATCAAAAATAAAATATCATAAAAGTGTACTGACGTTAAAACAAATCTCTTTGGAAAGTAATTTTTTAGGGGATAAAAAAAATAAATTTAGATTATTAAATATGTAGAATTTTAAAATTATACTCAGACAAACATATACTTCTACTTTTTTCCTTATATTTTAATTCTAAAAAACTTGAAATGGATACCAAACAACGACTTCAATCTCTTGATGTTCTCAGAGGTCTTACAATTATTTTGATGATTATTGTTAATAGTCCAGGAAGCTGGTCACATGTTTATCCCCCACTATTGCATGCAGACTGGAACGGTCTTACCCCAACAGACCTAGTATTTCCAAGTTTCTTATTTATTGTAGGGATATCAATAGTATTGTCCTTAGAAAAACGAATAATCATGGAACCAAAACAAAAGCTTTTTAAAAAAGTTTTTGGAAGAGCAATCAAAATCTATTTGGTTGGGCTACTGTTATGGGTTTGGCCTGATTTTGATTTTTCTAATATCAGGTATGCAGGAGTTTTACAACGTATTTCGGTCGTTTATTTAATTTGTGCAATGATTTTTATTTACACCAAAAAAAGCAATCAGCTTTTCTTAGGAGTTTTGCTTTTAATTATTTACACTATTATTATGGTCTTTATCCCTGTACCCGAGATAGGAAAACCTGATTTATCCGAACCCATGATGAATTGGGCAAACTACATAGATTCCCATTTACTACCCGGTGTACTATGGCAAAAAACATGGGATCCAGAGGGTATTTTAAGTACAATGGGAGCAGTTGTGTCTGGCTTATTAGGAATGAGTGCAGCAGGAATACTCAAACAATACAAGGAAACTAAATCCTTGGATCAATTGATGATCTTTGGATTTATTCTTGGATTTACTGGTTTTATAGTTCATTATATTTTTCCTGTTAACAAACCTCTTTGGTCAAGTTCATTTACCTTAATCACAGCAGGGATAAGTGCAATGGCACTTGGTACTTGCATTTACTACATAGATCAAAAAAATTAAAAAAAGGATTGAACATACCCTTGGCTTTTGGAGTAAATCCAATTGTTGCATATGCGCTATCAAGCATATTGGTTTCATTGTTTTACAGCGATTTTTTTATACCCATAGCTCTTAATGATTTGTTTATGAATACTTTTATAAACTTGGGCTTTTCAGCCAAATTTGTTTCTTTGGTTTATGCCTTGCTTTATGCTCTTATTATCTATATACCGACCTATTTACTTTATAAAAAGAAATTATACATTAAACTTTAAAATAAACCTTTATGAAAAAAATTTTTATACTAATTGTTCTTTTAATTTTAGCAGGCCCTATTCAGGCACAGATAAATTTATTTAATGGTGAAAACCTAGATGGATGGGAAATTCACGGTACAGAAAAATGGTATGTTGAAAACGGAGAATTAGTCTGTGAAAGTGGTCCGGACGAAGAGTACGGATACTTATCTACTAAAGAACATTTTGATGATTTTGAGATTGAGC
This sequence comes from Candidatus Arcticimaribacter sp., assembly GCA_038142965.1. Classification (GTDB taxonomy): domain Bacteria; phylum Bacteroidota; class Bacteroidia; order Flavobacteriales; family Flavobacteriaceae; genus Arcticimaribacter. Next base: position 238,863 of record JAYQLC010000001.1, on the reverse strand, counting down.
TAGAATTTAAGCAAGAAGCAGACGGCAACAGTGGTGTATTTTTTCGTTCAACTGTAGAAGGAACGAAAGTTAACGGATGGCAAGTTGAGGTTGCTCCTCCAAGTTTGCACACTGGAGGTATTTATGAATCTTATGGAAGAGGATGGCTAATAAAACCTGATCCTTCAAAAGATAAATACTTAAAAATGGGGGCTTGGAATAAGATGAAAATTAAGGTAAACGGCAATCAAGTAATAACTTATTTGAACGGCCACGAAATGGTTCAAATAGAAGACGATAAAATTGGTCAAGGCAAAGGGGGAATTGCCCTTCAAATTCATTCTGGAGGAGGAATAAAAGTAAAATGGAGAAATTTAAAATTAAAAAAAATATAAAATGAAGCAATTTTTATTTTTGAGTGTAGTAGCTCTGATACTGCTGGGTTGTCAAGAAAATAAAACCAATTCCAAAAATAAATCCTCAGAATGGATTTCACTTTTCGATGGAAGCTCACTTGATGGCTGGAAAGCTTACAATGAGGAAAGTCTTCCCCCAGGATGGGCTATTATTGATAGCGTAATGACTTTTAGTACTGAAATGATTTTAGAACAAGATTATGACTACAAAGGAAGTAGGGATATCATTTATGGGGCTCAAAAATTTGATAATTTTGAACTGTATGTTGAATGGAAAATTCCTCCTGGGGGGAATAGTGGAATTTTTATCACATTGCTGAAGGTTATCAAGGTCTCCCAGAAGTAGCACCTGAATATCAATTAATTGATGATGAACACTACACCGATTTTCATGACATTACGGAATACAACAAAAGTATTGGAATAACTGAAAACCCACAGGATTTACAGCCCCTTCAATCAACTGGAGCTGACTATGCCATGCATGTTCCGGATCCCACAAAGAAAAACCTCAACCCTGCAGGTCAATGGAACAACAGCAAAATTGTTTTTACTCCCGAACGAGTTGAGCACTGGCTTAATGGGGAATTATTATTAACTTTCGTACCCTGGTCGGAGGATTGGAATGCAAAAAAAAATAATGGAAAATGGAAAATTGCTCAGGATTATGGTATACACAAAAAAGGATTTATAGGTTTTCAAGATCACGGAAGCCCATTGTGGTTTAGAAATATTAAAATAAAAGAATTGTAAAATGAAAAAAAGAGAATTTATCAAAACTGCTTCATTAGCCATTGGAGCTTCAGTCCTTCCATTATCAACATGGTCATGTGAAAAACCCAAACAGTTGCTGCATACAGCACATATAGGGATAGCAAATATGGGTCTTGAAGATTTAAAAGCGATTGCATCACATGCAAATGTTGTTGTAACTGCTTTGTGTGATGTTGATAGCAATGCTTTAAAAAAAGCAAGTGAACTGTTCCCTGAAGCTCAAATTTTTAGTGATTATCGAATAATGTTTGATCAAATTTCAGATCAAATTGATGCAGTAGTAGTATCTACTCCCGATCACACTCATGCTCCAGCCTCTTTATTAGCAATGGAAAAAAATAAAGCTGTTTATTGTCAAAAGCCCTTAACACATTATGTTTCTGAATCCAGAGAAATGCGAAAAGTTGCAAATGAAAAAAATCTTGTAACTCAAATGGGTATTCAAGTTCACTCATTTTATGATTACAAATTAGCTAATTTTCTTATTCAAGGGGGAATTATTGGAAAGGTTAGCAAAGTAATTGCGTGGTCAAACAAAAATTGGGGATACGATGGACCAGCACCAGAGGGTTCTGACCCCATTCCAGAAAATCTTGACTGGAATCTTTGGCTGGGGACTTCTCAAGAGCGCAACTACAAAGAAGGATACTATCACCCTGGCAATTGGAGAAAATTAATGGATTACGGTTGTGCTACTTTAGGGGATATGGGGGTACATATTTTTGACACCCCCTACAACGCATTAGAACTTGATGTCCCTAATACAATTACTAACCAATGTCGTCCTTTCAACGGTTATGGTTATCCAGAACGAAACATCGTTCGTTACACCTTTGATGGAACCGCTCACACTACAGATCGTTTTGAATGGGTGTGGTATGATGGTGTTGATGGACCAGAAGTTACAGATGAATTACAATTACCAAATGGAGAGTCGCTCCCTGATCAAGGCGCAATGTTTATTGGGGAAAATGGCAAACGTTTACTTTTACCTCATTTTATGGAACTTCCAAAACTCATAGAGGGAAATTCTTACTCTAGCTACAAAATTGAAGATTATGATCCAGAGGGAGTTCTAGGAGAACCCGTTAGAGATTATGCCAGTGAATCACCAAAACATTATCATGAATTTGTAGATAGTTGTTTAGGAAAGTCAAAATGCTCTGCACCATTTGAATATGCATCTAGACTGACAGAAACAATTCTTTTGGGAGTAATTGCAGGACGTTTTCCTAATCAAACACTTCATTACAACAAAGAAACTTCAGAATTTGAAGAACAAGATGCAAATGTTTTTTGAAAGGAAATTATCGCTCTTTTTAGTGAATAGTTAAAGTTTTGATAACAAAAAAGAACCTTTTGGTTGAAAGGTTCTTTTTAGGTTATAACAGTATTGAAAACTAAAATTCCTCTGAAAACTTATTCCGGGTAAAACACTACGCATCCATCAAAAATGCTAAAATCTCAACTGCAGCTTTACTGATTTTAGTTCCCGGCCCATAAACCCCCTTTGCTCCTGCTCCAATTAAAAAGTCATAATCTTGTGGTGGAATTACTCCTCCAACAATTACAACAATATCTTCTCGCCCTAGTCGATTTAATTCGTTGATGACTTTTGGAACCAAGGTTTTATGCCCTGCTGCTAAAGAAGAAATTCCGAGAATGTGAACATCATTTTCAATTGCCTGCTTTGCTACTTCTTTTGGGGTTTGAAAAAGCGGACCTATGTCAACATCAAAGCCTAAATCTGCATAGCTGGTAGCAATTATCTTGGCCCCCTATCGTGTCCGTCTTGACCCATTTTGGCTATCATTATTCTAGGACGACGTCCGTTTAATTCATAAAAACGGTGAGTCAATTTCTTTCCTTTCTTAAAATCATCATCATCTTTAATTTCTTTGGAATAAACACCCGTAAAACTCTGATTTTTGGCTTGATAACGACCAAAAGAATGTTCTAATGCGCTACTTATCTCTCCTAGGGTAGCACGCTCTCGAGCTGCAATAATCGCCAGTTCCAATAAATTTTGTGTAGCCTTTTTCCCTGAAGCCAATTCCTGTGAAACTTGTTTAAGTTTTTCTATAGCTTTTTTTACATTAGTGTTGTTTCTTGAGTTTTTTAGTTCATTTAGTTGCTTTAACTGTTGTTGCCTAACTTTGACCTGGTCTACTTCTAGGAAGGAAATAAGCTCTTCCTCTTCCAACTCATACTTATTGACACCTACAATTAAATCTTGACCACTGTCAATTCGAGCTTGTTTTTTGGCAGCTGCTTCTTCAATTCTCATTTTAGGAATTCCAGCCTCAATGGCTCGAGTCATTCCTCCATAAGATTCAATTTCTTCGATTAATTCCCATGCTTTTTGAGCAATGTCATGAGTCAATTGTTCTACATAGTAACTTCCTCCCCAAGGATCAACGGTCCTTGTTATTTGGGTTTCTTCCTGTAAAAAAAGTTGAGTATTTCGAGCAATTCGTGCGGAAAACTCTGTAGGCAAAGCTATTGCCTCATCCAAGGCATTCGTATGCAAACTTTGAGTGCCTCCAAAAACTGCTGCCATTGCTTCTATGGTTGTTCGGGCTACATTATTAAAAGGATCTTGAGCCGTTAAACTCCATCCGCTAGTTTGACAGTGCGCTCTTAATGCCAGTGATTTTTCATTTTTTGGATTAAACTGCTTGACTATTTTTGACCACAGCATTCTTGCCGCTCGCATTTTAGCTATTTCCATAAAATGATTCATTCCTACTCCCCAAAAAAAGGAAAGCCTTGGTGCAAAATCATCAATATTCAAGCCTACTTCGAGTCCAGTTTTTATATACTCCAAACCGTCCGAAAGGGTATAGGCCAATTCAATATCAGCCGTTGCACCTGCCTCCTGAATATGATACCCTGAGATACTAATGCTGTTAAACTTGGGCATATACTCTGCAGTATATTTAAAAATTTCTGATACAATATTGATGGAATGTTTTGGGGGATAAATGTAAGTATTACGTACCATAAATTCTTTTAAAATATCATTTTGTATTGTTCCTGAAAGCCTCTCTGAGCAACTCCCTGTTCCTCAGCAGCTACTATGTAAAATGCCATTATTGGAAGTACTGCTCCATTCATAGTCATAGAAACTGATATTTGATCCAAAGGGATTTTATCAAATAATATTTTCATGTCTTCAACGGTGTCAATTGCAACTCCAGCTTTTCCTACATCACCTTCTACACGCTCATGATCACTGTCATAGCCTCTGTGGGTAGGCAAATCAAAAGCTACGGAAAGACCTTTTTGTCCCATAGCTAAATTCTTTAAGTAAAAAGCATTGCTTTCTTGTGCTGAAGAAAAACCAGCGTACTGACGAATAGTCCAAGGTCGCTTTACATACATAGAACTGTATGGTCCTCTCAAAAAGGAGGTATTCCTGCAGAAAAACCAAGGTGTTCAAGAGATTCCTCATCTAGTGATGCTGTCTTTGGGATTGTAATTCCCTCGGCAGTTAAAAAAACATCTGAAAATGACTTTTCTGTTTTTTTTTTGAATTTTTTGGCAGCTCTATGTCTATGAAACTCTTTCGATTATTCTTCATGAGCTTTCTGTTTTTTCTGCTAAACGTTTCTCAATAATCGGTTTTACAACACCAGCATTTGGTGTTTTTCTGTGCTGAAGAGTGGTTAATGTTTTCGGTGCTTCGTGATCTTGGTATTTATTTGATCCGACCAAAACGAGATCTCCTGAATCAAAAAGAAACTGTTCTTTATCGGCTGAATCTTGAATTTCTTTTTGAATCTTTCCATTAAGTAGTTGATTCAAAAAACCATGATTTGTTTCTAAATACTTGAATTGTTCAAGTGATAATTCTGCAAATTCTTCCGTTAATTTTTCTATGTAATACGAGCCTTGAATGGGATTGGTTACTTTGTCAAAATAGCTTTCATTTTTTAAAATAAGTAATTGATTTTGTGCAATTCGATCTCCAAAATTATTAGGAGGATTTATGATAGAATCATAGGCCAAATTATTGATAAAATCAGCTCCCCCAATATTGCTGCCATCATTGCTGTCGTTGTTCGAAGCATATTATTATTATAATCTTGCAGCGTCATATTACGTTTTGAGGGCTCTGCAATGATCTTAAATGTTATTCGAAAATTGTAAATAGACAAAACTTGGCTAAAAACTGTTTTTAACGCTTGAATTTTCGCTATTTCAAAAAAATAGTTGCTTCCCACAGCTAAATGAAAAAGAATTTCGACCTCATCAATTGATGAAGGTTCTATCAGGCTTAAGTAATCTACCGCTTGGCTAATACCATAAGCAAGCTGTTGAGGAATAGTAGCCCCAGCATTTTGATGAATTCGAGTGTCTACATAGATTGGTGTGCTTTGCTTACTGTTTTGAATCAATTGACTCCAATACTCCATATCAGTTTTTTGATCTGTCATCCAATCTCCAGTTTTAGCAAGGCTAGCTATAGGATCAAAAAGTAAAAAGCAATTGTTTTGGTTCAAAAGATTTGACTCCACGTCTTCGAGGAATTTTCTATTTGGAATAAAATAAAAGACAAAATAAATTTTAATTTGAAACGGTTTAAGCGCTTCAAAAAGATTTTTGAAAGATATTTTTTCATTCTTTAGACTTAAAAAAAATACTTCGATATCCAATTCTAAAAGTGCTTTACAGGAGTGAACTAAGGATTCAATATCCAGCTCAACATCCAAGGTATGAGCGGCACTCCATTGCTCAGGAAATGAGTTTATGATTCGTTTTGAATGATTACTGTCGCGATCATAAAAAGGTTGTGTTGTAATACCATCCAAAGATTTCCAATATAAGGTAGATTTTAAGTCTAATCCATTTAAATCCCTCAGAATTTGAGACCATACCTCTTGATTAGTATTACTTTTAAATTCTGAAAATAGTTTTTGTTTCATTTTCAAGCTATTCGTAATTAATCATTGATTTTTAGTGTAGATTGTCTTTCACGATTGAGGTATGTCTGGGTTACATCGGGTCTAGAATAATGTCCAGAGGGATCAAAATTTTGACGTTCTTCATAAATGCGACTTAAATGAATTTCAGTACAAAAACCCCTTCTGAATTGATGATTGGCTCAATAAGCCAGCTACCATCAGGTTTGCTACACAAGAGCCTCCATTGGCTAAATTATCAGGTGCTGCAGCCAACAACTCTTCAAAATAAGGAGTGTTCTCTGGAAAATCGCTTTTTGTCATTAACGCACTAACAGAAATAACATAGGACCTACTCTCCCGTGCTATAAACCGGGTAATATCTTTGGTGTTATGATCACTTCCAGGCCATGCTGCACAATGTACATTTTCACCCATTCCATACAAGGCGGCTCTTGGCAAGGGCATCCAATTCTCCCAACAATTCAAACCTCCTAATGTAAAACCTTTATGAGAGTGCACTTGTAATCCATTACCGTCACCTGGTGACCATGTCAAACGTTCATCATATGTCGGTTGTAATTTTCTGTGGACACAACAAATAACACCTTGGTCATTTATGAATACCAAAGAACAGTAAAGACTATGCCCCCCTCGATTTGAGGCACGTTCAATTACACCAATATAAACTGCCATTTTATATTGATTTGCAAGAGAGCAAACCTCATCCAAATCTCCGTTTTCTATGTTGATCGAGTTTTGAACATAATGGGCATGTAAAACTTTATTTATTTTCAAGTCCCATTGCGCACCATTAGTTAAGGCTAAACAAAAAGGATAACCTGGCAAAAGTCCCTCTCCAAACACAACAAGCTCTGCTTTTTCTTTGGATGCTTGAAGCATTGCAGATTTTACCTTATCAAGGGTTTTGTTTTTGTTCAACCAAACGGGAGAAATTTGAGCCAAAGCAACCTTTAGTGTCTTCATTTTATGATTTATTTATAAGTAAATATAAGCATATAATCCAGGTTAAAAAGAGTATTTTTTATTGAGTTTCACGCCTCAATTATTTGAAGTTCAAGCGTAAACTTCCAGTTGAATAAAATATGGTATCTTCGAAAGTATATTTTATACTTATGGAAATCAAAACTATCAATCAAAATCAAAAAGCTTTTTTCAATTCAAATGTTCCCCAAGCAATTCCCTATCGAAAAGCTGCATTAAAAAAATTACTGCGCACCATTGAAAATAAAGAAGATGAAATATACAAAGCCTTATTTGAAGATCTTAAAAAGTCGAAATACGAATCTTTAGTTACAGAGATTTTCATCATAAAAAAAGAAATTAAAAGCACGCTTCGCAACCTAAATTCTTGGAGCAAAACAAAACGAATTGCCTCTTCATTAATTAATTATCCTACTCGAGATTATTTAATCCCAGAACCCTATGGATGTACCTTACAAATAAGTCCTTGGAATTATCCTTTTCAACTTGCATTGGTTTCTGTAATCAATGCAGTTGGCGCAGGAAATACTGTAGTGCTAAAACCATCTGAATATGCCCCAAAAACCTCTGAAATTGTAGAGGAAATAATCAACGAGTCTTTTGTCCCGGAACATGTTTGTGTTGTTCAGGGAGATGCAAAAGTGTCAACTGAATTATTAAAACTCCGCTGGGATTATGTTTTCTTCACTGGAAGTACAAGTGTGGGTAAAATTGTTGCCCAAGCAGCAGCGAAGCACCTTACTCCCTACACTCTTGAATTGGGTGGTAAAAATCCTTGTATAATTGACCAAACTGCTCCCCTAACCTTGACTGCTAGAAGAATTGTTTGGGGAAAATATGTTAATTGTGGCCAAACTTGTATCGCACCCGATTACCTATTAGTTCATCAATCCATAGTTTCGGAATTGAATCAAGCTTTGATTCTTGAAATAAAAAAAGCTTTCGGAGAAAATCCGCAACAGTCATCAAGCTACGGAAAAATAATTAATCAAAAACATTTATTACGTCTGAAGAAAATGCTTGAGGGAGAATCGATAATTCACGGAGGAAAGGTAGATGAAAAAGAGTTATACTTTGAACCGACCCTAATCAATCAACCCGATTTGAACAGTGAAATCATGAAAGATGAAATTTTTGGACCCCTATTACCCATTCTAAGTTATGAAAATGAAGAGGAATTGAAACCCATCATCAATCGCTATGAAAAACCTCTTGGTTTTTATGTTTTTAGTAAAAGAAATTCTTTCATCAAAAAAATACATAGTGAATATTCTTTTGGAGGTGGGGTTTCAAATGATACAGTCATTCAATTTTCAAATGATAAACTTCCCTTTGGAGGCATTGGCCATAGCGGAACAGGAGCTTATCATGGTAAATATGGTTTTGATACATTTACCCATTACAAACCTTTTGTGAAAAAAGCTCTCTGGCTTGACTTACCCTTAAGGTACGCACCCTACCCAAAATCCTTTGATCTTCTGAAGAAGATACTGGGGTTCTTATGAAAACTCAACACTGTCAATTGATGACATGGTAGATCAAATTATTGGTAATTTCATAAAAAATCATGGACGAAGACCCAGGGTATTGATTTGTAATTTTAAACCAATTGAAAATTCATTAGAGCATTCAAATTTAGCTGTGCAATACGCAAGTATTGGTCTGGATGTGGACATTGCTCCCTATAATTCAGATCTAAATCATTTATTTAAACAAGCTATTGAAAATGATGTTCACTTCATTCATTTTCAACTACATTCAAAAGAAAATAAAAAATTAATATCAGAGTTAAAAAAGGCATTAAATCAGAAAAAAATATTAAACTTTCTATTCGTTGTGTCGACAGAAAATGAAACTCATGAAATCATAAAAGGCAACATTCTTTACTTGCCCATAATTAACAAACAACTAGAAAGATCACTCCCAAAAATACTGGATGCTTTAAATTTGAAGTGAATTTTATGTGTTCGAAAAGAGGCTGATTAATAGTTTTTCCAATTTTTTTGATGCCTTGAGGGGAGTAAGTATTTCTCTCTCTACTTCCTGTTTAATTTGAAGTAAGCCTTCATTTAGTTTGGGATGTTCCTCCAAAAAGCGCATCAGTTGTTCTTGCTGAAGCTCAGAATACCATGCTGTATTTTGGAGAGTTCTCTTTTTTTCAAAATAACCCGAGTTTTGTATTTGTTCAAAATACTCAACGATCGTTTGCCACAGTTCTGATATGCCTACATTTTCTTTAGACGAACAGATCATTGTTACAGGATTCCATTGAGATTGTTTAGAAGGAAATAAAGCAAACATTTTTCTAAAATTTGCAGCTTCTCGACGTGCTTGGTTTAATTTATCTTTGTCCGCTTTGTGAATTATTAACAAATCAATGTGTTCATAAACTCCTCTTTTGATTGCCTGAAGATCATCTCCACCTCCTACAATTTGAAGCATCATAAAAAAATCAACCATGGAATGAACTGCTGTCTCTGATTGACCAACTCCTACAGTTTCAATTAAAATAATGTCATAGCCAGCAGCTTCACACAAATAAATTGATTCACGTGTATTCTGAGTTACTCCTCCCAAATTAGATTTAGATGGTGAGGGTCGAATAAAAGCATGTTCAGATCGACTTAAAAATTCCATCCTTGTTTTATCTCCTAAAATACTTCCATGGTTTAATTCGCTACTGGGGTCAACTGCCAAAACAGCTACTTTTTTGTGATGTTTTTCTATTAAAAAAGTTCCCAAACTTTCTATCAATGTACTCTTTCCAGATCCTGGAGGTCCAGTAATACCGATTCGTATTGAAGATCCAGAATGGGAGATTAACTCGGTTAGTAAATCTCGAAACTGTTTTCTATGCACTGCCAAAGTACTTTCACCAAGGGTTATTGCTCGACTCAGAAAAGAGGTATTGCCTTTAGAAATCTCCTCTTTGAAAATCTTTACATCAATATTCTGAGACTTCTTTGTCATGGGTTAGCGTATTTCTTGGCATAATTCTATAAGTACCCCATTGGTTGTTTTAGGATGAAAAAAAAATAACGAGTTTGTTGTCTGCTCCCTTTGAAGGTTCCTCACTAAGGGGTTGAAATCCTTCTTTTTGCAAACGATCAATTTCTGCTTGTATGTCCTCAACCTCGAAAGCAATGTGGTGTATCCCCTCTCCTTTTTTGTCTAAGAACTTAGAAATTGGACTAGATGAATCTGTTGCTGCAACTAACTCAATTTTCTGATCTCTTGTTTTGAAAAATGAAGTCAGTACTTTTTGATCAGGAATATTTTCAATTTTATAACATTTTGTATTCAATAAAGCTTCAAAAAGTTTATTTGAAGCCTCTAAATCACTTACGGCTATTCCAATATGATCAACTCCTTTCATTTTTTATTTGTTTTCAGGGGATTCAAAGGGTTTTAAAACTTTTGGATTGGGAGCATGGGTCAGAAAAGCATCATAAGCCTTTTTGTTTTTGTACAACATGCGCTTGATTGTACTCGTACTGCAATTGTATTTTTTTGCCAAACGAGCTATAGAATGATGCTCTCTTTCACAAGGTTTTATAATATCCCATTTTGAAATTTTAGAGGGTGTTTTCATATCTCAAAGGTAATTGAAATGCTTAACTTGTACATAAAAATTTTTACTGAGGTTATGATGGCCTTTATTTTTTATTTTAAGACGGTCAAAATCCCCAAGAATTCCTTTAGATATTGTTTCTTAATTTGTCCTTAAATTCTTATTTTTAATCCAACAAACAATTTATTATTATGAGCAACGAAGTATTTGATCAATTGAAAGAAAAAGCAGAAGCTGCAGAAGCAATAGGGGGTACTCTAAAATTTGAGGTAGGAGACCTGGTTGTTTACATTGACGGTTCTGGAAACTCCAACATTGTTTCCCAAGACGACGGTGATGCAGATTGCACCATATCAACTACAGCAGAGGTTTTAATAGATCTTAAGAATGGAGATCTAAATCCAATGATGGCTGTTATGGGAGGCAAAATCAAAATTGGAGGAGACATGGGGTTGGCCATGAAAATTCAAACTCTGTTAGGATAAAAATTTACAGGAATTGAAATTAAACACTGAATAAACTTTCCTCTATTGAATTTTGGAGTTTACACAATGTAAATTACATACTATTTTAGGTTAGAATACGTTATTACATTACTAACTATATATATAATGATTAAAAGAGTTTTTTGATACTGTTTTGTGGACTTGTTGTTGTTGCAGGTATTAATTTATACAACACATCCAAAGAAAAACTCTTGAAGAACTTCATCATCATCACCTAAAAAACAGTCCACACAAAGAAACATCAAAGCTTTCCAAGAAACAACGTCTGGAAAAAGAGTTGCCTCCAAATAAATTTAATGAACAGATGTATGATTTGACACTTGATCCATCAACTGGTGTTCCAAATTATGAAAGCAAAGAAATTATTCAAAAAAGATTAGAAATCGAAAGAAGTGCTGGTGTTGATAAATTTGCTGTTCCGGGGCAAAGTGGTGAAACACCATGGTATGAAATTGGTCCAAAAAATGCAGCTGGAAGATCGCGGGCTGCAATATGGGATTTGACAGATGGTTCCGGGACAAGAGTTATTGCTGGTGGAGTTAGTGGTGGTCTATGGAAAAATGAAGATATTACCGACCCTAATTCGGTTTGGTCAAGAATCACAGGTGTCCCTGGGAATTTAGCAATCTCAGTTATTGTTCAAGATCCAAACAATACATCGGTAATGTATGCTGGTACCGGTGAGAGTTATACTAATGGAGACGCCAGTGGAAATGGAATATACAAATCAACAGATGGAGGAGATAACTGGAGTTTGGTATTCGGGAGAGGACAATCTACAAATGTTACAACAACATTCAGCGGTGCTTTTACCAGAGTACAAGGGTTTTTCGCCATAAACGACATTGTGTTGTATGATCATGACAAAAATAACGCAACAGATGCTCAAGTATTTGCAGCGGTTGGTACAACATGGTTCTCCAGAGCTTACAATGGTTCTGATTCAAATTCAATGAGTACAGGTCTTGATACATCTGAGTATGGTTTATGGAAATCAGATGATGCGGGTAGTACCTTCAACAAAATTTCCTTACCAGGAGGTAGTGTTGATTTAAATGATTTAGAAGTCCAAGAAGTTTCAAATAGAATATGGATTTGTTCAACAAAAAATCAATATTGGGGAGGTGAGTATGGTGGTAGATTTTATTACAGTGATGATGGATCAAACTTTACAAGGGTTACTCCTAATTTCCCTGCTTTTCCAACCTCTAGTTTCGATGAATTAAGAAGAACGGAAATTGCTTCAAGTAGAACAGATACAGATACTCATTATATCATAGTAGTAAATTCTGACCACAATAGTTCTACATTAGCTTACCCTAATATACCCGTCATTTACAAAACCACGGACAATTTTGCCAATTTAACCTACATAAAACCTCCTAATGATGCTGATTTGGGTATCCCCGATTTTGATTTCACAAGAGGACAATCTTTTTATGATCTAGAAATTGAGGTAGACCCCAATGATGATGATATTATTTACGTAGGTGGAATTGACTGGTTTAGAAGTCAAGATGGGGGGATTCTTGGAGTCAGATAACAAAATGGGCAACATGGAATGCTAATCTTGATCTTTTAAATGTATCAACTGTTCACGCAGATCAACACGGCCTCTATTTCAAACCGGGCGATTCAAATAAAGCAATAGTTGTTAACGATGGAGGAGTTTATTATTCCAGTAGTTTGTCAACTGCATCCAATTCGTTGACTTTTTTAGGAAATAATAAAGAGATGATCACCCTTCAGTTTTATACTGCAGCTCAATCTCCACCAGATTTTGCTGGAAACGACTACGCTATTGGAGGAACCCAAGATAACGGAACCTGGTCCATTCAAAATTCGAACCTAAATAAAACAGATGGAGCCGAGGTTCAAGGTGGTGATGGTGCAGCAACTGAATTTGATCAAGTTGGAGGGCATTATTTCATCTCTAACTACACATACAATAATACCATTAAAAGAACAGAGTTTGATGTAAGTGGAACTCAAGGTCCTACATTGGAATTGTTTGATAATATAGCCATACCAGACAATGAAGGAGATTTTATAAATCCAGGTACACTAGACTCCAATCAAGATGTATACTTTTCTTGTGGTGGTATGGGAAGAATAAGGGTTATTACAGGACTTGAAAGAGGAGGAACTCCAGCTACTTTTCTAATTACTGGGTTGGATAGTAGTAACTCTCACGCAACTACATTAAAAGTTTCACCTTATACCACTGACAGTAGTACTCTTTTCGTTGGAACTTCAAGTGGTAAAATTTTTAAAATCACAAATGCGAATAATAGTGGTACTTATGCAATAAGTGAGATCTATGACCAAGCTGGAAGTGTTTCTGATATTCATTTTGGTGCAACTGAAGACGAAATCTACGTAACCTATTTTAATTATGGATTAAATACTGGAACTAATTCAAATATACGGTATACCAACAATGGTTTTGGAACGTCGTCAAGTAAAGAGGGTGATCTTCCAGATTTACCCGTACTTTCAATATTACACAATCCTTATGTAGCAAACGAAGTCATAGTAGGAACTGAATTAGGTTTGGAGAACTACCAATTTTAATGATGTAAATCCCAATTGGGTTCAATCATATAATGGTATGAGTGATGTCCCTGTGAGAGACATGGATTTTAGAGGTGTATCTGCCCTTGATAATCGAGTAATTGCCGCTTCCTATGGTAGAGGACTTTATGTTGGTTCTTTTGAAGCTGATACAAATCCACCCATATCCATTGCAGATTCCATTACTGTTCAAGAAGGAGGAACAGCAACTACAACTACTGGAGGAGCAACATCTGTATTGTCAAATGATAGTGACCCTGATGGTGATACCATTCAAACTGATTTGGTAACAACTACAATAAATGGTGTTCTAAGTTTGTCACCAAGCGGTACAGGATCATTTACCTATACTCACAATGACACTGAAACTACAACAGATACCTTCTGGTACAGAGCATATGATGGTGCCATTTATGGAAATACAGTTTCTGTAACCATAAACATAACCTCTGTTAACGACTGTCCAATTGTTCAAAATCCCCTTAGCGATGTAACAGTTGCAGAAGATTCAAATCAAGAACAGATAAACATTACCAATGTGTTTAGTGACCCTGAAGGAACTACCTTAAGCTATACCGTAACTAATACGAACCCTTCTTTGTTAAATGCATCTATTGCATCTACATTAGGTTTTCCTACAACTCACACTTTATTATTGGACTATCAAGCGGATGCCTCTGGAACTGCTACTGTTACAATTTTTGCAAATGATTCTGGATGTGGGTCACTTGTGTCTCACGAATTTCTCGTAACTGTTAATTCTGTTAATGATCTACCCGTTGGTATTTCGGAAACAGTAACAGTTACTGAAGGAGGAACTGTTACTGTTACATCTGCTGGTGCTACCTCAGTTTTATTCAATGACACCGATTTAGATGGGGATATTCTTTCAATAGGAATTGGTAAAGGTGCAATTACTCCTTCCGTTTCAAAAGGATCCTGACTTTGCTGAACGATGGATCTTTTACTTACACTCACGATGGAACCCAAAATCCAGGAGACATTAGTACCAATGATATTTTCTATTATCGACCGTTCGATGAAGGTGCTGGACTTGATGCTGGTTTTGGAAATACTACTACAGTAACTATACAAATTTTACATACTAATGATTGTCCAATAGTCAATATACCAATCAATGACATCAATGCAATGGAAGATGATCCAGATTTAGATATTGACATAAGTTCAGTATTTTCTGATGAAGAAAATGATGCAATTACAATAACTGTGAGCAGTACCAATTTAGCATTACTCTCAGCAACAAAATCTTCTGCTACTAATTTAACCATTGACTATGTTGATAATATGACGGGAAGCAGCACTGTAATATTATATGCCACAGACAATGATCCAGAATGCTCTACTTTAGTTAGTTCTACCTTTGTAATTACAGTTGTACCTGAAAACGACACTCCAATTGGAGTAGCTGATACAATAATAGTTTTTGAAGGAAGCTCTGTAACAACAACTACGGCTGGGAACTCAGTAATTGCAAACGATTCAGATACAGAAGGAGATGAATTAACCGTTATTAAAATTTCAGATCCTTTATGGCATTTGGGAGGCGGATTTGCTTTACAATCAAGCGGAACTTTTGTTTACAATCACGATGGTAGTGAAACAACAACTGATACTTTCACTTACCAACTAACGGATACATTTACAACTACAGATGTTCTTGTTTCAATAAGCATAATACCAGTTAATGACTGTCCTGTTGTTAGTGTACCACCGATACCTGATGTTAATGTGTCTGAAGATGCAGTAGACACGGTAATCAATCTAAACGATTATTTCACAGATGCTGAAAATGACCCTTTAAGCTATTCATTTACAAATGACAATACAAGCCTCACAACTGTAACGCTTTCTTCGGCAAACTTAACAATTGATTATATTCCAGAGCAAAATGGAACAACTACAATAACCATATTTGTGGATGATACTCAAGGTTGTAACACCACTCAAGATATTTTTATTGTCAATGTAGCCGATGTAAATGACTTACCTGTCTCAACAGGGAATACACTTTTAGTAGATGAAGGAGGTACAGTCACGATAACAACAAACGGTTTTATAAGTTTATTGGCAAACGACACGGATGCTGAAGGTGATACCCTAACTGCAACTTTAGTTACAGCACCTCAAAATGGTAGTCTAACATTATTATCATCTGGAACATTCCAATACGTTCACAATGGTTCAGAGACTACAACAGATTTTTTTGAGTACAAGGCTAATGATGGGATTGATGATGGAAATACAGTTACAGTTAGTATAACAATAACTCCTATAAATGATTGTCCGACATGGAATGATTCTTCATTTGCTACCCAAATTAATACGGTTACAAAAGATGAAGATTTCACATCATTCAATTGGCCAACACCGATACAGAATTATGTAACAGATCCAGATAATCCAAGTCACACAATTACGGTGTCTTATACCAACAGCGATATTGTTTCAATTACAATAGATGGATCTGGACGTTTGAGCTACTCCAGTATTCCAGATCAGAATGGAAGTTCTACTGGTACAATAACTATTGATGACGGAGAATGTAAATTATACCAACCCATAAACATAACAATAACACCTATAAATGATTGTCCTACTCTAGATAATCCTTTACCTGATATTTCGGTAACTGAAGACGATCCCGATAGTTACATTCCACTGGCTAACGTATTTTCAGATATAGATGTTTCAGACATATTAACCTACACTGCTACTCCCGGTGATTCAAGCTTAATAGCTACAAGTATTACCACTACAGCTGTAGTAATCGACTTTTTAGATAATCAAAACGGAAGTACTTTTGTCAGCTTGGTTGTAAGTGATGGTGATGTTAATTGTACAGTAGACGATTTATTTACCGTAACTGTAGTTCAAGAAAATGATCCACCTACTGGTGTAGAGGATGTAATTAGTGTAGTTAATGGAGGAACTGTTAGTGTTCTTAACGATGCAGTAACCAATTCGGTTCTCGCCAATGATATAGATCCAGAAAGTGATCCTATTACTGCTGTATTAGTTTCATCGCCTTCAAATGGAACATTATCATTTTTAAACAACGGAAACTTTACTTACACCCATGATGGTACAGCGACTGTTACAGATAGTTTCACCTACACACCTCGAGATACATTCAGTGTAGGAAATACAACTACAGTTACAATATATATTAACAATTTACCAGTTGGTGTATCCGACACTATACAAGTTATAGAGGGTGGAACAACAAGTGTAACAACAAATGGAGCAACAAGTGTTTTAACCAATGATACAGACGCTGATGCTGGAGATGCAGCACAACTGACAGCTACAATAGGCACAAGTCCATCTAATGGAACACTTATATTAAATTCCAATGGATCATTTAGGTATACTCATAATGGCTCAGAGAATTTTACTGACAGTTTCACATACATTCCTTTCGATCAAAAAGGATATGGTATACCAACCGCAGTATCTGTTTTGGTTTCAAAAACAAATGATGCACCTGTTGCTTATCCAGATAATATTATTGTAGGTTTAGGATCAACCACAACTTTATTGGCAAACGGCACAAACAACGTTTTACTTAATGATATCGATACAGATGGTGATGTATTAACCGCTTCTCTTGTTTCATCTCCTAGTTTCGGAACTATTGTTCTTAACCCCGGAGGAACATTTAGTTATGTGCAAAATGGAGCAATGAACGGAGGAGATAGTTTTTCTTATAAAGCAAATGATGGTGAATCAGATAGCAATGTTGTTTCTGTAACAATAGCACTAACCTGTACACCTTGTACAGAATCCACTATCGAAGGAGGTAGTAATGGTGTTGTCTTTACGTACAAAGGATGTAATTGTAGAGATTATGATGTGTATGTTCCAAAAGGTAAAACCTTTATATTTTGCCACTTAAACAATTCGATATCAATAAGTAATGGTAGTTATACGGTAATTACAACTAAAGAATGTAATTGATTTTAGAGTACCATACCTAGTTTTCGTTTGAATTAGTGCTTTCTAAAATATTGCCGTTCTTATACACAACACGTTCTTTAAGATTCCCATCGGGAAAAAATCTTCCCAAACACCATCCTTTCTTCCCTTTGAATCAAACTTGAGTCTCTTACGTAATTTACCATTGGAATAATAAAATAAATTTTCACCACCCAAAATCCCATTTGAAAAATGATTTTGCTCTTTTAAAATACCATTGCTCCAATAAACCATTCTTTTCCCATGAAAATTACCATTGAGATAATTTACAGATTCATAAAGCTGTCCATTTTCATAGTACTTCTCCTCGAGCCCGTTAAGAACTCCATTTTTATAAAACATATTATGAACCAAAGATCCATTGATGTTATATTCTGAATATCTTTCATGAAATAATCCCTCAAGAAGATTAAATTCCAACAATAAACTCTCATTATCTTCAGCAAATTTGTAAACCCTACCAGTGTATGGTTTTCCATCAAAATAATGAATAGATTTATTATCCACTGCTTCAATGATCAAGTCATCCATAGAAATTCCTTTATCCGACGAACAACCTGAAAGGAAAACGAATAGAATAAAAATGATTGAAAAAGTTAAACTTATTTTTTTCATTATTTTTTCTCGGAAGATATAAAATATTTGATACATTGAACTATACTAAACATCACAGATCAGTATAGATTTTTTAAGAGATTCTAGAGGTTTATTACTCTTTGGAATAAATTCCTGGGCCACTACACCTTTGTAGCCTGTATCAACAATAGCTTTCATTATTGCTGGATAAAAAAGTTCTTGAGTTTCGTCAATTTCATTTCTTCCGGGAACACCTGCCGTATGATAATGTCCAAAATATTGATGATCATCTTTTATGGTTCGGATAATGTCTCCTTCAGAAATCTGCATATGATAAATATCATAAAGTAGTTTAAAATTTGGAGAGTCTAAACGTTTACACAATTCAATGCCCCAACGACTGTTATCACACATGTAGTCAGGATGATCTACTTTTGAATTAAATAATTCCATGTGAATCATGACCCCCAACTTTTCAGCTAATGGTAATATTTTTTGTAAACCTGCTACACAATTTTCTAGACCCGTTTCGTCATCTATCCCCCTTCTATTGCCACTAAAACAAATCAAATTGGTAAAACCAGCTTGAGCGACTAGTTTGATGTGCTTATTATAGCTATCTATGAGTACTGAGTGATACTTTAAATCGTTAAATCCCTCTGTTAAACTAATTTCGGCACCTTCACACATGGTAGATTCTAAACCGTATTTCTTCAAGGTGTCCCACCCTTTTGGGCCTATCAAATCGATACCTACTAGACCAAACTCTTTAGCAATTATACACAACTCTTCTAGACTTAAATCAGGATAACACCATCGACATACTGAGTGGTTTATATTTCCTTTCAATTGATTTGAAACCTGATTAGCATCTTGTTTAGTAAATCCTGTTGATCCTATGAATACGGTTGAAGCACTAGCTGCTAGTGTTTTTATGAGTTCTCGTCTTTGCATAATGTCTTTTTTGATGATTTCAATATTTTTTATCGTTTAGCGAACGTTGGATCGAATCACAATCGCATGTACTAGTTTTTGTGAAAATCTTTTAATAAAAACCCCTAATTTTTCCTTCCTTCCGAAAGAAACTTCCCACTTTTTTTTCTGTATTGCACGAATCATTTTCCGACAAAAGTAAGCTACATCCAAGCCGTTTTTGGTTCCTGGATCATCGTGGTTTAGCCGCTCTCCTGTTCCAGTTAAAGCATTAACTGTAACTTGAGTTTGAACAAAACCTGGACAGATAAGTGTTACGTCCACATTATCCTTTTGATGTTCCATGCGTAAAACATCGAAAAATCCATGAAGAGCATGTTTTGCTCCACAATAACCCGATCTATAAGGTGACCCAAATTTCCCCATGACACTTGTAACAACAGTAAAGTGGCCTTTTCCTTTTCAATAAAATGGGGAAGCAAAGCTTTGGTTAGCGCTACAGTTCCCAGGTAGTTTATGTTGATTAATTCTTGGTAAACATGAAAATTTGTTTCGGCAATCAAAGATCGTTGACTTACACCTCCATTATTTATTAGAAGATCTATTGAACCAAAAAATGTAATTGCTTTTTTTACATGTTTTTCCATTGAATCAAAATCTTTTAAATCCAAAGGAAGAATTTTTATGTTTTCTGGGTAATCACAGGAATTTTTTACAGCTTTAAGTTCAACATCACGACGAGCTGACAAAATCAATAATTTCCCTTGTTTAGAATATTGTTTTGCCAATTCTGCACCAATTCCAGATGATGCTCCTGTAATCCATATGACTTGATTCATTTAATTTTTATTTACAATTCCCAACCTTTACGGTAATTACGCCCGACAAATTGATTAGCATCTTTGAGATTAGTGATTTGCATATTGTCTCCATCCCAAAGTAATTTCTTTCGTCCGTAATACTCCATATTTCTTTTGGTTCCTTTTCGAAGTAAGTAACTCCGAATTGCGATATTTCCCATTAAAACAGTTTCGGTCAATGGGCCAGCATAATCAAAAGAAGAAGTTAGCGCTTTATGTTGATCACTATTGAACCCTGCCTTTATGGCATCAATCCATTGCCGCTGATGTCCATACTCAGGTATTGTTTGTTTGCGTTGGTCAAATGTTAGAGTAGGCTGGCCTTTTCTATATAATTTAGGATTTTTCCCGTAAACTCCCGTAGTGATGACTCCATATTCTCCTATCATCATTACTCCATTACCTCCTCCAGGTTCTCCTAGATCCTCTGTAACTGGAATTATATCTGGACGAGCTGGGCGGATTCCACCATCTGTCCAAGTCATAACCATTGGGATATCGTTTTTTTCAGTAGGATCAAAGTTAATAGTTACTGAAGAAGAAGGAGGACATCCCTCTGGAATGTATTCTGGAGTCCACATTTGGGTGTAAACACTTCCAACACTGCACTCTACAGCAGTTGGATAATGCAAACCTAAGGCTCGAAATGGAATATCAATAATATGGCATCCCATATCCCCCAAAGCTCCAGTTCCATACTCCCACCAGCCTCTCCAATTGAAAGGATGTAATGAAGAGCTAAAAGGACTTTTTTTCGCAGGACCTAACCATAAATCCCAAGCCAGCTGATCGGGTTTGTTTTGTGGATCTGATTGTGGTCTTGGAATACCTTGAGGCCACACGGGACGATTTGTCCAAACTTTTACTTCCGATACTTTTCCTAATAAACCGGAATCAATCCATTCTTTAACCCTAAGCTGGGCGGGGTTTGAAGCTCCTTGATTTCCCATTTGACTGACAATTTTATTTTCCCGTGCTTTTTCGGTTAATAACCGAGCTTCCTTGATATTATGGGTCAATGGTTTTTGAACATAGACATGAATTCCTCGATTCATAGCTTCCATTGCTATTATACCATGGGTGTGATCGGGAGTTGAAACTGTTATGGCATCAAGATTTTTCTCCGCATCCAAAAGCCTTCTAAAATCATTATAAAAGTTTGCTTTGGGGAAATTTTTAATTGTATCCAAAACCCCGTGTTTTCCTTGAGGATCAATATCACATAAAGCAACTACTCGCTCTCTACCATTTACAGAAGCATTGATAATATCGCTACGCCCTTTTCCACCCGCTCCTATTCCAGCAATATTGAGTTGATCACTAGGAGCTAAAAAACCTTGACCACCGAGAACATGACGAGGTACAATCATAATTGATGATGCAAGAATTCCTTTTTTAAGAAAGGTTCTTCTTGAATTGTATTTGGAATTTTTTGATTTCATAGAAATACTTTTAAAATCAAAAATTACAAAAAAAATATAAGAGACAGGTGTTTAGGGTGTTCTAAATTTTCCAAGCCATTTAGATTCCTGCTTTTTAAATAAGGCGCGAATATGTACAGGGCGTTTCAATTGAAGATATTCTATTTGTGTAGCTTCAAAAACAATTTTCAAAAAATAATGTTTCCCTTTTAAAAAATCTACAGAAACGTCTGATTCAATAAAAGTTCCTGGAGCTAACCGTGTGGTGTAGTCCTTTTGAGATGCTTCTGATTGTTGATTGAACAAATAATTGTCTTCGGTCATCAGAATACAAGTTGCTTGAACACGAATTTGAGTAAGTTTCTTTGGGTCATAAAAAAGTAATTCTACATTTTTATTGTTTTCTAAACTCAAAACCTTTTGAGAACGCGCATCTGAATAAATTGTGAATTCCTTTTTTTGGAATCATAATCTCTAAGTACAACAACTCTAAGCTCAGGAATATTACAATTTGAAGTTGCTAAATAAAAAAAACGAAAACTATGCTTTTTTTGCTTCAACGCAAGAATCCACTCCTCATCACACTTGTTAAGTATACGATTGAGCATCAATTAGCATTGTTAAGTTTCTCCCATTTACTTGCTCTGAGTTGGGCATTTAACTCGATATCTTTCCAAAATAAATTAACATCAGCAAAGTGATAGCTTTTTATGAATGAAAGCCAAAAACGTTTTGGAATTTTAGGTACAGATGACCATAATAAACCATCAACAACTTCGATGTCAATTGCATTTTCATAGATAATACCATCAACATTAAGAATACCAAGATGGTTTTCTCTAGAGGTTTTTATTTCTTCATTCCATGTAATAGGATTGGTTGTAACTCCGCCTTTGTACCATTTCTGATAAGTTTTAGGAAAATTCTTTCGTTTGTAGGTATTCCAGCTCACAAATCCACCTACTTGATCGGGTTGGGTCATAGGTTTTATTGTTTTAAATTCCTCAACCTGTACTCGAATCCCAGGAAGATAAGCAGCTATCAAGCGGTTTTGAAGTTCTTTATCGTCAAAATAGTCTTTGACTAACTCCTTTGCCATAATACTTCCCTGACTGTGACCGGCAATGATTATTGCTTTACCATCATTGTAATTTTTCAAATAAAATTCAAAAGCCCTTGACACATCATCATAAGCAACCTTCCATGAAGCCGGACCATCCTCGTCATAAGGAGCTACATAGGTTTTATAATGGGATTGTCTGTAATAAGGAACATAAATGTTTCCCGCTTTTGCCCAGCTAGAGGCTTGAAATTTTACAGACTTCATGAGAACTTCTTCCCTCAAATCTTTACGTTTTAGATCTGCATTCCATAAAGAATCTTTTTTGTCGGTCAACAGGGTTGGATAAATGAAAAAAACATCAGCATTATGAAGTTTAGGTTCTCCTGTTATTTCTTTCAATGCTTCTGGGTATTGACCTGGAAGAACAGCCCAAGAATCTACATTTGAATAATCAGGTGCTTCTGGGATTGGAGTTTCTGAAAATGGGAGCGTTTTATACGAAGTTTTGCAACTAAGTAATAAAATCATTGAAAAAAAAAGTGATATTTTGATTCGCAATTTTTTTTTTATAAATATAGTGTTTTTTAATTTTTAATTTCAGCTGTTTTTTACTGAAATCATTCTAAAAGAACATAAGTTAAAAGCAACTGTGGCATTTTCTAAAATAGTTTTTTCATAACTTTAAGCAGTAAAAAAAATATTATGAAAACTCTATCCATCCTTATCGTAAATTTATCATTAGCTGTGTTTCTAATTTCTTGTAACACAAAACCCAAAAAAGAAAAAACATGCAGAGGTTTCCATTGAAATGAAAAAAATTAACGATACACTCCTCCGTGCAACCATAAGAACTGTTATGGATAAAGATGGGAATACAACAGAAGAAGTTGAAGTAATAGAGGGTGCTCCGGGAGTAGTAAAGGCAAAAGTTGAAGCGCATAAAAAAGTAAAGTCTTACATGACAAACCTCATCAAATAAATCAAAATGAAGAAAAGAAATTACAATTTTCATTGGAAGCAAAAAGTGGAAGTAAAACAAGTGGAACCGTAACTTTATCTGAAAAAGAAGGGTATGTAACCTTAGAGGCACACATCAATGGTTTGGATGAGGGCATTCATGCAATACATATTCATGAAAAAGCCGATTGCAGTTCTGATAATGGAAAGTCAGCTGGAGGACATTGGAATCCTACATTTCAAGCTCATGGAGCCTGGGGAAATGCGAACGGTTTTCACCGAGGAGACATCGGCAACTTTACTGCCGACTCCAATGGTCATGGTATGATTAAGTTTAAAACAGACCTATGGTGTCTAGGTTGTGATGAAAAAGAAAAAAATCTAATAGGAAAGGCAATAATCGTTCATCAAGGGGAAGATGACTTAACCTCTCAGCCCTCGGGTGCAGCTGGTGCAAGAGTTAGTTGTGCGGGTATCATTCAATAAAAAAGGTTTTTGTAACAAAAACCTTTTTTTAACACCTATTAAGTATAGAAATCTAGATGCACTTAAATGAAAATGATTTTTTGCAATTGCTCGAAAAGCATCAAAACATTATTCATAAAATATGTCGCATCTATGCATATGATTACTCAAATCAGAAAGACCTCTTTCAAGAAATCAGTATTCAGCTATGGAAATCATATCCAACTTTCAAAGGGAAATCAAAATTTACAACTTGGATGTATCGTGTTGGTTTAAATACTGCAATTACACTTTACAGAAAAAATCAAAAAACTATTCGTGGAGAAGATTATTCAAGACTTTCGGAATTAAAAGCTGATGATGAATATGATGAAACCAAAGACAATCAAATCAATTGGTTATATGAGAAAATAGACACCTTCTCTGAAATAGAGAAAGCACTCATTTTGCTTTATCTAGAAGACAAAAAATACTCAGAAATAGCTGAAACCATGGGAATAACAGAGGTCAATGCCCGTGTCAAAATTAGTAGATTAAAAAGAAAATTAAAAACCATGCTGGAGCAATAAAATCATGAATAAACTAGATGCTTTAAAGAAAGAATGGAAAAATCAAAAATTTGATTTACAGTTGACCAAAGATGAATTGCATCAACTAACACAAAAAAGTCGATTTCTTCAATTAAATGGATTTTTATATTCAGTTGTTTTGAATTTTTTGCTTACCTCCTTTTTCCATTTTTTATTCCCGATTATTTTGAAGCTTTTGAATACTACAGAAGCATCCATCTTTATAATTTTTCAATCCTAGTTAATGCTCTGGGCTATATTATACTTTCATATTTTATGGTGCAGTTTTATCTGAATTATAGAAAAATTAAAACCTCAAACTCCCTTGCCTTTCTGATTGAAACTATCATTGCTTCCAGAAAAGCAGTAAACAAATACGTTCTTTACAACATCAGCTTGTTTCTTTTATTTATTATTGTGGTTTTGATTAACGCATTTAGGTACGATGAAAATTACATTGAACTCCTAAGTATTGGAACCACAATAAATGAAGGATCAATTTTAAAAATGGTAATTGCAATAATTGTGATTATGATAATGGTCTTATCTGTATTGCTTGTGTTTTATTACATCATCTATGGAAGATATTTTTATCGATTAAAAAACTTATTAAGGAATTAGAGACCTAGTGTATCTACCACTCGCGCTCTTTATTTAATTCCTCTTGTTCTTTAATTTCCTCGGGTGATAATACTTTTAGAAATGATGAATGTTGTTCAATAGCGAATTCAATTTTCTTTAAAATAGAGTCAACAGATTCATCGTCATAATCTATCTCTAATGGTTCCTTGATCACCATTGATTGTAAAATTCCTTTTTTCTTAATCATCAAACCTTTCTTATCAAAAGATCTTCTGAAACCGTCTATCACAATAGGAACTACAATAGGTTTATATTTTTTAATTATGAAAGCAGTTCCTTTTCTCATGGGACGAAATGGTTTGGTTGTTCCTTGAGGAAAAGTAATGACCCAACCGTCGTTTAGTGCTTTCCCAATACTCGAGATATCACTAAGTTTTACTTGACGGTTTACATCCTTTCCGGATTCTCGCCAAGTTCGTTCGATTGAAACAGAACCCGCATAGGCGAGAATTCTGGGAAGTAATCCAGATTTCATTGTTTCTTTTGCAGCAACATAATAGATATTCAACTTGGGGTTCCATAAATAACCAACATTCTTAATACTGTCTATTCGACCACTTAAACTAGCGTTAAAAACATGAAACATTGCAACCACATCAGCAAAATAAGTCTGGTGGTTGGAAACAAAAAGTACATTTTGATCAGGTAAATTCTTGATAATGTCAGAACCTTCTATTTTCAACTCATTGAAGCCTCTGTATCGTCTGTGCGACATAAAACCCAAATACCGAATTAGCATTTTTTTGAAAAAAAGTACATGACCAAAAGGATTTCTTTTTAGTATTCCCATAATTTAAAAATCTTTTAAATATAACATTATTCTTTAAGGGCGGTAAGAATAAGTTCTTTCATTTCAGAAAGAATAGTTGCAGTAGCTCCCCAAACCTTAACATCATCATCAAAGATGTACATAGGAACATTTACTTCACCAACATAAGAAGTCAAAACCGTACCTCTGGTCTCATTAGCAGAAGACAACAAGTCCGAAAGTGGTACTTCAATAATCTTTTCAACTTCTTTAATCTCTCTTTTAAATAAAAATTTATTCTTCATTACCCCAACAAAAGGATAAACCACAAAATTACTGGGAGGAATATAAAAATCTGTCAAGGCAACTACTTTGTCGATATACGATGAGGGTACATTTATTTCCTCATTCGCCTCTCTCAATGCAGTGTCCCAAAATGATTTATCTGTTGAATCCATTTTGCCTCCAGGAAAACTAATTTGACCCGAATGAACCCCCGAATAAACGGCACGTTGAATCAATACAAAATGAGTTTGACCATCATCACTTGGATAAAATAAAATTAAAACCGCGGATTTTTTAGCCTTTTTTTTGTTTAATGGAGTTTCGATCAATTCTTGAATGCGAAACATTGGAGCCATTTTTTTTGGGCTTTAATTCCTGGTAAAGGTAAATCGATTACTTTTGGAAGTAGAGATTCAAATTTTGTAAAAAGCATAACGAAATGAAAAAAAAAAGGTCCTTTTTATTGTTTTAATGTTTATCGCTGGTGGCTGTAATGAAGCACCAAAGAAAATAAAAAGTATTGAAAAAAAAGTTGTACCCAAAAAGAAAATCATAAAAAAGAAAATTCTTTTACAAGACCCATTACTTTTCTTGGATGAAAAAACAGCAATCCCATTTTTATTTGATTACCAACAAAAAAACAAGGAAAATAAAGTTAGAATTAATACAACTTTCGGAGATATTGATCTAATTCTTTTTGAAAATACTCCCTATCATCGAGCAAACTTCATTTACCTTACAAAATTAGGCTACTTCAACGATACTTTTTTTCACAGAGTTGTTCCTGATTTTGTAATTCAGGGGGGTAATTCTGACCATCCAAATACTTGGTTAAAGAGAAGAAAAATAGGACGATATCTACTACCCCAGGATAACGATAAAGGCTATAAACACCACCGAGGAATACTGTCAATTCCCAGCAGCGAGGAGAAGAATCCTCATAAACTTGCATCTCCTTATGAATTCTTTATCGTACAACAAAAAGGAGGAGCATACCATTTAGATGAAAACTTTACTCCTTTTGGAAAGGTGATTCGTGGTATGGATGTAGTTGATAAAATTTGCTCACAACCGATTGATAGTAGAGAAAACCCCATCACAAACATTAAAATGAAAGTTACAATTTTAGATTAGTATAAGATATTATTATTATATTTGAAAAATAATAAGATTATTAAATAATGACACTTACCCAACTTAAATACATGATTGCAGTTGCAGAAGCTGGTAACTTTACAATAGCTGCCGAAAAATCATTTGTAACACAACCTACTTTGAGTATGCAAATACAAAAATTAGAAGAAGAATTAGGAGTTCAAATATTTAACAGAACAAAGAAACCTATACGATTAACTAAAGTTGGATCAGAAATCCTTATACAAGCCAGAAAAATCATATCGGAATCAAAACGAATGGAAGATGTAGTTGCTCAGGAAAAAGGATTTATTGGAGGTGAATTTACATTAGGGATTATTCCGACTGTTATGCCAACTTTACTCCCGATGTTTTTGAATACATTCCTAAAAAGCTATCCTAAAGTCAATTTAAAAATAGAGGAACTTACAACTGAAAGTATTATTGAACGATTAGCTGAAGGAAAGCTAGACGCAGGAATTGCCTCCACCCCACTCAAACAAGAAACCATCATTGAACGTCCTTTATACTACGAACCTTTTGTAGCATATATACCTCAAGAACACAGACTTTTCAAAAGTGAAAAAATTAGTGTTGATGATATTGAAAATGAAAACGTTCTTTTACTAGAAGATGGTCACTGCTTCAAAAATCAAGTGCTATCCATGTGTTCTTTGACAAAAAGTGGACTTAATAAGCAATTCAACCTTAAAAGTGGAAGTTTTGAAACCCTCGTAAATTTAGCCAACGAGGGCTTGGGAATGACCTTAATACCCTATTTAAATTCAATGAATTTATCTGAAAAGAATTCTGAAAACATCAGAAACTTCCCCGCACCCTCTCCTGCAAGAGAAATAAGCATTATCTATCCTAAAAGTCAATTAAAACTTCAAATCATAGAAGCACTCAAAGAGAGTATAAGCGGAGTAGTTCGTGGTGCAATAACATTTGAAGATGTTCAAATCATCATTCCTTAAAACGATATTTCAGATTGAAGATGAGGGGATTGAGCCACGAAGATACGGCACCAATTTTGTAATTTTTCAAGATCTTCAACATCAAGAATTTTTGTTGCTTTCAAATACTCCTTAAAAAACAAATTGGAGTCAAAACTCACTTTCTTTAAAACCAAAATACAATACTGATAGTTGGTCATAAACTTTTATTTTTTTTTCAAATTAGTCTAGAATTATTAAAAAACATGTTTAAGAAATGTTAAAAATCACTATTAGGTATTGCATAATACTATTTAAAAGACATATATTTGCATAATAAACTACTTTGCCAAACTTAAACCTATGAATGATAAACATAAAAAACTATGAAAATTGAAAACACCAAAGCACAAATGCGAAAAGGTATTTTAGAATTTTGTATCCTCAAAATACTTAGCACCAAGGATAAATATGCATTCGAAATTATAGAAACCTTGAAAAAATCAAAATTATTGGTGGTTGAAGGAACCCTGTACCCACTTCTTACAAGATTAAAAAATGGAGGGTTATTGGAATACAGATGGGAGGAGTCGTCTTCTGGTCCTCCCCGAAAATATTATTCCATCACAGAAGATGGAAAACAATTTCTCAAAGAACTTCACGCCTCGTGGAGTGAGTTAAATAAAGCAGTTACATCACTAACCAAAAAATCTTAAATAATGAACACTACTGTAACAATACATCTCGCGCATATTTTATTTCATATTGATAGCGACGCTTATGATCTACTAAAAAGCTACCTAAATAAATTAGAAAAAGCTTTTCTAAGACCGAAGGAAAACAAGAAATTCTTGAAGACATTGAAGCACGTATTGCTGAATTATTTTCACAATACTCAACCAGAGAAGGATATGTGATTTCAGAGCAAAATGTAAAAGACGTCATTGAAACCCTGGGTACTCCAGAAGACATCGCTGATGAAGATTTCGTAGAAGAAAACACTAAATCAGAGTCTCAAAAAAAACTGTATCGGGATTCAGAAAATAGAATCATTGGTGGAGTTGCAAGCGGTCTTGGACATTTTTTTGAATTGAGCGGGTTTGGATAAGATTAATAATCATACTTCTCATACTTTCATCTGTCGGAGGAATTATATTCATTTATATTTTACTTTGGGCAATTGTACCAGAGGCAAATACTACCGCAGAGAAATTAAGAATGAAAGGGAAACCTGTTAACATCTCCAACATCGAAAAAAAAATCAAAGAAGGTTTAGATGATGTGACTGACAAAATGAAGAATGCAGATTATTCTAAAACATTAGACTCTTTAAAAAAAAACTCCGTAAAATTTTCAGAGGTACTTGAAAGGATAGCTCAGATTTTAATAAAGGTTTTTACCAAAATAATTGGATTTTTTTGATATTCATATCAAGTATGGTTTTGATTTGTTTACTTTTTAGCTTAGCAATATTCGGCTTTATAAGCTCAATCGAACTTCCGCATGAACTTGTATTTCTGTCGATGAATTCAAGCTTACCGCTATGGGGTTATCCATATTGACATTATTAGGAGTTGGTATTCCTTTTGTCTTTATTTTTACTCTTGGACTCAGAATGCTTACCTCAAAACGTAAATTAATGAGTAATACGACTAAATACACTTTAGGTGTTGTTTGGTTAACATCAGTGCTAACCATGGCGTTTGCAGTAGCAAGTGAATTCAGATCGAAAGCATTTACCGCAAAGAATTCTTACACTGAACGAATTGATATCAAACTTCAAGACACTCTTAAGGTAAGAATGAACAGAGTTGAGTATGATAATGAAATTTTGATTTTTGATTCAACTCATTTAATATACAATGATCAAGATGAGTTAAAACTACTTAATAACGACTTTCGTCTAAACATTTCCGAAAGTCCTGATCAGACAACAGAATTAAAAATAGAAAAAGAAGCTAGAGGCCTGAGTCGAAAGAGAGCAAGAAATAATGCAAATAAAATTGACTACCATCATGAGTATTTCAACAAAACTTTACTACTAGATGATAAATGGATTACTTCAATAAAAGAAAGTAAAAATGAACAAAAGGTAAAATTAAATTTAAGTCTATCGAATGGACAATACATTTTTATAGATCGTGAATTTAGCCCTCTCATGCAAAGAAAAATAAAAAATGACCAAAACTATTACAGAAAAAAAATTGCTGGGCATTTATGGAAAATGAATAATGGAATATTAATTTGCCAGGACTGTATTTCTGATGATAAAAAAATGATATATGATGATGATCATTTTCAAATTAAAGTATCGGATGATGATAAAAATATTGAGCTAAAAATTAGTGAAGAAGGAATTGAATTCAACAGTGTGGAGAATTAAATAGTAAAAAAAACAAGGGCTATCATAGGGTAAAAAAGAGTTTGATATGATTGAGAAATTACTTGTCAGAAAGCGGATAAATACTATATTTGCATACCGAATTTTCGGGGTGTAGCGTAGCCCGGTCATCGCGCCTGCTTTGGGAGCAGGAGGTCGCAGGTTCGAATCCTGCCACCCCGACATTAAACTCATTTTATGAACCTTTAATACATAACGGGATGTGGCGCAGCCTGGTAGCGCACACGCCTGGGGGCGTGGGGTCGCAGGTTCAAATCCTGTCATCCCGACTAAATTACATGTTAATGTTTTTGTTTAGAGGAACTTAAAAGTTCCTCTTTTTTTACTAACACAAAAAATAAAACAATCAGCTTTTAGTTTGAGCTTAAACTCGAAATGATAAATCGATGAAAAGTAAAGACTAGAGCAGTCCTTAAATTGATGTAATAAACTAATAATATTTTTTAAAATATTTGGATATCAATTTTTCAATCAACTCATCTTGTAAATCCTCCTTTTATTTGTATTTTTAAAATTAAATCAGCAGCATGAAAAAAATTCGTTCCCTAAGCCTAATATATTCTCTAGTTTTTATTTCAAGTTGTGCTCAATATCATGGCCCCGAAATTCAAAACGAACAAAGCCCTAAGTATATTACTGAAACTGTTGTAAACGGTATTGATATCCCTTGGGGGATGACTTTCATTTCCAAAGATGAAATTTTAGTAACCGAGAAATCAGGTATTCTTTACAGGGTTTTTGAAGGACAAAAAACAGAGGTTTCAGGTCTTCCAGAAATATATGTGCGTGGTCAAGGTGGACTCTTAGATGTTGCTACTGCGCCAGATTTTAAAACTTCAAAACTAATCTTTTTTACAGCAGGCTCAACAGATGGAGAGGGTTCTGGTGGAAATACAGCTCTTTATTCTGCAAAGTTAGAAGCTGATAAACTCACAAACCTAAAACAATTGTACAAGGGAAAGGAAAACTCAAAAAAAGGCCAACATTGGGGGTCTCGAATAGCCTTTGATAACAAAGGGTACATTTATTTTTCTATTGGAGACCGAGGCAACAGAGAAGTCAACCCGCAGGACATTACCCGAGATGGTGGAAAAATTTACAGACTCAATTTAGACGGAAGTATTCCGACAGACAATCCCTTTTACAATGAAAAAGGAAGTAAAAAAGCAATATACTCCTACGGTCACCGTAATCCCCAGGGGATGTTAAGACACCCCAAAACTGGCGAAATTTGGGTACATGAACACGGTCCTAGAGGTGGAGATGAAATTAACATCATTGGTGCAGGAAAAAACTATGGATGGCCCAAAATAACCTATGGTATCAACTACAGTGGAACCCCAATTACTAACGATAGAGAGCTCCCTGGTCTAGAACAACCTTTCTATTACTGGGTTCCTTCAATTGCCCCATCTGGTATGGCATTTTCGACATCTGAAAATTATCCAAAATGGAAAGATAATCTCTTGGTTGGTTCATTGAAATTTGAATATCTTGAGCTACTGGTAATCAAGAACAACAAAGTTAGAGAACGTCACAAAGTTCTGGAAGGAATTGGACGAATACGCGATGTAAAACAAGGGCCAGATGGTTTAATTTACATCGGTGTTGAGGGAAAAGGTATTTTAAAAATTATTCCCAAGCCACCCTTGAACTAATTTTGTTATGAAGCATCTATTTTACATTTATTGTATCGGTTTATTTGGATTCATAAGTTATGTGCAACCACAAAAAACTCTAGAAAAAAGTATTTCTGATGGAAAAGAAATTTATCAAGATTTTTGTGTTCAATGTCATTTAGATAATGGAAAAGGAGTTTCGGGAACCTTTCCTCCACTTGCAAAGTCTGATTATCTGCAAAACAATATCGAGGCAAGTATTCGAGGAATTAAATATGGTCAGCGTGGTAAAATTACAGTAAACGGTATAGACTACGATGGAATAATGTCCCAACAAGGTCTTGATGATGAAGAGGTAGCTGATGTAATGAATTACATTTTAAACAGTTGGGGTAATAAAGCAAAAGGACAAATAAGTATTTCTCAGGTTGCCGAAGTTCAAAAAAAATAATTATGCCTTTTAGAGAGTTTGTAAATTTCCTCAAAAGAAAAAACAAAACCTATGCATTGTCATACATTGCAATTGCTTTTCTATTTATGATTTGGATCCTATTTCTTGATGCTAACTCTTGGATGACCCAAAGAGAATTGAATTTGGAAATTGAAAAATTAGAAAATCAAAAGCAAAAATTAAAAAAAAGCAATCGATAGAGATCAAAAAATGATTAATCAACTTGAAGATATTGATAGCCTAGAACGTTTTGCCAGAGAATATTATGGTCATAAAAAAGAAAATGAAAAAATATTTCTAATCGACACTTCCTCTATAGATGAAGAACAGTGAAATTTTGACTTGAAAATTTCCTTTCAGATAGTAATAAATAATTGTATTTTTAAGCTCTTAAATAGTCGAACATGAGTAAAGTCATAGCAATAGCAAATCAGAAAGGTGGAGTTGGTAAAACGACCACATCGGTAAATATTGCTGCAGCCCTAGGTGTGCTTGAGAAAAAAGTACTTTTAATTGATGCTGATCCTCAGGCAAATGCCACATCTGGTATCGGAATTGATGTTGAAAAGCAAAAAAAAGGCACCTATGAGTTACTCGAACACACAGCTAAAGTAGAGGAGACAATCATCAAAACTGAATCTCCAAATCTGGATTTAATCCCCTCTCATATCGATTTGGTTGCCATTGAAATTGAATTAGTAGATAAACATGGACGAGAGTACATGCTTCTTAAAGCAATTGAAAGTGTAAGAAATCAATACGATTATATTTTTATTGATTGTGCTCCTTCTTTAGGATTGATTACTTTGAATGCTCTTTCTGCTGCCGACTCTGTATTGATTCCTATTCAGTGTGAATATTTTGCTCTTGAAGGATTAGGTAAGCTTCTAAACACTATTAAAAGTGTTCAAAAAATTCACAACAAAAATCTTGACATTGAAGGTCTATTGTTAACAATGTACGACTCTCGACTTCGTTTATCCAATCAAGTGGTAGAAGAAGTTAAAAAACACTTCGGAAAAATGGTTTTCAAGACAATCATTCAAAGAAACATTAGACTCAGTGAAGCCCCTAGTTTTGGAGAAAATATTATCCAGTATGACGCAACAAGTAAAGGAGCTCAGAATTACCTCAGTTTAGCACAGGAAGTACTCAAAAAAAATAAAGGAAAATAGAAATGTCCAAAACAAATAAAAAACAAGCTTTAGGTCGTGGATTGTCTGCTTTACTTCAAGATTCAAAAAACGAAATCAAGTCAGCAAGTGATAAAAATACAGACCAAGTCATAGGCAACGTAATTGATTTGGAACTAAATCAAATTGAAGTAAATCCATTTCAACCAAGAACACAATTCAACGATGAGGCATTAAAGCAATTAGCTTCCTCAATCAAAGAACTTGGAATAATTCAACCCATAACTGTTCGAAAAATAAACTCGAATCAATATCAGCTGGTTTCAGGAGAACGAAGATTCCGTGCTGCCAAGTTAATTGGTCTTTCTTCGGTTCCCGCATTTATAAGGTTAGCCAATGATCAAGAATCACTGGAAATGGCCTTAGTTGAAAATATTCAAAGGAAATATCTAGATCCTATTGAAATTGCATTGTCTTATCAACGTTTAATTGAAGAAATTAAACTTACACAAGAAGCACTTAGTGAGCGAGTAGGGAAAAAAAGATCTACAATAACAAACTATCTGCGCTTATTAAAACTAGATCCTATCATTCAAACAGGGATGCGCGATGGATTTCTCTCCATGGGACACGGTAGAGCCTTGCTTGCTTTAGATGAAAAAGATGATCAGATTACAGTTTACGAACGAATAATCAAAGGAGAATTAAGTGTCCGCAAAACCGAAGCAATTGTAAAAGGTTTAAAAGAAGGATCTCCCAAGAAGATTACTCATAAACCCTTATTTATTCAGGAGGGGATTGAAGATTTTGGAAATTATTTTAATTCAAAGGTTTCCATCAGCTACAAACAAGACGGCAAGGGGATTATTCAAATTCCTTTTGATTCTCAACAAGATTTCAGTCGTATGAAAAAGTTGTTGAATCGTGAAAAATAAATTTCCTTTAATCTTAACTCTACTTTTTTCATTCAATTTTGTTTTTGCACAAAAGATCCAAAAAGATACTTTAACTCGAAAACAACTTTTAATCAAAGACCCCTTGACACCGTCTAAAGCGGCGTTTTACTCCGCTGTAGTTCCAGGATTAGGACAAATTTACACGCGCAAATACTGGAAACTACCCATTATTTATGGAGCTCTGGGAACCTCGGGATATTATTATTTTTACCAAAGTAAAAAAATGAAAGTCTTTCGTGATATTTATAAAAGAAGAATTGCAGGTTACACAGATGATATCTATGCAAGACGTATTTTTCAAAACGACCAACTAATTCAAGGAATGAATTTCCATAAACGTTACAGAGATCTATCGGTTTTATTTTTTATGGGGTTTTATCTTTTAAACATACTTGATGCTAATGTTGGAGCACATTTAATGCAATTCAATGTTGATAACAAGCTGACTTTCCGACCTCATCTTGAACCTGATCTTATAGATTCTAATCTAAATTATGGTCTCACGCTAAACATAAAACTTTAAACCATGAAGATAGCACTTTTAGGATACGGAAGAATGGGGAAAGCCATAGAGATAGTAGCCGTTGAACGAGGACATGATGTCGTTGCAAAAATAGATCAAGATGAAACCTATGGCAATCTTTCTGAAGCTGATGTTGCGATTAATTTTAGTGTTCCAGATGCTGCAGCAGAAAATATCAAAACTGCTTTAAAAATAAATATCCCTGTAGTTTGTGGAACAACAGGATGGCTAGATCAACTCAATGAAATAGAGGCTTTTTGTAAAGCCAAAAACAGTGCATTTATTTATGCTTCTAATTTTAGTGTAGGAGTAAACCTCTTTTTTTTTAAACTCAATGAAGTTTTGGCCAAACTAATGTCATCTCACAAAAGTTATGAGGCCTCAATGAAAGAGGTTCACCACATACACAAACTCGATGCACCAAGTGGAACTGCCATAACTCTAGCCGAAGGGATTATTGACCAATCAGATTACACACAATGGTCAATTCATAAAGATACAATAGAAAATATGTTACCCATTGAAGTCGATCGAATTGGAGAAGTACCAGGAACTCATACCATTAAATATGAGTCAAATATTGATTCTATTAGCATAGAACACGAAGCGCATTCGAGAAAGGGCTTTGCGCTTGGGGCAGTTATTGCTGCGGAATGGATACAAGATAAAAAAGGTGTTTTTTCGATGAACGATGTACTCAGTCTGAAATAAAATGTAACAAAAAAGAAAAGCTACCGTCTAAACAACTAAATATAAGATTCAGATTATGACAACATTTCAGTGGTTTTTATTCTTCCTAATTGTTCAATTGATTCATTTCTTGGGAACCTTTCAATTGAACTAAAAAGCAGGAAGAAAAAGTTGGGAAGCAATTATTCCTGTTTACATTGGCATTGTATTAATGC
Organism: Candidatus Arcticimaribacter sp.; assembly: GCA_038142965.1. GTDB lineage: Bacteria > Bacteroidota > Bacteroidia > Flavobacteriales > Flavobacteriaceae > Arcticimaribacter. The sequence continues at coordinate 202,559 of JAYQLC010000001.1, read as the reverse complement.
AGATTATCAGAAGACCTAAATGGTGGGTTATTTTACTTTTTATACCGATCATCAACCTGATGATGTTTCCTGTCTTGTGGGTTGAAACGCTCAGAAGTTTTGGTAAAAACTCCTCAAAAGACACCTTACTTGGTATTGCAACTTTAGGGTTCTACCTATTTCTCATAAATTTTGATCCAAAAACAGTTTACAATCAGGATCGGGATCTCAGCCCCAAGACTTGGTTTGGAGAATGGGTAAATGCTCTGTTGTTTGCTGTCATAGCCGCAACATTGGTACACAACTACTTTATTCAGCCTTACATAATACCGACTGGATCACTCGAAAAAACCTTGTTGATTGGTGATTTTTTATTCGTAAGTAAATTCCATTACGGTGCCCGCACCCCTACCTCTGCTGTTTCTTTTCCCATGGTACACGACACCATACCCATCATCAAAACAAGATCATACCTAAAAAAACCACAACTCCCCTACTTTAGGCTTCCAGGATTTCAAGAAGTTCAAAGAAACGAAATTGTTGTTTTCAGTTGGCCTGCTGATACAGTTAGGAAGTTTTTTGTAAAAGAAAAAGGAATAAAAAAACCAATTGATAAAAAATCCAACTATGTAAAAAGATGTGTTGGAATTCCTGGAGATACACTAGAAATTATCAATGGTTTTGTGCATGTCAATGGAATTCAAAACAAGCTTCCCGAACGAGCCCGAACCCAATACACTCATTTTGGATACAACAAAAAAGGAGTATCCTCTAAAATGCTTTTGGATAACGGATATAAAAATTTTACCAGAAAATATAGGATTGAAAATATTACTCAAGAAAGTTATGAAGCAATAGTTCCATACATATTGGGAAGGATTTCAAATGACATTAATAATTTTGTAGTAATAACTCCGTCAGCTGGTTTACCTCCTAGGTTACTCGGTAAACTAAGATTGAGAGCCAAAGAACTTTTGGATGTTCAGAAAGAACTTACCCTAACCCTGAAAGAAGCTCAAGAACTTCAAGAAAAAGGAATTTTAGATAGTATTGTAAGAAAAATAACCAAAACAAAAACAGCGAATTCTAACTTTTTCCCAAATGAAATTCCTTATAACTGGAATGAAGACAACTTTGGGCCAATCTTAATCCCAAAATCTGGGATGACTATAGAACTCAACGAAAGTAATCTACCACTCTACAAAAAAATTATTCGCGAATATGAAAACAATACTTTAACCAAAAAAGGCTCGTCTCTATTCATCAATGGAAAAGAGGCTACAACATACACCTTTAAAAAAGACTACTATTGGATGATGGGAGATAATCGCCATCGATCTGAAGATAGTCGATATTGGGGTTATGTTCCCGATGATCATATTCTAGGAAAACCAATACTGATATGGTTTAGTATTGACGGAATTAATGATGGGATTAAAAACTGGAAAATTCGGTGGGATCGACTTATGACAACCGTAAGTGGAAGTGGCAAACCCATTTCGTTTTTTCCATATGTAATGGCTCTAATTATTGGATGGCAGATTTTTATTTATATACGAAAACGAAGAAAGTCATAGTTTGTCCATCAAAATCATAAGTTCCTACATTCCCAATATTGCTACGATGGCATTGCTGTCAAGAAGGGAAAAAGTTGTAATTCAAACTCAAGCTTTTTATCAAAAACAAACTTACAGAAATCGCACCACTATTGCGGGCGCAAATGGAATCTTAAATTTAAGTATTCCTGTTAACCGTAGCTCAAAAGAAAGGCGCCTAAAAGATAACGAGGTTTGCATTAATTTCGATGAACAATGGCAAAAAAACCATTGGAAATCATTTAAAAGTGCATACAGCTCGTCTCCTTTTTTTGAATATTATGAAGATGAGCTGAAAGAAGCATTTTTTACCCATAAATCAAAATTAATTGATTTTAACATAAACTTACTCTATCTATTTTTGGAATGGTGTGAAATAGAAGTTGAAATATCAATGAGTCAAGAAGAAGTTGATTTCAACCCAACCACAAATATGCTCATATCTTCAAAAGAAGAGCCACCTTTAGCCTTTCCAAAATACACTCAGGTTTTCGATAATAAATTTGGCTTTATACCTAACTTAAGTGTTTTGGATTTAATAAGTAATTTGGGACCTGAAAGTTCTTCTTATCTTAATCTTATTGACATCAGTCCCATGCTAGAGTAGTAATTATGGGTAAATGATCCGACAATTCAATATCATAAGAATTAAAAGTTTTTACTTTGAAGCTGGGGTCCGTAAATATGAAGTCAATCCGAAGAGGAAAAAAAGAAAAATTGAAGGTAGTACCAAGCCCTGTTCCTGCCTCGACGAAAGTATCTAAATGATTTTCTTTCAATGTCCTGTAAATTTTAGAAAATTGAGAATTATTAAGGTCTGTACAAATAATAGTGGGATAATTATTTTCATAATCGATCTCCTGAAACTGTCTTATTTGTTTCAATTGTTTTTTGAAAACCTGATTAAACTTAAGCTGCAGCTCCTCAGAATTGACTTTAGTAATAAGGGTGTCCTGAAAATCGATTCTCAAAGACTCTAGATGTAAATTATAAATACGAGCCTTTTTTCCACGATGTTCAATATCTGAAAAAATACCGCTATTGGTAGAATTGTCAAAATTGATGTATCCGCTGTTAATAATTGGAAATTTAGAAAGTATTGCAACTCCAGATTTTCCATTTGATTGAATCGGCTGGATATAGCGATAGGGATAAGAAGAAAACTCAGGTGCTTCCCTTTTTGAATATTCTTGCAAACAAACAATATCAGGTTGTTCTTGATCAATAAAGTTTTCAATTCTCTTTGGAACATCAACCTCTTTTATCCATCCGTATCGATTAAAAAGACGCACGTTGTAAGTCATTACTTTAAGTGTATTGGCATCCATACGCTCAGCATTTCTAGGGAATTGATACAAAAGACCCCATTCCCCATAACCAATCAGAAAGGTTAGCATAAATAACAGAAATGGCCATTTCATTTTTAGGAGCCAGAGAAAAAAAAAGCCCACATTAATCAATACTAAAGCTGGAACAAACAAGTTTAAAATTGAAAACTCAAAAAAGAAGGAATACTTCCCATCAACATTAATTGAAAAATTAATAGCGGAATGTTAATCAGAAGAGCAGTTTTTTCAAAAAAGGTTAATTTCATTGTGTTGATGGGGAGCTTTAATTATTTTTTCCAGCTTTAAACAAAAAGTCTTTTTCTTTTTGTGTTAGACTCTCATAACCTGATTTACTAATTTTATCAAGAATTGAATCAATTTTTTCTTGTTGTAAGTTACTCAGATTTTCTTGAGACCTATTTTTTGACCGATGAACGGTTCGCATATTATTCTTTTTATTTGGAACAAAAAATGAATTAACATAGCCCCATATACGATCCAAAACAGCTCCAATATCGTTCCCTTTTTGCAATTGATTTGCATAGACAAAACCAATTAAAGCTCCACCCAAATGAGCTAGTCGACCTCCAGCATTTCCGTTTGGTATTTGAAGAATATCCAGAACCACAAGTCAATTCCGATATACTGAAGTTTGATGTTAAAGAAAATCACTCTAACTTCTTGATTAGGAGTGTAAGTTGCAACAAAAATTAAAATGGATATAACTCCAGCCGAAGACCCTACCAAAGGAGGGAATATTCCATTAAATACCGGAAATACATTGTAGCTTATTAAAAAAACTAAACCTCCTGAGATAATCCCAAGAAAATAATTTTTAAGAAACTGCCTATCCGAAAATAAATTCAAGTACAAACGAGATGCAAAAAAAAGAAGCAACATATTCCAAAGAATATGACGAAAACCTCCATGTAAAAAACCATAAGTTATTAGAGTCCAAGGGCGATAGAGAAGTACATCAAAATTGGGCAGCAATTCAAACCATGAAAAAAAGATAAATTAGGAATTTTAAAAAAGATAAAAAAGGGTTTGAAGAAAAAAAGGAATAATGAAAAAAAAGACATTAACTACAATCAGTTTTTCAGCAATTGAAAATCTTTCAAATTTATATTTTAAATTATCGAAAGCACTCATAAATCCCATCGGTTATTATTAAACTGGTTCTTTTTCCAATACCTCATAATGATAAAACCTGTTATTGCACCACCTAAGTGAGCAAAGTGAGCAATGGGTCCAATAGAAAAAGAACTAAATCCAAAGAAAAGGTCTCCCAATATCATAAAAGGAATCAAATACTTTGCTTTAACTGGAACAGGAACAAACATCAAAAACAACTCCGCATTAGGAAATAACATTGCAAAAGCAACTAAAATTCCATAAAGGGCACCAGAGGCACCAACCATTGAAGCATAATAAGATTGGTAAAATCCAGATAATTGATCTTCATTAATACTATCTAAAATTGAACTACGATATTGACCGCTTTTAAGAATTGTATCTATTGCTTCTTGGCCGTAACCTAAGCTTATCAACTCTGAATAAACCGAACTGAATTGAAAGTGATAAACAAGCAATTGAATTATTGCAGCACCAAAACCAGCTGATAGATAAAAAAATATGAATTTATTTTTACCCCACAACTGCTCTAAAGGAGAACCAAACATGTACAATCCAAACATATTGAATAAAATATGGTTAAAACTTCCATGCATAAACATATGAGTAAGAGGCTGCCAAAATTCAAAACGAGGGTTTTTAAAATAGTGTAATGCAAACCAATTGTAAACTTCATCACCCAAAAGATTAACCGCAAGGAAAAAATCCCATTGATAATCAGTAGGTGTTTAATGGTATCAGTAACTCTTCCCATCAATTCAATTTTTTCTCTAGTTCTTCTTTAGTTAAAATAACAAAAATCTGTCGATTAAATGGAGATATTTGAGTTTCTTTACATGCAAATAAATCATCCAAAAGCCCTTGTTGTTCCTCGGGTTTCATAGGCATACCCCTTTTGATTGATAAGGTCTTAGCTAAAGATTTAGACAACACATCAGATTGACTAAAGCTATCGGCAGGCAAGTCGCTTTCCAGTGAAGCAAACAGATTTTCAAATATATGTGGAATTTCATTCTCAGAACTAGAAACTGGGATACCTTTTATGATGATGTCCGTTTTTGAATTTCTTTCAAAAACAAAACCCGCTTCAGAGAGAACATCCTCTAAATCATACAAAAGGACTTGTTGAGTAGGGGTCAATTCTAATGAATATGGAAATAATAATTGCTGGCTTGAAGTTTGTTTTTGAGTAATTGTTTTTAAAAATTGCTCATACAAAATTCGTTCATGTGCTCGTTGCTGATCAATTATCAAAAGTCCTGACCCTATAGAACTAACGATGAATCGATTCATCAATTGAAAAAGTTTTACAGCATCAAAACTTTTACCTTCCATACTTTCATGCTCCAAAAGTGTTGGGGTTGGCTGAGATTCAACTTCTACATATAAACTCTCCCAACTGGCTTCTTTGGGTTTTGAAAAACGAGGTGCATCTGGGTTTTTAAAAGGATTAAAATTAGAATCCACTTCTAGGTTTGGAATTCCAACTTGTTTGTTGACTTGATTGTAGGGCGTATCCAAATTGGGGTCACGATCAAAATCTAGTGTTGGAGTAACACTAAACATACCCAGACTGTGTTTTACACAAGATCGCAAAATGGCATACAAACTTTGTTCGTCTTCAAACTTGACCTCTGTTTTAGTTGGGTGAATATTAATATCAATCGTCTTGGGGTCTAGATTAAAAAAGATAAAATATCCTGGAACAGTTCCTTCAGTCAACAAACCTTCATAAGCGTTCATAATGGCGTGATGCATAAATGGACTTTTGATAAATCTATCATTCACGAAAAAAAATTGATGCCCGCGTGTTCTCTTCGCAGCAATTGGTTTTAAGACAAATCCAGAAACAGATGATACCGATGTTGATTCTTCAATTGGAACCAGCTTGTCATCAATCTTAGAACCAAAAATATGACTGATTCTTCTTCGCAAGTTGGTTGCCGGTAAGTCAAATAACTCGTTCCCTCCCTGAAAAAAAGTAAATGCAATTTGTGGATGAGCTAGTGCTACCCGATGAAATTCATCAATAATATGTCTCAATTCAACAGCATTGGATTTTAAAAATTTCTTCGTGCTGGAATATTAAAAAATAAATTCTTAACCGCAATAGAAGTTCCTTTTAGGGCAACTACGGGTTCTTGTTCTTGAAAATCACTTCCAACTATTTTTATTTGTGTAGCTATTTCGTCTTCTGAAGTACGGGTCAACATTTCAACATGGGCAACAGCAGCGATAGATGCAAGAGCTTCACCCCTAAATCCCTTGGTATTTAGTTCAAAAAGATCAGAAGCTGATTTTATTTTAGAGGTTGCATGACGTTCAAATGCCATTCGAGCATCTGTAATACTCATCCCTTTTCCGTCATCAATAACTTGAATGAGTGATTTTCCTCCCTCCTTAATAATCAATTGAACATGACTAGAATCTGCATCAATGGCATTTTCCAATAACTCTTTGACTACAGAGGCTGGTCGTTGAACAACCTCTCCGGCCGCGATCTGATTGGCAACATGATCGGGTAGTAATGTTATGATATCTCCCATGGGTTAGGTAGAAAAGATTGACAAATCAAAATCAATAATAAACAAAAAAATAAGGCATAAAACCGCTATGATAACCAATAATGTGGGAGTAACTGACCGATTGGAACGATTTCGACTTTCCAAACGCGCCTCTTCCCATTTCTTACCCAAATCATTGGAATTGTATGTTTCACGGTATTTTACAAACTTAGAATCAAAATCATAAAGATTTTCAATCTTTTTCCCTGATAATATCGAGGTGTGTAATTGTACCGTTTATTTCGATTAAGTTTAAAAAGATTTGTTTTGAACATCAGTATTTCCCTTAAAACATAAAAATACATTGATTTTACTAAAATCCCAATTTGATTACTCAGAACTAAGTAAAATGTTGAAAACTTATTGTTTAGAAAGAAAAGCCATTTTTAGTGCAGCAACAGCAGCTTCAATACCTTTGTTACCAAACTCACCACCAGATCGATCAATAGCTTGTTGAAGCGTGTTGTCTGTTAAAACACAGAAAATTACGGGAATATTTGATTGAATATTTAAATCTTTTATGCCCTGAGATACTCCTTGGCAAACAAAATCAAAATGTTTGGTTTCACCTTGAATCACACTTCCAATTACAATAACAACATCAAATCCTTTGGATTGGGCATGTTTTGCTCCGTAAATCAATTCGAAACTTCCTGGGACATTAATTCGAGAAATATTTTTCTCCGCAACCTTGTGGTTTCGCAAGGTGTCATAAGCTCCTTGAAAAAGTGATTCTGTGATTTGAGCATTCCATTCGGAAACAATAAGGGCTACAGATAAATTCTCACCCGAAGGCACTTGCTCGGGGTCATAAACGGATAAATTGGAATTAACCGTTGCCATAAATACTATTTAAGATTTTCTAAACGTCCAATCTGAATATCTACCTGAGCAGCCTCTGTGGAATTAGGGTATTCATCTTTAATACGTTTAAAGAAAGATAATGCTTGACTGTTTTTTTCTAGACTACTACTAAGTAATCCAGCTTTAAACAAATATTTAGGAGTTGTGTAGTCGTTTTCACTAGCCTTAATCGCTTTGATATAATAGTCCAGTGCATCATCCTCTTGTTCGAGTTGTAAATATGCATCTCCAATAGAACCATTGGCAATAGCACTCAGCAAAATATCGTTCGAACTAAAGTCCTTCAAATACTCTATGGCCATGTTGAAGTCTTTCATGTTGAGGTATGCCATTCCGGCACTGAAAGATGCAAGATCAGAAGCAGGAGTACCACTGTAGTTTTCAATAATGTCTTTGAAACCGTACTTTCCTTCACCACCTCGAATAGAACGAGCATAAAGTGAATCGCTATCTTGTCCATTAACCGCTAGGTTAAAATAGTATTGTGCTTGGTTCAATTCCCCAACAGCTTCTTTAGAAGTTGGTTCAACTACAAAAGATTGATATCCCAAAGAGCCCAAAACTCCAACCGTAACAACACCAATTATAATTAAAATTACGTTTTGATATTTTGCAACAAACTCTTCAGCCTTAGATGCAGATGTGTCGAGTGTTTCAAATACCTCAGCTGTTGTACTATCCGTTTGATTTTCGCCAACTTCAGCCTTAGTTACTGATTTTTTTGCTCCGCGTTTTTTGTATGTAGCCATCGTAATTTTTTAAAGTCCCCAAAAATAACCTTTTTATTCTAATTCAGAAAGCTCATTTTTCATATTTTAAAGGAAAACAAGAGTTTTAATTTTTTCTTACCTTTAAACTTAGCCTTATCAAGCGGAAAATACTACTACAGAAGAGCTTATCCATAGATTTATTTTGTAGTTTTTTGTAATCAAAACAAGTTTTTTAAAATGTCAAAAGAAATCAAAAACATACAAAAGGAATTTTTTCATTACAAATCACTAGGAGACCTTACTTTTATACAACTCAATGAAAAACAAATCCTGTGGAAGCCAAACTCAAATTCAAGTAGTATCGGTTTAATCATAAAACATCTTCATGGAAACATGAAATCTCGTTGGACCGATTTTCTAAATTCCGATGGAGAGAAAAAATGGAGGAAACGAGATCAGGAATTTATTGAACCTAAAAAAAACAAAAAAGAACTTCTACAACTCTGGGAATCGGGCTGGTCTTGTCTGTTTGATGCCTTAGATAGTTTAAGTCAAAAAGATTTAGAAAAAGAGGTGTTCATAAGGAATATGGGACAGACCGTTCGGGCAGCTATTGACCGACAATTGTGCCATTATGCCTATCATGTAGGTCAAATCGTTTTTATTGGAAAAATGATTACAAACGAAAATTGGAAATCTCTATCCATCCGCTTTGGAGAATCAGAAGCCTACAACAAAGAACGCTTCTCAAAACCCAAACGAACAAGTCATTTTTCTGAAGACTGAAAGTCTACAAAGTTAAACGTACCCCAGCATAAATATGGCGTGTTGGTGCCGGCTCATAATAACGTCCTCCAAAGGCATTTACTCGAATATTATCGTTATAGATAGAGTTCCACATATTATTGATACCAAAAAAAAGGAGTCCAAACCACATTTTCTCTCACAATACCATAACTCATGTTTGCATTAGAAAGTAAATAAGCATCTTCTTTTGCTTCATTTGAATCATCGGCGAATAGACTACTTTGAAAACGACTGTTAAAAATAAATTTCCAATTCCCCTTAGTGAAATTTGATTGAACATAGACAAGGTGTTTTGGGATTCCAGGGAGTTGTTTTCCACTAAAATCGCCATTAGGTTTTTCAAAAGATTCGTAAGTAAAATCTGAATAAGTGTAAGAAATTTTTGTTTCCAAATAGTTAGATCTTTTCAATGAATAAGAAACCTCCACACCACTGCGTTTGGTCTTACCTGCATTTCGATAAAAATTTCGATCGGGAAATACTTCTAATTCATAAGGAACAAGGTCATTTTTGGTCAAGGTGTTAAACAAGACAATTTCAAATTGTGATTTTTGTCCAATTGAACGAAATCCAAGCTCAGTATTTCTTGCTTTTTGAGGAGACAAATCAGTATTAAAACCTCCTACTCCTCTTGGATTAGCTGATAATTCACTTAAAACAGGGGTTTCAAAACTTGTTCCTGAGGATGCAAACAAATACTGCTTCTCATTCAACTGATAATTAACTCCTAAAGAGGAACTCCAAGCATTCAAAGAAAGTGATCCACTATCATTTCCGTTGGCCAAGTACTTATCTAAGGCTTCTAGTTTGTTGGTGTCATATCGAAATCCTGCAACAATTTTGAAATTTCCAAAAGAAAGTTCATCCAAAAGATAGAAGCCCAAGGCATCAAAATTTTCGTCTTGATCTAAGGTAAGACCCCCTCGAACTCCTTGCTTGTTCATAAAGCGTTTTCTATGATCCGATTGGCTTGCCCAACTGTATCCCAATTGAACTTGATGTCGAAGTGATGTTCCCCCTTGAAAACTGAGTTGAGACCCTTGGCCAAAATACAATCGATCCAATTCAACTTGTCCTCCAAACTCAAAAGGCAGGGATGTGTCAAAAGCACGGGTAGCATAAAAACCATAAGTAGAAAAAGAAAACTTAGAATTCAATTGTTGGCGAAAAGAAATACCCGATTTAAATTGCTGAACAGCCTCTTTAGTCATAAACTGAACATTGCGGTCTCGAGCCTGGAAACGTTGTATTTGTGTTGCTTCAAAATTAAGACCCCCAGCGTCTTCTGCTATTGGGCTATCGGTAAAATTCAACAATACATTCAATTCAGCCTTTTGATTGAATCGGTGTTTAATTCGTGCATTTAGTCCACTACTTTCAAAACCGCTCTGAATTCGATATCCATTGGTCTTAATTCTATTGGCTAGTAAAATGAGTGAAGTTTTATCTTTCTTAATTCCAGCTCCTATTTGAATGTTTTGCATCCCATAGGCACCCATCGTTATTCCTGTTTTCAAATAGTTGCGATCTAATTCACTTTGGGTTTGTATACTAATTACTCCCCCAGAGGCATTGCCGTACAGTATGGATGCAGGTCCTCGAATAACTTCAACAGACTCTATACTTCCCAAAGACAAATTATCAATTTGTCCCTGACCATCAGGAGTGGTTTCTGGAATACCATCAACCAAAAGTTTTATTCCTCGAATTCCAAAAGCAGCTCGAGAACCAAATCCTCTGATTGAAATTCGTAAATCTTGAGAAAAATTATTACTATTCAGAGTAAATAAACCTGGAACACCATTCAGGTAATCACTGAAATACAACTGCTGCATTTGTTTTTGTGAATCTTTAAAATTCAATTTAGAGACAGACCAAATCGATGAATTTATCGGGTGATCATATCGGGTTACTGAAACCTCAACGTCTTTTAATTTAATGGTCTTTAAAGAATCAATTTGGGCAAAAATAGGAGACTTACTTCCCAAAGAAAAAAGGAAAATGTACAAGAAGTTTTTCAAATGCTTTTTTTCAAAATTAAGAAGAATTAACAAGTCTAAAGCAATTAATAATTCAATTAATCTGGTAATTCTAGGCAAGCTAAAAATTGATAGTATCTTCAAAGTGTATTTTAGATCTTTATTAAAAAACCCTAAACTTGAAGCTCTAAGTTTTTATCTTTGTGTTCATGATACTCAAAAGCCTTGCGCTAAGCCAATATAAAAATATTACTTCCAAAAACTTTGAATTCGATCCACGAATCAATTGTTTTATCGGAAATAATGGAGTTGGAAAATCTAATATTCTAGATGCAATCTACCATTTGTGTTTTGCTAAAGGATATTTCAATCCAACTGCTATACAAAACATACAATTCAATACTGATTATTTTGTTTTAGATGCTGTATTTGAAAAAAATGGGCGAATCGAAAAAATTTTGTGCAGCCTCAAGCGAGGACATAAAAAAACCCTCAAGCGAAACGGTAAGGTCTACGAAAAAATATCAGACCACATTGGCCTATTGCCACTTGTGATCATTTCACCCTCAGATAGAGATCTAATTAACGAAGGAAGTAGCATAAGAAGAAAATTTATGGACGGGGTTATTGGTCAGACCGATCCCGTTTACTTAAATAATTTGCTGGATTACACAAAAATTGTTAGTCAACGTAATGCTCTTCTTAAGTATTTTGCAGTAAATCAAACTTTTGATGCAGAAACATTAGAAATTTACGATCAACAAATGATTGCTTTGGGAACTCCAATCCATAAAAAACGCAAAGCCTTTCTTGAAACATTTATATCAATTTTTGAGCTACATTATCAAAGCATAAGTCAATCCCAAGAGGAAGTCACTCTATCCTATGAAAGTGCACTAATAGATAATTCTTTCGAGGAACTTCTAAAAAGCCAACTAGCTAAAGATCGTATGCTACAATTTAGCAGTACAGGAATTCATAAAGAAGATTTATTTTTCTCTATCAACGGAGAACCCATAAAGAAGTTTGGAAGCCAAGGACAGCAAAAATCTTTTTTAATTGCACTAAAACTCGCTCAATTTGATTTTATAAAAAAACAAGCAGGAGTTACTCCCATTGTTCTTTTAGACGATGTTTTTGATAAACTCGATCAACAACGTGTCAGTCTTATTATGCAATTGGTAGAAAAGAACCACTTTGGACAACTTTTTCTTTCGGATACCCACGAGGAAAGAACTTTACAAGCTTTAGAAACAACACAATCATCGTACAAGATTTTTAATCTCAGTTAAGATCCTTATCTTTAAAATCAGTATAAATTTATTAGTATTGGGCATGAAAAAGAAAATAGTTGTTTTCCTTCTTTTTACATTTACCGCAGCAATTACTAGTTGTTCTGGTGTTTCGCATAAGGACTTAAACCTTTTAAATGGAACTTGGGAAATTGATGAAGTTCAATCTCATGGAGAAATATTTAATCCAAAAGGAGGAACTATTTTAGTTGATTTTTATAAAATAGAAGCTAACCTAGGGTATCGAAAAAATTAACCCCTAGTTTTGGGAAAAATTATTCAAGCTCAGAAGATCGATTTGATTTTACTATCGAACAAATTGAAGGGGATTTTTATCTATCCTATGACAAAGCTTTGAAACCCTGGAAAGAAAAAATTGTAAAAATTTCTGAAAATAATTTAGAATTGGAACACAGCGGAAAAACCTACCGCTACATTCGCCATAAAAAGATAAGTTTATAAACCATGACGAAGAAAAAAAGATCTTTTGAACCACAATCCATCTCAGAGGTACTTGGCGAATTGATCGATCAAAAAAACATAAAAAGGGGGATTACAAAAATTCGCGTTGAAAAAGCATGGAATATTACCATGGGTAAAAGTGTTGCTCAATACACCCAACAAGTTTCTTACAGAGGTACTACCCTGTTTGTAAATTTAACCTCCGCTGCACTGAGAGAGGAACTTTCTTATGGAAAAGAAAAAATTTTGCTCCACTTAAATGAAACACTCGGTGCAAATCTTGTTACCAAACTGGTACTTCGTTAAAAGATCTCTCTTTGGGAAAAATGAAAAGCACCTTCAATAGCGGCATTTTCATCACTATCAGATCCATGAACAGCATTTTCTCCCATAGAAGTAGCATACAAATTTCGAATCGTTCCTTCGGCAGCCTCCGCTGGGTTTGTTGCGCCTATCAGTACACGAAAATCATTTACAGCATTATCTTTCTCAAGAATAGCAGCCACTATTGGACCTCTAGTCATGAACTCTACCAGCTCTCCAAAAAAAAGGACGTTCGCTATGAACACTGTAAAATGATTTGGCATCGCTAAGGGTCAATTGGGTTTTCTTTAGCGCTAAAATTTTGAAACCAGCTGAAGTTATTTTTCAAGAATAGATCCGATATGCCCGTTTTCAACAGCATCGGGTTTAATCATCGTGAATGTACGATTCGTTGTCATAGATTTTTTTTTGTGATGCAAATTTATCAAAAGGAGTCGAAACTTTAGATAGAAAGACGTTATTTTAATTACATCAACAAAAATAAGCTTGATTCTTTGGTTCGTTTATCAATAGTGAATGCTTTAATTACAAAAACAATAGAATTTTTTGAGAAAGGATTGGTATCTTAGCAGGGTATGAAAAACAACTTTATCCCCGCTCTAAAAGAACAGCTTTCAAACCGAAAGAAAATTGTAATTATTCCACATAAAAACCCCGATGGAGATGCCCTTGGGAGTTGTTTAGGATTGATGCATTTTTTAGATTTAATGAACCATTCATGCTGGGTGATTTCACCAAACGAATATCCTGAATTTTTGGAATGGATTCCTGGTCAAGAACAAATAATAACATACAATAAATCAGAAGAAGAGAGTGAAAAGTTACTTCTAGAAGCTGATCTTATTTTTACTTTAGACTTTAACAGTTTGAATAGAATAAAGCCTATGGATGAAGTCATTGAAAATTGCAAAGCAATAAAAGTTATGATTGATCATCACGTGCAACCTGATGATTATGCTGAGCTGATGTATTCTGATCCCAGTCTTGGTTCTACTTGTGAAATGGTTTACAACCTTATGGAAGCGATTGACGTTTCTCTAATTAACAAAACCATTGCAACCTGTATTTACACCGGTATTATGACAGATTCGGGTTCATTCCGCTTTCAAACAACCACCGCTGTTACCCATAGTATCGTATCGAACCTTTTGGATATGGGTATCGATCATACTCAAATCCATAATAACATTTACGACACCTATAGTTTTGGTCGGCTACAACTTTTAGGTAAAGCCCTAACCAACTTGGTGAAAGTTGAACCACTAAATGCTGTTTACATTACCCTAAGCCAAGAAGAACTCACCCAATGTGACTTTAAAAAGGGGACACCGAAGGTTTTGTAAATTTTGGGCTCAGTTTAGATGGCATAAAACTTGCAATTATCTTAATTGAAAACACTCAAGAAAAAATCATCAAAATGTCTTTCCGATCTAAAGGAGAATTTAATGTAAATGAGTTTGCCAGAAAACATTTTAATGGAGGTGGACACCACAATGCTGCTGGTGGAGTTTCACACGAAAACTTGGAAATGACTACTCAAAAAGTTCATCAAACCATCTTACAATACAAAGATCAATTGACATGAGTTTTTACAAACTACGTTTTAGTTTTTTCCTACTATTTTTAGCCATCGGTTGTACACAACCTCAACCACGTAAACCCATTAACGCTAAAAAAGATTCTTTTTAAAAGGATCGGTGGAGCGAAACAAGAACATAATCAATCAACAACAGCTACAATTTAAAAAAATCATAGCTCAAGATTCAACTCGTAATTACATTGCTTCTTCTACAGGTTTTTGGTATGCCTATTTGGTAGAAACAGATTCAGTAAAAGTGAGGCCGAAAAGAGGAGACAGGGTTCGTTTTGATTACAAAATAGAAGCTCTAGATGGTACAGTCCTGTACGATGAAATGGAACTCGGAACAGTAAGTTATTTGGTTGATAAAGAAGAATTGTTACCCGCATTACGAGAAGCTGTTAAGGTTTTAAGTGTTAATGAAGTTGCAACATTTCTTTTCCCATCCTACCTTTGCTACGGATACCAAGGAGATGATGAAAAAGTTGATATCAATCAACCTCTGCGTTTTACAATAAAATTAGTCTCGCATTCAATTAAAAATTAAAATGTGCATCTTTGCATCAATATCTTAAATAAATCCCATGAAAAAATTCACTTATTTAATCCTTTCATCACTCATTTTTGTTGGCTGTGCATCTCAATACCCGGAACTAGACTCAGGGCTTTATGCTGACATTGAAACCAATAAAGGATCGATCGTTGTTTCTTTGGAACTCGAAAAAACACCTGTAACAGTTGCTAATTTTGTATCGCTTAGTGAAGGAGAAAACGAAATGGTTAGTAAGAAATTTTTAAACAAAAAATACTATAACGGTATCTTATTCCATAGAGTTATTGCAGACTTCATGATTCAAGGAGGTGACCCAACTGCAACAGGATCTGGTGGACCTGGATACAAATTTGACGATGAAATTAATGAAGACTTAAGCCATAATGGACCTGGAATTTTATCCATGGCTAATGCAGGGCCAGGAACCAATGGTAGTCAATTTTTTATTACTCACAAAGCAACACCTTGGTTGGATGGAAAACATACGGTTTTCGGGAAAGTCGTAATTGGCCAAAGTGTAGTAGACAGTATTGCTCAAAACGATACCATTAAAAAAGTAACAATCATTCGTAAAGGTTCTGATGCAAAAAACTTTGATGCCCCCAAGATCTTCAAAAAACACTTTGAAAAAATTGAAGCTGAAAAAGTGGAAAAAGAAGAAAAACAACAAGTTATTAGATTAAATACATTGGATAAGTTTGAGAATCAAAAAGCAAAGTCCACAACTACTGCATCAGGTCTTCAATACATCATCACAGAAAAAGGATCGGGACCAAAAGTAACTACCACAAACAAAGTGAGAACACATTATGCTGTTTACTTTGAAGATGGAACTTTACTTCAAACCAGTAAACTCGAAACTGCAGAAGCATTAGAAGCAGTAAACGAGCAAATTAAAATGGCCAATGGGTATCGTCCCATTGAGGCAGACTATAGCCCAGAAGCTCAAATGATTGAAGGTTTCAAAGAAGGACTGAGACTTTTAAGATTGGGGGATAAAGCAACTATTTTTGTACCCTACTCGCTTGCTTATGGAGAACAAGGAGTACAGGGAATTCCTCCAAAATCTAATTTAATTTTTGAGCTCGAAATAGTTGAGATTATCAAGTAAAAAAAAATAAATAAGACAAGTAAAATTGTTCCCAAAAAGAAACAAGCACAACCGGTAAAAAAACATCCTGATAAAACATCTTTACTTCTTATCATTTCCTCATCCATGAGTGCAAAATAAGAATAAAATGAGAAACATTAAGCCCTCTTCAATTTACATTGGTAAAATAAAAATATTGAAAGTATTTTTAGCACTTAGCCTAGTTCCTCAAATACTCCTGGTTAGCATATTAAGTCGATATCCCGAAAAAGTTGAGTTTTATTTTTCACAAAAAATATTCCCTATTCTTTTCAATGCTAATCAATTTTTTTTCAAACATATCCCTCTTTCTTTGGGAGATTGCTTGTATTTGATTCTTGTTGTTTACCTATGCTATTCGATAGTTTACTTTATTTTTAAATACAGAAAACTCAGTCTTAAGAGCTTGATCAATCTTGGAATAACCGCCAGCTTAGTTTTTTTGATATTTCAGTTAAACTGGGGGCTCAATTATCATAGAGTTCCTTTAGCAAAAAAACTCAATGTTCAAAAACAATACTCAGATTCTTTATTGATTGATTTAACGAGTCGTTTCGTGCTTTTGAGCAACAAACTTCACGATCAGCTGAGTGAATCTGACACTATGGCAATTGCCATTCCCTATTCTAAAAAAAAAAATAGTTGAAAAAGTACACAATAATTATTCAGATTTGTGGGAAAGTTCCATAAAAGTTCCAAAAGCAAAAGGCTCAATTTTCAGTTTACCCTTAAGTTACATGGGTTATGCAGGCTATCTCAATCCTTTTACATTGGAAGCACAGGTTAATATGCGGATCCCCAAAATCAATTTACCCGTTACAATTGCACATGAAATGGCTCATCAACTGGGCTATGCTGCGGAAAACGAAGCCAATTTTATTGCTTTGGTAAACACACTAAAAAAAGAGGATCCTTTTCTAAAATATGCTGGCGCCCTGTTTGCATTGAGACATTGTTACAGCGACCTCAACAAAAGAAACCCTGATCAAGCTAAACATATACTTCAAGAATTGAATCCTGGAATTTTTAAAAATTTAAGAGAAAACCAAATTTTTTGGGAGCAATACAAAAATCCTTTTGAACCTCTATTCAAAAGTTCCTATGACAACTATTTAAAATTGAATGGTCAAGAATCTGGAATTAAAAGTTATAATCAAATGGTAATTTTATTAATGGCGTATTACACTAAAAGTGAATTTGAGCTTTTGAATTAAAAAAAGTGTAACTTGATGAACTAAAATTTTAACTCAATGAAACCAATTAACTTTTTTCACTTTTGTTATTTCTTTTAGTTCTCTGGTAGCTCAAGACTACTTCCCTACCAATAAGGGAGTTAAAACTTTAAATTCAAAACAAATATTGATTACTGGAGCAGTCATTCACATTAATCCACTCAAGCAATTAGAAGAGGGAATGATTCTAATTGAGAATGGAAAAATAACGGATGTTAGTACCTCAATTGATATTCCTCGAAACGCTGTAGTTTACAATTTTAAAGGAAAACACATTTATCCTTCTTTTATAGAGCTACATTCCAATTTTGGAGTTCCTACACTCAAAGGAAGTTCAAGTGGACGCAGAAGTATCCAATATTATGCAAACAGAAAAGGTTTTTATTGGAATGATCATATCCTTGCTGACTATAATAGTCATGAGGATTTTAAATACGACCAAAAAAAAGCAAAAGAATTACGAGCTTCTGGGTTTGGAGTGGTAAACAGTCACCGTAAAGAAGGGATTCATCGAGGAACAAGTCTATTGGTTGCTCTAAACGATCTTCAAAACAATGGATACCGAATGTTACAAGATCGAGCAGCACAGCATCTATCCTTTAAAAAAAGTAATACCTCAGGGCAATATTATCCCGGTTCAATCATGGGTGCCATGGCACTTATTCGCCAAGTTTATCACGATGCTAAATGGTATTCAAACGGAGGTGCAAAAAACAAGGATATGGCCTTAGAGGCAGTTATAAAGAACCAATCACTTCCCTCAATTTTTGAAACTTCCAACAAACTGGATGTAGCTAGGGCAGCTAAAATCGGTTATGAATTTGGAAAAAAATACATTATCAAAGCCAATGGAAATGAGTATGAACAACTCAATACGCTTAAAAAATTAAAACCAAGGTTGTTGGTTCCAGTCAATTTCCCCGATGCCTATGATGTTGACGATCCTTTTTAGCACAAAAATTATCTTTAAATCAAATGCGCTATTGGAATCAAGCTCCAACAAACCCAAAAGAAATTGCAAATGCAGGCATCAAATTTGCATTTACATCAAGTGACTTAAAAAATATAAAAGACTTTTTACCGAACATCCGCAAAGCTGTTCAATACGGGTTATCTCCTGAAAGGGCTTTGGCTGCACTAACAACAATTCCGGCACAACTAATCAATCAAAAAGAAAAAATAGGTGAATTAAAAAAAGGAGCTTTAGCAAACTTAATAATAACAAACGGCCCTCTATTTGACAAAGAAACTGAAATCGAACAAAATTGGGTTCAAGGACAACAACACATCATCAAACCCAGACCAAAAACATCAATTGACGGAGAATATGCTTTAAACATAAAAGATACTTCATACAAACTTGTACTTTCAAAAAGTGAATCCAAAATAGATGCGAAAATCACCCAAGACTCCATCAAATTAAAAACAACAGCAAAATACATAAATGGATGGTTAACCCTGAGGTTTTCGGACAGTACTAATACAAAGTTTGCACAACTTAAGACTAAAATAAACAAATCGGATAATTTAAAAGGTGACGGAAGTTTCTTTGATGGAACCCTTATCAACTGGAGTGCAGACAAAGTTGAGCAAACCAAAAAGGAAAAAAGTAAAAAGAAAAAAAGAGGTTTTACAAAAAATACTTCCCATTACCTATCCTAACAATGGTTTTGGATTTAAAACCCTTCCCACCTCAGAAAACATACTTTTTACCAATGTAACTGTATGGACCAACGAAGATGAAGGAATTCTTGAAAATGCGAGCGTTTGGGTTGTTAATGGTAAAATAAAAGCGGTGGGGAAAATTGATGATGTCGAGGGTGCAAAAATTATTGATGGAACAGGAAAGCACTTAACCTCTGGAATTATTGATGAACATTCACACATTGCAGCATCAAGTATTAATGAGGGAGGACAAAATTCCTCCGCAGAAGTAACTATCGAAGATGTAATCAATCCAGACGATATTAACCTTTACCGAAACCTCTCAGGGGAGTTACAACCTTACAAATCTTACATGGATCTGCTAACCCAATAGGCGGTCGTTCTGCAATTATCAAACCAAAATGGGGAGAAAGTGTTGATGAACTTCTGTACTCCAATGCAGATCCCTTTATTAAATTTGCACTTGGTGAAAATGTAAAACAATCTAACTGGCAAAGTTATGGACGTTTTCCCCAAACTCGAATGGGAGTTGAACAAGTGTTTACAGATTATTTCCAAAGAGCATTAGAATACAAAGCTTTGTGGAGAAAGTACAACAATTCATCAAAAAAAATAAAAAGTAAAATAAAGGCACCACGTTATGATATTGAAATGGAAACTCTGGTTGAAATTTTAGACGGAAAACGATTTATCTCATGTCATTCTTATGTTCAAAGTGAAATTAATATGCTCATGAAAGTAGCCGATCGTTTTGGAGTTCGTATCAATACCTTCACCCATATTTTAGAGGGGTATAAAGTAGCCGACAAAATGAAAGACCACGGTGTAGGAGGATCAACTTTCTCCGATTGGTGGGCTTACAAATTCGAAGTTAATGATGCAATACCCTACAACGGTGCTATCATGCATAGTCAAGGAGTAACAGTTGCTTTTAACTCCGATGATTCTGAAATGTCCAGAAGGCTTAATCAAGAAGCTGCAAAGGCAGTAAAATACGGAGGGTATCTGAAGAAGATGCATGGAAATTTGTGACACTAAACCCTGCAAAATTACTTCATATTGATGATGAGGTAGGAAGTATTAAAGTTGGGAAATCTGCAGACCTTGTTCTTTGGTCTGATCATCCTATGTCGATTTATAGCGTAGTTGAAAAAACTATGATTGATGGTGCTTTTACTATGACCTTGATCGGGCAACTGCTCAAGTAGATCAAATTACCAAAGAAAAAAATAAACTGATTCAAGACATGCTTTTGGCAAAAAATGGTGGAGCTCCTACTCAAAAACCAAAACAAAAAAGAGTGTGAATTCCATTGTGAAACCCTAGATTAAAATAGTACTTATGAAAAATTACATTTGCACATTTCGTCTTACTAAGCTGCAATAAAGGATTTACTCAACAAACTCCAGCAGCCGATCAAAATAAATCCATACTCATTATGGGAGCAACGGCACATGTAGGAGACGGCAGCCTTATAGAAAATAGCGCCCTAGGTGTTCGGGCAGGAAAGATTGTTGAAGTAACAACTGCGGATCTTGTTAAAAATCAATATGATAAAATCATAAATGCTGAGGGGCAGCATCTTTACCCTGGATTTATTGCTGCAAATGCTACTGTAGGGATGGTAGAAATTGATGCTGTACGTCCAACAAATGATCTTAATGAAATTGGAGAGTATTTACCTCACATCCGAACAATTATAGCATACAATGCAGAGTCAAAAGTAGTGGAAAGTCTGCGACCCAACGGAATTTTATCAGCGCAAATAGTTCCGACACGAGGAGTAATTTCTGGAAGCTCTTCAATTGTTCAACTCGATGCATGGAATTGGGAGGATGCTGCAATAATAACCGATGAAGGGTTGCACATCAACTGGCCACAAGCATACACCTCAAGGAGAAGAGGTAGAACAGCTGACTTGAAATACAATCAAAAAAGTTATGAAGAAAAAATTAAATCTTTAGATCAATTTATCAGTGAATCATTTGCCTACAACCAAACCCAATCAAAAACAAAACACCTTCCTTTTGCGGCAATGAAAAATGCTTTTACAGGAAACCAAATTGTTTACCTTCACGCAGATGGTCAAAGGGAAATAGTGGATGGAATTCAGTTTTTAAAGGAACATCAGGTCAAAAAAATCGTGTTAGTAGGTGGAAAAGAAGCACATTTAATAACTGATTTTCTTAAGGAGCACAACACAGCTGTAATTGTTTCAAGACCACATCGATTACCCACGCAAGAAGATCAAGATATTAAGCTTCCTTTCAAAATGGCTAAAATCCTTATGGATGCTGGATTAACAATTACCATAGATGTGAGTGGAAGAATGGAGCGAATGAATACAAGGAACCTCCCATTTTATGCAGGAACTTTTGCAGCCTATGGTGTACCAAAAGAAAAAGCAGTTCAACTAATCACACTGAATGCTGCTAAAATTCTTGGAGTATCAGATCGTTTGGGAAGCCTTACTGTTGGAAAAGATGCAACCTTATTCCTATCATTAGGGGATGCACTTGACATGAGAACAAACCAATTGACCCATGCTTTCATTAATGGTAAAAACATCTCCTTAGAGACACACCAAACTGAACTGTGGAAACGTTACATGGAAAAGTATTCAAGGAAATAAAAAGATGGGACACATTTCAAGTACTCAAAATCCAAAAAATAAAAATTCTTAAAGCCTTACAAGAAAAATCAAAAAAAGAAAAGAACAAAATCAATTTGTAATTGAAGGTATAAAAGAAATCCAATATGCGCTTGAAGCCGGATACAAAATAGAAGAGCTTTATGTGATCGAAGAATATCAATCCCAAAAGACAAAACTTTTGGTACAAAAACTGACGAATATGAAGGTTGAGCTTCACCAAATAGCTACACCTTTGTTTAAATCTTTGTGTTACCGAACCAATTCAACTGAAGCATTGGCGATCGCACAAAAAAAAGAACACCGTCTAAACGCACTTCAACTAAAAGAAAACCCTCTAATTTTAATTGCCGAATCCCCAGAAAAACCAGGAAATATAGGTGCCTTAGCAAGGACTGTAGATGCTGGTAAATTTGATGCTTTGATCATCACAAACCCCAGGACTGACTTGTACAATCCCAATGTAATACGATCTAGTGTGGGCTGTCTCTTTTCAATACCAATTGCTATAACAAGCAACGAGGAAGTTTTTTTATTTTTAGAATCCAACAAAATAAAACTTTACAGTGCAACACTATCACAAAAAGCAAAACCTTACACTAAAGAAGATTTTACAGCGCCTACTGCAATTGCTGTTGGAACTGAAGATACTGGTCTTACAGAGAGTTGGTGTAACCAAAGTGAGCATCATATCATTATCCCAATGAAAGGAGTAAATGATTCTTTAAACGTATCTGTAGCAGCCGGAATAATACTTTTTGAGGCAATTCGTCAAAGAAATTTATGAGAAATTTGTAGAAGCTTAATTAGTTTCCGTAATTTACTATGGGATGATTATTGATGAACAATTAGAAAATAAAGAAATTGCAAAGCAATACAAGGAGCTTCTTCGTATCAGTTACCTCCAACTCACAAAGGAAGACAAAAAACTGATTCGTTTAGCTTTTGACACCGCCGTTGATGCCCATAAAGAGCAAAGACGTAAATCTGGTGAGGCCTACATTTTCCATCCTATTTCAGTAGCCAAAATAGTAGCTTCAGAAATTGGGTTAGACGCAACATCAATTGCCGCTGCCTTACTTCACGACACCGTGGAAGATACAGAATATTCCTT
Source organism: Candidatus Arcticimaribacter sp. (assembly GCA_038142965.1). Classification (GTDB taxonomy): domain Bacteria; phylum Bacteroidota; class Bacteroidia; order Flavobacteriales; family Flavobacteriaceae; genus Arcticimaribacter. The sequence continues at coordinate 179,599 of JAYQLC010000001.1, read as the reverse complement.
AAACGATATTGAACGTATTTTTGGAAACACTGTAGCTAAAATTGTACATGGATTGACCAAAATTTCAAGACTTAAAAAAGATACCGATATTTCTCTTCAAGCGGAGAATTTTCGTAAAATGCTTTTGACACTCAATGATGATATTCGAGTAATCATAATCAAAATTGCAGACCGTTTACACAATATGCAAACCATGGATTCCATGCCGGAATACAAACAAGTCAAAATTGCTTCTGAAACCCTATACATCTATGCTCCAATTGCGCACAGAATTGGAATGTACAACATAAAAACAGAGCTTGAAGACCTAAGTTTAAAATACACAGAACCTCTTCGTTTTGAGTCGATTAAAGATAAAATTGAAGAAAGTCAAGAGGAGCAAAAAAAATACATCAAAGATTTTTCAGCTTTTGTTGAAAATTCACTCAAGGAGAACGTCTTAAATATTTTATCAAAGGACGAAGCAAATCCATATTTTCGATTCATAAAAAAATGCAAAAACAAAATATTCCTTACGAGGGCGTATTTGATAAATTTGCAATCCGAATAGTTTACAAATCGACTCCTAAAAACGAAAAGTTTTTGGCTTGGAAAATTTATTCTATCATAACTGATCACTTCACCCCGAACCCTACTAGACTTCGAGATTGGATTTCAGCTCCAAAATCAAACGGATATGAGTCACTTCATATAACTGTAATGGGGCCAAACAGCAAATGGGTTGAAGTACAAATCCGATCAGAGCGAATGCATGAAATTGCAGAAAAAGGATACGCCGCACACTTCCGATACAAACATGGAGAACAAAAAAGAAAATGGTATTGAATCATGGTTGAATCGTGTGCAAGAAGTTTTAGAAAACAAAGACGGCAATGCAGTAGACTTTGTTGAAGATTTCAAACTTAATTTGTATTCAGAGGAAATTTTTGTGTTTACACCTCAAGGAGAACTAAAATCTCTGCCAAATGGTTCTTCTGTTCTGGATTTTGCATTCAGTATTCACACCGAAGTTGGTTACAGAGCAAGAGGAGCCAGAATAAATGGAAAATTAGTTCCTCTAAGTAGAACCCTCAAAAGCGGTGAAAATGTTGAAATCATTACCTCAGTTAATTCTAAACCCACTGCCAACTGGTTAGATCACGTTATTACTTCAAGAGCACGCTCCAGAATAAAATCAGCAATAAACGAAGAGAAAAAACGAATTGCTGAAGATGGAAAAGAGCTATTGAGAAGAAAACTCAAACAACTCCGTATAACCCTTAACGATAAAAGTACCAGAAGACTAGTTCGATATTTTAAGGTCAACACAAGTTTAGACTTGTTTTACAGAGTTGGAATTGGTACTGTAGATAACAAGAAAATTAAAGAGTTTGCCGCTAGTTACAACAATACCTTCTTCAATTTCATTAAAAAAAGAATTGGTTCGAGTACTCAACCCAAAATCAACGATAGAGATGAATTTACCTCCAATTACGACAAATTAGTTTTTGGAAAAAAAAAGAGGAACTACCCTATTCATTATCAAAATGTTGTACCCCAATTGCTGGTGATAAAGTTTTTGGTTTTCTAACAATCAACGATGGAGTTAAAGTTCATCGCCACGATTGTCCAAATGCACTGTCTCTTCAATCAAACTTTGCTTATCGGGTATTACCAGCATGGTGGATCGATTCCTCTGAACAACGCTTTAGCGCCAAACTAAAACTCAGTGGTATTGATCATATTGGACTGGTCAATCAAGTGACCAGAGTAATATCAAACAACATGAATGTTGACATATTCAAAATCAACTTCGACACTAACGAAGGTCTATTTAAAGGAAGTATAAATGTTCATGTAAAAAACAGAACAACCCTAGACAAACTCGTTAATAATCTGCTAAAAATAAATGGAATTGAAAAAGTTACCCGAGAATAGTGAAAGAAACGGTACCTTTGCGTAATAAATCATGAATATGACAGAAACACAGAATCCTCAAGAAATTGTAAAGAGTGTGTTTATTAAATTTTTAGATCAAAATAAACATCGTAAAACTCCCGAACGTTTTGCTATTCTCCACGAAATATATGAGAGCAAAGATCATTTTGATATTGAGTCGCTTTACATCATGATGAAAAATAAAAATTATCGTGTAAGTAGAGCTACCCTGTACAATACAATTGAATTACTACTTGAATCTGGATTGGTAAGAAAACACCAATTTGGAAACAATCAGGCTCAATATGAAAAGTCTTTTTTTGACAAACAACACGACCACATAATACTTACCGATACCGGAGAAGTAAAAGAATTTTGTGATCCCAGAATTCAAAGTATTAAAAAACAATAGAAGAAGTATTTAATATTGACATTCATCATCATTCTTTATACTTTTACGGCACAAAAAAAGAATCTTAAAACAACATACGCATACATGTCTATTGACTTATTATTGGGACTCCAGTGGGGAGATGAAGGAAAAGGAAAAATTGTAGACGTCCTTACCAAAAATTACGATATCATTGCACGTTTCCAGGAGGACCTAATGCAGGACATACTCTCAAATTCGATGGCTTTTCTCACGTATTACACACTATTCCTTCAGGGATATTTCATCCTACAGCACTAAATTTAATTGGAAACGGAGTTGTAATTGATCCCGTGATTTTCCAGACAGAGATCGAAAAACTAGTACCATTTAAAATTGACTTTCCAAAAAAGCTTTTTATCTCAAAAAAGGCACATTTGATTCTTCCCACGCACCGGTTGTTAGACGCAGCATCCGAAGCTTCCAAAGGGAAAGCCAAAATTGGATCAACCCTCAAGGGAATAGGTCCAACTTACATGGATAAAACTGGACGAAACGGAATTCGTGTTGGAGACATCTTACTTCCTGATTGGAAAGAAAGATATGAGAATCTTAAAACCAAGCATTTGAAAATGCTTGAATACTACCAAGGGAAAATAGAATTTGACTTACCCGTACTGGAAGAAGTCTTTTTCAACGCCATAGAAGAGTTAAAAAAACTTCCAATTATTGACAGTGAAAACTTACTACATAATGCGGTAAAAGAAGGAAAAAAAGTTTTGGCAGAGGGCGCACAAGGATCCCTTCTTGATATTGACTTTGGAACTTATCCATTTGTAACATCGTCTACAACAACAGCTGCAGGAGCGTGTACAGGATTGGGGATTGCTCCAAATTCTATCGGAGATGTTTTTGGGATTTTTAAAGCCTATGCAACCCGAGTAGGAAGTGGTCCATTTCCTACTGAACTCTTTGATGCAGATGGAGAACGAATGGGTAAAGTAGGAATGGAATTTGGAGCAACCACTGGACGTGCCAGAAGATGTGGCTGGATTGATCTGGTTGCACTCAAATATGCAATACGCATCAATGGTGTTACGCAGTTAATGATGATGAAAGGAGATGTGCTTTCTGGATTCAAAACCATAAAAATATGTACGTCATACAAAACAAAGGAAGGTTCAATAGAACACTTACCTTTTAGTATAGAACCAGAACATGTAACACCAGAGTACAAAGAACTTCCTGGGTGGAAAGAAGATCTAACCAAATTAACTTCTGAAGATCAGTTCCCTGAGGAATTTAACAACTACATTGCTTATCTTGAAAAAGAATTGGAAACACCCATTAAAATAGTTTCTGTAGGACCCGATCGTAAACAAACGATTTTCCGTTAGACCATAATTAAATATAACAACTTAGAATTTATGAAAAAACTTGTTTTTTTATTTTTACTGAGTTGTTTTAGTCAATACGCAACTGCGCAAGAACCTAAGATTGTAGAAATTCGGCAAGCGGGTTCTTTCGAAAAAGATGAAGTCTTGTATCCCGAGGCAAATATCTTACTAAAAAAAGGAGACATAAGGGTGCATCTTTTTCATAAAGGGGCATTAGTTGTTTCGGATAAATCCTTTTTCTATTCCAAAAAAAACTTCTTTGAAGCTGAAGGTAAAGTTGTATTTACTCAAGGAGACACCTTGCGTATGACCAGTGAATACTTAGAATATGATGGAGCAAATGGGAAAGCCAAAGCATGGGGTAATGTTTTCCTCAAACAACCTGATATGACCCTTGAAACGGACACCCTCTACCTCGATCGAAATAAAAACATAGCCTATTATGAAACCCCTGGTACAATAATTGACAGTGCCAGTATTTTAAAAAGTAATCGCGGAAAGTATTTTATGAATGAAAAAAAAAATACCAATTCATTTCTAATGTACGAATCAACAATCCAGAGTACTATGTAACCTCCACTCAATTGGATTATTTTACAGAAACAAACAAAGCATTTTTGTATGGACCAACAAAAATCATAGGGGCTGATTATGACATTTATTGTGAAAGAGGATTTTACAACTTAGATGCACAGCGAGGAAATTTTAAACAAAATGCATTGATCAATTACAATCAAAAAATAATTGAAGGAGACAGCCTGTATTTTGAAAACGACAGGGAATATGCATCGGCAAATTATGATGTCTCGATCACAGATACCATCAACAATTCCATTATTCGTGGAAATTATGCTGAAATTTTTAAAGCAAAAGATTCTGCAATAATCACAAGAAAAGCATACGCCATAAACATTTTAGAAAACGACTCCCTTTTCATTAAAGCAGACACCTTGATTGGAACTGGACCCCCAGAACACAGAGTATTGAGAGGGTATTATGGAGTTAAAATTTTAAAATCCGACATTCGAGGTAAATCAGACTCTTTATATCTAGACGATCAGATTGGAAAAATAGAATTACACAAAAGACCACTGACCAAAAAACAAGATCAAATTCTCAGTGATGATGAAAAAAACAAAAGAAATCCTGTTCTATGGTTTGGTGCTAGTCAAATGAGTGGTGAAGTAATTCACTTGTTAACAGAGACTGGCGAAAAAAAATTAGATTCCCTTCAAATTTTCGGAAATGCCTTTATCATTGAAAAAGACACGTTGAGTAATGATGGCTACAACCAAATAGTCGGAAGTGAACTTTATGGAGATTTTGAAGAGGGAGCCCTAAAAAATTTAGATGTTATAAAGAATACCATGGTTATTTATTATTTATACACCGAGGCAGGTGAGCTCATCGGAATCAACAAAACCATTTGTAGTGCTTTGGATATTGTGTTCTTAAACAATGAAATTAATGAAATCTCCTTTTATGTAAGTCCAGATGGAGAAGTATTTCCTGAGGACCAAATCGATAAAAATCTAAGAAAATTGAAAGGATTTTTATGGAGAGAAAATGAAAAACCAGAAACCTTTGAAGACTTATTCGAAGTTGATGGCGTAGAAGAATTTATTGCTCCTGCTAATCCTAATGTGAAGGAATGAAAAGTTTAAAAGAGGATTTTTTGAAATATCAGGCCAAAACTACCCCCTACCCTCTAGGAATCACAATTGATTCCGCCAAAGGAAGTTATCTCTATGATAGCGATGGAAAAACCTATTTAGATTTTGTCGCAGGAGTTTCGGCTTGTACACTAGGACATTGTCACCCCAAAATTGTAGCTGCCATAAAAAAACAAGCTGAACGCTATCTACATGTTATGGTCTATGGAGAATTTGCTCAAGAACCAAGCGTGAAACTGGCAAAGGAGTTGGCGGGAGTACTGCCAAAAAAACTAGAGGTTACCTATTTAGTAAATTCCGGAACTGAAGCCATAGAGGGAGCAATAAAACTAGCAAAAAGAGTAACTGGAAGAGCAGGTTTGATTGCAGCACATAATGCTTATCACGGAAGCACACACGGGGCTTTGAGTCTACTGGGAGCAGAACAACAAAAAAAAAACATATCGGCCATTGCTCCCAGGAGTACAATTCATACAGTTTAATGAGCCAAACGATCTTGAAAAATAACTTCTAAAACTGCAGCAGTAGTACTGGAAACCATCCAAGGGGGTGCAGGTTTTGTAACCCCAAAAAACGAATATTTAAAAAAAGTAAAAAAAAGATGTGAATCTGTTGGAGCACTGCTCATATTAGATGAAATTCAGCCTGGATTCGGAAGAACAGGAAAACTGTTTGGGTTTGAACACTATGGAATTATTCCGGATATTTTGGTAATGGGTAAAGGAATGGGAGGAGGACTCCCCATTGGAGCATTTAGCAGTTCTGCTAAATTCATGAATTTATTGAGTAAAAACCCTAAACTGGGTCATATTACTACTTTTGGTGGAAATCCCGTAATTTCAGCTGCAGCTCTTGAAACTCTGATTGTCTTAAAAAAAGAAAAAATAATAGAAACCATTCCAGAAAAAGAAAAACTGTTCAAGAAACTTTTGAAACACCCTTTAGTAAAGCAAATTAATGGAAAAGGACTCATGTTAGCCCCACTATTTGAAACCGAAGAAATAGCCAATAAGGTGGTGCTAAAATCCTTGGAAAAAGGTTTACTCCTGTTTTGGTTACTTTGGGAAAAAAAGGCCATTCGAATTTCACCACCCTTAAATATTTCAACAAGAGAAATTAAAAAAGGATGTGCCCTACTTAATGAGATATTTGATGAAATTCAAGAGGAGAACTGTTAATTACTTTGTTAAAAACAATCCAGAACAATCCTTGAAAACAACAGACTTCTATTTAACTTTATTAGAAGCAACAATTTTTTTATGCAGAACCCTTTTTCGAATAATTCTGATTCACCGATACCCCGGTTTGAACAAATGCTTAAAACCAATGAAATATACTTCTTTGATGCTGAAGATTTTGAATGTATTGTTCAATACTACATCGATACAGGTGAAATTAATTTAGCGAAAAAAGCAATAGAATTAGCAATCAAACAACATCCCATCCACAGCGAACTACTGCTTTTAAAATCAGAACTTTTGATTTTTGACGGAGCATATGAAGATGCCAAACTTCTTCTTGAATCAATCCAAGAAATTGACCCTAACAAACAAGAAATTTTTGTACAAAGAGCAACAATTTTCTCTAAAAATAAAAATCACCAAGCTGCAATCGATTTGTTACTGGAATCACTAGAACACTCAGACGAATTAATCGAAATATGGTGTCTTCTTGGTATGGAATACATGGTGCTAGAAAAGTACAGTGAGGCAACAGAATACTTTAAACTTTGTATAGAGGAGGATCCTGAAGATTACCAAGTTCTCTATAACCTTTTATTTTGTTTCGAATTTCTCAAAGAATACGAAAAGGCTATTGAGGTACTCAATTCTATTTTAGAAAAAAATCCATACAACGAAATTGCTTGGCATGAAATCGGAAAACAGTATCTCAACTTAGATCGTAATGTTGATGCTTTGAGTGCCTTTGATTTTGCAATCATCTCTGAAGACCGGTTTACAGGAGCCTACATTGAAAAAGGGAAAGTTCTAGAAAAAATGGGTAGAACAAATGAGGCAATCGAAAATTATCAAATCTCAATTCAAATAGACGACCCCAGTGCATATGCCTATTTGAGAATTGGAAAATGTCATCAAAGTCTTGGAAACGATATGTTGGCAGTTCAATACTACAAAAAATCGGTGCAAGAAGATCCCTCATTCGAAAAAAGTTGGATCGCATTAATTGATTTTTACATTCATAAAGAGGATTTAAAAAAGCCTTGTACTACACAGATAAAGCGCTCCTGATAAACGAAAACAGTATAGGATACAACAAAAGAAATGCCCTTTTACTTCAGACTCTTGGAAAATACATTGAGGCCGAAATAGCATATCAAAACACTATCGAACTGGGAAATTATGAACTTGAGATTTGGATTGAGTGGATGAATACACTCATCTTTTTAAACGAGTGGGAAAAATTGATTACCGTTGGTCATCAAGCGAAGGAATTTTATCCCAATGCGGAAGAATTAGATTTTCGGATTGCTGCCAGTTATCAAAAATTAAGTCGTTTAAATGAAGCTGATTTTTTTATTCAAGACCTATTTAAAAAGAAGAAGGAACCTTCAGAATCTTTTTTAGAGTTTTTTCCAGACTTTAGAAGAATATTCAATAACCACTAATTTCAAATTACTTAAAATCATTTTTTGAAAAGAAACTCAAATACAAAATTAAGCCTCTTTTTCAAAGGGTTGGCTATGGGAATAGCTGATGTTATTCCAGGAGTTTCTGGAGGAACAATAGCTTTGATTACAGGTATTTATGAAGAATTAATTACAACAGTAGATCAGCTTGGAATTCAGTCGTTTTTGATACTGAAAAAAGAAGGGTTCATATCTTTTTGGAAAAATATTAACGGTAACTTTCTTTTTCCTTTAATACTCGGAATTGGGGTCAGCATCGTACTTTTTTCAGGAATCATACATTTCCTTCTGCAAGAACACCCAATACCATTGTGGTCCTTTTTCTTTGGATTAATCAGCTGTAGTATTCTTGTACTTCTTAAAGACACTCAACTCAAAGATTTCAAATCGATACTTTTTCTAATTCTAGGTTTTTTTGTGGCCTTTGGCATTACTCAAATAACTCCAAATGGTGGAGAAATCGGTTTAGGTTATCTCTTTTTTGCTCAATGATTGCAATTATCGCAATGATACTTCCTGGTATTTCTGGTTCATTCATCTACATTCTTTTGGGAGCCTATGAAGTTGTGATTCACACCTCAAAAAACAGTATTCCTGCTTTATTAAATTTTGAATGGGAAAATTTTATGCTTGTGTATTCTCGTCTTTTGGTAATCGGTCTGGGAATTGTGGTTGGTCTGAAACTGTTTTCAAAAATACTCAAATGGCTATTTAACAATCAAAAACCTGCTACCATGATGGTCTTGATAGGATTTATGATAGGTGCCCTACCCAAGATATGGCCTTGGCAAAAGCCAGTGTCTTCAGAAGTTGTTGCTAAAAACAAGACAATTGTACTCAAAACAGAATACATCGCCCCATGGAATTTTGATGGTGAACCCCAAGTTCTTGCAGCTTTGGTGTTGATGATTTCCGGATTTCTTTTTTTATATTTCCTAGAACGAAATTCGAATAAGAAAAATGCTGTCTAAAAAAAGAAACTTTTTACAAAAAATATTATTGATTTGCAAGGGAATTGGAATGGGAGTTGCAAACAAAATTCCAGGGGTGTCAGGAGGAATTGTTGCTCTTGCTGCAGGATTTTATGAAGAGCTTATTTTTTTTCTTTTTCAAAATTCAATAAAACAGCATTTTCCCTTTTTGCTAAAGGGTGAATTAAGAGCTTTTTATCAACAAGTAAACGGATCCTTTTTAAGCTTACTTTTTTTGGAGTAATCATTAGTTTTTTCAGTGCTTCACTTATTTTAGATCAATTGATTCAACACTACCCCAGATATGTATGGGGAATGTTTTTTGGGTTTATTCTTGCTTCAGTTTTCTTTATTTGGATGCAATCAAAACCATACACTTACCAAGAATACATCCTAACCTTTTTGGGAACAATCGCCGGATTAATGGTTTCCTTTCTAACTCCAGGTCAAGAAAATGATAATCTATTTTTTGTTTTCTTCTGTGGAATGATTAGTATTTCTGGAATGATTTTACCAGGCTTATCAGGTTCCTTCCTGATTTTGATATTAGGGAATTACACCCTACTTTTAGTTAATTCTGTTAATGCACTTTACTTCACATTAGTCGATTTAGTCTCCCTTGACTTTAGCTTTACTGATGACCCCAATCGCATGGAGCTTTTGGGAGTAATGCTTGTATTTGCCTTGGGATCGATCACAGGACTTCTTGTTTTATCAAAAGTGTTGAGGTGGTTATTGTTGAACCACAAAGAAAAGGTTATTGCAACTCTGGTGGGTTTTATTTTGGGGTCATTGAGTGCATCATGGCCTTGGAAAAGGTTCGCTAAAAAGACTTATGATGACTTGAACCCCGATCGGTATGAACTATTTTGGCCCAAATTTGATCAATCAGAAAACATCTATGTAATCCTTTTCATATTTTTGGGCTTTGGAATTGTAACATTACTAGAAATCTATGGGAAAAGAAGTACAAAAAATTAACCGTTATGGACTTGTCGGTAAAAACATAGAATATTCTTTTTCTCGCTCCTATTTTGCTGAAAAATTTAAAAAGGAAAAAAATTGAAAACTGCTCCTATGAGAATTTTGATTTGGATTCCATTGAAAAAATTAATGCAATTTTAGTAAAAGAAAATGTAAAAGGTCTAAACGTAACAATTCCTTACAAAGAATCAATCATAAATTATTTGGATAGACTCTCAGAAGATGCCAAAATTATTGGGGCAGTAAATACCGTCCGGTTTTTAGAAGACGGAACTAGTGAGGGTTACAATACAGACGCACATGGATTTGAGGCTGCATTACTAAAAAATGGAATAACCACAGTAAAAAAGCCCTTATACTGGGCACAGGAGGTGCATCAAAGGCAATTGAATACGTACTTAAGAAAATGAATATTGAACCCCTATTCGTTTCTAGAAAACCTTTAAAGATCAAATAAGCTACGATCAAATTGATGACAGTATTATGAGCACCCATTTGTTGATCATAAACTGTACCCCTATTGGAACACATCCTGATCTAAACAAAGCTCCAAACATTCCATATGACCTATTAACAAAGGATCATTTTTTATTTGATTTAATTTACAATCCAAAAAAAACACTGTTTTTAAGGAAAGGTATCGAAATTGGATGTACAACCCAAAACGGTCTACTTATGCTTGAAAAACAGGCCGAAAAATCTTGGAATATCTGGACAGAAATCTAAGTTTAATATTTTTTTTTGTAAATTTTAGCTATAATTAAGGTACTTGCTTACTTTGGTTGTTCACATAAATAAAACTGATGATGGAAAAACCTACTGAACCTAATGAATCTAATTTAGAGGAAGGGCTCAAGATGACTTCTGATATCGGCACAAACCCCAGTGAAAAAAAACAAGCTGGTGTTTCTGAGACTGAACCTAAAACGGTCAAAAAAGAAACTAATTTCGATATGCTCGAACTTGAAGCCTATCCAGATGTTTTAAAGAAATTAATCAACTCGGATCAGTGGACAAAAAAAGGAAAAGAAATTCAAGAGGTTATTTCACAATTTAATACTCGTTTTAGTAAAATTTTAGGGGAGAAAAGAAAGGAATATATCGATCAACATGGTAATGACCTCGATTTTGAATTTAATCCCAACTACAAAAAAGAATTCAACGCACTTAACAGAGATTACAAAAAAAATAAAAGTATTCATTTCAAGGCTCAAGAAAAAAGTCAAAAAGAAAACCTAGAAAAACGTCTTGAAATCATAGAGCGCATCAAAGGATTGATCGGAATAAGTGAAAACAACACCAATAATTACAAGGAATTTAGAGCTCTTCAAGAAAGCTGGCACAATACAGGTCCTGTACCCAGAGCAGAGAGTAATAATATTTGGGAAACCTACAAGCATCATGTAGAACGTTTTTATGACTTCCTACATTTAGATCGTACCCTGAGAGACAAAGATTTCAAACACAATTACCAGGAAAAATTAAAATTAATAGAACACGCAGAAGCACTGGTCAATCATCAAGATGTCATTGTAGCAATTCGTGAATTGAATGTCTTACACCGAAATTGGAAAAATGATTTGGGTCCTGTTGCTAGAGAGCACCGCGAAGAACTTTGGAAACGCTTTCAGGAGGCTACCTCAAAAATCCACGAACGAAAAAACGATTACAACAAGAATATTGATGCCATTCTTCAAGAAAATCTGGAGAAAAAAAGAAAAATACTGGTTGATATTCAAGAACTCTACGCCAACAATCTCAACAATCATAATGCATGGCAAAATGCCCTTAAAAAAGTAAACACACTTAAAGAAGAGTTCCACAGTATCGGAAGGATTCCCCGAGCTCAAAACAAAGAGATTTGGAATGAATTCCGTTTGGTACTTAGAAACTTTAACCATCAAAAGAACCAGTTTTACAAAGAAAAAAGAAAGAAGAAAAAGTTCATATTGAGCAAAAAAGAGCTTTAATTGAAGAAGTGAAGTCCATACTTGAAAGTTCAGATTGGCGATCATACATCAACAGAATGAAAACTATTCAGGCAGAATGGAAAAAGACAGGGAGAATATCCCGAAAACTTTCTAACCAGCTGTGGGAAGAGTTCAAAAAAAATACAGATCTCTATTTTGACCGGATAAAAATAAAGAAGAAGCTTTCACTCCAGAAGATCAGGCAATATTAAAAGCTAAGCGAAACTATTTTGAAGCTCTCAAAAAACAAGAAGCTCCAACAGAGGCTGAGGCATTGACTGAATACATCAGTAATGCATTTGTTCAATGGGAAGAAATCGGGAATCCATCGCAAGGAGTAAACGATAAACTAGACAATGAGTATAAGAATTTTTTTGAGTCGCCTTTGGGACCAAACCAAACTAACAGATGAGGAAAAACAAGTAGCTCGTTTTAAAACAGATCTCATTTTACTCAAAGACAACCAAGATGGATTGAATAAAGAACACATTTTGCTTAATAAAAAAATTGAAGAATCCAATACAGAATTGATTCAACTCCAAAACAATTTAGCATTTTTCAGTTCGACTTCAAGTGAAAGCCCATTGGTTCAAGAGGTCAACTCTAAGATTGAAAAACTCAATATTAAAGTTGAGCAATGGAAAAACAAACTCAACCAAATCAAAAGCCTTTCTAGAGCATTGAAAAAACAAAACGAAGCTCCTGAAGCTGAGAGTGCCTCAGAAGAATCGCAAGAAGAAAACGAAGATTAATCTTTGAAATTTTCGGGGAGTTGTTGCTGCCACAAATCATAATAAAATCCCTTTTGCCTGAGTAAATCCTCATGATTTCCTTTTTCTACTACCTTCCCTTTTTCCAATACCATTACCTCATCAGCTTGAACTACAGTACTCAATCGATGGGCAATTAAAACAATGGTCTTTTTCTCATTGCGAAGTTGTTGTATTGTTTTTTGAATATATTGCTCAGAACGACTATCCAATGAGGATGTTGCCTCATCAAAGATTAAGATTTCTGGATTATGATAAAGTGCTCTTGCAATAGCAATACGTTGTTGCTGACCTCCAGATAAAGATGCACCGTGTTCTCCTAAGTAGGTGTAAAACCCATTGGGTAGTTGTTCAATGAAGTCGAGGATTCCAATGTTTTTACAAATATTCAAAATACGCTCCATATTGGGAACAAACTCTCCGAGTGCAATATTCTCAACTACATTTCCAGCAAATAAATCTATATGTTGGGGAACAACACTTACCAATTGACGTAAACTCCTTGCCCAGATTGGGTAATACTTAGGGGAATACGTTCCTGTTGGGTTTTGATTATCCCGCGAACTGAAGTGTAAAGATCAACCTTAATAAACGGGAGGCTAAAAAGAACACCACAAATCAAAAAAAGTATTACCACATAAATCCGCTTACTTTTTTTGCTGTGTCTGAATTGATGGGCTTCGTTAGTGTTTTCTAGAAACTCCTTTGGGAAGATCTGTTTTTTCATTCTAAGATTTTGAGCTTAGTAAAAAAATAGATTATTTCATTAAAATCCTAATTTTCTTTCTTTGCTTCTTCCCAATAAACATCCATTTCAGCCAAGGTCATTTGCTCTAATGTTTTTCCCATATCTTTCGCTTTGGTTTCGAGATATTGAAAGCGTTTGGTGAATTTTTGATTGGTTCGCTCTAAGGCAGTATCAGGATTTATCTTTAGGAAACGAGCGTAATTGATCATAGAAAATAATAGGTCTCCAAATTCGGCTTCACGATCTTTTGAGGAACCCTTTTTTAATTTCTGTATTGAACTCGGCGAGTTCCTCTTGTACCTTCTCCCATACCTGATCGGGTTGTTCCCAATCAAAACCTACCCCTGCTGCTTTGTCTTGAATGCGTTGAGCTTTTACAAGAGCTGGGAGTCCTTTGGGTACCCCTTCTAAAACGGATTTTTTCCCTTCCTTGAGTTTTAGGGCTTCCCAGTTTTTTTTAACTTCTTCTTCATCTTGTACTTGTACATCTCCATAAATATGGGGATGCCTGTGAATCAATTTCTCGGAAATGTTATGCGCTACATCGGCAATGTCAAAAGATTTTTTCTTCGCTTCCTAATTTGGAATAAAAAGCAATGTGGAGCAATAAATCTCCCAATTCATTTTTGATATCCTCCAGATTACGATCCAAGATCGCATCACTCAACTCATAAGTTTCCTCTATAGTCAAATGACGCAGGGATTCAAAAGTTTGTTTTTTATCCCAGGGGCATTGCTCACGCAATTCGTCCATGATGGTTAGCAAACGGTCTAGGGCCTCGAGCTGTTGGCCTCTTGAATTCATTGTTCTTTTGTTGTGGTGTTCTCTTCTTCTTCTTGAACCTCAGATGCCTCAGCGCTAAGAAGTCCTTTATCAATCAAAATATTGTACCATTGAATGATTTTTTTGATATCACTTGGATACACGCGTTCCTCATCATAATCTTGAAAAACTTCAAAAAATAAGCTTCCAAATCCGTTGCAGGGGCTTTGGGCTTTACCGCACATTTTGCACCATTTTCAAGAGCGTACATTTTTTGAAAAACTTCAGCTAAAGGAACCTCTTTTTGCAATCCATAGATGTTAATTTCGGATAACATACTTACTTGATCCCGAAGGGATGCCGAGATTCTCTTCCCATCAGTCAATGAATGGGCAATAAACCCACTTCGAGTTTGAACCTGAACTTCATAAAGACCAGGGCGACCTGATATTGCTATTATTTTATCTAATTCCATAGGGGTGTTTATCTTTTTTTGGACGCCAAAGGAAAACGCATTTTGTAATCTACTTGAATGTTTCCTTTTGCAATATTATTTAATTTTCCTTTAATTAATCTTTTTTTGAGTGGGGAGAGTTTGTCGGTAAACAATATACCCTCAATATGGTCGTACTCATGTTGAATTACCCGGGCAGGTAATCCTGTAAAAGTTTCTTTGTGTTCTTTAAAGTTTTCATCAAAATAGGTTATGTGTATTTTTTCTTGGCGATAAATATCCTCGCGAACTTCTGGAATACTCAAACAGCCTTCATTAAATGCCCATTCCTCACCTGATTCTTCAATCTCGGGGTTTATAAATACTTTTTTGAACCCAATCAGTTGTTCTCTTTCTTCGTCGCTTAATTCTTCATCCTCAGCAAAGGGCGATGCATCGACCACAAAAAGACGAATTCCAACTCCAACCTGGGGAGCCGCCAATCCTACCCCATTAGCTCCGTACATGGTTTCCCACATATTTGCTATGAACTGATCGAGTTCTGGATAATCTTGTGTTATGTTTTTGCCTTCTTTTTTCAATACGGGAGTACCGTATGCTACTATGGGTAATATCATAAACAATTATTGTTTTGTGCTTCTAAATAGGACTGCAAGATAAGGGTTGCACTAATTTTATCAATCAATCCTTTCTCTTGTCTGGTTTTCTTTTTTTACTCCAGAATCGATCAGGGTTTGAAAAGCTATTTTTGAGGTAAAGCGTTCGTCAAACCGATTCACTTCTAGTGTAGGTATTTTAATTTTCAACTTTTGTATGAACTTCTTGATTTCAGTTTCTACTTCAGAGGAAGTACCGTCCTGTCTTTTGGGCTGACCCACTACACAGCTTTCTACCTCATGGCTTTTGAGGTAATTTACTAAGTAAGGGATTACGTCTTGAGTTGGAAGCGTCACCAAACCTGATGCAACAATCTGTAAAGGATCGGTTGCAGCAATTCCGGTGCGCTTGGTTCCAAAATCAATTGCAATAATTTCTGCCATGTGCAAATATACGTCTCCTTGTTGGCTTCGTATAAAAAAACCAAAATAAAGTCGATCAAAAGGCGTAAATTTGTGCAAAAATTTAAGAACATTTTCATGAGAGCAATCATAGAAGCGGCTTGGGAAGACCGAAGCTTACTGGAACAAGAAGAAACACAAAAAGCAATCCGTTCGATCATTACCCAATTGGATGAGGGTAATCTTCGTGTTGCAGAACCTACCTCGGAAGGTTGGCAGGTAAACGAATGGGTGAAAAAAGCGGTTGTGCTTTACTTTCCAATTCAAAAAATGGAAACCTTCAATGCTGGGCCTATGGAGTTCCACGATAAAATGCCACTCAAGAAAGATTATGCAGCCAAGGGTATCCGGGTAGTACCCCATGCTGTTGCAAGACAAGGAGCCTACATAGCATCTGGAGTTATTATGATGCCCAGTTATGTGAATATTGGAGCTTATGTTGACTCGGGTTCTATGGTAGATACTTGGGCAACTGTTGGAAGTTGTGCACAAATAGGAAAAAATGTCCACCTGAGTGGTGGTGTTGGAATTGGAGGAGTTTTAGAACCACTTCAAGCTGCTCCCGTTATCATTGAAGACGACGCTTTTATTGGTTCTCGTTGTATTGTTGTGGAAGGGGTTCACATTGAACGTGAAGCCGTTTTGGGTGCAAATGTTGTGCTTACTGCCTCTACAAAAATAATTGATGTGAGTGGAGACGAACCTATAGAATACAAGGGTAAAGTCCCTGCGCGGTCTGTTGTAATTCCGGGTACTTATCCAAAGCAATTTAATGCTGGTGAATATCAAGTCCCGTGTGCTTTGATTATTGGAAAACGCAAAGAAAGTACCAATAAGAAAACCTCTTTAAACGATGCTTTAAGAGAACACAACGTTGCCGTGTAGTTTATTCAAAACAAATGGAAACTTTTGTAAATGAAAGTTGCGAAGCACTAGCCCTAGGAAACACAATCCTATACCCTACTGATACCATATGGGGAATTGGATGCGATGCTACAAACTCTGAGGCTATCAAAAAAGTGTATGCACTTAAAAACAGAGAAGACGGTAAGGCTTTGATTTGCCTTGTATCTGACCTTGAAATGCTTGAAATGCTTACTGGAAAACTGGAGGATAACATCAAAAAAATAGCTTTAGCCAGTAAGCCAACCACTGTAATTTATCCCAATGTAAATGGAGTGGCAGCAAATTTAAAAGCTGAAAATGGAAGTGTTGGCATTCGAATTGTTCAAGATGAATTTTGTAGAAAACTCCTTGAAAGATTTGGAAAACCCATTGTTTCAACTTCTGCAAACATCAGCGGCTCACCAAGTCCAAAAGAATTTAAAGAAATTGATCAAGTCATTTTGGAGGGAGTTGACCATATTGTAACTTTGAAAACAAAAGAAACCAGAACCAGCCCATCGACTTTAATATTGATTGATGCTAACGGGAATCTCAAAACATTAAGAGCCTGAGTATGTTGAAGAAAAACTTTAACGCCATCTTAAACACAGTGCTTTTCAAAACTGTTCAAGAAACTGCGGATGAACTCCAACTGCAAACCTATGTGATTGGCGGATTTGTTCGAGATCATTTGCTTAATAGAAATAGAACTAATACAGATATTGACTTTGTTGTTATTGGATCGGGAATTGAGCTTGCTCAGGCTCTTCAAAAAAAACTAAAAAAGGCCTCAAAAGTTCAAGTTTTTAAAACCTTTGGAACTGCAATGCTCAAATGGGGGGACATTACTTTAGAATTTGTTGGGGCAAGAAAGGAATCCTACGCTCCCGAAAGTCGCAACCCTAAAATAACCGAAGGGAGTTTGGAGGATGATCAAAAAAGAAGAGACTTTACCATAAATGCTTTGGCAATAAGCTTGAATAAGGAAACTTATGGGAGGTTACTGGATCCCTTCAATGGAATTGATGATTTACAAAAAGGAATACTTAGAACACCTCTAGAACCTGGAATTACATATTCCGATGATCCTTTGAGAATGCTTCGTGCAGTACGTTTTGCCTCTCAACTGAATTTTGTGATTGAAAAAAAATCACTGGATGCCATTCAAGAACACGCTGAACGAATCTCCATAATCACCAAAGAGAGATGTGTAGATGAACTTCACAAAATAATGATGTGTGATACTCCATCACTTGGTCTTCTTTTGCTTGACAAAGTGAAAATTCTTCCTCTTCTACTTCCAGAATTGATCGATTTAAAAGGGATTGAAGAAGTAGAAGGGCAAACACACAAAGACAATTTTTTTCACACCTTTGAAGTTGTAGACAATATTTGTCCCAACACTGATAATTTATGGCTTCGATGGGCAGCTTTGCTTCACGATATCGGAAAGGCACCGACCAAACGCTTCCATAAGAAAAACGGTTGGACGTTTCACGGTCACGAATTTGTGGGTGCAAAAATGGTTTACAAGCTATTTAAACGTTTAAAAATGCCTTTGAACGACAAAATGAAATTTGTTCAAAAAATGGTACTTATGAGTTCAAGGCCTATTGTAATTGCTGAAGATGTGGTTACTGACTCCGCTGTAAGGAGGCTTATTTTTGATGCTGGAGATCACATCAACGACTTGATCACCCTTTGTGAAGCAGACATTACAACCAAAAATCCAAAGCGATTCAACCAGTATCACAATAACTTTAAAATTGTCCGCAAAAAAAATTGTAGAAGTAGAAGAACGAGATCACATCAGAAATTTTCAGCCCCCTGTTTCGGGAGAAATTATTATGAAGTCATTTAATCTTAAGCCTTCCAAAGCTATTGGACAAATCAAAGAGGCAATAAAAGAAGCCATCTTGGAGGGAGAAATTACCAATGAATTTGATGCTGCATTTGAGCTGATGAAAAAAGAAGGAGAAAAACTAGGATTGAAATTTGTTGAAAATTAATGCTTATGAAAAAAAGGTTTCGTTTCTGGGTTGGAGTTTCATTGGTGTTGGTTTACATTGTTATCGCTGCGGGTGCTATTGTTAGAGTAACTGGAAGTGGAATGGGTTGCCCCGACTGGCCAAAGTGTTTTGGTTACTTGATTCCACCTACTGAAAGAGAACAATTGGATTGGATTTCTGAACACGACTATAAAACCGGTGAAGTAATCATTGTAAATGAAAGCTTGCGTGTAGCCAAAAAGGACTTTACCAGTACGTATGAATATTCTGAATCCAATTGGGAACCTTATACCAAACACGATTACGCGCATTTCAATGCTTTTCATACTTGGGTTGAGTTCATCAATAGATTGGCAGGAGCACTTGCAGGAATATCAACCTTAATTATGGGAATCTTGTCTTTGAGCTATTGGAAACAGAAAAAAAGGATTGTACTTTTTTCTGTGCTTGTAAACTTAGGAATGGGGTTTCAGGCATGGTTGGGTAAGACTGTTGTTGATTCTAACTTACTTCCTACAAAAATTAGCCTCCATATGATCATGGCTTTATTGATTGTTGCTTTTTTGGTTTACTTGTATGCGCTAACTTCTTCCAGTGAATCAAGAAATAAGGAGACCTCAAAAATTAGAAACTTAGGAATCATCTCATTTATCTTGACTTTAATACAAATCGGTATTGGTACACAAGTGCGACAGTTCATCGATATTCAGATTGATTTTCACGGTATGGAACAAGCTGTAAAATGGTTAAATCCTGCTCCAATAAAATTTTATGTGCATCGGAGTTTTTCTTTAATCGTGGTTTTGATTAATGCTTATCTATTCTACAGCATTCGAAAAATGAATCTTAGATTTTCAATTTACAACTGGGTTTTAGTGATTTTAGGCACAGAAATTTTAACTGGAATTTTGATGTATTATTTTGACTTTCCATTCGCTACACAACCCTTACATTTACTTTTAGCCTCCCTTTTGTTTGGAGGACAACTTTATTTTTTATTTCAACTTTTCAATCAAAACTTAAATACCCATAGTCATGATTTATAGATTTAGAATTATTCTCGACGCTAAAGAAGATATCTTGAGAGATATCGAAATTGAGGGGTCAGCTACTCTAGAAGATTTTCATTACGCAATAGCTCAATCCTTTGGGTTTGGTGGAAGAGAAATGGCCTCATTTTACAAAACAAATGAAGAATGGGAACAAGGTGAAGAAATTCCGTTATTGGATATGGATGAAGGTATTGAACCCATGGGTCAAGCTTCTGTTGACAGTATTTTTAATGCTGAAAATCATCATTTAATTTATGTTTACGACTTTCTAGCTTTGTGGACTTTTTTTGTTGAACTGATGGAAATTGGTGAACAGGAACCCACTACACTCTACCCCAATCTGATTTTTGCCCAAGGGGAAGTGCCAGAGGAAGCACCTCAAAAAGATTTTCTATCAGAAAAGAATAATTCCTATGCTTCCGATGAAATGAGCGAGGATGATTTAGGTGGGGGTGAATATGAAGATAATGACTTTTATTAGATCAAGATTTAATCAAATTTGACAAGTTTAAATTTTCGTAATTTCTTCGGACATAAGCGAAGGATGCCTTCAAAACCTCTCCCATATTTTTAGTTTTTTTAAAAGCGTCGTCTTTGGAAAATTTATAAATCTCTGAGGACAATTTCTCAACATTCTCAGGGGTTGTTATAGTATCTAAAGTCATGATGTTCAACAAACGATCCAAACGGTCTACAGAACTTAGAATACGTTTAACAAGTATCGAGCGTTCCTCAATCTTGTATTGAACGATTGAATCGGGTGAGAGTTTTTCTTTTACTACAGAAATCATAGGAAAATTTTCTTTGAAAAACTGGGGTCGATAAACCATGAATTTCCCTTCAAAACTCTGCTGATCAAAATCGATTGCCCGAATCTTGTAAATAACTTGATCGAAATCGTGCGTAGGAATTACTACGTAGTTGTATGCCCGCATATCACCCAAGAGTCTTATCATGGATCTTTCATTGAACTTTACATACTCTTTTGCTATTTGAGCTTGCTCGGATGGGGAACATTGATCTAAGTATTTTTCAATAAATACATCCCCGGGAATACCTGCTATGTGTTCTTCAATCAAAGTGGAATCATTGATTAAAAAATTCAGGTTGTAAGGAGAGAGCATATGTTCAAATTCCAAACCATAAGCCCTTGAGGCGTCTGTTTTTTTGATGTAGAAATATGTGAAATTATCATTTAAAACATTTCGAACCTTGATTCTAAAAGGTTTGGAATTGCCAAATGTGCAATAATCAATAGCATCAATATTTAAAAACGGCATGGAAGTTTCGTTTCCATCTGAATGCAAAAGGGCGTAAACTTTTTTGAGGTTGTAATCAATTTCTACCCGCTCACTATCCGTATAATATACCCGAATCCACAAGGTGTCGTTCTCGTTTTCATCATAAACGACTACAGAACCCGAAGAACCTATCTGCCAGTTTCAGGAACATATATTGAGAAAGATTTATCAATAAATGAAAATATTGAAAAATTGAGACTAAGCACAACTTCTTCTTTACTATCTGGGAAAAGAGATGTTATTGTTGTTGCTTCTGTTTCTTGTTTATATGGAATAGGAAATCCCGTTGAATTTAAAAAAAGTATAATTGAAATAAATCAAAATCAAATTATTTCAAGAACTAAATTTTTACACAATCTAGTTCAAAGTTTATATTCAAGAACTACAAATGAATTAATAAGTGGATCTTTTAAAGTTACAGGTGATATAGTTGATGTTTTTCCAAGCTATGCTGATCATGCTTTTAAAATTCATTTTTTTGGAGACGAAATCGAGCAAATTGAAATATTTGATCCACTAACGAAAAACATTTTAGAATCAATAGATAAACTAAATATTTATCCAGCAAATATGTTTGCAACATCTCCAGATGTTCTTCAAAATGCTTTAAATGAAATAAGATTTGATTTAAAAAATCAAGTAGATTATTTTAAAGAAATTGGAAAATTCTTGGAGGCAAAACGACTTGAAGAAAGAACAAATTTTGATCTTGGATGCCGACAAAGAGGGGTTCTTGCGTTCTAATAGATCCTTGACTCAAACTGTAGGTCGTGCTGCAAGGAATGTCAATGGACTTGCAATTTTCTATGCAGATAAAATAACTAAAAGTATGCAGTTCACCATGGATCAGACCTTGTACAGGCGTGAAAAGCAAATGGCTTACAACAAACTCCATAATAAAGTTCCTACCGCCTTAAATAAATCTTTAGACAGTGCCCTATCTAAAAATTCAGTAGCAACTTATGCCTCAGAAAAAGAATCGAAAAAAGCTGCAGAAGAAGCAACAAGGTATTTGACTAAACCACAAATTGAACAAAAAATTAGAGATACTCGAAAGCTTATGGAAAAAGCTGCTAAAGATTTGGATTTTATTGAAGCAGCACGTTTTCGTGATGAAATTAAAAATCTAAAAGAACAATTAGCCTAAAAAAACATGCTGACAACAAGTTATTGGGAAGACAAATGGTTTAAAAACTATGACTTTGCGGTTATTGGTGGAGGAATTGTTGGTTGTTTTACTGCTTTGAAATTGATTCAAGAAAAACCAAATGCCCGGATAGCAATTTTTGAACGGGGGCTATTCCCATTAGGTGCCAGTACAAAAAATGCAGGTTTTGCATGCTTTGGTTCCCTAACTGAATTAGAAAATGATCGTAAACACCTAGATGACGATGATGTAAAAGCCTTGGTGAAACTAAGATATGAGGGACTACAACTTTTGCGAAATACTTTGGGGGATGAAAAAATTTCATATCAAGAAAATGGAGGGTTTGAATTGTTTATGAAACCTCCTGATGAAATTGAAACTCGAATCAAAGAGATGAATGCCTTGATGTATCCTATCTTTAAAGAAAACATATTTTCACAAGAAAACAACAGAATTGAAAGCAACGGTTTTGCCAAAAACAAGGTGAGTACAGTATTGAAAAACAAATTTGAAGGTAGCATTGATACGGGTAAAATGATGTGGTCTTTACATGAGGAAGTTCGCAAAAAGGGTATTGCTTTGTTTACTTCTACAAATATTGAAAATTTTAAAGAACAGAGTAATGGCGTATTACTTAAAGTCCAAAATGAAGGAAAATTAATCAAATTTAAAACCCAAAAGCTTGCGATTTGCACCAATGCATTTAGTGAAAAGTGGCTCCAAAAAGAGGACATTAATCCTGGTAGAGGAATGGTTTTGATCACAAAACCAATATCCAATTTAAAAATCAATGGATGTTTTCATTACCACAAAGGGTATCATTATTTTCGAAATATCGATAACCGTGTACTTATTGGTGGAGGAAGACAACTGGATATAGAAAAAGAAAACACATCTATTTTTGGAACTAATGATTACATAAAAAAAGTCTTGATCGATGATTTAAAAAACTATATTTTACCCAACACCCCTTTTGAAATCGAGAAAGAATGGTCCGGAATAATGGCTTTTGGAACAAATAAACTTCCTTTGATCAAAAGCTATTCCTCAAGAATTGCTGTAGGTGTGAGATTAGGTGGAATGGGAGTTGCAATAGGTTCGATAGTCGGAAACAAAACTGCTGAGATTCTTCTTTAGGAATTGTAAAACTTTTATTTTTATTGAATGAATTTATTGCTTGAAATACTATCGGTAGGACTAAGTCTTATTTTTTTAATTCTATTGATAAAAGAAAATATAAATTGTTGGTTTTTTGGAATTTCAGGATCGTTGATCAGTATTTTTTTATTTTATAGAATAGGGCTTTACGCAGAATCTATTTTATATTTTTATTATGTCATCATAGGAATTTACGGTTATCAACTCTGGGGTTCTAAAAACAAATCAGAACTTCCTATAATTGATGTCCCAAAAAATAAGCACCTTACTTTCCTTATCATCGGAACATTTTGTGCTCTTTGGCTAGGATACATTTTAAATACATTTACGGATGCGAGTAATCCTTATTTGGATGCATTTACGACCATATTCAGTTTTATTGCAAGTTATTTGGAGGCAAAAAAAATATTGAGTGGATGGTACTATTGGATTATAGTCAACGGGGTTACTTTAGGTTTGTACCTTAACAAGGAACTTTACCTATATTTTGCGCTAACCTCACTTTATTTCACCCTATCTTTCTATGGCCTAAAAACTTGGAAACAAAAGGTTGTTAAAACTGCTTAATATTTGGCAGCTTTTCCGTTTGCAAAAGAATTCATTATGAAAATCAAAAATCTTCATTTGATTTAATTTATTGAAAGAAAAGTTCAAGAATAAAAATCGTAGCTTTAAAGAAGATAAAAAAACTATTTAATGATTCAATCCTATAAAAAACCCCATCAACTCGAAGATCAATACGATGCAATAATTGTCGGAACAGGAATGGGGAGTTTGACTACTGCTGCATTTTTAGCCAAAGAAGGTAAAAAAGTACTTTTATTGGAGCGGCATTACACCGCTGGGGGTTACACGCACGTTTTTAAAAGAAAAGGATATGAATGGGATGTTGGGATTCATTACATCGGTGAAGTTCAAAAAGAAAATAGCGCCCTTCGCAAAATGTTTGATTACATCACCGAAAGAAAATTACTGTGGGCAGATATGGGCGAAGTTTACGATCAAATTATTATTGGTGAAAAGAAATATAATTTTGTAAAAGGAGTTGATGCCTTTAAAGACCAATTAACCGAGTACTTCCCTGAAGAAGAAAAAGCCATAGAAGACTACATTAACTTGGTTTTTAGAGCTAATAAGGCCATGGGGAAATTCTACATCAACAAAGCGCTTCCTAAATTCCTGGGTAATATTATCGGAGGAATGCTAAAGAAACCCTATCAAGAATTTTCTAACAAAACAACTTATGATGTATTGCGGTCTCTGACTGAAAATGAAGAACTCATCAAAGTATTATGCGGCCAATACGGCGATTATGGGCTTCCACCAAAACAAAGCAGCTTTGCAATGCATGCTTCCGTTGTAAAACATTATTTTGGAGGGGGAAGCTTCCCTGTTGGGGGATCATCACAAATTGTAAAAACGATCGATCCTGTCATCGAATCGACAAAAGGGACTATTCTCATTAATGCAGAGGTAGATGAAATTATAACCGAAAAAGAAAGAGCGATAGGAGTAAAAATGAGTGATGGGAAATGTTTCTATGCTCCGATAGTTATCAGTGGCGTTGGTGTAATGAATACCTTTAAAAAATTGATTTCTAAAGAAAATAAGTTTAGTAAGCAGTTTTCTAATCAACTTAAAAAAGTAAAACCTTCTGTTGCTCACGGATGTTTGTATATTGGATTGAATGGAACACCAGATGAATTAAAATTACCCAAAAAGAATTTATGGATTTACCCTGATGATTTGGATCACGATGATTGTGTTAACCGATTTTTAAAAGATCATACTGAACCTTTCCCTGTTGTGTATATTTCTTTTCCTTCATCCAAAGATCCAAGCTGGTCCGAAAGATATCCTAACAAAAGTACTATAGATATTATAACCTTGCTTCCATTTGAAAGTTTTCACCAATGGGAAGATAGTAGATGGATGAAGAGAGGAGAAAGCTATGAGGCTTTTAAAGAAAAATTTGCTCAACGATTACTGGAACATCTATTTGAATTGTACCCTCACCTGAGGAATCATGTTGACTGCTATGAATTATCCACTCCTTTGACAACCAAACATTTTGTAAACTACGAAAAAGGAGAGCTTTATGGTTTGGATCATGATCCTGCACGATATCAACAAAGTTTTTTAAGTCCAAGAACACCCATCAAGGGTTTATATTTAACCGGACAGGACATTGTTACTGCTGGGATCGGAGGCGCGCTTTTTTTCTGGATTTATTACAGCTACGACCATAGAAAAGAAAAATTTCTGGAAGAAAATTTACGCTTAACCTTTTTTTAAAATGAAAATTTAAAGATAATGTGCTCTATTAATTGTAAATAGCAACTTAAATCTTATCTTGAAAAACAACAATAATCATATCTAATGAAAAATTTAATTAAACTATTTGTAATTACTCTAGTATTGAGTTCATGTTCAACAACAACAGGTGAAACTAAAGAACGTATGATCGGGTTCCATCCTAACAAAGAAATTCAAGACTTAAAATGGCATTTGGGAACACAAGAAGCCATTGACCACGTCATTGCTGTTGATAAACTGTGGGCTGCAAAAGACTATGAGTCAATGAGAAGTCATTTTGTTGACACTTTAAAAGTAACTGATTGGAACGGAAAAGTATCCTCTAGTTTCGATGAATTTAAAGCTTCAATAGAAGCGGATGATTCTGATGTAAGCTGGACTTTTGACTATGCTTATTCTGTAGACATTGATCCTTCGTTGGGAGGCGAACATGTTCAGGCAGGATTTACCGTTAGTTCTCCAAAAGAAGATGGAACTGTTGAAAAATATTACATTCATGAAAGCTACTACATCATAAATAAAAAGATCGTATCACTCAGTCAATTTAAACAAGCTTCTGCTCCATCTAAAGAGTAGATTTATTGTATTTATAAAACAAAAAAAAGGCTCCCGAGGGAGCCTTTTTTATTGAAAAAATTGCATTATTTTACTTTAATCCATTTTTTGGGTTGTGGCAAACTTTCTTTCTTCTTCGGAAAGACTAGCTTCAAAACACCCTCATTGTATCGAGCATCGATTTTATCAACAGCTACACTATCAGGTAAAGTAAATGATCTTTGAAATGAAGAATAATCAAATTCCTTTTTATGGTACAGATGGTCGTTTTCAGAAACCTCATTCTCGGTTTCCAAACTTATTGTTAGTATTTCTTGATTTACTTCAATTTTAAAATCACTTTTGGTTTTACCAGGTATAGCAATTTCCAACAAAAATTGACTGTCACTTTCTGAAATATTGGTAGCAGGTGGTTTGTTGATTGAAACCTTTTGGCGTCCCAATTCATTATAAATGAGCTGATCAAAAAAAGATGGGGTTATTTGAAAGTTTCTTTTAACTAAATTCATAACATATAATTTTATAAGGTTAATACTCGAACAATGATGTTCAAATAAAGTACCAATGTAAAATTAATGACATTATGTCGTTTGTTTTAGCTAAAAGTATGACAATTTGTCTTAATTGATTGCTTGTTGCACTTTATCAGCTGCCTCTTGGAATGCAGTTGCAGAAAGAACGTTAAGCCCTGAACTATCAATAAGTTGTTTTGCAATGTCGGCATTGGTCCCTTGTAGGCGGACAATAATTGGAACATTGATAGCGTCTCCAAGATTCTTGTAGGCATCTACAATTCCTTGAGCCACACGATCACATCGAACAATACCTCCAAAAATATTGACTAGAATTGCCTTTACGTTTGGATCTTTTAAAATCAAACGAAACGCTGTTTCTACTCGAGCAGCATCTGCAGTTCCCCCTACATCGAGAAAGTTTGCAGGATCTCCACCTGCCTGCTTAATCAAATCCATAGTTGCCATAGCTAAACCAGCACCATTAACCATACAACCAACGTTTCCATCAAGGTCAACATAATTTAAGCCTACTTCTCCAGCTTCAACCTCAATTGGATTTTCTTCTCTTATATCCCGAAGTGATAGGTAATCTTTATGGCGAAATAATGCATTATCATCAATAGAAACCTTAGCGTCTACAGCTAAAATTTTATCGTCAGAAGTTTTCAAAACAGGATTAATTTCAAATAAAGAAGAATCTGAGTTAACATATGCCGTGTACAATGAGGTGATAAATTTGGTCATTTCTTTAAAAGCTTGACCGCTTAAACCTAAGTTAAAGGCAACCTTACGAGCCTGAAAAGGCATCATTCCTGTGGCTGGATCAATTTCTTCTGTAAAGATAAGATGTGGGGTTTCTTCGGCTACCGTTTCAATATCCATACCTCCCTCGGTAGAGTACATAATCATATTTTTTCCTGTTGCACGATTTAAAAGAACGGATACATAAAATTCACTCGTATCAGAAGCACCGGGATAATAAACATCTTCAGCAACTAAAACTTGATGAACAGGCTTTCCTTCTGGAGGTGTTTGCGGAGTTATTAATTGCATCCCTATAATCTGACCAGCTAGGGTAGAAACTTCTTCAAGGCTTTTAGCAATTTTAACGCCACCTCCTTTACCACGACCACCAGCGTGAATTTGAGCTTTAATAACATGCCATCCTGTTCCCGTTTCATCAGTCAATTTTTTGGCAGCAGTTACAGCTTCTTCTGCAGTTTGAGCTACAATACCTCTTTGTATTGAAACTCCATAACTCGCTAAAATCTCTTTCCCTTGGTATTCGTGTAAATTCATTATTTTGATAATTTATGAGCACAAAAATAGAGAAGTTAAATCAAATAATATTGAATCCTATGGAAAAGTATTTTGTTATATTTATAACATTATTTTATATTTTAAATTAATTTCTACAAAGGATACAAAAGAATGTAAATAGTTCTTATTTTTGGCGAAAATATTTCGAGATGAACCATGCAGAATTACTTTCCATAGCAGATGAATTCGGAGGGCCACTTTATGTTTATGATGCTGAGAAAATAGAGTTTCAATACAGACGTCTTAGCAATGCTTTTAGTGGGGTAAAGAACTTAAGACTTAACTATGCTACTAAGGCGCTTTCTAATATTTCAATTTTGAGTTACATTCAAAAATTGGGTGCTGGATTGGATACGGTTTCCATTCAAGAAGTTCGTCTAGGACTTCAGGCAGGTTTTAATCCGAGTTCAATTATTTATACTCCCAATGGTGTTTCATTAGCAGAAATAGAAGAAGTTGCTGAATATGGGGTTCAAATAAACATTGATAATCTTTCCATACTCGAACAATTCGGGAGTAAATACCCTGATACTCCAGTTTGTATCCGGATCAATCCCCATGTGATGGCTGGAGGAAATAGTAACATATCTGTGGGTCATATTGATTCTAAATTTGGAATTTCTATTCATCAAATTCCACACTTACTCAGAATAACCGAAAACACTAAAATGAACATTAACGGAATTCATATGCATACCGGGAGTGATATTTTAGATATTGATGTTTTTCTTCATGCATCAGAAATTTTATTTGAAACCGCAAAGAATTTCAAAGATCTGATTTTCATTGATTTTGGATCTGGATTCAAAGTTCCTTACAAAACAGGAGACATAGAAACCAACATTGAAGAATTAGGAGAAAGATTAACCAAGAGGTTCAATCAGTTTTGCATAGAATACGGAAAAGAATTGACCTTAGCATTTGAACCTGGAAAATTTCTTGTAAGTGAAGCTGGATATTTTATTTCCAAAGTGAATGTGATAAAGCAAACTACCTCAACCGTTTTCGCTCAAATTGACAGTGGATTTAATCATCTTGTACGCCCAATGTTCTATGGGTCTCACCATGAAATAGAAAACATCTCCAATCCCAAAGGAAGAGAACGCTTTTATTCCGTTGTTGGATATATATGTGAAACAGACACCTTTGGAAGTAACCGTAAAATATCTGAAATTAACGAGGGTGATTTTCTAGTTTTCAAAAACGCTGGAGCCTACTGCCAAACTATGGCTAGTAACTACAATTCAAGATTTCGCCCTGCAGAAGTTTTATGGATTAACAACAAAGCTCATTTGATTCGTAAAGAGGAAACATTTGAAGATATTCTTCACAATCAAGTACTTTTAGATTTTGATAAAGTAAAAGAAAAAAAAGCGGTAAATGTTTAAGAAATGACTCCAGATCCAAGGAGTTCATCCTCAATGTACCATGCTACAAATTGTCCCTCACTGATCGCAGTTTGTGGGTTGTCAAAAAGAACATAGAGTCCACCTGCTTCATTATACAAAGTAGCTGATTCTAAAGGTTGACGATAACGAATTCTTGCATCTACTTTTAAGGTTTCTCCAAGGGCCAACTCAAGGTCCTCACGTATCCAATGAATTTCATCTGGTGCAACTATCAAACCTCGACGAAGCAAACCGGGGTGACTTTTTCCTTGACCTGTAAATATTATGTTTTCTTTCACATCTGTATCGATGACAAATAAAGGTTTTGGGGTTCCCCCAACGCCTAATCCCTTTCGTTGTCCTTTAGTGAAAAAGTGAGCTCCTTGATGCTGACCAACAACAATTCCGTCGCCTGCACTGTAATTCTTTTTATTTGTATGATAATCTAGGCATTCCTTTTTAGAAGAAAAGTAAACTCTTTGGTTTTGATAACCCTCGAAATCTTTATCAATCTCTATGATTTTTCCAGGCTTTGCTTGAAGTTTTTGTTGTAAAAAATCTGGCAAACTAACTTTACCAATAAAACATAACCCCTGAGAATCTTTTTTGTCTGCTGTGACAAGGTTTTGATTGAAAGCAATTTGTCTAACCTCTGATTTTTGCAACTCACCAACAGGAAACAAAGCTCTTGAGAGTTGTTCTTGAGTCAATTGGCATAAAAAATAGGATTGATCTTTATTGGAATCAGAACCGCTTAGTAAACGATAAATAGACTTACCTTGAACATTGACCTCAACCTCTCTTCGGCAATAGTGACCGGTGGCTACAAAATCAGCACCCAACGAGAGGGCAATATCCATAAAAATGGCAAACTTAATTTCACGGTTACACAAAACATCCGGATTTGGTGTCCTTCCTTTTTTGTACTCGTCAAACATGTAGTCAACTATACGATCTTTGTAAGCAACACTCAAATCTACAGTTTGAAAAGGAATCCCGAGTTTTTCCGCTACGATCATAGCATCATTACTATCTTCTAACCAGGGGCATTCATCGGATAAAGTAACACTCTCATCGTGCCAATTTTTCATGAATAGTGCAATTACCTCATATCCTTGTTTTTTCAACAAATATGCGGCAACACTGGAATCAACACCTCCAGAAAGACCTACAACCACTTTCTTTTTCATGAAACAAAGTTAGAGAATTGAATCGACACAGCTGAACTGAATATTCAAACCTATGGACTAGCGTTTCCCTCTGGCCTTTTTTGTTTTTCAGCTTGTTCCATTGCTTGTTGTAAACGAGCAGAGAAACCTCCTTTTTCTGAGGTTTCTTTTTGTTTTCCCTCTATTTTTGCCAAAATCTTTTCATCATCAACAATAAAGTTTTTGATAACAAGCATTAAAATGATTGTGAGTACGTTTGAAACAAAATAATACAAACTCAATCCACTTGCATAATTGTTGAAAAAGACAAGCATCATAAAAGGCATTATGTACATGATAACCTTCATATTGGGCATTCCAGGCTGTTGAGGGGCTGATTGTTGGCCTGCAGTCATCATGGTGTAAAAGAATATCGCTACCGAGGCTAAAATTGGAAATAAACTGATGTGATCTCCATAAAAGGGAATATTGAAACCTAGCTCGAGAACAGAATCATAGGACGATAAATCATCAGCCCATAAAAAGCTTTTCTGGCGCAAGGCAAAAGCAACAGGGAAGAAACTAAATAAAGCATAAAACACAGGAAGCTGAATTAAGGCAGGCAGACAACCCGACATTGGATTTGCACCAGCTTTACTGTACAACGCCATAGTTTCTTGCTGTCGTTTTACAGAATCATCCTTGTATTTTTCTGTAATTACATCTACCTCAGGTTTCAATACTTTCATTTTGATCTGAGAAACATAGGATTTATAAGTTACCGGTGACATAACCAAACGAACAAGCACGGTCATGATTATAATTGCAATACCATAAGGCAAAAAGAACTCAAGAAATTAAAGGTGGGAACAAAAACATATTTATTGATCCAACCAAAAATTCCCCAACCAAAGTCAATAGATTCCTCGATTCCTAAATTGAATTGCGCTAAAGTCTTGTATTCTGTAGGACCAAAATACCATTGAAAATCCTGATAAATCTCTCCAGAAACAGTGACTGGAATTTCAGCATGATATTTTTTGGTAAACTGCTGATCGTCAACATCAGAATCCAATAAGCTTTCAGAAGTAAATCGAACGTTTTCGAAAGATTTTGCAGGGATTAAAATGGAGTTAAAAAAATGCTGTTTAAAAGCAATCCAATGAACATCACTGTCTTCTTCCTCATCTGAAGAAGACACCGATAAATAGTCAATTTTATCATCATCAAAAGAATAAGTCAATTCATGATAACGATTTTCATATTCAATGCTTTTGGAATTTCTAAATGCTTTTAAGTCCCAAGTAATATTTTGTTGCTCGCGAGTATTCATGAGGCGAACCATGCCCTCCGATCGAATAGAGAAATCAATCATATAACTATCCGTATTGATTTGATATTCAAAAACAATATACTGTGATGAACTGACTGCAGCTGTAAAAGTTAGAGTTTGTATTCCTCCTCTTTCAGTAATTTTTGGGGTAAAATAAAAATCAGCCGTGTTTAAAACTCTTCCATCGGAAGTTGAAAAGCTGTAATTAAAAATTTGATTTTCTTTTACCAGATACAAAGGCTCCTCTTTATAATTATTAAATTCTTTTAAAAACAAACTTGATATTTGAGCTCCTTTGGGAGAAAAAGCAATGGATAGTTTTTCATTTTCTATTGTAAGTTCTTCGGTTGTATTTGCTTGAAATAAATTTGAAAATGCACCATACGCTGCTCTCATTTGTTGATCTTGAAGAGAATCGTTTAAAACAAGTCCCAAAGGGTCCTCAGAAGCTTGATTCGCTGTGGCTTCAGTTTGTTTTTCATTTTCTGTCGCAACTTCTTCAATAGGCTGTTGATTATTCAACATCCAGGTAAGGATTAGTGCGATTAAAAAAATCCTACAAATTGCCAGGGATCAAATTTTTTATTTTCCATAATTAATTAAGTCAATCTATTGACTTTATTTAGAGTGATTGTATTTCAAACTTGCCTTTACAAAATCAACAAATAAAGGATGTGGATTAAGTACTGTGCTTTTGTATTCGGGATGATATTGAACACCAACAAACCAAGGGTGGTTAGGGTTTTCAACCACCTCTACTAATCCTGTCTTGGGATTAATCCCGGTTGCTTTTAATCCTGAGGCTTCAATTTCTTTTCTGTAATAATCATTGTATTCATAGCGGTGACGATGACGCTCTGAAATGGAGTTTTGACCATATGCTTTGTGTGCTAAAGAGGCTGTAACCAGATCACAGTCCCATGAACCTAATCGCATGGTACCTCCCTTTTCGGTTACGGCTTTTTGATTTTCCATAATTGAAATGACTGGCTCAGAACATTGCTCATCCATTTCAGTGGAATTTGCATCCTTGATACCCATTACATTTCTTGCGTGCTCTATAACGGCCATCTGCATTCCCAAACAAATTCCAAAAAAAGGAATCTTATTTTCTCTGACATATTGGACAGCATCAATTTTTCCTTCAGTTCCACGACCTCCAAAGCCAGGAGCTACAATTACTCCATCAATATCTTTTAGTTTTTCTGAAACATCGGAAGCTGATAAAAATTCAGAATGTATGGATTCAACAATTACCTTTACCTCGTTCGAGGCACCAGCATGAATCAAAGATTCAAGAATTGATTTATAAGAATCCTGTAATTCAACATATTTTCCAATCAATCCTATTCTAATTTGTTGCTTTGGGTTTTTATGTTTTTGTAAAAATTCTTTCCAATGAACCAGATCGATGGGCTTACTCTCTAATTTTAAAGTATTCAAAACAACTTTATCCAATCCTTCGTTTAGCATCAATAAGGGAACATCATATATGGTTTCTGCATCTATTGATTGAATAACTGCTTCTTGCTTTACATTACAGAATAAAGCAAGCTTCCTTCGAATATCATCTGAAATATGATGTTCTGTTCTACAGACCAAAACATCAGCTTTTATTCCGCTTTCCATCAGGGTTTTGACTGAATGTTGAGTGGGTTTGGTTTTTAATTCTCCAGCGGCCGATAGGAACGGTATGAGGGTTAAGTGTACCACCATAGCATTTTCATCACCCAACTCCCAAATCAATTGACGCACTGCTTCAACATAAGGTAAAGACTCGATATCTCCTATGGTCCCACCGATTTCAGTAATTATGATATCATAATCTCCTGATTCACCAAGTAGGCACATTCGCTCCTTTATTTCGTTGGTTATGTGGGGAACAACTTGTACGGTTTTTCCCAGAAAAACTCCTTTTCGTTCTTTCTCTATCACACTCTGATAAACCCTACCAGTAGTTACGTTATTGGCTTGAGAAGTTGAAACATTTAAAAAACGCTCGTAATGACCTAAGTCTAAATCCGTTTCTGCACCATCATCGGTCACAAAACATTCCCCATGCTCATATGGATTTAGAGTACCTGGATCAACATTTATGTAGGGGTCAAACTTTTGAATTGTTACGCGATACTTTTGAGCTTGCAAAAGTTTGGCCAAAGAAGCTGCAATAATTCCTTTTCCGAGGGATGAAGTAACTCCTCCTGTAACAAAAATATATTTGGTTTTTGACATCCGGTTTTAGAGAGTATGTTTTATTAATTTACCGGGCTTAAAATTACAAAAACTATTGAGATAAATAGAGTTCATAGCCTTATTTCTTAATTTCTGAAAGCTCATAACCTTGGTGCTCCAACAAAAAATACCCTCGATTTTGATACCCTTGATCCTTATGGGGAACATAATCAAATCGGCTTTCTATGTACTCCGTCTCTCCCAAAGCATCAGAACTCAATTGCTTCTGATGTACCCAGCGTAAAATCACATCCAGAGTTATATCATAACCACGTAAAGCTTCTCGTTTAGGTAGGTCTCCAAAAGTACTTAGATAAAGCGAGTCAAATGTTTTGGAACGCTTACTCTCATCAGAAAAAGTTCCAGCTGTGAAAGTAAATCTTAAATTACCCAATTGTTTTTTTGAAATATTAGAATTGTCATAAGCATTGGATCTGTATGTTGTAAACAATTGGACATCTCGATCTTTTGAAACCTGAGAATTGAGAAGTGAGGTCACACTTGCTATGAGTCCTAAATTTTGTGATTCAAAAACTACTTTATTTGTCAGGGAATCTACCAGTAAAGAATCTATTAAATCAGGAACAACGTATCCTCCTGGCTCTGGACGTAACATTTGGGCAAAAGGATAACGGTTCAAGAGCTTTTCCTCTATTTCATAGTTCAATGAATCGGCGATTACCAAAACATTTTGTGTTGAATCAATCACTGTATCTAAATAATCAAACATTTTTTCTCTCAATAACTCTGGAGCAGTAACTGATTGATATACATTGGGGCGATTAATGACAGGGTTTGAAGAAAGAGGAGCAATCATAGGGATTAGTTTTAAACTGTCCTGAAGAGATAAAATATCGAAATTGGAGGGAATCAAAGGACCAATTACCACATCATTGTCTGACCAATTTAGACT
The DNA here is from genome assembly GCA_038142965.1 of Candidatus Arcticimaribacter sp. Taxonomy (GTDB): domain Bacteria; phylum Bacteroidota; class Bacteroidia; order Flavobacteriales; family Flavobacteriaceae; genus Arcticimaribacter. The sequence goes on along the minus strand of JAYQLC010000001.1, from coordinate 144,605 downwards.
GTCTATCTTTGATTTTAAATATTGTTTGTCGTTTTGAGTATCTAAAACATTGAGTACAACTTCCACACCCAAATGAGCAGCTTCTTCAACCGCCATTACCACACCAGAATAAAAATCCAATGCAATGGTATGAAGGTTGCGAGTCTTTAATTTAGCTTCGGTATCCTGAATTGAATCAAATTCAATTTGGTTTGATTTAAAAGGCAACAAAAGGCCTAAAGTAACTTTGGAGTCCAGAGGAATGGAATCGCGTAAATTATTTTTTTCAACCAAAAGATCGTTATCAATTTTGAGATCTCCTGTAAGCTCTAAAGGAATCTTCAAAATCATTCCAGCCTGAAGACCAGTTTTATTGAGAACGGGGTTTAATGCAATTAGATCGGAAGCAACAACTCCTAATTTTTTTTCTAAACGATAAAAACCTTCTTTGGGTTTTACTTTGTAATAATTAAATTCTTTTTCTAAAGCTAAGGTTTCGGCCTCGCTGCGTTTGGGAACAATAATTTCTTGCCCTATTTTGAGACCACCTGATACAATTTCAGGATTGTATTGTTCTAACTCTTGAACTGTAATCCCATAACGATAAGCCAAACGCCACTTTGTCTCTTTAGGTTGTACTAAGTACATTGACAATGTGTCGGGTAAACTTGCCTTGGTAATCGGTTTGGGCTTTGGATAAACAGGAATTTGAAGAAGCATTCTTTTCTTCAATCCGATTTTTTTTATCAGGGGATTATATTGATAAATTTGCTCAATTTGAATATCATACTTTCGAGCTAATCCATAGAGCGTTTCTTTCTTTTTTACTCTATGACTTATGAAAGAGTTCGGTTCAACCTGAGCAGATAAACTCAGAATAAAGAAAAAAAGTAAAGAAAATAAAAGATGTTTAGTACTCATAAAGAAGGTGTTTATTATTCCCATTCAATGGTTGCTGGAGGTTTTGAACTGATGTCATAAACAACTCGATTCACTCCCTTAACTCGATTGATTATTTCATTTGATGTTTTTTGTAAAAACTCATATGGTAAATTTACCCAATCAGCAGTCATTCCATCAGTTGATGTTACTGCACGAAGGGCAACACATTTTTCATAAGTGCGCTCATCTCCCATTACCCCCACACTATTTACAGGAAGCAAAATAGCACCCGCCTGCCAAACTTGATTGTAAAGCCCATTGCTTTTGAGCCCATTAATAAAAATCGCATCAACTTCTTGTAACATACTAACTTTTTCTTGAGTAATATCACCCAAGATACGGATTGCTAACCCTGGTCCTGGGAAAGGATGTCTACCAATCAATTCAGAGTCAATACCCAAACTTGTTCCGACACGTCTTACTTCATCTTTGAAAAGCATACGCAAAGGTTCAACAATTTTCAATTTCATGTAATCTGGTAAACCTCCTACATTGTGGTGTGATTTAATTGTAGCGGATGGTCCGTTTACTGAAATGGACTCTATCACATCGGGGTAAATTGTTCCTTGAGCAAGCCAAGTTGCTCCATCAATTAATTTAGATTCATCGTCAAAAACATCAATAAAAGTATTTCCAATAGCTTTGCGTTTTGCTTCAGGATCAGAAATTCCCTCAAGTTTATCTAGAAAACGCTTGGATGCTTCTACCCCTTTGACATTGAGACCCATTCCTTTGTATTGTTGCAAAACACTAGAAAATTCATTTTTAAGAAGACCATTATTTACAAAAATACAGGTCAATTGATTTCCAATAGCTTGGTGTAATAAAACAGCTGCAACAGTAGAATCAACTCCTCCAGATAAACCAAGGATTACTTTTTCTTCTCCAATTTGTTTTCTAAGAGATTCTAAAGTCATCGAAACAAAAGAATCGGGTGTCCAGTCTTGCTTTACTTGAGCAATATCTACCAAAAAATTAGAAAGTAATTGTTTTCCATCCGAAGTATGATAAACTTCGGGATGAAACTGTATTGCGTAAGTATCTTCTTCCTCTATTCGGTATGCGGCGTTTTCAACATCTGTAGTACTTGCTAAACGCAATCCTCCTTTGGGAAGTTCTTTGATTGTATCGCTGTGACTCATCCAAACTTGACTTCCTGCTTCAATTGAATTAAAAAAAGTCTCATCGGGAGCAACATAAGATAAATTTGCACGACCGTACTCCCTAATGTTGGAAGGACTAACTTTTCCTCCAGAAAAATGCGCCAAATACTGTGCTCCATAGCATACCGCCAATAAAGGAATGTTTCCTCTAATTTCTGATAAATCAGGATGAGGGGCATCTTCCGAACGAACAGAATAAGGAGATCCCGACAAGATTACCGCTTTGAACGGTTTCAGATCTTTGGGAGGATTATTATAAGGATGTATTTCACAGTAAATAAATAACTCTCGGACACGCCTTGCGATTAATTGTGTGTATTGCGAACCAAAGTCTAGTATGAGCACTTTTTCTTCCATACGCAAAAATACAATTTAATCTTCGTTCAATAAAAGCTCTTACGATTTTTTAGCAAAAGAATAGTCTAAAACAATCCAATCAAATTTTAAAGATAAAGGGTCAAGGTTTTTGGATAAAATAGACAACAATTCGCTTCCATATTGAAGATAAAACTCTGAAAAATTAACAGTCCGTTCTTGTAATTTTTCATTTGGAAAAAAGTAAATCATGCAGCAATAATAGTCTTTGCACTTGATCTGTTAACTTTCGTTTCTGAGCTTTTAACAATCGTTTTTCAAGATGATCAATACCCTTGAACTGTTTTGTTTTCTGAGCTTTTACAGCTCCCTCAAAAGAAGCATCAGTCTCAGCCACTAACTTTTCTAAAGAATTGAATTGGGCTTCTAAAGTTTTCTTTAAAAATTGAAGATCCAAATCGATGTTACTGATTTGTCGGACTTTTTTATTGATCAATGAGGAACGGTTTAAGAAAAAATCCAACGGTGACATCTGCATATTTTCCATTTTTTTAGCAATCTTTTTTGGGAACTAAAACCGCTGCATTTCTGTGTAATAAAATTGGAAATAAAACTTTTTGAGATTCAAAATACGACTTTAGCTCCAACCAATATGCCAACTCACCACCTCCTCCAACATAACACAAGTTGGGTAAAATGTACTCCTGATACAAAGGACGCATTAATACGTTGGGTGAAAAGCTTTCAGGAGTTTTCTCCACCTCTTGCAATAATTCCTCAGCAGTCCATGACATGGTTTTGTCTGCATCGCTAAAGCCTGTTGATGTTCGAATAAGTCGTAATCGATCCTTTTCTGTCAAATAAAACAAGTTGATTTGTCTTGGGTTTACCTGTGGTAAATAAGAAGAATCATAATCTGTTTGTATTTTACTTATGGTTTTTTTTACATGAATCTCACAGCTACTGGACTGCAATTCCTCTTTTATCTTAGGAACAAATTCCATTTTCAAGGCATGATCATCACCATCTAGAATAACCAAGCCCTCTGATCCAAACAACTCATGAACAAGTTTTCTAGTCGCCTCTGCTAGAGTTTTTGAGGATAAATAACTTACTCGAATCAACTCTTTTATCTCTTTTGCAGTTGAAGAAGATCCAAGGTTTTTTTCAAATACAGAAAACAAAGACTCAACACTATCAAGAGAAAAATTACCGACAGCTCCTGCTTTTTTTCGATTCCATTTGAATTTCTTACTTTTAAAATTAAAAAAAGAAATTTCATCAAAATCGTGATCCTCAGATGCCATCCAATAAACAGGAACAAAATTAAATTTTGGATACTTTATTTTTAACTTCTTACATAAATTAACAGTGCTAATTATTTTAAATAAAAAATATAAAGGACCAGTCATCAAATTGAGTTGATGCCCAGTTGTGACCGTAAATGTATTGTTAAGTGAAATACTTTTTATGTTTTGATAAACCAAACTATCCTTCAACAAAACGGTTCCATATTGGGTTATGAGTGAGTCAACCAATACTTTTCTCTTCTTTTTTGTAAAAGCATTCTGCTTTTCTAAAAGTTGCTTTTTGAAATTTTCAATCTCAGGGGTTTCTCCATAAAATTGACTCAATTGTTTATTTCCCTCAAATAGATCACAGATGATTTTGGAAACATAACCTGAATTTCGATAAGAAATTTGTTGAGACCGCATATAGCATTTTGGTATTTGTAAAGATATTCCTTATGAAGTAAATATAAAAATATCGTATAAATTTTATCTTTACGTTTTTGAAACGGTCAACACATGAAAAATTTACTTATTAGCTTCCTTTTAGCCCTGTTATCTCAGCCTATAATTTCTCAAAATATCCCCTCCCCAAGTGAGTTTCTGGGATACGAATTAGGAACACAATTTACTAGGCATCATCAAGCTGTTTCTTACTTCAAGGCCATTGCTTCAGCATCTGATCAAGTCAATCTTTCGTCTTATGGTACAACATATGAAGGAAGGGAGTTACAATTGGCAATAATATCTAGTTCAGAAAATTTATCTAAACTCGAGGAGATTAAAGAAAACCACCTCGTTGAATCGGGTTTAAAAAAAAGGAAGTGTATCTACTTTGGATCCAAAAAGTATTGTTTGGCTGAGTTACAACGTACACGGAAATGAGGCTGTTGGTACGGAAGCTGCAATGAAAACAATTTACACGCTAATAACACAAAAATCAGATTGGCTACAAAATACAGTAGTTATTATGGATCCTTGTATTAATCCTGATGGACGTGACCGCTATGTGAACTGGTACAACCAAGTAAAAAGTACTCCTTTTGACAACTCGCCCATTGCTGATGAACATTATGAAGATTGGCCCAGTGGCAGATACAACCACTATTATTTTGATCTCAACAGAGATTGGGCATGGGTAACTCAAAAAGAAACCCAACAACGCCTAAAAGAATACCATCAATGGTATCCACATATTCATGTTGACTTTCATGAACAGGGTGTAGATAGTCCTTATTATTTTGCACCAGCCGTTGAACCTTTACACGAAGTCATCACAGATTTTCAAAGAGAATTTCAACATACAATAGGAAAAAATCATTCACTTTATTTTGACAAAGAAGGATGGTCTTACTTTACAAAAGAAGTGTTTGATCTTCTTTACCCAGGCTATGGAGACACTTATCCAATGTTTCATGGAGCAATTGGAATGACATACGAACAAGGGGAAGTGGTAGAGCTGGCTTAAGTATAAAAAATAAAATTGGAGATGATTTAACCTTGATAGACCGTATTGATCACCACTACACAACAGGAATTTCAACAGTAGAAACTGCCAGTAAAAATTCTAAACTGCTCAATGATGAGTTTAAGAAATATTTCCAAAATAATAACGCAAAATATGCAACCTATGCCTTGAAAGGAGAATTTGATAAAATAGCTGGACTCAAAAAATTATTGGATACTCATCATATCCCTTATGAGCATCCAAAAGCTAAAGTAAATATCAAAGGATGGGATTACGAAAACCAAAAAAACCGTACAATTTCCTTTGAATCCGATGCATTAATTTTGAATGCTCAAGGTAAAAAAGGTAAACTTATTCAAGCTTTGTTTGAACCCAAAACTCAACTTTCAGACTCAATTACCTATGACATTACCTCTTGGTCTTTACCCTATGCATATGGACTAAAAGCGGTAGCAAGTCAACAAAAAATATCAAACACAGCTCCACTTAAAGAAAAGGTTTTTGTTCCTCTGCCCGAAACTAATGCATATGCATATGCAACAGCCTGGAGAAGCATCGAAGACGGAAAATTCTTAGCCGCACTACTAAATGAGAAAATTAGAGTTCGTTACAACCTCAAGCCTCTTGTCAATGGTGGAAAAAGGTGGGCAGAAGGAAGTCTTTTTATATTAAAAGGAGAAAATAAAACCATTGATGAATTTGATAAAAAAATCAAAGAAATTGCTTTAAAAAATAGTCAAAATCTGACCGCTCTAGCTTCAGGATTTTCTGATAGCGGCATAGATTTAGGATCAAATCTGATGGAGTTTATTCCACAAAAAAGAGTAGGACTTTTAAAAAGTGATAACTCAAGCCCGCAAGGCTATGGGGAAATTTGGCATTTTTTTGAGCAACAATTAAAATATCCTATCACTCAAATTAGTGTGAATCGATTGAACAGTATCAATCTAGACAAATTTGATGTTCTAATACTTCCACCAGGGTATTACAATCTTTTTTCTGATGATGATTCTGTTATTTTGAAATGGATAAAAAGGGGGGCGCCTTGTCGCTTTGGGATCAGCAGTTAGAACATTTTCTGATCATAAATCTTTTGATTTAAAAATTAAGACTACAAAAGATCAAAAAGATGATTTTGTTCCTTTTGCAGAAATGGAAAGAAACGATATTAGCTCGGCAATTTATGGAAGTATTTATTCTGTAAATATTGATACTACTCATCCCTTAGCTTTCGGTTATGATAAAAACTATTACAGTCTAAAGAATAGTGCTACCTCCTATCAACTTTTAAGTGAAGGGACAGTAGGAAATCTTCCAAAGGGATCAAAACCCCTAGCTGGTTTTAGTGGTAATAAAGCTATTGAACGCCAAAGTGAATCTTTAATTTTTGGCATGGAATACTTGGGCAGGGGAAGTGTTGTTTACATCGTTGACAACCCTTTGTATCGTGGGTTTTGGGAAAACGGTAAACTCTGGGTAGTAAACGCAGTATTTCACTAATAATTACTATGCCGGTTCGCCATAGAGGTCAAAATCGGCTGCCTCTATAATGGTGAGGTTTACGTATTCTCCTTGTTTGAGGTAAAATTTTGTTGCATCAACCAAAACTTCATTATCAACGTCGGGTGAATCCATCTCAGAACGCCCTACAAAAAAGTTTCCCTCTTTTCGGACGATTACGCATCGGTATGTTTTTCCAACCTTTTCCTGATTCAGTTCCCAGGAAATTTGTGACTGAATATCCATTATTTCAGAAGATCTTCTTTGTTTTTCTTCTTCGGGAACATCGTCAACCAATTGATGAGCATGGGTGTTTTCCTCATGGCTGTAAGTAAAACAACCCAAACGTTCAAAACGCATTTCTTTGACCCAAGTTTTTAATTCTTCAAAATGTTCTAAAGTTTCACCTGGATAACCTACAATCAAACTGGTTCGTATCGTAATTCCTGGGACTTGTTTTCTGAATTCTTTGATTAGTTTTGTGGTTTTCTCTTTGGTTGTTCCCCTTCTCATAGATTTCAAAATATCGTCTGAAATATGCTGTAATGGAATATCTAAATAATTACATACTTTGGGCTCTGATTTCATAACTTCCAACACATCAAGGGGGAAACCTGTGGGAAAAGCATAGTGCATTCTAATCCATTCTATCCCCTCGACCTTAACCAAAGCTCGCAAAAGTTCTGCCAAATTCCTTTTTTTGTAAATATCCAAACCATAATAAGTCAAATCCTGTGCAATTAGGATCAGTTCTTTAACTCCATCACTTGCGAGAGACTCTGCTTGTTTTACTAGATCCTCAATTGGAGTTGAACGATGTTTGCCACGCATCAAAGGGATTGCACAAAATGAACAAGGCCTATCGCAACCTTCTGATATCTTGAAATATGCAAAGTTTTTTTGGTGTTGTTGTGATTCTTTCTCCAAGAAGTTCATGCTTGTAGTCGGCTTCTAATGCAGCCAATAATTGAGGCAATTCACTGGTTCCAAAATATTGGTCAACATCAGGAATTTCCTCTAAAAGGTCAGGTTTGTAACGTTCACTCAAACAACCTGTCACAAAAACCTTATCAATTTCTCCAGCTTCTTTTCTCTGAATATTTTCCAAGATTGTGTTTACAGATTCTTCCTTGGCGTTATCAATAAAACCACAAGTATTAATGACAACTATGTTACCGTCTTCTTCATGAACAACATCTTTATCGTTGGCTTTGAGTTGCCCCATCAAAACTTCAGAATCATAAATGTTTTTGGAACAACCTAGGGTAATTACATTGATTTTGTTTTTAGTAGAATTTTTTGTTCGCATATTTATTTCGCAGCTAATTGGGTTTCAAAAAAAAGGATACTTTCTTTGGTAACCCCTTCAACATCTTTACTTGTAATGTATGATGTCATTACGTGATCACCTGATTTGGGAAAAGCCATTTTCTTTTTTTTTTGTGGCCATAGTCCCCAACTGATCAAACATTTCTATCATAGCTTCTACAGAAACAACATTGTCTTGGTTTACTTCATCCTTGTAATAATAGCCCATAAAAACAGGTTTCTTTATTTTCTCAAAGGTTTGGGGTATCATCGCTACTTCAAGTAATTTTTGGATGTGAGTTATTGCTTTAATATGGTATCGTGTGGTCCAAAATTGTTCTTTTGGGGAGACTACACCTTGCATAATATGATAATCTGTACCAAAAGCAGCGGTTACTATTTCTAGTCCCCAAGGAAGGGTTCCAATTCCTGTGAGTGGATTTTTGATTCTGATGTTTGGGGAATACAATCCAATAATTACAACCTCTGGGTCATCTCCTAACAAAAGACTCAGTGTTCCACCATTGGATGTTCCCAAAAGAATTACTTGTTCTCCGAGAGCTTTTGCAACTTCTAGTGCTTCTAATGCACTGGCTATGTATTGATCACCACTAAACTCTTCTAATGGACTTTCATTATCTATTCCATGGCCAAATAGACGAGGTAAATACAAATTTGCTTTAAAATGTTTGGCAATATTTTGATGAAAAGGAGCGCCCTCCTCAGAGCTTGCAGAAAAACCATGAAAATACAAAACACTGTATTTTGTTTTTTGAGGTATCGAATCGTAGAACTCTATTCGGGATGCATTTCCCTCTTTCAATCCTTCAACTTTATCTTCACGAGCTGTTATCCAATCATTCAATTCTAAAAGATTCTGGGGAACAGTTGGAGCCTCTTGATTAAGATTAGGTTCAGCTACTTTTGGTCCACTAAAGAAAATGATGAATCCAATTCCAAAAAGACCAACAACAATTTTAATTTTTTTTTTCATCATTTAGTATTAATTAAAAAAGGAGTGTAAAAAAGATTCTACATTAAAAAGTTGAAGGTCATCTACACCTTCACCTACTCCAATAAATTTAACTGGAATCTTAAAAGCATCGGAAATCCCGAGAACAACCCCTCCTTTTGCAGTTCCATCGAGTTTGGTAATTGCCAATGAAGTAACTTCTGTTGCTTGCGTAAATTGTTTCGCTTGCTCAAAAGCATTTTGACCTGTTGAACCGTCTAGAACCAAAAGAACTTCATGGGGAGCGTCGGGAACAACCCGATCCATAACTTTCTTTACTTTTGAAAGTTCGTTCATCAAATTCACTTTGTTGTGAAGGCGTCCTGCAGTATCTATTAGAACAACATCAGCTTTTTGTTTTTTAGCAGATGCAAGGGTGTCAAATGCTACTGAAGCTGGATCGCTTCCCATTTGTTGTTTTACTAGAGGTACATCAGAGCGATCCGCCCATACTTGTAGTTGATCTATTGCGCCTGCCCTGAAAGTATCTGCAGCACCAAGTACTACTTTTTTACCAGCATTTTTGAAATGATGCGCTAGCTTGCCGATGGTTGTTGTTTTCCCAACACCATTTACTCCAACTACCATAATAACATGGGGTTGATGTGCAAACGAATCAGAAAAAGAAAAAGGTTTCTCGGGTTGTTGTGGATTTAATATACCCGAAATTTCCTCTTTCAAAATTAAACTCAATTGCTTTGTTCCTAGATAGCGATCTTTGGCTACACGCGCCTCAATGGCGTCGATGATCTTGAGAGTAGTTGTAACTCCAACATCTGATGTGACCAAAACTTCTTCTAAATCATCCAACAAATCAACATCAACAGTTGATTTTCCGGCTATGGCTGTTCCCAGTTTTGAGAAAAAAGATTTTCGAGTTTGTTCTAGGCCCTTGTTCAGGTTTTTTTCTTGGTCCCCAGAAAACAATGATTTTAATAAACTCATGAAGTTGTTAAATAAAAAAAGCTACTGTAAAAGTAGCTTTTTTTTTGATTGAATACTCGTATCCTAATTAGTGTTTACTCAACCAGTCATTAACAAGGTCTGGTGCAGTAATAGTTTCTACGAAAGAATAACTTTTGGCGTCACCTTTCTTTACCATTTTTATTACTTTGGTAAGTCTTTTTGATCCCGTTTGAAGGGTAGCTACTGATTTCTTTGCCATGGTTATTTAATTTCTTTATGAACAGTCATTTTCTTTAAAATCGGATTGAACTTTTTAATCTCCAATCGATCTGGTGTGTTTTTTTTATTTTTCGTTGTAATGTAACGAGAAGTTCCTGGTTTCCCAGAATCTTTGTGTTCAGTACACTCAAGTATCACTTGTACACGGTTTCCTTTTTTTGCCATGATCTACTATTTTAGATGGATTTTCCTTTTGCTCTAGCTTCTTTCAAAACTGCAGAAATTCCTTTTCTATTAATTGTTTTTAATACAGAAGCTGTAACTTTCAATGTAATCCACTTGTCTTCTTCAGGGATAAAAAATCGCTTCTTAATGAGATTAACCTCAAAGCGGCGCTTCGTTTTGTTGATGGCTTTAGAAACATTGTTACCAAACATTGCTCTTTTTCCACTTATTTCACAAACTCTTGACATAATTCTAGACTTTAAGTGTTCTTTTAAAACAGGATGCAAATTTAGTGTTTTTTATGGAGTAACAAAATAGTTTCTAATCAAATTTTAAAAGACTTTTTTGGATTTAAATGACAAAAACTTCTGTTGTTAGGTTTATTAGCAATAACCTTGAAATAGTGTCAATTAAAATGAATTGAATAAAAAAAATAATATCTTCAATTTTTAACCACAAACAACTCAAATTTTATTGCATCAATTTAACCTCATCTTTTATGAAAAAAAAAATAATCCTACAACGAAAAGAAATTTTTAAAACAACCAAAGAAAATCTCTGGAATGCACTTACCGATTTAAATTTAATGAAACAATGGTATTTCAAAGAAATCAACTTTTTTGAACCCAAAATAGGTTCTAAAACCCTTTTTTCAATTGAATATGAAGGAAAAAAATTTACACACAAATGGTGTGTTTTTGAAGTTATTCCAAAAGAAAAAATAGCTTATCATTGGCAATATGAAGAATATGCAGGAGACTCAACCGTTACTTTTGAACTTAAAGAAGTTAAATACGGAATTTTACTTACCCTTACAGCAAGAATTTTAAATCCCTTTCCTGAAATGAAAGAATTCAGTTATGAAAGTATGAATAAGGGTTGGGAAACATTACTAAAAGTTCGATTAAAACAATTTGTTGAACATAAAATACATTAAAAAAGATTGAATATTAAAAAACTTCTTTGTGTAAAAGTTCCATAGCCTTATTTACAGCTTTTTCAACTACACGTTCTCTATGTTTTCCTAAATTAAACTGATAACTTACGACTCCTTTACTGGACGCTAAAGCAATAAAAACGGTTCCTAAATCTGCATCAGAATCACCTTTGGTAGGTCCCGCATTTCCAGTTGTAGAAACACCAATAGTTGCTCCTAATCGTTCTCGAACGGCTTCAGCCATTGCCTCTGCTACTTGTGCACTTACTACAGAATATTCATTTATCAATGATTGGGGTACGCCCAATACATTTACTTTAACATCAGTTGAATAAGCAACTACTCCTCCCTTAAAAAATCCAGATGCGCCTGGGTTTTGTGTAAATCGGTTAGCTATTTTACCTCCCGTACAACTCTCTGCTACCGCCAAACTATTATTTGTTTTTATGAACTGATTTTGAAGTTGTTCTTCAATAGATGCCTCCCCCTCGAAACCAACAATAATCTCTCCAATAAGTGGGAATAATTTTTCAATCTCATGATCAATCCTTTGATTCAGTATATCTTGATCTTTCCCTTTACCAGACAAACGCAAACGCACCCTTCCCAAGTTTGGGAGATAAGCAAGTTTTATATCTTTGGGAAGGTTGTTTTCCCATTCTTCAATACGTTCTGCAATAACACTCTCGCCTAAACCATAAGTAAGTAATGTTTTGTGAATGATAAAAGGTCGGGTGTAATGTTTTTGTAAAGCAGGAATAACCTCATTAGTTATTAATGCTTTCATTTCGAAAGGTACACCGGGCAAAGAAATGATTACACGATCTTCGTTTTCAAACCACATCCCCGAGGCCGTTCCATAAAAATTATTCAAAACTTTTGCCTTTGAAGGTAATAAAGCTTGCTTTCGATTTTCGTCATTAATCGGTGTGGGAACATATTTTGCAAACATTTCTTCAATACGTTCCAATACAAGTTGATTTTTAACCAAAACATCATCAAAGTAAGCGCACAAGGTATGCTTGGTCAAATCATCTTTTGTTGGGCCTAAACCCCTGTTAGGATAATTACTTGAGCTCTTTTCTGAGCTTCATTCAAGCAATTTTCAATGTGTTCTTTTCGATCAGAAATAGAGGTGATTTGTCCGACCTCGATCCCAATTTTATTCAATTCTTTAGCAATAAAAACAGCGTTAGTGTTTACGATTTGTCCAATAAGAATTTCGTCACCAATACTAACAATTTCTGCAATCATATTTACTTTACTTTTATTGAAAATAATCGCCGCCCCTCTAAAAATCCTTCAAGCACATCATCGGCCCTTACAGGACCTACTCCGGCAGGAGTACCAGTAAAAATTATGTCCCCAATTTTTAAGGTGAAAAATTGAGAAACATAGGAAATTAATTCATCTATCTTCCATAACATCATAGCAGTTGAATCACTTTGTACAACTTCCCCATTTTTAGTCATTTCGAACTGAAGTTGATCAACATTAGGAAGTTCACTTTTGCTGATCCAATCTCCAACCACAGCAGCTCCATCAAATGCTTTGGCTTTTTCCCAAGGTAAACCTTTTGATTTGAGCTTGGCCTGAAAATCACGTGCAGTAAAGTCAATCCCCAAACTGATTTGATCGTAGTATTTATGTGAAAATTTTTGTTGAATGTGTTTCCCTATTCGATTGATTCGGATCAAAACTTCTACCTCATGGTGTACATCATTAGAAAACGGGGGAATAAAAAAAGGTTGGTTCTTTAGAACAATTGAAGTATCTGGTTTAAGAAAAACCACCGGATCCAAAGGTTTTTCATTTGCTAGTTCTTCGATATGATCGCTGTAATTCCGACCGATACATATTATTTTCATACTCTAGATTGTAAACACGGCCTATTAAATCAATTTTTAATGACTCTCATTAAATTTACTCAAACGCAAAGCTGTTAAAACTTTCTTTGTGTACAAAGGGAAATCAGCATCAAGCAACCAACCAAAGTATCCTGGTTCTTTTTCTAAAACCTCGTCTATTGTTTTTCCTTTGTGTTTTCCAAACGAAAAACAGGGTTGATTTTCTTTATTCAAAACAATAAATCCTGCAACATCCAAGGACCGTTTACGAGTAGAGAATTGACTTAAAAAATCTAGATTATTTTCCAATTCTTCGTAACGCTCAACCTGAGCTAATAAAACTTGATAGGTTGCCTCGGTGTCAGCCATTGCCGAGTGAGCATTTGTTAAATCTTTATCACAATAAAACTTTAGAGCAGCGCTCAGGGTTCTTTGTTCCATTTTGTGAAAAATAGTTTGTACATCAATGGTTTTGTGGTTTTTTAGGTCAAAATCTAACTCAGCACGCATAAATTCCTCTGCTATCATAGGGATATCGAAACGATCTGAATTAAATCCTGCCCAATCACATCCTTTCATGAAGGCATAAATCTCACCTGCAAGTGTTTTAAAATTTGGGGCGTCTGCTACCTTTTCATCTGTTATCCCATGAACCTCAGAAGCTCCTTTGGGTATTGGCATTTCTGGGTTTACCAACCAAGTTTTTCCTTCTTTATTTCCGTTGGGTAAAAGCTTGAGAACTGCTATCTCAACGATTCGATCTTTTACTACATTAACTCCAGTAGTTTCAAGGTCAAAAAAGCAAAGTGGTCGTTTAAGTTCAAGTCCCATAAAATATTTTTTAAAAATCAATTGAAGTGTCCCATTGCTCCAAAGCATCAGAAACCGCTTTTACAAATTGTCCTCCCATTGCCCCGTTAATTATGCGATGATCATAACTATGACACAACATCATCTTTCTTCTTATTCCTATAAAATCACCTTTTGAAGTTTCAATAACTGCTGGCATTTTTCGGATAACACCAATAGCCAAAATACCAACTTGTGGTTGATTGATAATGGGTATCCCTGTTATTGACCCGAAATTTCCAACATTGGTAACCGTGTAGGTTCCATCCTGAACCTCATCGGGTTGTAGTTTATTTTCTCGGGCACGTGACGAAAGCTCGTTTACTGCTCGAGCTAAACCAACTAAATTGAGGTGGTCAGTATTTTTTATTACTGGAACAATCAAATTACCATCTCCTAAGGCAGTTGCCATACCAATGTTTATGGCTTTCTTTTGAATGATTTTACTATCCCCTTCAACTGAACTATTGAGAAGTGGGAATTCTTTAAGTGCTTTGACTACAGCAGAGATGAATATGGGAGTAAATGTCAATTTTTGTTGTTCGCGTTCTTGAAATCTATTCTTTACTCGTTCTCTCCATTCCCAAAGATCAGTAACATCTACCTCGACAAAAGATTGGACATGCGCTGAAATTTTTCGACTCATGACCATATGATCAGAAATCATTTTACCCATGCGAGTCATTTCAATAATTTGATCTTGACCAGAAATAACATTAGACTGGGCATATTTCTGATTAACAGAGTAAAGCTGTTGTTTTTGATTGCTTCCTTTAACTGATGTTCTGCTTTCGAGGTAGGTCAACATATCTTTTTTGGTAACCCTACCTTTGTCTCCTGTACCATGGATGGTCTCTAATTCTTCAATTGATATGCCCTCTTCTTTGGCAATATTTCTTACTAAGGGAGAATAAAATCGATTCGATTCGTTCGAAGAAAACGATGGAGTTTGAATCGTTTCTTGAATTGAGGAAACTTCTTCCTCGATAATCGTAATAGGTTCATCTTCGGGGGTAATTTCTTCCTCTATAGAAGACTCATAAACAATAAATTCCTCTGATTCTTCAGTTGAATCATCATTTCCATCAGTCTCAATCACAGCAATCACGTCTCCTACCTGAGCTATTTCATTTACTTCAAATTTCTTTTCAAGAAGTACTCCTGCTACTTCTGATGGGATGTCTGAATCTACCTTATCTGTGGCAACTTCAACCACAGACTCATCAATAGCTATTGGGTCACCTACATCTTTGAGCCAAGCACTGAGTGTTGCCTCTGCAACACTTTCACCCATTTTTGGTAATTTAAGTAGGTATTTACCCATAGTTTAAAGCTTTTTAAAGTGTGACAAAGGTACCAAAATTATTAAAGAGTTTATTAAAAAACGTAGTACATTGTGGCTACCCTTGAAGAGAATCTTCATAAGGAATTCGCTTTAAAATACTTCGTCCTAGAGTTATCTCATCAGCATATTCCAATTCATCTCCAACGGGTATCCCACGAGCAATAGTAGATATCAATACATCAAAACCAGATAATTGCTTGTGAATGTAAAAAGTAGTTGTATCTCCTTCCATAGTTGCGCTCAGGGCAAATATGATCTCTTTTACTTTTCCAGATTTTACTTTTTCTACCAAAGAAGTAATTGTCAAATCCTGAGGTCCTACACCATCAATTGGAGAAATAATTCCATTCAGCACATGGTACTTTCCTCGAAATTGATCTGTATTTTCAATCGCCATTACATCTCTAATGTCTTCAACAACACAAATCTGTTCATCAGACCGTCTTGAGTTTGAGCATATTTCACAAACCTCGGTGTCTGCAATATTATGGCATTGAGAACAAAAAGTAATCTCAGATCTAAATACATTTAAGGCCGACGTTATTTCTTCAGTTTGTTCTTTGGGTTGTTTTAGCAAATGTAAGACCAATCGCAACGCTGTTCTTTTGCCAATCCCTGGTAATTGAGACATTTGATCAACGGCTTGTTCTAATAGTTTAGATGAAAATTCCATGTTCACAAAAATACAAAATAAACCGTCTTCTTTTCTTTGATAAACCATTAACTACTTCTGTTTTCAAGATTAAAAAATAATTTTAATTAAGATAAAATGCTACCCAACAAAAAAGATCAGAGAATATTGTTTCTCTGGCAATGATTATTTTTTTCTTTCATACCTTTAGACCATATGATAACACCTGCTTTTATACTTAGTTTGATTATTGGATATTTCATTGTTTTAATAACCATATCATACTACACTGGTAGAGAAGATTCCAATAAAGAATTTTTTACTGCCAATAGGAATTCACCCTGGTATTTGGTTGCTTTTGGTATGGTTGGAGCCTCACTATCTGGGGTTACCTTTATTTCTGTCCCGGGCTGGATCAAAACTTCAGAGTTTAGTTACCTTCAAGTAGTGCTGGGTTACATGGTTGGTTATTTTATTGTTGCCTATGTTTTACTGCCCGTTTACTACAAAAATCAAGTAACTTCTATTTATGAATTTTTAAATACTCGACTCGGAAAAAAAACAGTCATCTGGCAGGAGCTTTATTCTTCTTTATTTCGAGAGTTTTGGGGGCAGCTTTTCGCTTATTTTTAGTAGCAATTGTATTACAACAATTTATTTTTGATTCGTGGAATGTCCCTTTTGAAGTTACGGTCATTCTCTCAATTCTTTTGATATGGGTGTACACACAGCGTGGAGGAATTAAAACCATAGTATGGACAGATACCATTCAAACCAGTTTGATGATTTTGGCTGTCTTCTTGTCAATACTGTACATTAACAAAGAACTCGAATGGAGTATGATAGACTTTTTAAAATCAGCAAAATTTAAAGAATACAACAGTATTTGGGTAACTGATTCTTTTTTTGCTCGTAATCATTTTTTAAAATCCTTTATCGGTGGTATGTTTATTACAATTTGTATGACGGGTTTAGATCAAGATATGATGCAGAAAAATTTAAGCTGTCGAAATTTAAAGGATGCTCAAAAGAATATGATTGTTTTTAGCGTTGTCTTGGTTTTGGTAACTGGACTTTTTATGCTCTTGGGGGCATTGCTTTACATTTATGCTGAAAAGGAGGGAATTGCTCTTCCTATGATGGATGGAAAGGCAAAGTCCGATTTACTTTTTCCAGAAATTGCATTGAACGGCAATCTTGGTCTAGGAGTTGGTATCACATTTATTCTGGGGTTGATTGCCGCAGCATATAGCAGTGCTGATAGTGCTCTTACTTCTTTAACTACTTCTTTTTGTGTTGATTTTTTATCTCTGGAGAAAAAAGATCAGAAAACTCAAAAAAGTATTCGTAAAAACCCATATTGGCATGAGTGTTCTGCTAGTGCTGGTGGTTATCGCTTTTAAATATATCCTTGATGAAAATGTAATCGACAGTTTACTAACGGTAGCAGGGTACACCTACGGACCATTGTTAGGATTGTTTGCTTTTGGAATTTTCACTGACTACAACATCAAAGACAAGTATGTTTGGATTGTAGTTTTTACATCTGTTATAATCAGCAGTATTCTTGGGGGAATAGAGGCTTCTGTTATCGGAGGATACCAGATTGGCTATGAGTTGTTACCCCTCAATGGAATATTTACTTTTCTAGGTTTAATACTGATTCGTAGCAAGTAATACTAGAGTGCAGGCCTGTTCCGTTTCAATTCCAGCTTCACGTAAAAGGCTTTCTAATTTTTTATTTTCTGTTCCAGGGTTAAAAACCACCCTTCTGGGTTTTAACTTTATAAGATAGTCATAATAGGTCTCTTGACGAACTGGACTCAAATACAAAGTAACTGTATCTACATTTTTCCATTCTGATTGATGTTCTGTGTAAATTTTAGTGTCACCTATAACTCCAGCTCGAGACCCTAAAGCAAATACAGTATGTGAAGCAGCTTTCAATTTGTAAAAAGCTTTGTTAGAATAGCGCTCGATATTAGTAGAAGCTCCAAGAATTAAAGTAGACTTATTTGTATTGTGCATCTTACCAGACTATCATTGAACTTCCCCATGTAAACCCACTTCCAAAAGCTGCTAGAACTACCTTTGAACCTTCTTTGATTTTACCCTCTTCCCAAGCCTCTGTCAAAGCAATTGGAATTGAGGCGGCAGTGGTATTACCATATCGCATAATGTTGTTGTAAACTTGATGATCTTCTAATCCAAATTTCTTTTGTATAAATTGTGAAATTCTTAAGTTAGCTTGATGGGGTACCAACACATCAATATCACTCGCTTGCCAATTATTTTTTTGTAAACCCTCGTTAATTACTTCCGAAAAACGAACAACTGCATGCTTGAAAACAACCTGACCATTCATGTAAGGGTAATAACTTAAATCTTCTGGGTCGTTTGCGTCTATTATTTCGGGAACCCAACGTTGAGTACTAGGACCAATTAAAGATAATTCCTCAGCATGCTTTCCTTGAGAATAAATATGGGAAGACATAATACCACGATCCGTATTTTTTTCTCTGGTTAAAACAGCTGCACCAGCACCGTCTCCAAAAATTACAGACACTCCACGGCCTCTTGAGGTCATATCCAAACCACCAGAATGGTTTTCTGATCCTACGACCAATATGTTTTTGTACATTCCTGTTTTGATGAACTGATCTGCAGTAGATAACGCATAAATAAACCCACTACATTGATTCCGAATGTCCATCGCTGGACAAGCTGGAATCCCCAACAAGTCTTGAAGAATTACTCCAGAACCTGGAAAATAATAATCGGGGCTTAGTGTTGCAAAAAGGATTAAATCCAAATCTTCGGCTTTCAAATTTGCACGTTCCAAAGCAATTTTGGTTGCTTTTAGAGCCATCGTTGCTGTGGTGTTTCCATCTCCTTTTTTTATGTGGCGTCGCTCCTTTATTCCTGTTCTCTCGGTTATCCATTCATCAGAGGTATCCATGATTTTGGATAGATCGGAATTGGTTACAACATTTTCTGGAAGGTATTTTCCTAACCCAATAATTTTTGAATTGTACATAAGTTTTTGTTAGTAGTTCATTAAAAGTAAAGAATAATAGAAACCATAACAAAAAAATTAGATGAACTTTTTGTAATTATCTACAACGACATTGGATTTTAAATCATGTAATAAGTTGTACAATCCAAAGAATGTACGGTTAATATATAAAAATGTCTTGAACCACGATTTCCATTTAGCTTACGTAATTGCTCATCCTTAGAGAGTCTTTCACTCATTTGAGCAACCTTTCCCCAAAAGATCTCATCAGAAAAATCAAAGGTTTCATTGTGAAAAGGAAAAGTCAATACTCCAAGTAACTCGTGGAACAAATCTGTTATGTATGCACTATCTTTTGCTGAATCATCAGGTCTTAGGATTTCTAAAGCGGTAATTTTATCAATGAAAAAATCCCGATCTTCCATCGCCTCTTTTTGAGCTAATTCGAAATAAGGTACATAAAAATCCTCTGGAACTTCTTTGATACATCCAAAGTCAATTGCAACTAGATTACCAGAACTGTCAACTAAAAAGTTCCCGGGATGAGGATCTGCATGAACACGTTTCAAAACGTGCATTTGGTACATATAAAAGTCCCAAAGTGTTTGTCCTATTGAATTGCTCTCTTTAGGATCATTTTGTCTGGAGGTGTATTGCGCTAAATGAATTCCAGACATCCAGTCCATAGTTAGAATTTTGTCACATGAAAAATCTTTATAATATTTAGGAAATTTCAGGTTAGGGATGTGCGAACAAGCCTCGGTCATTGATTTACTTTGTTCCAATTCTAGAGTGTAGTTTGTTTCCTCCAACAACTTTCCCTCAACTTCCTTAAAATATTTTTCTGAATCTTTACCCTTCAGATTAAATAACCGTGTAGCAACAGGCTTTACTAATGTCAAATCTGAACTGATACTATTTGCTACTCCCGGGTATTGAATTTTCACGGCAAGTTTCTTGCCATTATGTGTGGCTTTGTGAACTTGTCCAATGCTAGCTGCGTTTACGGATTCAGATTCAAAAGTGTCAAATATTGTTTCTGGATATTCGCCTAAATATTTTCTAAATGTTTTTCTTACCAGCGGTCCAGATAATGGTGGCACAGAGAATTGAGCCAAGCTAAATTTATCTACATAGGCACCCGGTAACAAGTTTTTCTCCATGCTCAACATTTGTGCAACTTTTAATGCACTTCCTTTTAGGCTTTTTAGACCATCGTAAATGTCTGCGGCATTATTTTCATCAAAATTTTCCTTGGCATTTTTGGGATCTGTAATTTTATCTCCTATGTATTTAATGTAATTCCCTCCTATTTTAACGCCCGTGCTCATCAACTTTCCTGCACGCTCTATTTTTCCAGTAGGGATGTAATCTAGTGTTTTCAATAAGCTTTATTTAGTTTTTCCTTCCACAAAAACTTCCCGAAATCCAGTAATCTTTCGAGTTGGGTGTTATCAAATACGTCAAAAGCAACTGTGACCGATTTTTCTATTGCCTCATCTGTTCTTTCATAATTCTTTGAAGTGTCATCCAACCAAAATTTTAATAAAAATAACAATTGAGCCCAAGCTGCTTCTGAAAATAATGCAACAGGATGTTTGGTTATGTTCAATGTTTTGTCATCGTTACCTTCTTCAATTAGATCAGAGGAGAAACCTTTAAAACAACTTTTTAGTTTTTTTAATTGTCCCATTACAGCCATTGGAGATCCTGCCGAGTTAAGTGCAAAAAATACATAACTTCTGTTAAGCTGAAGAACTTCAAAAAAAGTAAAATAAAAAGTCAACAAACGATCTTTTCTGCTCAACTCATCAAATCTTTTGTTTTTACGAATCAGATCAATTGTGTTTTCAAAAAAACTTGCCAAATCTGAAGTTTTACAGAATCTAGAGATGCGAATGTTTTGTAAAAGTCAGATTCTTCGATTGAATTGGCCTTACAAAATTTGTAAACCGAGAGTGGAAATTTTTCGTTTTCCAAGACGCTCTCCATGTAGAGAGTAATAATATTTGAGTTTTTTGTCTTTTTTGCTGTTGCCATGAGTATTTCTATTTATTACAAAGATACAAACTGTTTATCTTTTTATGAAAAAAAATTAAACAAAATAAAATGCCAATTTGTCAGCGAAAAAAGAATGGTATTTTTTTTGAGTTGTGATAAAAAAAAAAAATTATGTCAAAAGGTAAAATCAATGTTTCTGTAGAGAACATTTTCCCTCTCATTAAGAAATTTTTGTACAGCGATCACGAGATTTTTTTACGTGAACTCATATCAAATGCGACGGATGCAACGTTAAAGTTAAAACATCTTAGCAATCTGGGTGAATCAATTGGAGAGCTAGGCGATCCCATAATTGAAATCAAGCTGGACAAAGAAAACAAAACCCTCCACATCATCGACCAAGGAATTGGGATGACTTCAGAAGAAGTGAAAAAATACATTAACCAAGTTGCGTTTTCTGGTGCAGAGGAGTTTTTAGAAAAATACAAAGATAGTGCTGCTGATAGTGGCATTATTGGCCATTTTGGATTAGGGTTCTATTCTGCTTTCATGGTTGCAGAAAAAGTTGAATTAATCACAAAGTCCTTCAAAGATGAACCAGCTGCTCACTGGAGCTGTGATGGTTCCCCAGAGTTTACTTTGGAACAACATGATAAAACAGAACGAGGGACAGAAATTATTCTTCATATCGCTGAAGATTCTGTTGAATTTTTAGAAAATGCAAAAATTACCGAGCTTCTGAATAAGTACAACAAATTCATGCCGGTAGCTATTAAATTTGGAACCAAGGAAGAAACCCTTCCTGTTCCTGATGGAGCTGCAGAAGGAACAGAGGCTGAAAAAGTAACTGTTGATAATATTGTAAATAATCCAAATCCAGCTTGGACACAACAGCCGGCTGACTTGAAAGAAGAAGACTACAAATCTTTTTATCGCGAACTCTACCCTACCCAATTTGAAGAGCCTTTGTTCAACATTCATTTGAATGTAGATTATCCTTTCAACCTGACAGGGATACTTTACTTTCCAAAACTAAGCAATGATCTTAATATTCAAAAAGATAGAATTCAGCTCTACCAAAACCAAGTTTTTGTAACGGATAATGTTGAGGGAATTGTTCCTGAATTTTTGACCCTTCTTCGCGGTGTTATTGATTCTCCAGATATTCCATTAAACGTATCTAGAAGTTATTTACAAGCAGATGGTGCCGTTAAGAAAATCAGCAACTACATCACCCGTAAAGTTGCTGATAAATTGGCTAGCCTTTTCAAAAAGACCGTACTGCTTTCGAACAAAAGTGGAACGACATCAAAGTGGTTATTGAATACGGGATGCTTTCTGAAGATAAGTTCTTCGAAAAGTCTGATAAATTTGCTCTCTACCCTACTGTTGATGGGACCTACTTCACTTTTGAAGAATTGAAAAAGGCTACTAAGGATTTGCAAACTGACAAAGACGATAAACTTGTTGTTCTTTATGCTTCAAACAAAGATGAGCAACATTCCTACATCGAGTCTGCTAAAGAAAAGGGGTATCAAGTATTACTCTTGGATTCTCCTATTGTTCCCCACCTGATTCAAAAACTAGAAAGTACTCACGAAAAAATTTCTTTTGCACGAGTAGACGGTGATGCTATTGACAATCTGATCAAAAAAGATGAAGTTACAGTTTCTAAACTTTCAGAGGATGAAAAAAAGCACTTACTCCTCTTATCGAAGAAGTAGTACCCAAAGAAAAATATACCATTCAACTCGAAGCATTGAGCAGTTCACAACTTCCTTTTGTTTTGACGCAACCCGAATTTATGCGCCGTATGAAAGAAATGCAGCAAACCGGCGGTGGCGGAGGTATGTTTGGAAATTTCCCTGAAATGTACACTTTGGTGGTAAATACAAATCACCCTCTGGTCAGTCAAATCTTGAAAACCAAGACCAAGAAGAAACGGGAACGTCTCATTCAACAAACTCTTGATTTGGCTCGCTTATCACAGAATCTTCTTAAAGGAGAGGAGCTCACTCAATTTATTGTTCGCTCTGTTGATCTGATTAAATAAAAAAAGGCTGTCTTTTGAGACAGCCTTTTTTATTGAAGTATTTTAACTAGCTCTAACAAAAGGTTGGTATTGAATGAATCAAGATGAAGACTACAAACTCGACAATCCCATTTGGTATGCCCTAGAAGAAACACACAAGCAATATGCGGTTGAATTTGACGGCTGTAAATTTTACAAACCCGAGTTTAGTGTTTTTGGGGGAAAAGGACCAATAGGTGCTACAAGCTCTGCTTCGGATCAATACAGCATGCTTACTTCTCATTTTTACATGGTAGGAGAGCAACCAACTACTGGTGCGAAAACACAAATTAAAAAACAACTTACAGCAAATCAAATGTTATTATCCAGTCCCTTTGATTTGCAAATTACCGAACCGATTGTTACCCTTGATTCTGTTAAACAAAAAAAGGAACTTTATGATTTAGTGAATTTTGTACAACCTGGATTTATTCGAGAGAAAACAGTACAGATGGGATCCTATTTTGGTATCTACTCTGGAAAAAAATTGATAGCAGCCTCGGGAGAACGCATCAAGATGAATTCATACACCGAGGTGAGCGCTGTGGTTACATTACCTGACTTCCGTAAAAAAGGCTATGCGAAACAGCTCCTTAAAAAAACTACCGATAAAATCTTTTCCGAAAACAAAATCCCTATTCTGCATGTGGACGAAAACAATCTCAATGCAATAAAGCTCTACGAACAACTCGGTTTTGTAACCCGTAGAAAAATGGGATTTTGTTTAATTGAGGCTGTTTAATGGTTTATTCCAGAATTCAAAAGAGAGTTTTTAATCAAAAATCAAAAAATACCCCATTTACAACAATGAATTTTTCTCAGAATAAGGAAAAATTTGGTCATACCTTTTTATAAGATTCATTCCATAACGTCTGTTGATGTGCTGTCGACGAAGTTGATCAGGAGCACTCAATCCTGAGGCAGCCAGCAACTCTGTAAAACTCTTTAGTGTTTTTCTATGAAAATTAGCCACACGAGCCGATTTATCGTTTACATCTAATCCACTCATCAAAGATTTGTTTTGCGTAGCTACACCAACTGGACAAGTGTTGTTATTACATTCCAATGCCTGAATACAACCAATGGCCATCATCATTGCACGTGCACAACTTACCATATCGGCACCCAGAGCCAAGGCACGAGCTATATGGAATCCCGTAAATATTTTTCCGGAAGCGATCAATTTAATTTCATCTTTTAAACCATAACCCACTAAAGTGTCATAGGCAAAGGCTAGTCCGTCGCGTAAGGGAACACCGAGGGAGTTTGAAAATTCAACAGGAGCTGCACCTGTTCCTCCCTCTCCTCCATCTACCGTAATAAAATCGGGTGTAATCCCAGTTACTAGCATAGCTTTACAGATATCGATAAATTCTTGTTTTTTGCCGATACATAATTTAAACCCAATGGGTTTCCCAAGGGATCGCTCACGCAATAATGAAATAAAATCAATCAATTCTGTTGGATTTGAAAATGCAGAATGACTCGGAGGGGAGTGTACGTCTATGTGTGGATCTACTCCTCTAATTGCTGCTATTTCTGGGGTATTTTTGGCAGCGGGTAAGATCCCTCCATGTCCCGGTTTAGCACCCTGAGATACTTTTATTTCAATCATTTTAACCGAATCTAAAGCGGCCTTTTCTGCAAATGAATCGGGACAAAAGTCTCCTTCTTTAGTTCTACAACCAAAATAACCTGTTCCAATTTGCCAAATTAGATCTCCTTGTGATTCTAAGTGAAACGGACTGATTGAGCCCTCTCCTGTGTTTTGGGCAAAGCCTCCAATTTTAGCACCTTTATTTAATGCCAAAACAGCATTTTTACTTAACGATCCATAACTCATTGCAGATACGTTTAACATACTTGCTGAATAGGGCTGGGAACAGTGCTTACTACCTACCTCAACTCTTGGGCTCGAATCTACTTGATCTTGATCAATAGCATACATAGAATGATCCATCCACTCATAACCCGATCGATAAACATCCATCTGTGTTCCAAAAGGAACTGTATCGGTTACGTCTTTTGCTCTTTGATAAATCAAGCTTCTAAACATCCTGTTGATGGGACGTCCCTGAGTGTCAGTTTCTACAAAATACTGCATAATCCCGGGGCGAATAGCCTCTAGTATATAACGCAAATGCCCTAGAACAGGGAAATTCCGGAGGATGGTTTGTCTTTTTTGAGTCAGGTCAAAAAAACCAAGTAAAATTAAAGGAGCGGTTAAAATCAAACTCCATTTTATCGGTTCCCATATGAAGTAAATTGCTGTGGTTAAAATGAGGGTTAGGAAGGATAAAAAAATAAAGCCTGTACGAACATTCATGTCAGATTATTTTAATAATAATAGTAGTATTTTTCTTAAAGATAATCAATCGAGAGTTTTCTGAAAATTCTGCACTTACTTATTTCAGTCGGTCAACCTCTGTTTTGAAAGCATCAAAACAAGTTTTTAGTTAAGAATTTAGTGCTTTGCAAACTCAAAAAGTAAAAATTAGATGTACTTTTGAATATGCATGAACTCTTCTCTGATGGGACTCCTGTTTGGAAACCGAAACTACCCGATGGTGAACTAATTTATTTTGGGGCTTTTTTGGTCAAAAGAAGAGGCAGATCTCCTTTACAAAACTTTGGACACTGAAATTCCTTGGAGGCAAGACCCCATTACAATATTTGGCAAGACATATCCCCAACCTCGATTAACTTCTCTTCACAGTATAAATAATAACCCCTACAGCTATTCGGGAATCACCATGAATCCCGAACCAATGTCTTCAACATTACTGCATATTCTTTCGAAAATAAAGACTGTAGAGCAACACGAATTCACAAGCGTTTTACTGAATAAATACAGGGATGGAAAAGACAGTAACGGTTGGCATTCCGATGATGAAAAGGAATTGGGTAGAAATCCCATCATTGCTTCAGTTAGTTTAGGTGCTGAAAGGTTTTTTCACATCAGGCATAAAAAAATTAAAACAGAAAGACATAAAATTAAACTTGCTCATGGAAGTTTGTTGATCATGGGTGGTGAAATGCAGCACCACTGGCAACATCAAATCGCAAAAACTCAAAAGCGAATAGATCCACGAATCAATTTGACTTTTAGGAAAATAAAGGTATAGAAATCCTTGCAAGCAAAGCTTTTTTATTAAAAATTTGTGTTTAGAGAGCTTCTAAAGTAAAGGTTTGTCCATCATCATCATCAACAACCACTAAACTCGTGTCTGTCAGGGTTTGGATTATAACCGTTCCTCCATCATCATCATCACCATAAGAGAAAGAGGTTTGATCCGAGGAATTCCATGACCAAGACTCTGTTTCTACAGATGTTCCTTGATTGCTTCCTAAGAAAACTATGGAATAGGTTCCAAATGCAGAAAAGGATATAGAGATAGAAGTTGCTGGTGTACATCCCTCCACATAACCTTCATCGAAATCATTTTCACAAATATCCATAAAAATATCAGAGGTTATGTCTTGACCATCTGTAACAACCGAGACAAGGTTCCATGTTTTTACAATCTTTGCATGATTTGAATCTGGAGAAGCTGAAGTGCTTTCAGTCATAGGCTCATCTTTATCTGCAGAATAATCTCCTTGAATTGAATTACAAACATCAAAATCTGACTCTTCAGGGATGCTCAACTCAATATTAAAAGTTGCAGAAAGATTATTGCCCTCTTCAACTACTACAATGTCGGTTAAAGTGGCAATTTTTATTTCTGAAGTTCCCAAATTAAAAAACAAATCAACACTTGACACATTTTCTGAAGTATCCTCATTCAAAACATAGTCACCGAAAGCAGTTACCGTTTCATTATCAATAACTAATGCCATGATATATGCATCATCTGTGAATTCAATGTAATCAAAAGCACAGCCATTTGAATTTCGAGCTGAAACAGATTTTGCACTATTTCCTATGTCCCACTTTCCATATATGGTTTTTTTTGCCTCAACTGCTGTTTGTTGAGAAACAGTTCCTGTAGCATCCAGCTGTGTTATTGGTGATCCAGTAGATAATATATCAGGATCGTTATCACTTCCACAACCAATAATAAACAGCGCCGAAATAAAATAAAAAATATTTTTCATAGTTTATAATATATAGTTTGCATAAAATTAATAATTAAAGGACAATTTATCAGTAGTTTTGAAAGTAAACAAGACTCAAAACTTAGTTTTCTTCAATTGAATTAAACCATCAGTCAAATGTTTAGTCTTAAAGTATTACCTAATAAAATTTGTCAAAATTCACTTCATAAATCTACTGCCATTAAAAGTCTCATTACCCTATATTTTCTGACTGCCTTTACTTCTATTTCAATCGCCCAAGAAGTTAGAAATGCCTTTGTAAAACATACTGGTGAAGCCATAGAAATTGATGGCTTTGGAAAAGAGAAAGTCTTGGGAAACTGCAGATGAGATTTCTGGGTTTTGGCAATGGTTTCCAACCGATAGCCTTAAAGCAGACCAACCTACGACTGCAAAATTTTTAGTTGATGATGAAAATCTGTATGTTCTTGTTACCTCTTATTCGGAAGCTTCAGAATACATTGTTCCATCACTAAGAAGAGATTACTCTGGTGCTGGAAACGATAACATAACCCTGGTTCTTGATACTTTTATGGATGGAACCAATGGGTTTATGTTTGGAACCAATCCATTGGGTGTAAAAAGAGAATCTCTAGTTTCAAACGGAGGAAATAATTACGAAAAGGACTACAATAAAAGTTGGGATGTTAAATGGGAAACCGAACCCAGTCAACAAAATGGTTTTACAGTTTCTGAAATTAAAATCCCTTTAAAGTCTATACAATATCCAGAAGGAGCTACCCAGTGGAGGGTTAATGTTTATCGTCATGACACGCATACCAGACAATGGTCTACATGGGCTAATGTACCTCAAAATCAAACCATTGCAGGCTTAGCCTACATGGGTGTCCTCAATTTTGAAAAGCCTTTGAAGAAATCAAAAAAAATGATCGCTCTCATTCCTTATGTTGGTGGTGCAATTCAAAAAGATTTCGACGCTAATCAACAATTAAACAATTTTAACTATGGAGGTGATGCTAAAATTTCTATTGGAAGTGGTATGAATTTGGATTTGACATTTAATCCAGATTTTTCTCAAGTTGAGGTTGACGATCAAATAATTAACTTATCTAGATTTGAAGTTACTTTACCCGAAAAACGTCAGTTTTTTATTCAGAACAGTGATTTATTTGTAAATTTTGGAGACAGACGAGAAGCACAGCCTTTTTTCTCAAGAAGAATTGGAGTCGCGAAGGACACAACGGGTACTACTTTTGAAAATAAAATCATTGCTGGTGTGAGATTGAGTGGAAAAATTAACAATGATTTACGTTTGGGTTTTCTTAATATGCAAACGGATCAAGATCCATCAAATCAAATCGTTGCAAATAACAATACTGTTTTTACACTACAACAACAAGTTTTAGATCGATCCAATTTGAGTTTTATTTTTGTAAACCGTCAAACTACGGGTAATCCAGAATTTGACCATAACCAAGATGAATTTAATCGAGTTTTAGGGTTGGATTTTAACTTGGCATCAAAAAGTAACCGCTGGACAGGGAGAAGCTTTTTTCACCACTCCTTTAGTCCCGATCAAAAAAAGAAGCATATGCCTCTGGAGTTCGATTTAATTACAACGCAAAAATTCACTCGGTTTCTTTTAGTGGAACTCGAATTGGAGAAAATTATCAGTCAGATTTAGGTTTTATTAGAAGAACTGGAATTTTAAAAAATTACTTTAGATACACCTACCGTATTTGGCTGAAGTCGAAAACATTGAGATCCATAAATTTATCTCAATCTTTTTATTATGTAGGTCGTCCAAAAGATGATTACCTCACTACCGATCGTGGATTATGGTCTAGTGTTGAGGTCTCATTTTTGAATCAGGCTAAGTTCGAATTCCGCTACAGCGATCGTTACACCTATTTAATTAATGATTTTGACCCCACGCGAAGTAACTCTGATATTTCTTTACAAGGAGGAACAGGTTATGATTATGATGATGTTGAATTGTCATTTCAATCGGATAGGAGTAATATTTTTAATTACAACATAAAAAGCTCATATGGTAATTTTTTCAATGGGACAAAGTTTTCTGTATCTTCTCAAATGAACTACCGTGTTCAACCTCATTTAACAGCAAGTATGCGTTTGAATTACGAGCAAATAAGACTTCCTGATCCTTACCCCTCTGCAAATCTTATTCTTATCGGTCCTAAAGTTGATATTACCTTCAGTAAAAAGGTTTTTTGGGGAACTTTTTTCCAATTCAGTTCACAATCTGATATTTTTGGGATTAATTCGAGGTTACAATGGAGATTTAGTCCTTTATCAGATTTTTATCTCGTTTATAATGATAATTACTTTGTAACTGATACTTTTGCACCTAAGGTTAGAAGTTTAACATTTAAGTTAACCTACTGGCTCAATAAATAACAATATATCTTATGAGATTCTTTTATACCATTTTCGTTCTAAGCCTTTTAATTTCATGCGGCGCACCCAACAAAAAATCTATGCAAGTAACGGTAAAATCGATGGTTTAAGAAAAGGTACCCTTTACCTTCAAAAAATACAAGACAGCACGATCATCAATATTGATTCTTTCACGGTCGAAAAAAATAGTGATTTCAAATTACAGGCCAACATTGAATCTCCTGAGATTTATTATTTATATTTGGCAAAAGAAGATGGAGATACTCTGAACGACCGCATTTTATTTTTTGGCGAGAAAGGTGAGATTACAATCAATTCACTTTTAAAAACTTTTGAAAGTAGTGCTCAAATTAGTGGCTCTGAAAATCAAATATTGTTTGAAGAATACCAATCCGTCCTCAGAAAGTTTAATGAACAGAATCTTGATCTTATCAAGGACTTTATTAAAAATGATGGACTAACTGCGGAAGAGAAAGAACAAAAACTTACCAAGGCTTCAGAAAGTCTGTTGCGCCGTCGTTATCTTTATGCTTTGAATTTTGCCAGCAATAATGCTGACAAAGAAATTGCTGCTTACATTGGTCTTTTCGAGGTGAACGATGCCAATAAAAAATTCCTTGATGATCTTTACAATAAAATGTCTGAAAATGTAAAAAACTCAACCTATGGGGTTGAGTTTGGAAATTATCTTGCTTCTTTGAAAGAGGAATTAGAAAAAGCCGAATAAACCGAAATTATTTCAATTTACTAACCTTAGCAGAGATCGAAGCTGTTTTTGTATTTAACTCTTCTACAATTGAATTAAAGTATTTCTTTGCCGGGATTTCTTCTGTATGATCGTGAATTTTCATGATCAATTCATCAAATAAAGCAATTGCTTCGTCTATTAATTTTTCACTTTTCTTAAAATCACCTTTGGGATTTAACAATTCCCAAACATATATTTCTTCTATCAAAGCGCCAACACTATTATTGATGTCTTTCTTTAGTTGCTTTTTACTGGCCATAATCAAAATTTAAATTTTATCAAAGGTACTTCTTTTTTATAACTGTAATTTTTGTAGTGCTTTTTTGATATGGCTGTCTGGCCTTAGGCTATTGTGTACATAAGATATTTTACCTTCTTTATCTACTACAAAAGTAATCCGCTTAGTATAGAGCCCAAATAACAATTTTGGCAATTTGAACAACCGCTGGACTTTTTGTTTCTTATCAGACAGTAATATGAAAGGTAATCGGTGTCTTTTCGCAAATTTCTGATGGTTTTTAACTCCATCTGAACTCACTCCAATAACCTCAGCTCCAAGCTCAACAAACTCCTCATAATGATCTCTAAAACTACATGCTTCGGCAATACATCCTGGAGTTTCATCTCTTGGGTAAAAATATATTACAACTGGTTTTTTACCCAATACGGTTTCGCTCTTGAAGCAATTGCCGTGTTGATCGAGTAATTCAAAAGAAGGGACTAAATCTCCAACTTTTAGACTCATAAGTTTTCTGAATAGGTAACAAAGTTTCTTGGAGTTTCGTACAATACAACTTCCATACTTTGATTTGTTTTTAATATTTTTTTGAGCTTATTGTAAATCACAACTACAATATTTTCTGCAGTTGGAATGGTGTCCATAAATTCAGGTACCTCGAGGTTTAGATTTTTATGATCAAATGCATCCTCAACTTCCGTTTTAATATGATCTTTTAGAACTTTCATATCCATAACATATCCAGTCTCTGGATCAACGGGACCAGTGATACTGACAATTAGCTCATAATTATGGCCATGAAAATTAGGGTTTGAACATTTTCCAAAAATAAGATTGTTTTGTTCGTCAGACCAATCTTTTCGGTACAAACGGTGTGCAGCATTAAAATGTGCTTTTCTGCTTATAGTGACATTCATACTTTCTCTTTTATATGTTTGTAAAAACGTTCAAAAATAATTGCAAACCATACGGTGTAATTTTCAGGATTATCAATTAAATCTGAGTGGATTTCATCAATATTCATCCATTTCCAAGAGGCTACCTCTTCTGGATTGATTATAGGTTCATTTTCGTACCTTCCCAACATCACATGATCCAGTTCATGCTCGGTTAATCCATTGTCAAAAGGTGCCTTATATATAAAATTAAACAAATATTCTAAATCCGTTTCGAAACCCATTTCTTCTCTCAATCTTCTCATGCCAGCTTCAATGTTTCCCTCTTGATGGCGTTGATGACTACAACAGGTATTGGTCCATAAACCTGGGGAATGATATTTTCCGAATGCTCGTTGTTGAAGCATTAACTCGTTTTTACTGTTTATTACAAACACTGAAAATGCACGATGCAAAACTGCTTTCTCATGAGCTTCCATTTTTGACATTAATCCAATGGGCTCATCTTTTGGAGTAACCAGAATAACTTTTTCTTCTTTCATTCAATTCAAAATTACCGATTAATTTATCAAAAACCTATTTTGAAAAGAAACCTCCTTCCAATTTATAGTGTTATTTTTGAACAAAATTATTTTGATGTTTTTAAAAGAAATAGCCAAGAGAAGAACCTTTGGAATTATATCACATCCCGATGCAGGTAAAACAACTCTTACAGAAAAACTACTCCTTTTTGGAGGCGCAATTCAAGAAGCAGGGGCGGTTAAATCCAATAAAATAAAAAAAGGTGCGACAAGTGATTTCATGGAAATTGAACGCCAAAGAGGAATCTCAGTTGCAACTTCAGTTCTTGCTTTCCTTTACAAAGACAAAAAAATTAACATCCTAGACACCCCAGGACACAAAGATTTTGCCGAAGACACTTATAGAACCTTAACTGCTGTAGATAGCGTTATTGTTGTAATTGATGTAGCAAAAGGTGTTGAGGAACAAACCGAAAAACTTGTTGAAGTTTGCCGTATGAGAAATATTCCCATGATTGTATTCATCAACAAACTGGATCGAGAAGGAAAAGATTCATTTGATTTGTTAGATGAGGTTGAATCAAAACTAGGACTTCGTGTTACTCCCCTATCTCATCCTATTGGAATGGGTTATGATTTCAAAGGGATCTACAATATTTGGAATAAAAACGCAAAGTTATTTTTAGAGGAAGATAAACAGACTAAAGGGAACACCGTTTCTTTTGACTCTCTTAAAGATCCAGAATTGGAACGACTAATTGGCACTAGTTCTCTGCAAACTCTTAGAGATGAATTAGAATTGGTGGCCGGTGTCTATCCTGCCTTCTCTCAAGAAGAATATTTAGCAGGTAAACAACAACCTGTTTTTTTTGGATCTGCTTTGAATAACTTTGGAGTTCAAGAGCTTTTGGATTGTTTTATCGACATTGCACCTGCTCCTTTAGAGAAACAAGCAGAAGAACGAATGATTCAACCTGATGAAAAATCTTTTAGCGGCTTTGTTTTCAAAATACATGCCAATATGGATCCTAATCATAGAGATCGCCTAGCTTTCATTAAAATTGTTTCTGGAACTTTTGAACGAAATATCCCCTACCTGCACGTTCGAAATAACAAAAAAATAAAATTCTCAAGTCCCAATGCTTTTTTCGCAGAACGAAAAGAGATTGTTGACATTTCCTATCCTGGGGATATTGTTGGACTTCATGACACTGGGAATTTTAAAATTGGTGATTCTTTAACTTCAGGTGAACAAATTCACTTCAAAGGTATTCCGAGTTTTTCTCCCGAACATTTTAGGTATATCAACAATGCCGACCCAATGAAAGCCAAACAACTAAACAAAGGAATTGATCAATTGATGGACGAAGGGGTAGCTCAGCTTTTTACATTATCTCTCAACAATAGGAAAATAATCGGTACAGTTGGAGCACTTCAGTTTGAGGTAATTCAATACCGATTGGAGCACGAATATGGAGCAAAGTGCTCTTATGAAAACCTGAATGTATTCAAGGCCTGTTGGGTAGAGGCGGAAGACGAAAAAAATGATGAGTTTTTAGATTTCAAAAGAGTAAAACAAAAGTTCTTAGCTAAAGACAAGCAGGGACAAATGGTCTTTTTAGCAGACTCTAGTTTTTCTCTACAAATGACCCAACAAAAATATCCTTCCATAACTTTTCACATGACTTCTGAATTTTAAAACAACCATACTATGACTACAACCCCAACTCATGACCAACGCATTGCTCAAATGACTTTTTCGTCTGTTTATCCACTTTATGTTAATAAAGTAGAAAAAAAAGGAAGAACCAAAGAAGAATTGCATACCGTAATTGAATGGCTAACCGGCTATGATGATCAAGCTTTAGCAGAACTGATTGATCAAAAAGTAACCTTTAAAACTTTCTTTAAAAATGCATCCATCAATCCCAATGCCCATTTGATTACAGGAGTCATTTGTGGTTACAGAATTGAGAATATTACTACCCCTCTGACAAAAAAAACGCGTTACCTAGATAAATTAGTTGATGAACTTGCTAAAGGAAGAAAAATGGATAAAATTTTACGTAAAGGCTGTGATTAATTTTATTAATTTATCAATCTTTAACTGCATCACTCTACAAGCAAGCGTATAATTTGATGTTTTCCATTTACCTCTAAACGCGCATAATAGATTCCAGACCTAACCTTATTTCCATTAAGATCTTTTGAATCCCAATAAACGTTATGATTTCCAGCTTTCTGCATTTGATCAACTAGTACTATTATAGTTTGTGCAGTATTATGGTCCAATATTTCCAAATGGACCTTACCACTTCTTTCCAATGTATATCGTATTTGAGTATGATCACTGAATGGATTGGGAACATTTTTAAATAATGTAATCCCATCTACTTCATTTTGATTAAAAGCACTTTTACTCGACAACGAAAAAATAGCTGGACCATCATTAGTAACGAGAATATTGTCCCAAGAAGTTCCTCCTGAATTGTAATTTTTGTAGTTTCTCAAACCTAAACTTCCACCTTGGTAGGTTGTATCGGTAACTTCAAAAATTGGACTTATCATCTCTTGATCACCTTTGTCCAAATAAAAGCGGAAAGATCCATTTTCATATTGTAACCTAAACCCATACCACTTGCTGGTTTGAACAAGCTCCTGAATACTAGCTTGAGCCAAAATACTTACTGTACCATTATCTTTTTTAGCAAAGACCAGAGCGTCATTACTTGAAGCTCCTTTTCCTTCTTCAAGGTAAATATAGTAATAGTTATTTGAATTTTGATAATTAAAAAATATCCCTGCTCGATGCGCAGATATATTGTGGAAACGAATATCAACATCAAACGAATAATTATAGTTTCCTAGGCTACTTTCCGCGCTTTCATCAATTTGTAACAGACTTTCTCCTTTCATTGCACTAACCATATGGTTGTACCATGGTGACCATAAATACCATGTTTCATAATTTCCAACTAGGTTAGTGAAATTTATCTGCTCTGGTGCTTCGTTGTTGCAAGACCAAGAAAAATCTTCTTCTCTAATAACATTTGGTGGGGTTTCATCGATTTTCCCGATTGTAAGCGCATCAATAGCAATATCCGATTGTATAGCCCAAGTATTCTGGGATACTTGCGCTACTAACCTGATTTTAAATGGGGTAGACTGATATTCACTTAAATCAATGACCGCTTCGTTCCAACCATAGCCTTGACTCCCCGATCTGAACCAAATTGTTTGCCAAGTTCCATTGGGAACCAAAATATTGACGGCTAAAGATCCCATAAGATCTTTATACCACATTCCCCATCTCTCCTCATATAAAGAGCTCATACTATATCTAAATCTAAGCTCAGGTAAAAGATCTATTTTTTACCATGCTGGTTGCCATATGTCTTACCGCCGAAAAAGAAATTACTCATTTAATTGGACTTGAAAAAATTGAAATTGTAAATCTTGGTGAAGATCAGTCTAAAATTGAAGAAGCAAAAAAAGCAGGTGTGAAATCTGTTCCTGTTTTGGTAACACCAACTAACAATGTACTACATATTAATTTTGGAGCATCTTTGGAGGATCTTTAAATATGATTTTATAACATAAATTTTAAATCATATCCATTTCAATAATCATATTTTTATATTCGATGGCATAAAAAACTAAACATAACTTGTAAATTATATTTCAACTCAAAAATTTATTGTTTTGACAAAATAAAAATTTTACAATTAATAAAGCTTTCTCTAGTAAAAATTGTACTTAAATTAAGTGTATAAAAAAGTTTAACTACTTTATTGAAATAAAAAAGGTAACCTAATGTTATTATGACAACTTAATGAGTTAGAAATCAAGTCCAAAAAAAAACACCTAATACTAATCCTCTATGTATGTATCCAATAAAATTTTGTAGAGATAATTTTATCTAGTCTCTTTTAGCATTAAACCCCTTTTCCCTGATAGAATTTCAAAAAAAAGTTTAAAATCCCCTCTTAAGCTCCAGAGGGGATGTTTGAAAGTAGCTGGTTTATTTTTTTCAAAAAATGCATGACCAACCCAAGCAAAACTGTATCCTGTCAATGGAAGTATGATCCAAAAACGGGCTTCTTTCTGGGCGAAAATTAGAAAGATCAAAAGGATTAAAACCAAAAATGTACCTATAAAATGTAAGACTCTACTGGTTTTATTTTTGTGTTCGGAAAGATAAAAAGGATAAAACTCCTTGAAGCTTTTAAAATTTTGATCGGACATCGTAATAGTTTTTTACTAATGTAGCAATTTTTAAGATGAATTGATTGGCCAGAAAAAAGTGATCATGAATAAAAATAAAAATCCCCGACATTGCTGCCGAGGATTCGTTTTTTAGGCTTCACCCGTAGGGCCAAAGTTTAGTGGAATTGGAGGTTGTTCTTGAAATTGAATTTCTCCATTTGCTTGTTCAAAACGTTGGATGTTTTCACTCAATGCTTTTTGTAGTCTTTTGGCATGTTGTGGTGTCAAAATAATCCTTGACTTGACCTTTGCTTTTGGAGACCCGGGCATCATTGAAATAAAATCGACAATAAACTCGGATATTGAGTGGTTGATTATTGCAAGATTGGAATAGGTTCCCTCCGCTGTTGCTTCATCTAACTCAATATTGATCTTTTGTTCTTCTTGCTTTGAATCACTCATAACTTAGGCTTCTAATTCGGCTTCGTTTTTGTTGATCAACAAACTTGTATATTCTTCTTTGGATCCTACAATGATATCATTGTATTCTCTAAGACCAGTACCTGCTGGGATTTTATGCCCAACGATCACATTCTCTTTAAGACCTTCTAAGGTATCTACTTTACCATTTACGGCTGCTTCATTCAATACTTTAGTGGTCTCTTGGAATGATGCTGCTGAAATAAAAGACTTGGTTTGAAGAGAAGCCCTTGTTATTCCTTGAAGCTCTGGGGTTGCAGTAGCAGATGCAGCATCTCTTGCAACAACTAGTGTTTTCCCTTCACGTTTGAGAATTGAGTTTTCATCTCGAAGAACTCTTGAAGTTATCAATTGACCTTCTTTTAAGTTTTCAGAATCTCCTGCATCTTCAACTACTTTCTTACCAAACAATTCATCGTTCTCTGCTATGAAGTCATATTTGTGAACCAATTGATTTTCTAAGAAAATTGTATCTCCTGGATCGTTAATTTTGACTTTACGCATCATTTGACGTACAACTACCTCAAAATGCTTGTCGTTAATTTTTACCCCTTGTAATCGATATACTTCTTGTACTTCGTTTACGAGATATTGTTGTACAGCCGATGGACCTTTAATGTTCAAAATATCTAATGGAGTAATGGAACCATCGGAAAGAGGCATTCCTGCTTTGACGTAGTCATTTTCCTGAACCAAAATTTGACTCGATAACTTTACAAGGTATTTCTTGATATCACCAAATTTAGACTCAACGATAATTTCTCGATTACCTCTTTTAATTTTTCCAAAAGAAACAACCCCATCAATTTCAGAAACAACTGCTGGATTGGAAGGATTACGTGCCTCAAAAAGTTCTGTTACACGAGGTAAACCTCCTGTAATATCACCAGAACGAGCAGATTTTCTTGGAATTTTCACTAAGATTTTACCTTCCTCTATTTTTTCATTTTCATCAACCATAATGTGAGCACCAACGGGTAAGTTGTATGATCGCAATACGTTTCCTTTTTTTATCATGAATCAATAAAGTTGGGATGATTTTCTTATTTCTAGACTCAGAAATTACTTTTTCTTGGAAACCAGTTTGCTCGTCAATTTCTACCTGATAAGTTATCCCTTGTTCGATGTTTTCGTATACAATTTTACCAGAAAATTCAGATACGATAACTCCGTTGAATGGGTCCCAATTACAAATTAAATCTCCTTTTTTAACGGTACTACCATTTTCGATCATCAAAGTAGATCCATAAGGAATGTTATTGGTACTTAAAACCACTTTGGTTTTTTTATCGATCAATTTAATTTCAGAGGTTCGAGAAATCACGATTTTGATTTCATTACCTTCAGCATCTGTTCCGTTTACTGTTTTAAGATCTTCAATTTCAGCAACTCCATCAAATTTCACACGAAGTTCGTTCTCTTGAGAGCTACCTCCTGCCACCCCACCTACGTGGAATGTTCTGAGGGTTAACTGAGTTCCAGGCTCACCAATAGATTGGGCTGCAACAACTCCGACAGCTTCTCCCTTTTGAACCATTTTACCGGTTGCAAGGTTTCTACCATAACAAGAGGAACATATACCTTTTTTGGCTTCACATGTCAATGGTGAACGCACTTCTACTGATTCAATTGGAAGTTCATCAATACTTTCGGCTGCTGCGTCTGAAATCTCCTCACCTGTCCCAACGATTACAGATGCGTCAAGAGGATTTATGATATCAAACAAAGCTACTCTGCCTCTAATTCGATCCGATAAAGGTTCAACTATTTCTTCATTTTTGCGTAAAGGTTTAACCTCAATACCTCTGAGTGTACCACAATCTACTGTATTGATAATAACGTCTTGAGATACATCAACCAAACGTCGAGTAAGGTATCCTGCATCTGCAGTTTTAAGAGCGGTATCTGCAAGTCCTTTTCGAGCTCCGTGAGTAGAAATAAAGTACTCTAAGATGGATAGTCCTTCCTTAAAATTAGAAAGAATTGGATTTTCAATAATTTCTCCTCCTCCTGAAGTTGACTTCTTCGGTTTTGCCATTAAACCACGCATACCTGTTAATTGACGAATCTGTTCTTTTAGATCCTCTAGCTCCGGAGTCTAACATCATATACACAGAGTTAAAACCTTGTTGATCTTCACTAATTCTCTTCATTGCCAGATTGGTAAGACGTGAATTGGTGTTAGTCCAAATATCGATGATCTGATTGTATCGTTCGTTATTTGTAATCAGTCCCATGTTGTAGTTCCCCTTAATTCCTTCAACCAAGTCATTGGCTTCTTCTATCAAAGGTTCTTTTTGTGGAGGAATGATAATATCACCTAAACTAAAGGAAAGTCCTCCTTTAAAGGCAAAACCATACCCCATACTTTTGATTTTATCTAAGAACTCAGCGGTTTCTGGAACACTAGTTACTTTAAGGATTTTTCCAATAATTTCTCGAAGATTTTTCTTGGTAAGTACCTCATTAAAGTATCCTGCATTTTCTGGTTCTACTTCATTAAAAAGTACACGTCCAACTGTTGTTTCAATAATTTGATATTCCAACTCACCTTCCTCATTGAAATCTTTTGCTCTGATTTTAATGGTAGCATTGAGATTTACTCGTTTTTCGTTGTATGCAATATGAACTTCTTCAACAGAGTAAAATGTTAATCCTTCTCCAACCACTTTATGTTCCGGAGTAGAAAGACGAGCTTTTGTCATGTAGTACAGTCCCAAGACCATATCCTGTGATGGAACGGTTACTGGAGAACCGTTGGCTGGATTCAAAATGTTATGTGAAGCTAGCATAAGAAGTTGAGCTTCTAATATGGCTTCAGGACCAAGTGGTAAATGAACTGCCATCTGATCTCCATCAAAATCTGCATTAAATGCTGTACATACCAATGGGTGTAATTGAATTGCTTTTCCTTCAATTAGTTTAGGTTGGAATGCTTGGATACCAAGTCTGTGCAAGGTAGGGGCACGATTCAGAAGTACTGGGTGTCCCTTCAATACATTTTCTAAAATATCCCAAACTACAGGTTCTTTACGGTCAATAATTTTCTTAGCAGACTTTACAGTTTTTACGATTCCACGCTCAATTAATTTACGTGTAATGAATGGCTTATATAGTTCTGCAGCCATATCCTTAGGTAAACCACATTCAAACAATTTCATTTCTGGTCCAACAACAATTACAGAACGAGCGGAATAATCAACCCGTTTACCTAATAGGTTTTGTCTGAAACGCCCTTGTTTTCCCTTTAAGGAATCCGAAAGAGATTTCAGTG
The DNA here is from genome assembly GCA_038142965.1 of Candidatus Arcticimaribacter sp. Lineage (GTDB taxonomy): Bacteria > Bacteroidota > Bacteroidia > Flavobacteriales > Flavobacteriaceae > Arcticimaribacter. Next base: position 104,739 of record JAYQLC010000001.1, on the reverse strand, counting down.
GACGGTTTGAATCTGTTTTTACTGCAGATGATTTTCTCGTGTTGTCAAATAGAGAATCTACTGATTCCTGAAGCATACGCTTTTCGTTTCTCAAGATCACCTCTGGAGCTTTGATTTCTACCAATCGCTTCAAACGATTGTTACGAATTATTACTCGACGGTAAAGGTCATTTAAATCTGAGGTTGCAAAACGACCTCCATCCAAAGGTACAAGTGGTCGTAATTCTGGTGGAATTACAGGAACAGCTTTTACAATCATCCACTCGGGTAGGTTTTCTTTTCGTTCGTTTGCATCACGGAATGCTTCAACAACCTGAAGTCTTTTAAGTGCTTCTGTTTTACGTTGTTTTGAGGTTTCGTTATTGGCTTTGTGACGCAATTCATAAGAGAGTTCTTCCAGATTGATTCTTGAAAGTAAATCAATTAAACACTCCGCCCCCATTTTCGCAATGAATTTAGTTGGGTCTGTTTCGTCGAGATATTGGTTTTCAATTGGTAATTTTTCGAGTGCATTTAAGTACTCTTCTTCGGTAAGAAAATCCATCTTCTGAAGCGGTTCTCCTTCTTCATTTTTTGCATCACCTGCTTGGATAACGACATATCGCTCGTAGTAAATGATCATATCCAATTTTTTTGGATGGTAATCCAAGAAGATATCCAATTTTGTTGGGTAACGAGCGGAAATACCATATGTGTGCTACGGGGACAACCAAGTTGATGTGACCAACACGGTCTCTTCTAACTTTCTTTTCTGTAACTTCCACACCACATCGATCACAAACGATTCCTTTGTATCGAATTCTTTTGTATTTACCACAAGCACATTCATAATCTTTAACTGGTCCAAAAATACGTTCGCAGAAAAGACCGTCTCGTTCTGGTTTGTGTGTACGATAATTAATCGTTTCAGGTTTTAAAACCTCCCCGCGAGAGTTTCCTAGAATTACTTCTGGAGAAGATAATCCAATGGATATTTTGTTGAATTTTTTTGAGTAACAATTTCGTTATTCCTTGCCATAACTACCTGTTATTTTTTTTAATGATTACAAGAGAAGATTACTTCTCTACTTATTCTTCCAAACGAATATCAAGACCTAAACCTTTCAATTCATGCATTAACACGTTAAATGATTCGGGTAATCCTGGATCTGGTAGGGTATCCCCTTTAACAATAGATTCGTATGTTTTTGCTCTTCCTGCTACATCATCTGACTTAACAGTTAAGATTTCTTGTAGCGTACTTGAAGCACCATAAGCTTCTAATGCCCATACTTCCATTTCTCCAAAACGTTGACCTCCGAATTGCGCTTTTCCTCCAAGAGGCTGTTGCGTAATCAAAGAGTAAGGCCCGATAGAACGAGAGTGCATCTTATCATCCACCATATGGCCTAATTTCAACATGTAAATCACTCCAACTGTTGCTGGTTGATCGAAACGTTCACCTGTTCCACCATCGTAAAGATAGGTGTGTCCATATCTTGGAATTCCAGCTTCATCCGTAAGTGCATCAATTTCATTTGCACTAGCTCCGTCAAAAATTGGGGTAGCATACTTTTGATCTAACTTTTGACCTGCCCATCCAAGAACAGTTTCATAAATCTGACCAATATTCATTCTAGAGGGTACTCCAAGTGGATTTAGAACGATATCAACTGGAGTTCCGTCTTCTAGGAAAGGCATTTCTTCGTGACGTACAATACGTGCAACGATTCCCTTGTTTCCGTGACGTCCAGCCATCTTATCACCGACTTTCAACTTACGCTTCTTGGCTATATAAACTTTTGCCAAACGCTTTATTCCAGCGGGAAGTTCATCTCCTACACTGATCGTAAATTTCTCACGACGCAATGCTCCTTGAAGATCATTTTCTTTAATCTTATAGTTGTGAATTAAATCTGCTATCAATGAATTGGTTTCAACAGCAGTTGTCCATACTCCTTTTGTCAAGTGAGTGTAGTCCTCTACAGCAGTTAACATTTTTAAGGTGTACTTTTTACCTTTTGGTAAAATTTCTTCCCCCAAATCATTTTGAACTCCTTGACAAGTTTTACCATTTACAATGGTAAATAGCTTATCAACCATTATTGAGCGAAGCTCTTCAAACTTGACATCAAATGATGCTTCAAGTATTTCAAGTTCTTGCTTATCTTGGTTTCTTTTTCGCTTATCTTTTACAGATCGCGTAAAGAGTTTTTTATCAATAACAACTCCGTGAAGTGACGGTGGTGCCTTTAATGAAGCATCCTTCACATCCCCAGCTTTGTCTCCAAAAATAGCGCGTAATAATTTTTCTTCAGGTGTTGGATCTGATTCTCCTTTAGGAGTGATTTTTCCAATCAAAATATCACCAGGATGAACCTCAGCTCCAATTCGAATCATTCCAAATTCATCTAAATCCTTGGTAGCTTCTTCACTCACATTCGGAATATCATTTGTGAGTTCTTCTGAACCTAACTTGGTGTCTCGAACATCTAATGAATATTCATCGATATGTATGGAGGTAAATACGTCTTCACGAACAACTCGTTCAGAAATAACGATTGCATCCTCAAAGTTGTAACCTTTCCAAGGCATAAAAGCAACTTTCATATTTCTTCCTAAAGCAAGCTCTCCGTCTTGGGTAGCATATCCTTGTGAAAGAACTTGACCGGATTTTACACGATCTCCTTTTTTTAACAATTGGCTTTAGATTAATACAAGTTCCCTGATTTGTTTTTCTGAACTTAATTAGATCGTATGTTTTAGTATCGCTTTCAAAACGAACCAAGAATTCTTCTTCACTAAGATCATACTTAATTGTAATTTTGTTAGCATCTACATATTCTACAACTCCATCTCCTTCAGCATTGATTAGTACTCTTGAATCAGATGCAACTTGGCGTTCAAGTCCAGTTCCAACAATTGGAGATTCAGGTCGTAACAAAGGTACTGCCTGACGCATCATATTCGATCCCATCAATGCTCGGTTTGCATCGTCATGCTCCAAGAAAGGGATTAAAGATGCAGATATTGAAGCAATTTGGTTCGGTGCTACATCAGTATAGTCAATCATTTTAGGATCTACTACAGGATAATCAGCTTCCTCACGTGCAATGATTTTATCAGTAGTAATTTGCCCGTTTTTATCAAAAGGTATATTGGCTTGAGCAATTAATTTACTTTCTTCCTCCTCAGCACTTAAGTATATTGTTTCTTTAAGATTTATTTTACCATCTGTTACTTTGCGATAAGGTGTTTCGATGAAACCAAGGTTGTTCACTTTAGCAAAAACTCCTAAAGATGATATCAAACCAATGTTAGGTCCTTCAGGGGTTTCTATTGGGCATAAACGTCCATAATGTGTGTAATGTACATCACGAACCTCAAATCCAGCTCGCTCTCTTGAAAGCCCTCCAGGTCCTAGAGCAGATAAACGTCTTTTATGGGTTATTTCAGCAAGTGGATTGGTTTGATCCATAAACTGAGACAATTGGTTTGTTCCAAAGAAAGTATTAATTACTGAAGATAGTGTTTTAGCATTAATCAAGTCGATGGGAGTAAATACCTCATTGTCACGAACATTCATTCGTTCACGAATTGTTCTGGCCATACGAGCTAAACCTACACCAAATTGAGAAGAAAGTTGTTCACCCACCGTACGTACACGACGATTTGATAAGTGATCAATATCATCGATTTCTGCTTTGGAATTAATCAACTCAATCAAGTACTTTACAATGGTAATGATATCTTGTTTAGTTAAAACAAGCTTATCCATACCTTCGTCATTTCCTAATTTCTTATTCATTCGGTAACGACCAACCTCACCAAGGTTGTAACGTTGATCCGAGAAAAATAATTTATCAATAATACCTCGAGCAGTTTCCTCATCTGGTGGTTCTGCATTTCTCAGTTGACGATAGATATGTTCTACCGCTTCTTTTTCAGAATTTGTTGGGTCTTTTTGAAGGGTATTGTGAATGATTGCATAATCAGACATATGAGCGTCTTCTTTATGCAATAAAATTGTTTTCACACTTGCTTCAAGAATTTCTTCTATGTGATCTTTTTCAATAACGGTGTCACGATCGATGATAATTTCGTTTCGTTCAATAGAGATAACCTCTCCTGTATCCTCATCAACAAAATCTTCATGCCATGTATTAAGTACACGAGCCGCTAATTTACGTCCAAGTATTTTTTTGAGTGCCGTTTTTGAAACTTTGATCTCCTCTGCTAGGTCAAAGATTTCGAGAATATCCTTGTCACTTTCGTATCCAATGGAACGGAAAAGAGTGGTTACGGGTAATTTTTTCTTACGGTCGATATAAGCATACATAACATTGTTGATGTCTGTTGCGAATTCGATCCATGATCCTTTAAAAGGAATAACTCTTGCAGAATATAATTTTGTACCGTTGGCATGAAAAGACTGACCAAAGAAAACACCAGGTGAACGGTGCAATTGAGATACAACGATACGCTCAGCTCCGTTGATTACAAATGTACCACTTGGAGTCATGTATGGAATTGTTCCTAAGAAAACATCTTGAACAATCGTTTCAAAATCTTCATGCTCAGGATCTGTACAATATAATTTTAAGCGGGCTTTTAGAGGAACTGAATAGGTTAATCCACGTTCAATACACTCTTGTATCGAGTATCTTGGTGGATCAACGAAATAGTCAATAAATTCTAAAACAAACTGATTTCGGGTATCAGTTATTGGAAAGTTCTCTTTAAATGTATTGAAGAGCCCCTCTTCTGCGCGTTCTGCAGACTTAGTTTCGAGTTGAAAAAAGTCTTGAAATGATTTGATTTGAATATCTAAAAAGTCTGGATATTCAGGTGTTTTTTGGCAGAAGCGAAATTTACTCTATTCTTTAATATACTTGGCATCAGGAGTGGTTTTATTTTATTTGCAACAACGATACAAGACTTGGATGGTCTATAAACTATAAAAGGGTTACTACCTCTAGAGCTTATCCAGAGGTAATAACCTTACTTTGTTGAGTTGGGTGAACTACTTAAGTTCAACCTCAGCTCCAGCTTCTTCCAAAGAAGATTTTAAACCTTCAGCTTCGTCTTTAGAAACTGCTTCTTTTACATTAGCTGGTGCAGAATCTACTAAACCTTTAGCTTCTTTGAGGCCAAGTCCAGTAAGTTCTTTAACAAGTTTAACAACTGCTAATTTAGAAGCTCCTGCTGATTTAAGAACAACAGTATATTCTGATTGCTCTTCAGCTGATTCTCCACCACCTGCTGCTGGTCCTGCTACTGAAACTGCTGCTGCAGCTGGCTCAATACCATACTCGTCTTTTAAAATAGTAGCTAATTCATTAACTTCTTTAACAGTTAAATTAACTAATTGTTCTGCGAATTCTTTTAAATCTGCCATTTTGAAATTTAATTTAAATAATTATTTTGGTTGAGTGCGTACACAAATTTCTATCAGCTTAACGTTCTGATAGGGTTTTCAATATACCGGCTAAATTACCACCGCTAGACTTAAGTCCAGAGATAACGTTTTTAGCAGGCGATTGTAATAAAGTAACAATCTCTCCGATTAATTCTTCTTTTGATTTTATTGCTACTAAAGCATCAATATGATTATCACCAATAAAAACGGCTTCTTCAATGTAAGCGCCTTTCAATACTGGTTTTTCCGATTTCTTACGAAAATCTTTGATTACTTTTGCTGGAGCATTTCCAATCTCTGAAAACATTAGAGAGGTGTTCCCTTTAATACTTCTTTTAAATCACCAAATTCTTTGTCAGAAGCGTCCATAGCCTTACTTAAAAGGGTGTTTTTAACTACTGATAATCTAATGTTGGCTTTAAAACAAGCACGTCTAAGCGCTGATGTATCTTGAGCATTCAAACCTGCTGTATCAGTAAGATACAAGGTTTTAGCATCTGATAATTCTGCGGTTAGCTTTTCAATTACTTGCGATTTTTCTTCTTTTGTCATTCGATTAGTTTTAAAAAATCTTAAGCGATTTTAGTGTCAATTGAAATACTAGGGCTCATTGTACTGGACATAAAAATGCTCTTTACATAGACCCCTTTGGTCGTAGATGGTTTTAGCTTCATAACTGTGTTCAACAATTCGGAGGCATTGTCCTTAATCTTGTCGGCAGTAAATGATGATTTACCAACAGAAGCATGAATAATCCCAGTTTTGTCAACTTTAAAATCAATCTTACCTCCTTTAACATCACTAACAGCTTTCTTGATGTCCATTGTTACTGTACCTGTCTTAGGGTTTGGCATTAAACCTCGTGGACCTAATACACGTCCTAAGGGACCTAATTTACCCATAACGCTGGGCATTGTAACGATAACATCAACATCAGTCCATCCATCTTTAATTTTCTGTAAATATTCATCTAATCCAACATAGTCAGCACCACCTTCTTTTGCTTCTTCTTCCTTGTCAGGAGTTACTAAAGCAAGTACACGAACATTTTTTCCAGTACCGTGCGGAAGGGTTACTACTCCACGAACCATTTCGTTAGCTTTTCGAGGATCTACTCCTAGACGAATTGCTAGGTCAACTGAAGCATCAAATTTTACATTAGTAATATCTTTTACTAATGCGGAAGCTTCTTCAAGAGTATAAACTTTATTCGTTTCAACTTTCGCTCTTGATTCTTTTTGCTTTTTTGTAAGTCTTGCCATTTTCTTTCTTTATAAAATTAAAAAGGAGACTTTCCTCCTGATACATTGAAGCCCATAGATCGAGCGGTACCTGCAACCATTTTCATTGCTGATTCGATTGTAAATGCATTTAAATCTTGCATTTTATCTTCAGCAATTACTTTTATTTGATCCCAAGATACTGTTGCTACTTTTACTCTGTTGGGCTCGCCTGAACCTTTCTTGGTTTTAGCTGCTTCCATCAATTGAACGGCCGCCGGAGGTGTTTTAATGATAAAGTCAAAAGACTTATCTTTATATACAGAGATTACAACTGGTAAAACTTTACCAGGTTTATCTTGAGTTCTAGCATTAAATTGCTTACAAAACTCCATGATATTAACCCCTGCAGCACCTAGCGCGGGTCCAACCGGTGGCGACGGATTCGCTGCACCTCCCCTTACTTGTAATTTGACTAGCTTGTCTATTTCTTTTGCCATTGTTTCAATTTACGATTAGGAATAACTGAAGTGGAAGCTTCAAATTATTCAATATATGTGTAACATTTAAATTTTCTCTACTTGCATGTAACTTAACTCTAATGGTGTTTTTCTTCCGAAAATCTTTACCATTACTTGTAGTTTACGTTTATCTTCATTTACATTTTCAATAGTACCCGTAAAACCATTAAAAGGCCCATCAATAACTTTGATTGTTTCACCAGTCGTGTAAGGAATAGCTGCATGCTCTTCTGTAAAGCTAATTCGTCAACTTTTCCTAGCATACGGCTTACTTCAGATGCTCTTAAAGGAATGGGCTCTCCGCCCTTTGTTTCTCCGAGGAAGCCAATAACATTAGTTACAGATTTAATGATATGAGGAATCTCACCAACCAAATCAGCTTTGACCATTATGTATCCTGGGAAATAAACTTTTTCTTTGTTAACCTTTTTACCATTTCGAATTTGAACAACCTTTTCTGTTGGAACTAAAATATCTTCTAGGTGATGACTGTAGCCCAAACGGTTGATCTCAGAAGCAATGTAATCTTTAATTTTTGCCTCTTGACCACTGACCGCACGAACAACGTACCATTTTTTTCGACCCCTTCTGACATTTAACCGTTGATTAAGTTAAAGTACACACTAATAACTCTTGATAGTACTGTATCTGCTCCCCATATGGCTAATGAGAAAAGGAGTGAAAAAACAAGAACAACTACAGTTAGACGTTGGAGTTCTTCTCGTGGAGTCCATGAAACATTATTTTTCAATTCTTCAAAAGAATCTTTTATGTAGGATATAAATACTAACATCTGATACTATTATTATTTGTGCACGGGTTGAGAGACTCGAACTCCCGACACCTGGTTTTGGAGACCAGTGCTCTACCAACTGAGCTAAACCCGTTTTTATTTGACACAAAAGGCATCCGTCAAAGACGGACACCTTGTGCATCAATTTAAAAACTTTTTTTCTTAGTCTAAAATCTCTGTGACCTGACCAGCACCTACAGTTCTACCTCCTTCACGGATCGCAAAACGCAGTCCAATGCTTAAAGCAATTGGGTTGATAAGATCAACATGGATTGTTAAGTTATCTCCAGGCATAACCATCTCTACACCATCAGGTAAAGAAATGTTTCCTGTTACATCAGTTGTACGAACGTAGAACTGTGGACGGTAGTTGTTGTGAAATGGAGTATGACGCCCACCTTCTTCTTTTTTTCAACGTATACCTCGGCTTTGAATTTAGCGTGTGGAGTTACAGAACCTGGCTTACAGATCACCATACCTCTTTTGATATCCGTTTTTTCAATACCTCTTAATAAGATACCTACGTTATCTCCTGCTTCACCTCGGTCTAAGATTTTTCTAAACATCTCAACTCCAGTTACGGTAGATTTTAGCTTCTCAGCACCCATTCCGATGATATCAACTTCGTCTCCAGAATTGAATACTCCAGTTTCGATACGTCCTGTTGCTACAGTACCACGACCAGTAATTGAGAATACATCTTCAACGGGCATTAGTGAGTCTTTTTCAACATCACGTTTTGGAAGCTCGATCCATCCATCTACTTCTTTCATTAAATTAAGTACAGTATCTACCCACTTTTGTTCTCCATTAAGAGCACCAAGAGCAGAACCAAGAACTACAGGAGTGTTATCCCCATCATAGTCGTAGAAAGAAAGTAATTCTCTTACTTCCATCTCAACTAATTCTAAAAAGTTCTTCATCATCAACCATATCGGCTTTGTTTAGAAACACTACGATACGTGGTACACCAACCTGACGTCCCAAGAGAATGTGCTCTCTAGTTTGTGGCATTGGCCCATCTGTTGCAGCAACTACAAGAATTGCTCCATCCATCTGTGCTGCACCAGTAACCATGTTCTTTACGTAATCGGCGTGACCTGGACAGTCAACGTGAGCGTAATGACGATTTTCTGTTTGATATTCAACGTGTGATGTGTTGATAGTAATACCACGCTCTTTTTCTTCAGGAGCGTTATCAATTTGGTCAAAACTTCTCGCTTCAGAGTATCCCGCGTCTGACAATACTTTAGTAATTGCAGCAGTGAGTGTAGTTTTACCGTGATCTACGTGACCGATTGTTCCAATATTTAAGTGGGGTTTTGACCGATCAAATGTTTCTTTAGCCATAATACAGGTTTTTCTTTAATGTTTTAAGAGGTGCAAATTTAGAAATTTTTTTATTTAAAAATTACTTTTCTACAACTTTTTAAATATTTTTTTTTAGCTAGTAAGTAACACTTCCCTTTTTTTATTTGATTATTGACCTTTAAGGAGTTAAAAGAGCCAAAAAAAGGGTAATTCGGGACACTTGAATTCAATTTGTATTCTAGAAAAAATTATTTCTTTCGATTCATTTCCAGAACAGCTTTTTCTATCCCTTTGGGGTTAAAGGATACATAGGCAGAATCTCTTTTATAATTTGTGTTGACAAAGTTCCGTTCCAATATCGAATTGGCTCTGGATTAAGCCAAGCTACTTTTTTTGAAGTGTTCTTTCATATCGGTGTAGGTGTTCAAACTGTTTCGATCTAATTCATATGGAGCCATTGCAGCATCCCCAACAAAAAACACATGATAATTAGGGTCTTTTGACAATAAGCGATCTATGGAGAATGGTTTTCTACGTCGAGAGTCAGTAAAAACCTGCTGATAAACTGTGTTGTGAAAATAATACGTTTCTAAGTCGTGAGCAAAACGGGTTTTCATTTTTCGGAACAGTGTTTGAACGGATTTGATGTAAGGATGCATGGAGTAGCCTCCGTTATCAATAATTAGTATGACTTGCAGCTTATCAAAAATTTCGTTTTTTATTTCTGGAATAAAAAGTCCACCTCGTTCCAGTCCATTATCAATTGTTGCTTTGACATCAAGAGTTTCCTGAGCAGTTTCCTCTATTATTCCTTTGAGGAGGCTAAAGCTGCATCTATATTGTTATCGTTTAAAACAGCATCAAGGTCAACAGGAAAATAGTTCGAATCTCCTAGTACTTTTCGGGCCATTTTTCCTCCTCCCGATCCACCAACACGAATTCCATCTTTAGCAGCACCACCATGACCATATGGAGAAATTCCTCCTGTGCCAACCCAATGACTTCCTCCGCTATGTTTGGTTTTTTGTTGTTCCATGACTTCCTCCATACGTTGCATCAGTTCTTCCAAGCTCAGGTCAGAATAATCTGCCATTCGATCTAAAGGTCGATTGGGTGTTTCTTCTTGATTTTGTTCCTGTTCGTCTTTAAGATCACCCCTATCTTTATCCCAAAGTTCACGACCGTTTAAAACTTCCTTAATGTCGTAATGGGTCAAATGTATCTGATCCAAAAAGCGATCTACCCATTCTTCTGGAGATAAATCTTCCTCCATTCTTCCAAAATTAGTTTCTTTCCATTGTTCAAAAGTTTGGGATCTGAGAATTGCATCATTCAAACGCTCATTGGGTCTTATTTTAATATCCAAAAAGTAATTATAAAAGGCTTTAGTATAAGGGCCCATGTGCTCTGGATCTTTTATGATGAATGTTCGAAGAACATTAAACAAATCACCAATTGTTTTGACTAATCCTTTGTCCATGGCTTTTTGCAACAGCAAAATTGTCCGAACATCAACGGCAAGGTCAAATTTTTTGAAAGTTTCTGGAAGTTTTGTAAACATCAGTGTTAGTTTAAAGTTCCAAAACTCTGTTCAGAAGCATTTCCAAATTGTCGTTGAACACGTTCCATATCGGCTTGGGTTTTGATCAATGTCCCCAATCCGTCTAGAGCATTTATTTTATGAAGAGCCTCTTGAGTTGTGAACGTTTTTATAAACCTCAACCAATTCAATAATTCTCTTGTAGTTGGAGACCGCTCTAATCCTATATTACGGAGTTGGTAGAAAATATCCAAAGATGTATCCACAATTTTATTTGAAACATTAGGGTGGTGTTTACTTACAATCATTCGCATTTTATCTGCATCTGGGAATTGAATGTAGTGATAAATACAACGTCCTTTGAATGCTGTTGGAAGTTCTTGCTCACGATTGGATGTAATTACGATCGCTGGCATATCTTTTTCTGATGCTTCAATTACTCTTCCAGATTCTGGAAGAATAAATTTCCTGTGACTCAAAGCATAAAGTAAATCGTTTGGAAATTCTCGTGGTGCTTTGTCAATTTCATCAATAAGCAAAACTGAATTGGGAGTACTAAAAGCTTTTGCAGCAGGCCCCATGAAAACATAATCGGATAAATTTTCAGTATCCCTCCCACCAGTTGAAAGCTTTGTCTTTAAACCTTTTTCGTTTCGCTGAGCATTTAAGATTTCTATCTGTGAATCTCTCAAGTATTTTACGTGGTCAAATTTAGCTACAAACTGTTCTACATTGCTTTTAGAGCCAGCTGGATAAACAAACATTTCTGTCTTTTGGCTAGCTGCATATTGTAGTGGTAATTCTGTTTTTCCAGTTCCTGGTTCTCCTTCTATTAGTAAGGGCATTCCTAGGGTTCTTGATATGTGAAAAGCTTGTGCCAATTCTTTGTCACATAGATATTGATCTGATCCTCCCAAAATTTAGTTTCTGCCATAAAAATATGTTTGTTTATTGTTCAATATACAGTTTAAAAATCTTTTTTAATTGTTTTTTATCCACACGATGATCCCCAGGATATTTTTCGATATGAAAATCTAAATTTCCTGCTTTAAGAATTTTCATTATTTCTTCGAATCTTTGTTCGTTCAAAAATTGATCGGACTTCCCATATGTAAAAATTTTACAAATCTGATCAAAATTGGTTTTTGCTATTTTAAAATCAATGTCTTCAGGAATCCAGCAAGCATATGTAATTAAAAAGTCTGCTTCAACTTTGATATGGTGAAGCCACCTCATTGCAGTTATCCCTCCTTGTGAAAAGCCCATGATTATCGATTTACAATCCTGTGAAATTTCATTTTGATATTGGTTGAATAAAGACGAACAGTACTTTGAAAAATCATCAATTTCTTCTAAGCGATCCCTTTTGGTCATCCAAGAGGCAACCACCTCACCTCCAAAACCATTTACATAAAAACGTGAAAGTGCCTCGGGAGAAACAACAAAATGAAAGTCAGGGTCAAAATTCTTGAATTTAAATAGCATTTGCTCAGCCAACATATTTGATCCATGTAAAACAAACCAAAAGTATTTTGTTTTTGGACTCAAATTGCCATAAGTAACATAGCGAGCTGTTTTGGGTGTGACAATATGATGTGTTTTAATTTCCATAAATTCTTTTACTTTTCAAGAAAATCTTGATAGGTGGTTTGTAGTATCGCCTTCCCCTGAGACTTCAAAATTTCCTCTTCTTTTCCTTCAACTTGAATTACATCCTTTTTGATGAAGTCATACACAATATGACCAGAATTATTAATAGTTCCAAAACCTTCATTGAAAACATAATGAACAAACTGTTTTTCATTTGAATTAAAAAGATGTGTCCCAAATTCAAAAGAACTGTTGTCCCCGCCCAACAAATCAATCAATGTATAGGCCAAGTCTACCTGAGATCCCAAATTGTCATTTACAATTCCAGTGTTTGCTAGTGCTCCACCCAACCATATCATTGGAATTTTAAATCGACTGGGAGCATTAAAAACTTCATCTTCGTTTTTTGGAAGTGGATGACCATGGTCTGCTGTGATTATGATTAAGGAGTTGTCCCACCAATCTTGTGTTTTAGCAAAAGCAACAAAGTCTCCAAAAGCCTTATCGGTATATGCCATTGAACTTTTAAATTTATTTGTCTCTGAATTTTTTCCAAATCGATATTTTCCAGGGAATTCGTAGGGTTCATGACTAGTTAAAGTCAAAATTGTTTTGAAGAAAGGGGATTGTTTGTTTTGTTTTAAATCTTCAATAATCCGATCAAAAAGTACATGGTCATGCACACCCCACTTGGAATTCCAGTCTTTTCTTTCAAAAATTTCAGACCCATAAATTTCATCAATACCCTTGTTGTACAAATAAGTATTCATATTCCCAAAATTCAAATCTCCCCCATAATAAAATGAATTATGATATCCCATCAGTTTCATCGATTGAGAAAGTAATGGTAGCTTTTTCGATTTCATAGGCATTTTGATTATACTTTTTTTGGGTTGCGGGTAATACCCGCTCAATAGACTTACCAACCCCTTGTCTGTTCGATCACCATTAGCATAAAAGTTTGAGAAGAACAACCCTTCTTTGATGTACTTATTAAAATAAGGAGTTATCAGAGAGTCACCTCCCATAGGTCCCACAATTTTTCCGGTAAAACCCTCCCAAATGATAAGAACAACATTCGGTTTTTGTGTTTTCAAAACAGGTGCATGAATTGAATCACTTAAAAGTAGGGGCTTACGGTAAGTATCGAAAAGTGTTAAAGCTTTTTCGGATTCATATTCTACAAATAGATTTTGGTCTGCATCTACATGTTTGGTAATTGCATGCATAAAGTTCCATGCATAATTTACTGCTGCATGATTTGCATAAATTTTATTAGAAAAATAAACATTGCTTTGGTTGATTGGGATGGTTTGTAAGCCACCTCTTATGGGTAAAATCAAAACACCAATCATCAAAAACAAAAGAGGTAGACTCCATAAGGGGGCTCGATCCATTTCTTTAAGCTTGTTGTAAATGAAATAATTTATTGTTCGAAATGTTAGATATGATAAGGCTGAAAAACAAAGAAGTGAAACTAATATTTCACTCATATTTACCGAAGCAAACATCAATTCTGGAGTATTCAGATAACGAAGAAAAGTTGTATCGAGACGCGTATTCCAATACGAATACAAAAAAAGGTCAATGGACAAAAGTAGATTCATCAACAAAACCATTAGCCATGAATAAGTTTGGTGTATTGTAAGAAGCATCTTACTTTTTGTAAAAACCCCAAGTAAGACCATTAAAAAAGGTAGAACAACGACGTATGCGGCAATAGACAAATCTAACCTTAAGCCATAAATCAATACATAAAAAAACTCACTTATGTCTAAATTTTTTGTTGAATTAAAATGATAAATCAGAAATAAAAAACGGGCTATAACAAAATAAGAAACCCAAAAACCATAGTATTTGAGATTAAGTATAATTTTATTTGTGAGTGCATTCATTTAGTCTCCATAATGTATTTAAACGATCAGCTACAAAAATGAATAAAAAAAAACAATTAAAGATATGGAACAGATAATAATATTTTGAGCTATAAAACTTTTAATAAAAATGAAACATCAGCTCATCAGGGTTTTTAAATACTTTTTAATTGCATTTACCCTAATTGGATTAGCTATCCGATTTCACAAGGATCTTTTAGTTTGGTTTGAATTATTATAAAATCTGCACATCATCTTCTAGTCATCTGGACAAGTTCCCCAAACAGGTTTATTCTCTTCCGTTAGGGCTGAACCACCAGAAAATTCTTCAGGTTCAGATGCAAAGTTAGTGACACACCAGTTAGATAAATCCTGATTAAAATTTGTAGCGCCTCCAAACACGTTTCGCATATTAGTAACATTTGAAACATCCCAGTTTCCTATAGGTTGATTGAAAGATTCAGCAAACAAAAACATATGCTCCAACACAGTTACATTTGAGGTATTCCAATTACCTATGTTTTTATTGAATATTTTATTGTTATAAAACATTCCCTGCATGTCATTTACTTTAGATGTATCCCATCTTCCGATATCCATATTAAAGTTGCTGTTAGCAAACATATATCTTGTAGAAATTGTATTGGAAATATCCCAATTTCCGATATTTTGGTTAAATGATGTTGCTCCATCAAACATATGACCTATTCTGATTACGGATGATGTATTCCAGAAAGAAATATCTTGATCAAATTCTGTTGAGCCTAAAAACATTCCAAACATGGTGGTTACATTTGATGTATCCCAAAAACCAATGTCATAATTAAAAGAATTGTTCCTAAAAAAATTGTTCTCAGGAAACTGACCCTCCATGTTGGTTACTAAAGTCGTGCATAAATTGAAATTATTGTTTGCTAATTGATCTCTTATTGTGGCATCGTCTACTACTGTGTAAGTAATTCCATTTATTACGGAAGAGTCTCCTGCTTTAGCATTAGGACATTTACATGTTTGATTCTCAAAGTAAATCAATGCTGTTGAATTGGATGCGGCTCGAACATTTACTGTTCTTTTGATGGAAATTGTATTTCCATCAAAATCTGACACACTGTATGTTATGGTGTTGGTACCCACAACACTAGTATTGACACCTCCTGTGATGAAAATAAAAGAGCTAATGTCTCCGTCTTCATCATCATAAGCTGTTGCTCCAGGGTCCGTAAATGTTTCTCCTACCTGAATATCAATTGTTGAAGAACCAATCAAAGAAATAACTGGTAAAGAAGAGGATACAGAAGAACCCGGTACCTCCTCATAAGTATCGTCCTTATCTCCTTTTGCGTCTTGAGTACAGCCGTTGTTCAGTTCAACTGAAAAACTGATGTATCCATCCGTTAAAATTAAATTGGTCAATGAACCTAAAATTGTTCCTGATTGAGTAAAGCTTATTGTTGTATTTGAATCAATAACAAACTCACCAGTATCGGTTGAAGTTGAAGTCACCATGGTAAAAGTACCATTGGTTCTGAAAATGATTTCAGCTAAACCACATTCTGAAAAAATAGTCTTTCCTGATTTGGAAGAAGTACTGGGTTTTCTGATTTTCCATTTACCCACTACACCATTGGGAATTTCTTCTTCTGTTATGATTTGTTGAAAAGTTGCAGTTGCATTGATTGAATTGTTTAAAGTAATGTCCACAGGATTATCAAAGTTGAATAAAGTTTCTTCCTGTCTCTTGGCAGCATCAGTAAATCCAGTTGACAAACCTTCCCATCCATAAAACAACCAGCTTGATTCCGGATTAGCCGTCAAACGAATTGTAGTACCAGATTCATAATCTGTTTTTGATTTTGCTGAACTAATCACTTCTTGAGCAACCGAGCCTTGACCCACAACAAAAACACCAAGAGAATATTCAATTCTAGAAAAATTTGCAGTAATATTTTTATTTTCGTTCATCGTTACTGCCAAGGGGTTTGTGTCACCTGAAGCATTTCCAGTCCATCCCGTAAAAGTATAGCCCTCACTTGGGGTAGCCGTTATTTGAACAGTTGTATTTTGATTGTACGTTCCTCCAGAGACATCTACAGCGCCTCCCTCTGATGATGAAACGCTTAACAAAAAAGTAAGTGTCTCAGGTTCATCGGGAACAGAAAGATCCTTTGAACAAGCGAAAAGTAGAATCAAAATAAGTAGAGATGCATTTTTCATGAAATGAAATATCAATTTAGCTCTGTGATTAACAGATAAATTAAAAGACAATCGTAAACTAAATACTTACTCAATATTTATAAAATTAATCAATTTTATAAATTGATTTTTATGAAAATAACTTTTTTATATATTTGATTGACATTTAACAACTTAACCTACAAAATTACAGCCTCATGAAAGAAGTAATTTATACTTTAATTTTTACAGCTATCCTCATGGTAGCGTATATGCCTATGCAGTTTATGCAACCAGAACTGGTATAGAAGATGACGATAACAAGAATTTTATTCCAGATTCTTGGGAAAAAAGATTCAAATGGGTTTTTACTGGAAAATCCCTTATTATGTTTTTATTGGATTTAGGAATAGGTTTTTTGACCTATGAATTATTTTTTAAATGAGTTAAAGTGTTTGTGTGAAATAGATACAGGTTTCAAACAGCAATATTTACTCTATAACAATAACAAAAAAGCCCTCTAGAAAATTTACCTAGAGGGCAAAAATGAAGAACACAAAGGAGAATAAAGAATCTCCTCTGGGTTTTTAAAACAGTTAATTTTTAGTCATGACTTATTAACCTTATCTATCGCTTTGACTATATTAGACTTTGCTTTCTCCATTTAATAAATAATACACTCAAATGATCTTCTCCCCAATGGAGAAGTAACTCGATAGGATTGAAAAATTCCTTTACTTTTACCAGCACCAAACATTTTAAGATCGGCAACTAGACTTTTTTTTTGGTGAGTTAATCTTTCAATATCCGTTTTCCACTTTGCAATGTATCCTTTCTCGTAATTGTTTTCATAGATACTGAATCTCAACTCATCCAATTCTTTTTTATCAACCCAAATTGATCTGGAAATTATATTCCCATCTTGCACACCTATCAGTAGGTGATAATTTCGTTCATAGTTATTTAAACTTATGCCTTTATTTTTTTTGAAATACCTGATGTCCTTTTCAGAAGAAGCATTTACTTTAAGTTCGTATGGAGGTATTGATAACTCGCTGGTTTTTTTAAATATTATCTTAGCGATTTTTTGTATTCCTCCTAACCTGCCAGAAATGTATGAACTAATAACAAGTATATTAGCCGTGTAAAGCTTTTCATCCTTATAATAAAGTATAGCTTCATAAGAATTGCTTTTTCCATCTGCATTATATTCCACCAAAGTAGCAGTATAACCATCTGGATAAAAATAATTTCCAAAGTAATCGATATTTGAAATTTTTAGAGATCCTGAACTTTTGAAAGTATTATCCCAAGCTTTTTTAAAATCTTTTTCTTGGGCTGAAATCCCTACTGAGATCAACATTAGCAGTATTAAAATTATTTTTTTCACATAACGAATTTATTAAATCCGTGTTTAGTTCTTGTTGTTTTTGATACTTCAATTATACTGCTTTTTTGTGTAATGATCTTTTTTTTTTTTTTTCCACACTTTTTCAGTTGGTTCAATTATTTTTTCATCCTGAGACAACACAAAAAGTTTTCAAGATTAAATAGATTACCCACACAGAAACCTTATAAACCTAAAATCACCAAGTTTTCTTCCCAAGTTAATTCTTGAGTTGATACAAGTTCACTATAAAAATGAAGGTTCTAATTGTTATTTTAATTAACAGATCAGAACCTCAACATCCAAAAAAAATATTTAAACTAAACCTGTTTTAATATCATCATTTTTTGATTGTAATTTAAATTCATTCTTAAAGATAACTTTGATGATTTAGGTTAAAATTTAATGTTATGATACAATCCACAAATGCATGTATTAATTGTGAAAACTTAACAGCAGAAATAAATTGTTCTGTTCATAACCTAACTACTGAACTAGATAATGTATGCGACGATCACAATTTCAAAAGAACAATTACAAAAAATTCAACTTGTAATAACTGTAATCATTACAAAGCTGTAACTTGTCCAAATCCTACTTCAGCCTCCGACGGAATGCTCTTCTTTTCTTGGTCATAGTTTCAAAAATATATTTTTAAAAAAGGGTCAATTTTATTGACCCTTTTTTTATGTCCTCTAGTTAATAATTCTTATATTTGTGTTGTTTTTAAACGTTATTTTAAATTAATCTAAATAAGTTTTAAGTTCAAGCGATTCTTTTCTATATTTGCTAAAAAATAATTCTTATTTAGATTAATTAAAAATAACAACAAATGAATAAAATGTATATATTATCTGTAACACTTCTTCTCTTTAGCTGTACAAAAACTGAGATTAAAGAAGTTGAGGTCGAACGAATTGTAACAAACACTTTGACAGAAACCGTAACAGTTACCAACACAATAGTAATTGCACCTGAGGAGTATTCCTTTACACGAAATGGTATATCTACAGTTTACTACACCGGTCAAACTTCACGCTTAAAGATGGCTACTGAACTGAAATCAGCCATGAATAATCTTTCTTCAAACCAAGTTGGCATAGATAATATGTTTAATCAAGGAAAAGGGTTTAGCGATTCTTCTTTAGATGCTTCAGGAAAAAAAATTGGAAATAAAACTGCCGCATCTCCCATTGCATCTGCTACAGTAAAATCCATGTTTGATGCGTGGATAACTGAATTTACATCTGTAGTTATTCCTGCTGTAAATGATGACATAACAGCATCTTCAGGTGTCGCTGGATCATACACCGAAGCTGACGGTTCCCGAACGGTAAAAGTAAATGCCAAAGGATTTGAACTAAATCAAATTTTTTCAAAAGGATTAATAGGAGCTTTACAAATAGATCAAATTGTCAATGGATACCTCTCTTTTTTCAAAACTTGATGGTGCAAGACAAGATCACGATGATGATGTTTATGCCTATACTTTCCCTGGCCAAACTGAGCCCTCTATTACAAAAATGGAACATTATTGGGATGAAGGATTTGGGTATTTACAAGGTCTGGATAACCAATTTACATCAGGTCTTGGTGATCCTTTTACAGGAAGAGATACAGCTAATTTAAATTATTACTTAAATAAAGTTAACAAACAAGCCAATGAAGCAGGAATAACTGATCGTATTTACAATGCCTTTTCAGTTGGAAGGGCTGCAATTATCGCTAAAGATTACGATCAGCGAGATCGCCAAGCTGCAATTATTGCTTCCGAACTTTCGAAAGTTATTGGTTACAAATCTCAATCTTATTTAAGAGACGCTGCTGAAGATATTGAAAATGGAGATTGGGCAGATGCATTACATGCTTTATCTGAAGCATACGGTTTCATATTAGGATTACAATTTACTAAAACTTCAGATGGGTCTCCTTACCTAAGTAATCAAGGAGTCAACGAACTACTCAATAAACTATCTGCTGGGACAGGTGGATTTTGGGAAAGAACTCCTGATGAATTAACAGCTATGGCTGACCAATTAGAACAAATAACGGGTTTAACATTAGAATAAAAAAAGAAAACACCTAACCTGATAAGTTAATCCTTATCAGGTTAACATTAGCAAAGGCAAAGTAAAAAATGAAGAAATTAATTTATTTAAAACTTGTAATACTATCATTGATTTTTCAGGGATGTTCGGGTGATTCAGATACAATTGAAATCATTGTAAATACTGATCAATCAAATGTGAGCGACGACAACAGCCAGTCCACAACTGAATTTGATCGTTCAAGCATGCTCAGTTTTTGGGCAGATAGCATCATACTTCCCTCAATAATTGGTTTTGAAAATGAATTGAATATCTTCAATGAAAATGTAGCAAACTTTACCGCCAACCCAAATGCAAATAACTTAGCGTTGTTGCGTGAACAATGGCTAACGACTTACAAAAAATGGCAATACGTCGAAATGTTTGATTTGGGCGTTGCTGAAGAAATTTTTTTTTAAAAATCGGATGAATATTTTTCCGGCCAATGTAGAACGCATAGAACGTAATATCAAAAATCAAAAATTTGATTTAGATGAATCAGCAAATTTTGCAGCACAGGGATTTACAGCTCTCGATTATTTGTTGTTTGGTGTTGAACAGGAAGATGATGCAATCCTTACAAAATATTCTAAAACAAATTTAAATTACGGTGACTATCTAATTCAGGTTACATCAAAAATGCAAGAGCTAACTGTTTTAGTAAAAGCTCAATGGGAAGGTGATTACAGAGATAGTTTTGTGCAATCAACCGACAACACTGCAACCTCAAGCATCAACATGATGCTCAATGACTTTGTATATTATTTCGAAAAAGGATATCGTGCCAACAAGTTTGGAATTCCTGCAGGTGTTTTTTCTGGAGGTCCACTACCAAATAGAATCGAAGCCTATCATGGTGAAATGTACTCAAAAATCCTCTCACTTGAAGCCACTACTGCGATCGAAAACTTCTTCAATGGAGTTGCTTACAATGACCCTGCCACTTTGGGGCCAAGCATAAAAGATTATCTAGATTTTGTAGAGTCAGGTTCAGCTGAAAGACTCAGTGAAAGCATCAACGAAAAACTTCAAGGCGGACGAACAAAAATTAACGAATTAAACACGAATTTCATAAAGCAGATTGAAGATAACAATACCTCAATGCTCCATACCTACGATGCAATTCAGAGCACAGTTATTCTATTCAAGGTAGACATGCTTCAAAAACTCAATGTAAGTGTGGATTATGCTGATGCAGATGGCGATTAAATCATAAAATTTAAAAGTAAAAGTGCTTAAAAGTTATCTAAACGAATCCAAAATACACCCGGCCCCTTTGGCTGTCTTTAGAATTCTGTTTGGATCCTTGATGCTGATTGCTCTCATTCGTTTTTGGGCAAATGGATGGATTCATACACTCTATATTGAGCCAGAATTTCACTTTAAATACTATGGATTTTCTTGGGTAACTGATTTCGGAAATTACACCTATTTGCTTTATGTGATTTGCATCATATCTTCAATAGGAATTATTTTGGGATATCGCTACAAATTATCCATTTTCTTGTTTTTTCTTCTTTTACTTATACGGAACTCATTGATAAAACGACCTATCTCAATCATTACTACTTCACAAGCTGTATTGCATTCTTACTCTGTTTTCTTCCTGCCGCACATTATTTCTCCTTAGATGCATTGAAAAAGAAAAAAACAATTGAAGCCATTCCATCTTGGATGGTTGATGGAATTAAACTCTTTTGTGTATCGTGTATTTTTACGCGGGAATTGCAAAAATTAATTCCGATTGGTTAATCGAAGCACAACCACTTTCAATATGGTTAACCTCAAAATACGACATCCCCTTAATTGGTGAGTTACTAAAGTACAAATGGATACACTACACAGCAAGCTGGTCAGGAATGCTTTATGATGTGTTTATCCCTTTTTTCTCCTGTACCCTAAAACTCGTAAAATTGCTTTTCTTTTTGTACTTCTGTTCCACATAATGACAAAGGTCTTTTTTCCTTCAATAGGAATGTTTCCATTCATCATGATCTTCGGAGCCACAATATTTTTTGATGTGAAATGGCATAAAAATATACTTCGTCATCTCCATGATTTAGGTGTAAAATTGACTCAAAAATTTGATTTTTTAAAGTCTAAATTAACTTCAAAAAAAACCATCGTTTTATTTGAGCCAAAAAAACATGTCCTTCCAATATTTCTCACTTTCTTTTTATTCAACTGCTTTTACCGTTTCGTTATTTCGCTTATCCTGGGGAATTATTTTGGAATGAACAAGGCTATCGTTTTTCGTGGCGTGTTATGCTTATGGAAAAGAAAGGGTACACCACTTTTAAAATAAAAGATAGCGTTAGTCAAAGAACTTTTATGTAGACAACACTGATTTTCTTACACCTTTCCAAGAGCGGCAAATGAGTTTTCAACCAGATTTTATTCTAGAGTATGCGCATTATTTAGCTGATCATTTTGAAAACCAAGGTCATCAAAACATACAGGTTTTTACCGATAGTTTTGTAGCATTGAATGGGCGTCCAAGCCAGCGATTTATTGATCCTAATACAGATCTTTCAAAAGAAATAGAGTCATTTAAACACAAAAAATGGGTGCTCCCCTTAGAAGATGAAATATACGGTTTGTAGTTACTTACTTTTTTTGTTTTGGACATCCAGTTTTTCCCAATATCAAATAAAATCAAATATTCAACTTGAAGGAGGTAATGAGTTTAATTCTTCCGTAAAAATTTATAAACAAAGCAAAAGGTTTTGTAGATGAAGTAAATGAAGGAGAAACTTTTTTTTTACAAAGTAACATTCCAATAGATACATACATTTTTATCGCTCAAGGGTACGATATTCTGGAAAAGAAAGTAGATTTTACCCTAGAGAACACCTTAACTTTAGTTTTATCTAGACAATTAGAAAAATTAAACGAAGTTGTTTTAAGTGCAAAAAAGAAAGAAATATTTGCCTTAAAAAGAATGCAAGACTATGAGAGAACAACCATATTTGCAGGTAAAAAAACCGAGGTAATTCTTGTCGAACAATCCATGGCTAATTTAGCAGCAAATAATGCGCGACAAATATTCAATCAGGTACCGGGTCTTAATATTTACCAAAGTGATGATGCAGGATTACAATTGCACATAGGAGGAAGAGGATTAGATCCTAACCGAACCTCGAACTTCAATACCCGTCAAAACGGATATGACATTAGTGCTGATGTTTTGGGTTATCCAGAAAGTTATTACACTCCTCCTGCAGAGGCCATTGATGAAATTCAGATTATTCGAGGTGCCGCATCATTACAATACGGAACTCAATTTGGAGGACTTGTCAATTTTAAATTAAAAGATGCCACCACCTACCGACCCATTGCTGGAGTTGTCCGAAATACTTTGGGGTCCAATGGGTTGTACACAAACTATACCCAACTAAGTGGACGTCTTGGGAAATGGAAATACATCAGTTTTTTAAACATCAAAAAGGAGATGGTTTTCGCCCAAACTCTGGTTTTGATTCAACGAATCTATTTACTAAAATTACCCATGATTTTAATGATCACACCAAAGTTAGTGCCGAAGTCACTTATTTAGATTACCTAGCACAACAAGCAGGTGGACTAACCGACAATCTTTTCAAAGAAAACCCATACCAAAGTAATCGAGAACGCAATTGGTTTGGTCTCAATTGGTTTCTTTACAACATCAAATTTGAGCATACATTTTCAAAAAAATCGAATATGAGTATCAATGTATTTGGTTTAGATGCAGAACGTAAAGCCATCGGATTTCGATCAAACCGAGTAGATCAAATTGATTCCAATGAAGAAAGGGACCTAATTAAAGGAGATTTTAACAACTATGGAATAGAAATTAGGTGGTTACAAAACTATTCTCTTGGAAGTAAAAAAGCAGTTTTTCTTGTCGGAGGAAAGTATTATAAGGCCAAAAACACTTCTGCTCAAGGACCTGGTTCTGCATCAAGCGATGCTGATTTTAGTTTCTACAAAAATCGTTATCCAAATTACAACCAACAATCTGACTATACTTATCCAAATAAAAATCTTGCTTTGTTTGTTGAAAATATCTTTTATTTAAGTGAAAAATTATCCTTAACCCCTGGAGTGCGCTTTGAAAACATTTTAACCTCTAGCGATGGGAGCTTTAAAAAATAAATACAGATGCAGCTGGGAATGTAATCCTAAATGAAACCATAAGTGACAACGAGTCACGCAAGCGCTCATTTGCATTGTTAGGTCTTGGTACGAGCTACAAAGCGAACAAATCACTTGAACTTTATGCAAATTTTTCCCAGAATTATCGCTCGGTAACTTTTACGGATATCAGTATCATCAATCCTGCCTTTGCAATTAACCCCAATATAACTGATGAAAAAGGGAATACTTTTGATTTAGGTATCCGTGGAAAAATAAAAAAGTTACTGTCTTTTGACCTCAATCTTTTTAATATTTCTTATCAAAACCGAATTGGGTTTGTTCAAAAAGTAGATCGCTACAATTCTGTTAAAAGTGAACGAGGAAATGTAGGAAATGCTCGACTCTATGGAATTGAATCCCTAATGGATATTAATCTTACTAGTTGGTTGAAAATGGATAACACCAAATATGCCCTTAGCAGCTTTCTAAATTATTCTTACATTAATTCAGAATACATTTCTACAGAAAAAGTTGGTGTTAAAGGAAACAAGGTAGAGTTCGTTCCAACTGATAATCTCAAAGCAGGTCTGATGTTTGGATATAAAAACTTGGCTTTTAACTTTCAATACAGTCATGTATCTCAGCAGTTTACCGATGCTTCCAATGCATTAGAGGGATCGATCAGTGGTGTTATTGGACAAATTCCTGCATATAACTTACTTGATTTTTCGATGAGCTACACCTTGAACAAATTTAAGTTCGAGTTTGGTGTTAATAATGCCCTCAATGAAGCTTATTTTACGAGAAGAGCTACCGGATACCCTGGTCCTGGTATTATTCCTTCTCCGAATCAAAACACATATTTTAGTACTCAATTTAAATTTTAATTTCCTCATGTGTCGCAAATCATCAATTGTAAATAAAAGTCAATACGGTTCTCTATCAGCCTGTGAATGTGGTTCATATTACTTTAAATTTAATCGTTTGTCTTGGCAGTTTTCAAAAGAAGAATTACAAAGCCTGATTAGAACATTTCACAATATTGACAAAAATGATTGGGAATTTACAACAGACACAATGCAATTTCATGTAAAAATACCTTTAACTTTAGATGTTGGTATACGACATTTAATCTGTAATCAAAACGAATTCAATCATCTCAAATTTATCTTTACCGAACACCTGACTATCGATCAACTAATAAAAAAATCAACAAATCAATTTCAACTAAATTAAAATCCCATGCAATCATTTTTCAAAATCTTACTAATGTCCTTTCTTCTATTCTTTTTTCCAATTGATAAGGAGGTTGAAATTAAATGTTTGTTAGAAATAATGGATTACCGCGGAGAGGGGCTTACTTTGTAATCTCTGTTTTAGATGAAGAAGAAAATTACATAAAAACAGTCTATGTATTTGGGGATGACAAAAGTTGGTTTTCCGAGATGAAAGCATTTTGGATACATCTAAGAAAAAAATAATTTATTTTCGGATGAAGATTTTTATCCGTTAATCGATGGTATTTCTGGGCCAACAATTTCTAATGGAGAACGAAGAGTATTTCAAATTAAAGTTCCACAAAATCTTTTTAATAATGGGTATCGCCTACGGTTCGAAACGGCAGTAGAAGACAAAGCATATCATATGAATGACATTAATATTGCCTTAAATACTGAAAGTTTAAAGCAAACCCATATGGGGCAGGGTTTTATTAAGAAAATTCAATTCATAGCAACAAAGTAATGATGAAAGGAGTGTGGCGTAAAATTCATTTTTTATTGGCATTTGGGAGCACACTTTTTTTATTTCTAGCTTCAATAAGTGGTTTTATTTTGGGGATTGAAGCTTTTTTGGATCAAACGAAACCACAGGCTATTCACTCTCTGGAGGATCATTCCTTGAAAACAACTCTTGAAGCACTTGATGCAAACATCAAAGAAATCTTTGAAATTTCGATTTCAGAAAAAAACTATGTAATTGTTCAGGGAATCTCGGAGGATGGATTTGAACACTTTTATGTTGATCCAAAAACAGGTTTGAAGATTAATAGTGTAACTCCAACCTCACCGTTTTTCAAGCAAATTAGAAGTTTTCATCGGTCTTTATTTTTGAAAAATACAGGGAGGATAATAGTTGGTATTATTGCTTTTTTATTAATACTTCTAAGTATTACTGGACTGATCTTATTGACCCGAAGAATAGGTGGTATCAAACAGCTTTTTTCAAACTAAAGAAAAAAACATCTATCGAAAAACCCATATCATTCTAGGAAAATGGTTTTTTATTCCAGTTTTACTCATTGGGTTTAGTGGAGCATATTTAACAATTGAAAGGTTCAATGCTTTTACCAATCAAGAATCAAATACCAAAACATATGCTGAAGGTGAGAAAATCCTTGATCTCAATGCAATCCGTCTCAATGATGTAACTCGAGTGTCTTATCCGTTCTCTGAAGCTGAAGACGAGGTATACAATATAGAATTGAAGGACCGAGTATTTACTGTCCGTCAAGGAGACTTCAGTATCCTTAGTGAGGAAATTTATCCATTTCACCACCTGCTTAAACAGTGGAACTATTTCATCCACACAGGCGAATCCAATCTGTTTGTTGCTTTGATACTTACTCTTGCTGCTCTAGCTTTAGTTTTCTTTATGTTTACTGGTCTTAAAATTACCTCAAAAACAAGTTTGGACTTATTAACTCTAAATAAAAATAATCTCAAAGAGACATCTGTAGTTATTTTGTATGGTACTGAGACAGGAAATTCTTACCAATTTGCGAAAAGACTAGCCAAAACCTTGAGGAAAGAAAATCATTCTGTAGGCCTAACCAGTTTGAACAACTACAGTATTTTTCCAAAAGCGAAAACTATCCTTATCCTTACGGCAACCTATGGTGATGGTGAAGCTCCATCCAACGCTGACCGTTTTGAAAAAAGATTTAATAGTAGCGCACAACAACACTCTATTAATTTTTCTATCTTAGGATTTGGTTCTAAAAGTTACCCAAAATTCTGTCAGTTTGCAATTACCTTACAGTCACTTTTAGAAAAGCAGGATAATTTCTCAAGCCTCATGCCACTTTTTAAGATCAATAATCAATCTGAAACTGATTATTATTCATGGGAAAGTATGATAATCAATAAACTAAAATAAGATTAATCCATATTTCTTTTTTTTTTGACTACTATTTATCCAAACTGTCCAACAAAAAAACAAATCTTTCAAAAGTCATCTATTTTTCTTATATTAAGAAAAACAAACAAAATTAAATCAGTATGCAACCCTCATTAGTTGTAATCTTAACGATTGCTTTTGTTGTTTTGATGAGTGTATTTGAACAATTTACAGACTAGTAATGAATCTTGAATAACCTCTGAAAAACAATATTTTAATCTAAATGAATACCACCAATTTCATTTGGCTTAAGATATCTTTGGATTTAAAAATTTATGAGGTTTTAATAATTGTAATAAATTTAATTTGTGTATTAGCAAGACTGATAGATTCAGTATCCCGTTTTGATATATAAAGGCAAATAAAAATGAAATTATATAAATCTGGTGAATGTAAAACGAGACTTAAAGAATTAAATTTGGATTGGGCATTCAAAAATAAGGCTATTGAAAAAGAATTCATTTTTAAAAGTTTTACTCAAGCCATTGAATTCATGCAAACAGTTGCTTTGGTTTCTGAAGAAAAAAAAACATCATCCAGAATGGACTAATATTTATAATAAAGTTCGGGTTAGGTTAACGACAAATGATTTTGGAGGGATTACTGATAAAGATTTTGATCTTGCATTTTCTATGGAGCAGATTTATCAGGAAAATTTTTAAATCTTTAAATATTAATTCTCGATGAATTTACACACAATAGAGTGCTCTTGAGTTGACCTCTCAACCAGAATTAGGTGATTTTTGAATTAACAATAGATTATTTGAAGAATTCTTCTTCGCTTATCTCGAACCCAATAATTTTTTTTGCAGCAGCTGAATAATAAAAAGTCAAGATTTCTTCGTTGTTCAAATCGATGGGTATTCGTTCAGGAGATTCATAATACATTTTAAGATTATGATATTGATATACGAAATGTCCAACGGGTAAATTTTCGAAAGTGTAGCTCTCATTTGCACGAATATAAACGTGAGATATATAATGTCTCCCACCATCACGTAAAGTAACAATTATATCATCATTTATTGTATTTGATACTGTTAATGACGAGAAAGAAACTCTATTTATCTGCTCTGAAGGGTATTTGTGGCTAAATATTTTTTCTCCTGTAACAGGGCGTTGGGCAAAAACAATATTGCACACAAGTAAAATAAATAGAAATAGATATTTTTTCATGAAACAATTTATTTTAATATTAAATTTTTTTTTTTTTTTCTTCTCCGTTTGAATTCCTAACAATCTTGTCATTCCCCAAAAGAGTATTTTAAAAGTTGCTTTACCCAAATATTGATTTTACAAAATCACTATTTTACAACAAGAATTGTTTAGTCTATTTTCCAATAAAAAAAATGTTTTTCGTTGTCCATTAGATGTATTATGCTATCTAAACTTTTAATATCCTTTTTAATTAGATCGTTTTGATATGAAAGCTGCTCTCTTACATTAAGTCTCCATAAATCATTTCTTTTTTTAAGAAGATGTTTTAAAAACCTATCGTTTTGAATGTATTTTCTGTTTTCAATCCAAAACTCCTTAGATTCTATGTCTACCCATGGTAAATCCTCAATCCATTTACTTTCAATTCGATGAGTAAACTGATTTAAATATTTTTCTTCATTCTTCCCTGTTTCTTCAGAAAGATATTGAATATCGGACCCATCATATAGTTCGAAAATACGATTAGAGATCTCAGGATTGATTAAAAAAAAATCTTGTGTCCCCTTTGAAAAGGTTTTGTATTCTGTTCTTGGTGGATCATAGGGTTTGGTATTATTAAACAATGCGAAGGGTACAAAATAAAATTTACCATCTGGTGCTTTCTCATTTTCAAAATAATCGATAAATATACTGTCATTATCTATATCCCATCTATCGTATTGTTTTTCATACATAGGCAGGATAAAATCGGTTTCTGCAATATATTCATCAGTATATTCAGAAGCAAGATATAATTCACTTAGTATACTCTTTGAAACATCTAAATATTTTTGTCTGTTTTCATAATCATCTCCAACACTTTCTAAATAAAATGTAAAGGTGACTATTGAAAAAAGACCTATAGCATTCAACAATAATTTTTTAGTGTTGTCAGAGAATGTTTTAGTGCTAAAATTTTTCCCTAATGTAAATAGCTTTAAATACCACTTTTTAGGCTCTTTTATTACAGTCATTTTATATAAGTTGTCCAACAATATACATAATCCCGAGAACTTAATGAAGTGGATATACCTGTTATTGAACAGTAATTACCACTTCAGCAGAGGGGTAACCATTAACCCAAATATAAAATACCTCTGTAGTGTTAGGTTTAAAACTTTTCTAAAAGCATCAATATCAGTTACAACTTGAGCATATTTATTCTTTGGTTATTGTCTAACTCTATTAAGTCTAAAGATTCTATTAAATCGTCCAATAAGTATTGTAGTTTAATTATTACATCACTTGTTATTTTGTTTGGACTTCCTTTGGGGCGTGACATAATTTTATAATTTAGTAGTATGAAATATTTGAAATGGTTTTGGATAGTAACACTTGTGTTTTTCACAGTATATTTTATAAAAGAATACCTTGAAAGTGGTTTTGATTCAGTATTATTTGCAGTAGGAGTGGGTCTTGCAGCATCAGGCATTGGGTTTCTCAATAAGAAATAATAATAGAAGGTATCGGAAACGTACTTTTTGGGATTTCAATTGGAATATCATTAACAAATTATTTTGTAGGTACTCTCGTGGATTCTTCATTAGCATTAATATTATTGTGTATTACGTAATTATTAACATTTCTTCGATGGCACATAAAACTCTTCAAGCATACTCTAGGACTGCTATGTCGATAAGTATTTTCAATTTATATTTGTCAGATTAAAATGATAATCAATTTTTTAGGGGCTTAGAATAGATCTAGGTACAATCAAAGCTTAGCATAGCTACCTTGCTTAAATAGTTGTATATTGAAATAAATTAGATAAACAATTAGAAATGAAAGAATGGTTTAAAAAGTACTTGGGCTGGCTGGGGTTTGGGACTTGGATGGCTTGTACCTTACTTTTTGCTTTAGATAAATTTCTGCTAAAAAAAACATTCCCAATAAATGAGAAATTATTAATGGTTGGATTTTTAATCATGGGAGCAGCTTCATCGATTCAAGGTATTATTAATGATAAATACTTTACAAAATATTCTGATAAAGTTAAAAATGGAATTATTGTATTTATCGCTACTAGTACAATTGGGATATCTTATTTTTTAATTTCATAAAAAAACCACCTAAACCTGTAACACATTCCAATCTTTTCTATTCAGAGACTAGCAGAGTTTATTAATTATCTTTTCCAAGTTCCACCGTATCTGTAGTGGGAGTTATTACTTTTAACACTTAAGACGCACTGTTTACATGCAAACACCCAGTCTGAACCTTCCTTGAATTTCACACGATACATTGTCTTCCAGTCCTTATTACATAGAGCACAAAACTTTTGTCTCATTAAAATATTTTAATCATTATTCCCAAACTTACAAAATCAACCGATTAAATCAATTTATATGAAAGATATGGACTTTTTTTATTTACATATATCATAAAAATTTTATTGTAATTAAAGTTTTATTTAAGCATTTGAGTTAATTAGCGCTTTACAACACATAAAACAATTTTAAAATGAAAAAAAGTTACAATAATCATAGTTGTACTAATCTCTGGTATAGGTTAAAAGTGATACACACACATTTGGATAACAATACTTGTATATAGGTTGGTTGTGAGATGGATTTAGTAACTTTAGATATAATTTAAAATAAAATGAAGAGAATTATACTCTTATTGATTGGTTTAACTGTTATTTCTTGTGGTGGTAATGATGATGATAACAACTTATCAGTTGGTATTGACCCAATTATAGGGACTTGGAAGGCTTCAGTAGACCAATCAGCTAATTATGCTGCGTTAGGGTTAGGTTCTACTGATTCAGTAATTTTTAGAGTAATTTTAACCTTTAATTCTAATGGAACGGGGTTTCGACTACTGAAGTTGAAACTGATAATAGTCAAATTTTAGCTTTATTTGAAGATGAAGTTGGTAATTCCACATATACTTGGGTTAATGTAAACGGTAACCCTGATTTTTCCAATACAAGACAATTTTACAGTATTACTTATGATAGTGATGATGGAGAACCAGATGTAAGTGAAGTTAATTTTACCTCCTCATTCACAGAATTTACTATAACAGAAAGTGATGAAGGTTTTGTGTTTATAAAACAATAGTTGAAGCCCTAACTAGCTTTTTTATTTTGTAACTAAAGTATTCCCTTAGTCACATCTTTCTCAATATCAAAAGAACGTTTTCTTCTTGTATAGGTTTCTCTATCTATTACAGTTCTCCAAGATTCATCAAGATGCTGGGTTTTATCCAATTCATATACTTGGCTATCTAATGTTCTTACAACATT
The DNA here is from genome assembly GCA_038142965.1 of Candidatus Arcticimaribacter sp. Classification (GTDB taxonomy): domain Bacteria; phylum Bacteroidota; class Bacteroidia; order Flavobacteriales; family Flavobacteriaceae; genus Arcticimaribacter. The sequence continues at coordinate 73,103 of JAYQLC010000001.1, read as the reverse complement.
TTCCATTAATCCTGTTTCTTTAATGTATTTTAGAAGGCTTATATAGGTTCTTATTATATCATACTGACCTAAAACATCTAAGTGTATGTAGTCAAGTCTTTTTTCGTCTATTGTAGAATATGAAGCTATTGAACCTTTTCTTGATTTATTACCTATTAATGCACTTTGGTCTGATAATGCAACTCCTAGTTTATCTGCTGTTGATGTAAAAGTATGTCTGGTTGATTTAAAACTGTTACCTAATATCTTTGTTAATCTACCTTGTAAAAAATCAGCATATAAATCCCACTTTCTTTTATTGGTTAATCTATCCCACTTAAATAGTTTTAAGCCATCATCTTCATTAACTTCATTTGGTCTATTTATACTTATAACTTTTTTTAAGAGTTCGTTTATACTTAATGTAGGATAGGCGTTTATTAGTAATGTAAAGGTTCTTGCCGCAGTCTTTGTACGTTTTAATTCAATGTGTATTGGCATATCATATCCTTCAATACCAAAATCGTAAATATAGTCGGCAAGAGGAAAGTCTTCAACTAATAATTTATCACTTACTAAAGTAATATCTTGCCCATCTAAACCCCTTAAACAAAAACTGTAAAGCCAAAACAAAAATGCTTCTAACCTTTTAAGTGAATTTATTTTTTTAATTGCGTTGTTTACGGATTCAATTTCAACAGGGCGTTTTAGCTTTTTATCTTCTGTTTGATAATACTTTTCAAAATACTTATCTCTAAATTCATTTGTATCGTAATCCTTTAGAACGGTATTTAATTTCTTAAGATATTCAGTTGCGGTATTCTTACTTGTAGTACTATACAAGGCTCTTACTATCTCATTAGTGTACGTTTTAAAATAAACCATCTTAATAGGTAGTAAGTGGTTTAGTTTAGCTTCTTGTAATGATGTTTCAAGTTTGTTAAATATAGCATTATACTTTTCAGTATTGTAATCTTTAGGTTTAGAATTTAAAAACTTCTTTTCAAAGAAATCTCTTAATTCTGGACTATCTGTAATGTGATAATGTTGGATTTGTTTTAGTGCTTCTTCAGGTAATATCTCTTGAAGATTTAGCTTATCAATAAGTTCTTGTCTTTTTCTGGATAGTAACTTAAACTTATTCCTGTATTCTTTAAATTCTTGTCTACTCTTTACTTCTTTCTTTTTTGCATCCCAACAATTTGCTGGAATAACTATATCAGTCTTTGAATAAGAGTATTTGCCTGAACCAAACTTGTGTCTAACCCAAAGAGATAAGTAACCATTTTTTAATGGTCTTGTATATATGGTAAGGTTGTGAAATGACCTTTTCATACAACTAAACTACAAATTGTAACCTTATTGTAACCTTATTAGTAAAAAAACGTATTAACAGTAAATGTTAGTAAAACTACTAAAACCTGCTTAAAGTACTAATAATGTGTATTTTGTTGAATTTTAGTTGAGCCAGCGAGCAGATTTGAACTGCCGACCTCTTCCTTACCAAGGAAACGCTCTACCCCTGAGCTACGCCGGCAATAAAAAGGAGAGCGAGAGACCGGGTTCGAACCGGCGACATTCAGCTTGGAAGGCTGACGCTCTACCAACTGAGCTACTCTCGCTTTTTTGAAAAATCCTTAAGTGATTTTTCTTTGTGGGGAGAGCAGGATTCGAACCTGCGAAGACATAGTCAGCAGATTTACAGTCTGCCCTCGTTGGCCGCTTGAGTATCTCCCCAATAATATTTCAATAACCAAAAGAATTTAAACTCTTGGATGAATCGAGTCATATTCGATTCTATTTTGAGCCGATGGAGGGACTCGAACCCACGACCTGCTGATTACAAATCAGCTGCTCTAGCCAGCTGAGCTACATCGGCTTTTAATTTTTTATTAGACTTCTAAAATCAAGTTTTAACTCTTGGTCTTTTTTAAAAAAATATCACTAAAAAACAATGTTTTTTTTGAAGTACTAATTTCAGTTTTCTGATAAACTGAGTGCAAATATAAAAGGATTTAACTTAAAAAAAAGCATTCCTAGGAAAATTATGTAAGAATATTAAAGCTCAGCAAAATCTAATTGTTTGTTCGGGTTAGAAGTCACCTCATTTAACTCCCCATTTAAAGATTATTGCAAATTTTATGTTTGCTAGAAGTCAAAAATAATTTTCTAAATAAATCGTTCAACATAAAATAATTCATCTCGAATTAATGCAGTTGATTTATGGATAATTTTTCTTTTTTAAAACAATAGCTTATCTTGTTATAAGGTTTTATTAATCCTTTTTACTTTAAAACATAGAAAAATGAGCAAACACCTTTCTTTACGATCTGGAAACCCAGTTTTATCAAAAAGTACTTTTAGCAGTGCAACAAATGTTACCGAAACAATGACCATAGAGGGAACGGTCAACAAAACTGCAATTTGTCTTTTTTTACTTGTAGGTGCAGGTTATTTAACCTTTGATGTGATGAATCCAGTCCTTTTGGTTGGCTGTGGAATTGGAGGTTTTATTACAGCATTGATTACCATATTCAAGAAAGAATGGGCAGCTGTCACGGTACCTATTTATGCGGTATTGGAGGGTGGTTTGCTAGGAGGAGTTTCTTATATGTACAACAGCATGTATGAGGGGATTGTCAGCAATGCTATTTTTTTAACTGTTGGAATACTTCTCGCTTTGCTCATGGCTTATCGTTCTGGTTTGATAAAACCGACTGAAAATTTTAAGCTAGGAATTGTTGCTGCCACGGGTGGAATTGCCATTGTCTATTTGATCAATTTTGTAATGAGCTTTTTTGGCTCAGGAATGGGTATTATGAGTATCCAAAACGCATCTTTGATGAGTGTAGGCTTCAGTCTAGTAGTTGTTGTGATTGCTGCGTTGAATTTAGTTCTAGATTTTGATTTTATTGAGGAAGGTGCTGAAAAGGGTGCTCCAAAATACATGGAATGGTATGGAGCATTTGGATTATTGGTAACCTTGATTTGGCTTTATTTAGAAATACTCCGATTACTCGCAAAACTTAACTCAAGAAAATAATCCCAAAAAACATAATTCAATAGGAAATAACTGAGATTATATAATTTACCTAGGGATAGATAACTTTCTTTATCTGATTCCATTGAACAAGTTGAATCTTTTCCTGCTTCATTAATTCTTTAAAGGCACTACTCTCCAAGATTTCTGAATCAAGATTTCTCCATTTTGCTCCCCATCCAGGATGGTCGATCATCATTTGCTGAAGTTCTGGGGTGTCATCTCCTAAGTGTACCAAAAGTACATTTAACCCAGGTTGAATATCTTTTATGACATTGGTGTAAAAAGCATTCCAATTTTCTCTATCAATCGGGGTATCATCTGATTTTTGATATATTTTTTCTACCCAAACAATTTTAGATTCATTAATTCCATCCAAATCTATGAGTTCTTTAAAAGCGGAGGGGGCAAGAACAGGAAGTCGAAATTCTTCACCTACCTCAAAATATGCTTTCGTAAAGTCTTGACGCACCAAAACAGCCCCCATGTGGGTATCCAAATGTGTAGGCTCAAATCCAAAATTCTTTGCATAATTCACTTGTGCTTGTAATTCTTGTTTAACATCTTCATAAGTTGCGTTGATTTTTACCTCTTCTGTAGAAGGATAAAAATGTCCTTTTTCGTTTAATAAAGAAGAGATCTCGTTTGATGATGAAATACCATCCCATTTGTAATTTTTCCACTCTGCTGTTAAGGTTAGATGTAACCCCAAATCATAATTGGGGTTTTTTTGTGCAAATTCGGCAACTTCCAAAAACCAGGGACAAGGAACCATAACACTTCCTGAGTTAATTGATCCTTTTTGGAATGCAGAAAAACTAGCACTATTTACACCTTGTGCAACACCGATATCGTCGGCATGAATAATTAGCAATTTACTGTTGGGAGCATAACCAAGCTTTTGAGCCAGATTTTGTGAATTGACCGAGATGAAAAGAAGAAAAAACAAACACTGAATAACTGATTTCATAAAATAAAAATGTTGAATTTGACTGGAAAATTTTACATTTATTTTTGAACGTATTTGATTACAGCTAATAAACTATCGAACCATTTCTTTGTGCTTTTTCAAGATGCGTTCAGCAGCTCTGGCATTCAAATCAATTGCCTCCTCAAAGGTTTTACATATTTTTTTACAACAACATCATCCCCAACAATCCTCAGTTTAATTTCGGCAAACTTGTTGATTCTATCTGAAGCATTTTCTACTTTAAAAGTGACATCAGCACTTAAAATCTTATCATAAAACTGTTCTAGTTTCTCAATTCGCTTTTTAGCAAAATTAATTAATTTGGCGTCGGCTGTAAAGTTGATGGATTGAATGTCAATTGTCATAATATGAGATTTTATGTTAAACATTATTTTTCGGTTCCCCTTGGATGGGTTTTTGCATAAACCCTTTTCATCTTATCAATACTGGTATGTGTGTAGACTTGAGTGGCTGCTAAGGAAGCATGTCCTAATAATTCTTTGACCGCATTTAGATTAGCTCCCTGATTCAATAAATGAGTAGCAAAGCTGTGACGTAGCATGTGCGGACTCCTTTTTACTTTTGTCGACACCAAACTAATATAGTCATTTACTGTTTTGTAAACAAAATTCTCCGATAATTTCCTGCCCTTTTCTGATTGTAAAAAATAATTATTTTGATTGTAATTTTCATGCTCATTGGCAAAACGCAAATATTTTTTAAGTGTTTTTTCAAGGCTACTCAAAAGTGGTATCAATCGTTCTTTATTTCGTTTTCCAAGCACACGAATGGTTTTTGAACTAAACGATATGTCACTACTTTTTAGTGCTATCAACTCTGCTCTTCTCATACCTGATGAATACAAAAGTTCAATAATTGTTTTTTGCAAAATCCCTTGTAGTTGTCTTCAAAATGATCTCCTTCAAATAAAAGTTTCATTTCATTTTCAGAAAAGGGAATTTGTACTTTCTTTTTTCTTTTAAGGTAAGGTGTTTTTGAAGGGGTGAAACACTAATTATTTCAAAACGCAATAAAAAATTGTAATAAGACCTCAATGCCGAAATCTTTCTATTTACTGTTCGGTTACTCATTCCCTGTTCTACCAAACTGACAATCCAGGAACGGATAATCGCATAAGAAGCGTGATTGATATCCTGATCTTCAAAATTGTCTGCACAGAACAACTGAAAACTTTTTAAATCTGCAGAATAGGTGTTTTGTGTATGAATCGAATACTTTCGTTCAAAAGTTATGTAATCGATGTACTGAGATATAGACATAAAAAAACGTTGCTACTCAAAGTTAAAACAATAAACAACAACGTTTGATTTTTGAGCAACAAATATCTTAGATATTTTCTGCGTCTCTAAGTTTCTGAATGTATTGTGCTTTTTGAATCTTTATTCTGTTTTTTACAGAAGGTTTTGTAAACTGCTTTCGTGTTCGTAACTGACGCATTCCACCAGTTTTATCAAATTTTCGCTTAAAGCGTTTCAACGCTCTATCGATGTTTTCTCCTTCTTTAATTGGTATAATTAACATAATAATGCACCTCCTTTCGTTAAGATAGGTCGCAAAGATAAACAACCTTTTAGATAAATCTAACTTTTATTTATTTAATCTCTTAGGAGTTCTCTGGAAATTACTATTTTTTGGATTTCTGAAGTTCCCTCTCCTATTGTACAGAGTTTTGAATCGCGATAAAACTTTTCTACTGGAAAATCTTTTGTAAATCCATATCCACCATGAATCTGAACGGCTTCATTGGCTACTTTGACACAAACTTCGGAGGCGTACATTTTTGCCATAGCTCCTATTTTTGTGATGTTTTTACCTTTTATCTTATCAGAAGCAGCTTTGTGTAAGAGTAACTCTGAAGCTTCAATTTGAGTGGCAATTTCTGCGAGTTTGAAGGAAATACCTTGAAAAGAACTGATGGGCTTTCCAAACTGTTTTCTTTCTTTTGAATATTTAAGAGAGGCTTCATATGCCCCTTTTGCAATACCCAAAGAAAGAGCTCCAATAGAAATTCGACCACCATCCAATATTTTCATGGATTGTATAAAACCTTCTCCTACTTCTCCAAGTCTGTTTTCATCAGGAATAATACAGTTATCAAAAACCATTTCTGCTGTTTCTGAGGCACGCATTCCCAATTTATCTTCTTTTTTTCCATAACCAAATCCAGGGGTAGAACGTTCTACAACAAAAGCAGTCATTCCCCTGCTTGCTCCTTTTTCTCCGTTTCTGGCAATTACTACCGCAATATGACCACTTTTGCCGTGGGTAATAAAATTTTTTGTGCCGTTCAAAACCCAAGAATCTCCTTGTTTTCTTGCAGTAGTATTCATTCCTTTTGCATCAGAACCTGTATTGTGCTCTGTAAGACCCCATGCTCCAATAAATTCTCCAGAACATAATTTGGGGAGCCATTTCGAACGCTGGCTTTCATTTCCAAAAAGATATATGTGATTTGTGCAAAGCGAATTATGTGCAGCTATAGATAAACCAATTGAGGGGTCTACAATTGAAATTTGTTCTATGACCGAAATGTATTCGTGGTAACCTAAACCTGAGCCACCGTATTCTTCTGGAATTAAAATCCCAAGAAAGCCTAACTCACCTGCTTTTCGCATAAGATCGAGAGGAAAGTGTTGGGCATCATCCCATTCTCGAACGTAAGGCTTTATGTACTGAAGCGCAAAATCCCTAGCCGACTCTGCAATCAAGTCTGAAGTTTCTGAGGTTTCGTATGAAAAGGCAGTTGGGTTCATAAATTATATTTAATACAAATATAAGGTTAATCTTTCAATTTTCAAGGAGTCAAAATTCATTTCAAAAAAGAATTCTTTTAAGTTTAAATTCGGTTTTCTGGTTCGAATCCCAACAATTTTTTTTGCTTCCTGATAACTTAAATATGGGATCGCTTGAAGCTCTTCTAAAGAAATTATGCTGATTTTCTTCTTCATTCGATTTATTGGAGTTAGAATATTGAATTGTTTAAAAATTCTCTGGACTACCAAAGAGTCTAATCCTTAAACTTCGTAGAGTTGATTTAGATGCCCAAAACCCTGTAGTCGCGATCTGTACTTAACAATTCTATTGGAAAGAACTGCACCTATTCCCCTAATTTGAGTTAGTTCCTCCGCAGTAGCTTTATTGATGTCTTTTATTTCAACTGCTATATCTTTATTTTTTTGGGACTCTAGCTTTGAAACCCAGTCTGGAAACTTAAAAAAATTATGGTATTTCTCTATCCAACTTGAGGAAACTGAAGTAACCTTTTGAAACTCAGGAATTGAATTAATGAATTTTCCCGACTCCCGATACTTATGAATTTTCTGGATTTGATCAACTGAAAGTTCTAGTTGGTATCCTTTGGAAAAAGAAATGTAATTTGGGTTAAAAGGAAAAATAACTTCTTTCTGATCCTTTTGCTTTAGAGAGTCGATATGACTTTGTAAGGCCGTATCAAAATTCATAATATGAATAGGATTTTTCTGGGGTAATCTGTATTCTAAGTAGATTTGAAAAGCAATGATTAGTATCAATAAAAAAAAGACCACCCTTTGTTTTCGAAATGAATAAAAAACGAATGATCTTTTTTTTAACATCAAGTAAGTTTAACTCGTAATACTTTCAGTAGCTTTTATATATCGATTCAACTCTTCCTTGACTTTCGGGAAAAGGATCAACAGTCCTATCATGTTTGGAAATACCAATGCAAGTATCATGGCGTCCGAAAATGCCCATACCGAAGACATATCCCCAGCAGCACCAATCACAATGAAAATTAGAAACAAAGACTTATATGTTAAATCTGAAATTTTACTTTTCCCAAAAACAAACATCCATGACTGTAGACCGTAATAAGACCACGAAATCATGGTTGATACGGCAAATAAAACTACCGCAATCGTTAAGAATGGACCAGAAAATGAAATGTATTTTGCAAAAGCTGCAGCAGTAATTCCAGCACCTTCAACTTCAAGTCCATCAATAAGAACCTTACCTCCCTCACCTCCATAGGTAAATACAGTACTGTCTCCATTGAATATGATGATTACTAAGGCAGTCATGGTACAGATAACAACGGTATCAATAAAAGGTTCTAAAAGAGCTACTAAACCTTCAGAGGCGGCGAATTTGGTTTTTACAGCAGAATGTGCAATAGATGCAGAACCAGCTCCTGCTTCATTTGAAAATGCGGCTCGCCTAAACCCTGTAATTAATACTCCCAAAAGGCCTCCAAGTCCTGCTTGTGGATTGAAAGCTTGCGAGAATATCATCCCAAAAGCATCATCAATAAATGAGAAATTACTCAAAATAATGTAGATACAAGCAATGATGTACATAAGTGCCATAAAGGGTACTATTTTTTCGGTAACTGAGGCAATCCTTTTAATTCCTCCTATGATTATTATCCCAACAATAACCATCATAATTAAACCAATGATGGTTCTTGCGTTTCCACCTGTCATTCCAAAAGACTCAACAAGTTGCATAGCCGCTTGATTCGACTGAGCTGCATTACCACCTCCAAAAGATGCACCAATACAGAGTATTGCAAAAACTACTGCTAAAAACTTACCTAATTTTGCAAAACCTTTTTCTTCTAATCCTCGAGTTAAGTAGTACATTGGGCCCCCATAAACAGTTCCATCTTCACCCACATCTCTGTATTTAACACCCAGAGTACACTCAACAAACTTTGTAGACATCCCAATTAGTCCACAGAGGATCATCCAAAAGGTAGCACCTGGACCACCAACTGCAATTGCAAGAGCTACACCTGCTATATTACCATTTCCAACCGTACCTGATACTGCAGTTGCTAATGCCTGAAAGTGACTAACTTCACCTTCTTCACTTTCGTCAGCGATAGTGTCTTTTATGTCTCCATCAACTGCCAAATCGGGATTTCCTGCACTGTGGTGATCTATAGAATCATATTTTCCACGAACTGTATTGATTGCCATTGGAAATCTTCTGACATTAATAAAACCAAAGTAAACCGTAAAAAATAAAGCTCCCCCCAACTAACAAAAAAATAATTGTTGGAATTTCTGTTCCAGGAAAATTGTGAAGAACTAAACCTTCCCACCAATTAGCAATTGGAGTGAATGCATCGTTAATTTTCTCGTCTAACCCTTTTTCTTGGGCAAGCATTGAGGATGTAGAAAAGAGAAGTAAAAAAGTAGTAAGTAGTTTTGATTTCGTCGTTAGAGAGTCCATAAAGAATAATTAATCAATTTTAAGATAGGAGTTCAATATCCAAAAATTCCATAACATAACAAATTTATGGGGGATTGATTTTGTAAAACACAAACTAAAATAAATTTTTAAATGAAAACAATTTTATGGTTTCTTAACAAGAACTCTCAAAAACCAAATACTGAGTATGATCTTGTTACTTCTTTCAATTCAATTTTGGTTACCAGGTCATTGTGCTAAAGCAACTACAAATCAAAAACTGATGTCCTTTTGGTGTAAATCATGTCTTTCAATTTCATCCAAAAAGCCAAAGTCAAATAAAGTCCAAAAAAACCACCGAAGGTGGCGAAAGAAGCGTAAATAAAAAACAAGCGCACGTTTTTTACTTTCATCCCCAAACGATCTGCTAAGCGATTGCTCACTTCAAAACCATATTTTTCGAACCAATGTCTTATTTTGTCCATATCTAATGATTAGCTCCCAGAAGAGCATATCCAACGTTGCAATTTAAACATTTTTTAAATCACAATAATTTGTTTTCAGCTGAATTAAACTTTGTGAATCTAGTGCTGAATTGACAGGGATTTTTAATTTCATGAAACCGTTTACAATACTATTTTTTTCCGGTTTTATTTTTTGAATCCAATCAAATATGAGTTCCGATGGATCTTTTCCTACATGGCTTTCGTATGTAAATTTTAGTGGAATTATTGTGTTAATTAAAATCAAATCTTGAAATCCTTTGGAAAGACCTTTAGGCTTTTGAGTAGAATTTTTACCAAAAACATAATGTGATTTCCAATATTCTGAAACCTCTAAGTCTGACAACCAACTTACATTAAATCGATTTTCATTACGAATAAAACTTGAAAATAAAGCTTTATGTTTAACATAGAGTTGTGCTGATTGTACCCATCGAATTGTAGGGAAATTCATTGGCCGTAATCGATTGAACTGAACCTCTAGTTCATCACAAGGTTTCAATTGGTGTTTTCTTTTTAAAAATCAAATTTTTTAGCCAATGTCTTGTGAAAAGAATCCACAAATGGGGGAGATAAAAGTCCAGACATTCCCAAGAATTAAGATTCTAAATTGAGAACATTATTCCAATTTTTCCGAAGAACATCAAATGAAAGTGATTTTGCAACACTTAAAAATGCTGAACCATTTAGATTCAGTCCAAAATTCTTAGCAAGCAATTGGAAACAAACCGCCTCCCAATCGTTTTTTGAGTCTTCTAAAAGTTGCCCAATAAGCTTTGACTTTTGTTCTAAACGCTCTATAAACAGTCTTTCTTTCCAATTCAACCAGACAGAAGTGCTCACTGTATCAATTTGGGATTCACATGGAATCCAGTTTGGCTTTTGAAAAAACTGTTTTCGGTACCGATCAATCCATTTTTTTCAACAACTTTCGATAGCTCAAGAGTAGGTAAAAACTTTCCTGATTTAGTCATTACTGCAATGTCATCTTGCCAGACAACATGGAGTATTACCGAATCATAGTTTTTGTCCTTATGGTGTTGATGTGAAAACCAGTCCGATGATTTTATATGAACTTCAACATTCCCTGCCCACTCCAGTGCATCAAAGTTAATTCTGGCATCAAGAAAGTCAGGCCCAGAATAACTATTAGCATTACCAGGATTGAGAACCTGAACACCTATACCTTGAGTAGTTTTAAGTTGAGCTGATGGAAACTTTTGATGCTTCCATAAAAAATGTAAAAAATCTTCTTTCATAAGCTTGGGGCACAGAAATAGAAAGTATTTAATTTAAGTAATCACATCACCTTTCCAGGCTAAAATTCCTCCATCTAAATTGTAAGTAGCTTTGACTCCCATTTGGCTTAGAAGCTGACATGCTTGACCACTTCGAGCTCCAGAACGACAATAAATAAAATACGATTTACTTTTATCCAATGCTTGAGCGGTAGTCATAAATTCATGAGGCTCTTGGATATTCATCAATTGAGCACCTTCAATGTAGCCTGATTCAAATTCCTCCTGTGTTCGGACATCCAAAAGGACTGAACCCTTGGTATCTTTCATTAAAGCAACCCATTCTTTTTGATTTAAATTATTCATGCGAGTATGTTTTAATCAAATGTAATCGGATTTAAAGAATCAGCAAAATGTTTTAATTTTAAAAATAATTGAAAATTAAATATTTTTTATACATTTGTACATACAAATATTGTAAAGACAAGAAATGGAGCAAGAGACAACTCGAAAAACCGTAATTAGCATACTAACAAGCGGATATAAAATCAATGACGAGCTATCCTCACTATTCAAGAAATTTGATTTGTCAATACCTCAATTCAATGTTTTGCGGATTCTAAGGGGTCAGAAAGGAAAACCAGCAAATCTATCGACCGTACAAGAACACATGATTCATAAAATGAGTAATACCACTCGATTGATTGATAAGCTGATTCAGAAAGGATTTGTAAAAGAAACATTTGTGAAAATAACCGTCGTAAAATCGAAGTTTACATCACCAATAGTGGTCTTCAGCTGTTGAAATCGATTGATGATAGACTAGATAATAAAGAAAGCTTTATCCTAGAAAACTTGAATATTGAAGAGAAAAAAGAATTGATAAGAATTCTTTCTAAAATTAAAACAACCCAATACAATTAACTAAAAACTAACTTTAAAAATCAAAACAAATGAAAAAAACAATTACATCATTATTTTTGCTAACTGCAATCCTTTTTAATTTTCAAAATGTAAAAGCCCAAAAAAAGGAATCAATTTAAATGAGAGTTCCATACATTGGTTGGCCAAAAAAGTAACGGGTCAGCATGAAGGAAATATCAGTCTTTCTTCAGGAAATTTAACTATGGATAAGGGAGTTTTGACTGGAGGATCTTTTGTTGTTGACATGAATTCGATAGACTGTACTGACCTTGAAGGGGAATACAAAGGGAAATTAGAAGGTCACTTAAAATCTGATGATTTCTTTGGTGTTGCCAAATATCCTCAAGCCTCATTGACTTTTACTGACATAAAAGAAAAAGGCAATGGACTTTACACCGTAACGGGAGATTTTACAATCAAAGGAAAAACAAACCCAGCAACTTTTGATATTCAAATAAATAACAAAACCGCAACAGCTAAGGTAATTATCAATCGTGCCCTATATGATATTCGTTACGGATCCAAATCATTTTTTGACAATTTAGGTAATAAAATGATTTATGATGATTTTGAATTAGATGTAACCTTAAAACTATAATCTCATGCGAATCAATAGACCAAAATGCGGATGTGGAAATACTCAAAATCCAGTTGGATATTGTGACGGTTCACATGCCAATAAATAATTTGAAATTCTTTTGTAAAAAAAAATATTTTCAACTATATTTGAAAAATGAAATTTTTTACAAATACAGTAGCATGGTGGAGCGAGTAAATCAATTATTCGTGGTCAACGCTATTTCAACATAAAAAAAGGCTTGTCATCACGACAAGCCTTTTTTAATTTAAGAACTATGGAAACATTTAAATTGCATTCCCAACATAAAAAAATATTAGCAGATACGCTTACTCCGGTAAGTGCCTATCTAAAAATTAGGATGTTTTTCCTCACAGTTTACTTTTAGAGAGTAGTGACTATCATGCAAACAACAAAAATTTTTCTTACATCTGTTGTAATCCCATCGCTTCCATAGCACTTAAAAATAAACAACTCACCATTAATTATCCCGATGGGAAAGTTTTAGTTGAAACCTTGGATGAAAACACAAACATCCCAGAACGCATAAATCAATTTTCGCAGCAGTTTAAAAGTAAAAACTTTCCTTTTAAGTTTATCAGCAATGGAATTTTTGGATACATCGCCCACGATGCTGTTGAATATTTTGAAAATCTAGAACTAAATCCAAAAAAAGAAGGGCTCGACATACCCGAAATATTTTATGCTGTATATCAAAACATTATTGCAATAAGCTTGTTCAACCATGAAGCACATTTGTTTTCTCATCTTTACAAAGGGGATCATAATCTAAAAGAAATTGAACAACTTCTTCAGGCAAAAAACAGCACTCGTTTTTCTTTTTGAAAAAAGAGGCTCAAAGAGATCGAATTTAACTGATGAAGAATTTCTTGATTTTGTAGATAAAGGAAAACAACATTGTTTTCGTGGTGATGTTTTTCAATTAGTTCTTTCGCGACGTTTTTCACAAAAATTTAAAGGAGATGAATTCAATGTTTATCGAACTTTGCGATCCATCAATCCCTCACCCTATCTATTCTTTTTTGACTACGGAGATTTTAAAATCTTTGGAAGTTCCCCCGAAGCTCAAATTATCGTAGAACAAGGAAAGGCAGAAATTCACCCGATTGCTGGGACTTTTAGACGTACAGGAAATGATGAACAAGACAAGCTAGCTGCACTGGAGCTTGCAAAAGACCCAAAAGAAAATAGCGAACATGTAATGCTTGTCGATTTAGCTCGAAATGATTTAAGTCGAAACGGATCTAACGTAATAGTTGAAAAAAACAGAGAAATTCAATTTTTCTCTCATGTAATTCACTTGGTTTCCAAAGTAACTTGTACCATGAAAAAAACTGCTAAAACCTTCCAGGTGGTTGCAGATACTTTTCCAGCAGGAACCCTAAGCGGAGCTCCCAAACACAATGCGCTAAAACTCATTGATCGCTATGAAAAAACAAAAAGAAATTTTTATGGAGGTGCTATTGGTTACATGGATTTCAATGGTAATTTTAATCATGCAATAATCATTCGCTCTTTCTTATCAAAAAATCGAGAGTTACATTACCAAGCAGGAGCAGGTATTGTTGCCGACTCTGTTCCCGAAAAAGAACTTCAAGAAGTTTACAATAAACTAGGCGCTTTGGATAAAGCCCTGTCCTTAGCAGAAGAAATTTAATATGAAAAAAATATTCCTCATCGATAATTACGATTCGTTCACATACAACTTGGTTCATTACCTAGAAGAATTAGGATGTGAAGTAACCGTCAAACGAAATGATCAATTTGATCTGGATGAACTAGAAAGTTTTAAATACATCCTTCTTTCCCCAGGTCCAGGAATTCCAGAAGAATCTGGTTTACTCAAAGCAGCAATAGAACGCTATGCGCCTACCAAAAACATCCTTGGAGTCTGCCTAGGACAGCAAGCTATTGGAGAAGTTTTTGGAGCGAAATTGAAAAACCTAGATAAAGTTTATCACGGCATTGCAACTCCAGTTAGCATTTCAAAAGATGATCCTCTTTTCAAAGGGATTCCAAATAACTTCGAAGTAGGTCGTTATCACTCATGGGTTGTAGACCTGCCTCTACCCGATGTATTAGTCCCTACATCTTTTGATTCAGAAGGACAATTAATGTCTTTACGCCATAAAACCTTCAACGTAAGTGCTGTTCAATATCATCCTGAATCTGTACTAACCCCACACGGAAAAAATAATTGAAAACTGGATAAATTCATAGCCTTATGAAATCAGTATTGAATAGATTAATCAAACACGAGCAACTTTCAAAAGAAGAGGCACGACAGATGATCATCAACATTGCAGATGGAAAATACAACAACAGTCAAATCGCTTCTTTCCTGACCGTTTACATGATGCGAAGCATTGGCCTAGAAGAACTAGAAGGTTTTAGATCTGCATTGTTAGAACTCTGCATTGCTGTTGATTTGAGTGAATTTGAAACCGTTGACTTATGTGGAACTGGAGGTGATGAAAAAGATACGTTTAACATTTCAACACTTTCTTCTTTTGTTACTGCAGGAGCTGGTATAAAAGTAGCTAAACACGGAAATTACGGGGTATCTTCTGGCTGTGGATCGAGCAATGTTTTGGAGTTTTTAGGGATTCGTTTTTCAAACGAAGAAGATTTTTGAAACGCTGTGTTGATCAGGCAGGAATTTGTGTTTTACATGCTCCACTTTTTCATCCAGCAATGAAAAACGTTGCCCCTGTTCGAAGAGATCTAGGGGTTAAAACTTTTTTTAATATGCTGGGCCCTTTGGTAAATCCCTCATTCCCAAAAAATCAATTGACGGGTGTTTTCAATTTAGAATTGGCTCGCCTTTACCATTACCTGTTCCAAAAAACAGATCAAAATTTTACAGTACTCTATGCCTTAGAGGGATATGATGAAATATCATTGACAGGGCCAACCAAGGTATTGAGCTATGATCGCGAACAAATTTTAACTCCTGCTGATTTTGGAGTAAAAACTGTTCGTCCTGATGAAATCAGTGGAGGAGAAAACGTAGCATCCTCTGCTGAGATTTTTATGAATGTCATTCAAAACAAAGGAACAAAAGCTCAAACCAATGTAGTTTGTGCTAATGCAGGAATGGCTATTGCTACAGCTTTACAATCAACTCCACAAGACGGTTTTGAAATAGCGAAAGAATCTCTTCTATCTGGCAAAGCATTTGAAGCATTAAAAAACCTTCAAAAACTAAGTAAATAATGACTATTTTAGAAAAAATCATAGCAGATAAGAAGGTTGAAGTTGATTTAAGAAAAAACTTTTTCCCGTCCATTACTGGGAAAAATCACCCCTTTTCGAAAGGGATACTTATTCCATTACTTCCTCAATACAATCCAGTAGCTCGGGAATCATTGCTGAACATAAAAGACGTTCCCCTTCTAAACAAAATATAAACAGTTCTTTATCGGTAATTGATGTTGCCTTAGGATATGAGACTGCTGGAGTTTCTGGAATGTCAGTATTGACCGATGGAAAGTATTTTGGTGGATCTCTCGAAGATCTAACCTTAGCTCGAGCGGTAACCAAGCTGCCTTTGTTGAGGAAAGAATTTATTGTGGATGAATATCAACTTCTAGAGGCTAAGGCACATGGAGCGGATTTAATTTTACTAATCGCAGCAGTGCTTTCTAGAAAAGAAATTGAAATGCTTTCTACTTTTGCAAAGTCTCTTGGTTTAGAAGTTTTGTTGGAAGTTCATAGTTTAGATGAAATCGAAAAATCGATAATGCCCTCTCTAGATTTGTTAGGTGTGAACAATAGAAACCTAAAGACCTTTGAAGTAGATTTGAATACCAGTAGAAAATTAGCCGAAATGATTCCCTCAGACTTTATAAAAGTTTCTGAAAGTGGAATAAGTGCAACAGAATCTATAAGGGATCTTAAAAAATACGGTTACCAAGGATTTTTAGTGGGAGAAAACTTTATGAGAACGGATGATCCTGGTAAAAGTGCAGTTGAATTCATAAAAACTATTAGTGATGAAGCTTAAAATTTGCGGCATGCGTGAACCTGAAAATATTGAGGCCATTGCTGCTTTAGCACCCGATTATTTGGGGTTTATTTTTTGGGCTCCTTCCTCGAGATACGTTAACCAAAGTACTCCTACATTGACTGAAGAAATAAAAAAAATAGGAGTATTTGTTGATGCAACCCTTGACTATATAGAAACAATCATCAAAGAACATCAACTCCAAGCTGTTCAATTACACGGAAATGAAACTTCCGCGTACTGCAAACAAATTCAGTATTTGGGAGTTGAGGTAATCAAAGCATTCAGTATCCAAAATGATTTTGACTTTTCTGAATTGAAGGCTTATGAAAACAGTTGTGATTTTTTCCTTTTTGATACTAAAGGAGAACTCCCAGGCGGAAATGGGTACTGTTTTGATTGGTCTATACTAAAAGCCTATCCTTCAAAAAAACCTTTTTTTCTAAGTGGAGGAATTGGAATCGAAAACGTTGAAGAGCTTCAAAAATTATTAAAAACAAATTTACCAATTTATGCAATTGATGTAAACAGTAAATTTGAAAGTGCTCCAGGCATAAAAAAAGTAAACGAATTAAGACAATTTAAAAAAGAATTGTATGAATTTTAATGTAAATGAAAAAGGTTATTACGGTGATTTTGGGGGTGCGTTCATTCCCGAAATGCTTTATCCTAATGTAGCAGAACTGCGAGATAATTATCTAAAAATTTCAACAGAACCCGAATTTAAGAAGGAGTTCAACAATTTACTAAAAGATTATGTAGGTCGCCCAACACCTCTATATTTTGCTGAACGATTGTCCGAAAAATACAATACTAAAATTTATCTCAAAAGAGAAGATTTATGTCATACGGGTGCCCACAAAGTAAACAACACCATTGGTCAAATCCTTTTAGCTAAACGTTTGGGTAAAAATAGAATTATTGCTGAAACAGGTGCAGGGCAACACGGAGTTGCAACTGCAACAGTTTGTGCTTTAATGGGAATTGAGTGTGTAATTTATATGGGAGAATTGGACATCAAGCGTCAAGCTCCTAATGTAGCAAGAATGAAAATGTTGGGGGCAAATGTCCGTCCAGCCTTGTCGGGAAGTAAAACCCTAAAAGATGCAACCAACGAGGCGATCCGAGATTGGATTAACAACCCCGTTGATACGCACTATATCATAGGATCAGTTGTAGGGCCACACCCCTACCCTGATATGGTAGCCCGTTTTCAGTCGGTCATAAGTGAATAAGTCAAAAATCAATTGCAAGAAACAGAGAAAAGAGATTATCCCGATCACGTGATTGCTTGTGTTGGTGGTGGTAGTAATGCTGCAGGTTTGTACTACCACTACTTAAATGACAAACGTGTCAATATTATTGCTGTTGAAGCTGCTGGAAAAGGAATTGATACTGGCGAAAGTGCAGCTACTTCTGTTTTGGGAAAAGAGGGCATCATTCACGGAAGTAAAACGCTGTTAATGCAAACAGATGATGGACAAATTACAGAACCTTATTCCATTTCTGCCGGGCTGGACTACCCCGGTGTTGGACCTATGCACGCACATTTGTTTAGAACTAAACGTGCCGAATTTATCTCCGTCCCTGACCAAGAAGCAATGGACTGGGGACTTACACTTTCCCAGATGGAAGGTATTATTCCAGCAATAGAAACAGCCCATGCTTTTGCAGTACTTGATATACGAAAATTCAAACCAGACGAGGTTGTTGTATTTAATTGCTCTGGACGTGGAGATAAAGATTTAGAAACCTACATAGATTATTTTAAGTTGTAATGAATAGAATTGACCAAAAATTCCAAGAAGATAAAAAACTCTTGTCCATCTATTTTTCTGCTGGACATCCCAATTTAGAAGATACTGTTCCCATTTTAAAAAATCTTCAAGCAGCTGGCGTTGACATGATCGAAATAGGACTTCCTTTTTCGGATCCCCTTGCGGATGGACCCACAATACAAGAAAGCTCTACTCAAGCTTTACGTAACGGAATGACAACAAACAAACTATTTAGTCAATTGGAAGGGATTCGAGGACATATTGATATTCCCCTAGTAATTATGGGATATTTCAATCCCATGATGCAGTACGGAATTGAAAAATTTTGCCAGCGTTGTGAAGCCATCGGAATTGATGGTCTCATCATTCCCGATTTACCTGTAGATGTGTATAACGATAAATACAAAAGCTTATTCGACCAACACGGACTTTACAATATGTTTTTGATAACACCTCAAACCCCCGATGAGCGCATCCGCTATATCGATCGGGTGTCGAATGGGTTCATTTACATGGTTTCAAGCGCAGCAGTTACAGGTGCCCAAAATACCTTTGGGGATACACAAACCTCCTATTTTAAACGTATTGCCAACATGAATCTCAAAACTCCAACAATTGTTGGTTTTGGAATCAGTAACGCTGCGACCTACACCGCAGCTACTAATTACTCCAAAGGCGCGATAATCGGTTCTGCATTCATTAAATTTTTAAAAGAGAAAGGAGTCGATCAGATCCAAAACTTTGTTGCTGAGATCAAACAGTAGTTTATTTAATTTGTTTGTTTAGATATCCTAAATATTTTTAGGAGGTTAAAAAAACACTCCCATATTGCTCCACTCGAAAATCCAGAGTATTGTAATTTGGATTACGCTGTTTTGCCTTCTTGTATGCAATCATGCTTCCAATGGCACGATTGGCAGTACCGGAGGGTGCTGTTAGGCTATATTTTATAATGTTTCTCCCTGCCCAACTAAACTGATGCACTCTTGGAACATCATTGTTTAGACAATTGAAAGGAATCTTTGCATTTTTTAAAATTTTACGAAAAAAATACTCTGGACCATTCTTACTATTCCCTCCCGTAAAAATTGAGGTCTCAACTTTGGGGTGTTGTTTCAAAATAAAAAGGATGTCACGAAGCTGAACATCTTGCATTCCTCGGTCGGATGCATCAATTTTTTTCTCGATAAGCGCCCTCAAGAATATCACAAATCCCAAACCGTTCCCGTTTCAAAAAGCTTTTCGTTGTTCTATGGCATAGTAAGTGTTTTCATATACTAGTTTTAGATCGTACAAGCGATCCCAAATCTTCCAAAGCATCCCATTGCTACTCCCATAACAAAAATCAACATCCTGATCATTTAATTCCCCAGAAGAAAAACGTGGAGGGGGTAATGTACCAAAAATCAAACGAGTAGCAGTTTCTGGAATTTATGGAGGGTAGGGATGTTTATGAAACCACATATTTGGTGTTTATGATAAAAATAAATATTTTAGAGGAAAGCAAATCAAGTACTTATGGGAAAAGGAGATAAAAAAACAAAGCGTGGAAAAATCGTAATGGGAACCTATGGGGTTCGTCGCAGTCGAAAAAAAATCAAAACAAGAAAAAAGGCAAATTCCTGATTACAATAAGTGTCACAGGAATTCAGTCAGCTTGTAAAACCATTTTTTTAACGAATAAAAACAGGCTGATTTTCATTCAAAGTGTACTCTTCACTGTATTGATATCCATCAGTGTTGAAACCTAAGAGATCCTTCTTGTTATTACATTCGTTGTCAAGAACATAACGAACCATCATACCCCGAGCTTTTTTGGCGAAAAAAGAAATCATTTTGAGTTTTCCGTTTTTAAAATCTTTGAATTGTGGGGTAATTATTTCAGCCTTTAATGATTTGGTGTCAATTGCATTAAAGTATTCATTACTTGCTAGGTTGATCAAGTTTTCGTTTTCTCCCATTTCTTCATTCAAAGTTTTCGTCACCTTATGTTTCCAAAATTCAGGGAGGTTTTTTTTAGAACCAACAGGGAATTTTGTTCCCATCTCTAGACGGTAGGACTGAATCAAATCCAAAGGTTTGAGTAAACCGTACAAACCAGATAAAATTCGAAGTTGGCTTTGAAGCTGTTCTATTTTATCTGACGCAAGACTGTAAACATCCAAACCCGTGTAAACATCACCATCAAAAGTGTAAACAGCAGGTCGTGCATTTTGATTTGTAAAGGGTAACTTAAAGGCTTGATTTCTATCCCAATTCAATTGAGATAATTTTTCAGAAATCCCCATAAGTTTCCCTAAACTCTTTACCGACTTTTTTTTCAATAACTTATTGATACGCTCAGCTTCATCCAAATATAATGGGAGTGTAAACGTTGATGTAGGTAATGTTTTTTCAAAATTCAGAGACTTTGCAGGAGAGATAATCATTTTCATAGAACATCTATTTTAGTCAAAAATAAGTGGGTTATTCGAAAATCACAAATCAACTGGATTCTAACATTTTATATCCACATTACAAATTTTTATGAACGGCGTATTGCCTCCATTTGTTTAGTGCGTTTTTCATATCACTTGGTATTTCGGAATCAAATTCCATCCAATTCCCTGTTTCGGGGTGTTCAAAACCAAGAGTTTTAGCATGTAAGGCTTGTCGTGGAATAAGCTTGAAGCAATTCTCTACAAATTGTTTGTATTTTGTAAAGCTGGTTCCCTTTAAAATTGCATCACCTCCATAGCGTTCATCATTAAAAAGGGTATGCCCAATATGTTTCATATGAGCTCTAATCTGATGGGTACGACCCGTTTCCAATTCACATTCTATAAAAGTAACATAACCCAAACGTTCCAAAACTCTGTAATGAGTAATGGCAGGTTTTCCCGCTTCACCGTTTTCATAAACGGTCATTTGCAAACGATTTTTAGGATGACGTCCAATATTACCCTCTATTGTTCCACTATCTTCTTTGACGTCTCCCCATACCAAAGCATGATATTTTCGTTTAGAGGTTTTATCGAAAAATTGTTTTGAGAGATGAGTCATCACAGCCTCCGTTTTGGCAATTACCAAAAGACCCGAAGTGTCTTTGTCTATTCGATGAACAAGACCTGGTCGATGTAGCTCATTTTTCGGTAAGTTTTCGAAATGAAACATTAAGGCGTTTATCAATGTACCTGAATAGTTTCCGTGACCAGGATGAACAACCATTCCTGCTGCTTTATTAACTAATATTAAACTATCGTCTTCATAAACAACATTAAGGGAAGGTTCTCACCTACCAGTAAATTCTCTGGAGGCGGATGTCCAAAAAGTACGCGAACAGTATCCCCTCCTTTTACTTTATAGTTGGACTTAACGACTATATCATTGACAAAAATACTACCCTCTTTAGCTGCCTTTTGAATTTTGTTTCGGGTAGCATTTTCAACCCGATTCATCAAGTATTTGTCTACTCTCAAGGGTTCTTGACCGGGATCAGCAGTAAAAGAAAAATGTTCGTGAAGTACTTGATCATCTTGAAATTCAGGCTCTAAATTATCGTTTTCCATTCCCCAATACTAAGTCAATTTTTGATGTTTTTGGCAAAATAGTTCCTGGCACAATTGATTTGCCTTGGTAGCGAATTTCAAGAACCATATCCTTTCCTATGTTGTTGCGGTAAGTAATCTCACCCAACTCGAAACCAACGGCAGTTAGGCGGGTTTCAGCGTTTCTTTTAGTGATTTGTATGACATCAGGCACACTCAATTTTCTGTAACCCGACGGATTGATTGTTAAATATATTTTTCTACCTTTTTTGACATCAGATCCAGCTAAGGGAAACTGTTCAATTACTGCATAAGCTGGGTATGAAGGATTAAATTTTGTGGAATCCAAAACTTCAAAACGAAGTTCATGTTGATCCAAAACCGAAGCAATAGTTTCAACATCAAGTGCTTCTAAATCGGGTACTTGAATATTTTCTCCGTGTTGCGTTAACTTGTTTAATCCATAGAAAGTAATCCCTACAAATAACACAATGAGAAGTCCAGCCCAAAGCAGTTGCTTTAAAAAAGCCTACTAAAAAAGAAACGCAAGAAATTAATCATAATTTTAATATGAAGTAAAGATAATAAATCCGACTTGTTTTGAAACGATGGAAAACAATTACCTTTACCCAAGTAACTTTTAAAGTTTAATTTTTAAATCTTTTTTAATTTTTAAAAAAAATGAGTGCAATAATTGGTGTCGCATGGGGAGGATATACCTCAGAATATAATATTTCTAAAAAAAGTGGTGATGCCGTTTTCAATGCACTCCAAACGAGTCCATTTGAAGTCTACAAAATACACATTACAAAAAATGAATGGGAGGTTTCGGATGTCTCAGGAAAAATCTACAAACTTGATAAAGGAGATTTTTCTTTTGTGAAAGAAGGAGAGTCGATAGTTTTTGATGCAATTGTAAACATGATTCATGGCGATCCAGGAGAAAATGGAAAGCTTGCTGGAATGCTGGAATTACTGAAAATACCACAAACAAGTTGCTCCAGCTATGTCGCTGCACTAACCTACAATAAAAGAGATTGCCTAGCTGTTGCACGCTCAAATAAAATACCCACTGCTCGTTTTTTTACTATGGATCAAGGAGATGACTTTACAATTGAAGAAATCGAAAAAGCGGTTGGTTTTCCCTGCTTTGTGAAAGCAAATAGAGCTGGAAGTAGTTTTGGAGTTTACAAAGTTTACACTCCAGAGGAGCTTCCTAATGCCATTGAAAAATCATTTGAGGAAGATGATCAATTACTCATTGAAGCTGCTCTTGAAGGAAGGGAGGTTAGCGTTGGTGTATGTAAGTGGGAAAATAAAATCCGTGTACTACCCATAACAGAAATCATCAGTGAAAATGACTTTTTTGACTATGAGGCAAAATATGAAGGGAAATCTCAAGAAATAACTCCTGCCAAAATTCCTCAAGCTTGGAAAGAGGCTTTAATCGATTTGTCATCAAATATTTACAAACAAATGGGACTCGAAGGAGTAGTTCGAAGTGAATTTATTTTTGAAAATGGAATCCCCCACCTACTCGAAATCAATACAATTCCTGGAATGACTCCAGAAAGTTTGATTCCACAACAACTAAAAGCCTGTGGAATTTCGTTAACAGACTTTCTGGAAGAACTCATTTCTGAAACAATGAAAAAAAGAATACCTTTAGGATTATGAAGAAAGCAATTTTTCCAGGCTCGTTTGATCCTATTACAAATGGACACGTTGATATTGTTCAACGAGCAATTCCTTTATTTGATGAGATCGTAATCGCTATTGGAATTAATTCAAACAAAAAATACATGTTTTCTTTAGAAGAACGCAAACGTTTTATCGAAAAAACCTTTGAAAATGTAAGCAGTGTATCTGTTCAAACCTACAAGGGACTGACAGTTGATTTTTGCCAAAGTATTGATGCTTCCTTTATTTTAAGGGGGTTGAGAAACCCAGCTGACTTTGAATTTGAAAAAGCAATAGCACACACTAACCGAAGCCTTTCAGAAATTGAAACCGTTTTCTTGTTAACTTCAACAGAAACTTCTTTTATCAGTAGCAGTATTGTTCGAGATGTAATTCAGAATCAAGGTAGCTACAAACATCTTGTTCCTGAGTCTGTAGTCCAGTTTTAAAGCTTTTGATAAACTAACTTGATATTCTCATAAGCATTCTCAAACTTTTCTGGAATTTCTGACTCACTTACCCAAACCGCTTGCTCTATCCCCTCTTTTGTTTGAGGAATTAATTCTTTTTTTTGAGGTTGTCTTCATTTCAAACCAAAATGTTTTTTTGAGCTTATACTTTCCATTCCTATTGAAAATATGTAGGGTGTTAATCAAAGGTCTTATTATTTTTAAGCCATCAACTCCTGTCTCCTCCTCTACCTCTCTTATTGCTGCAAGTTTAACTGACTCTTTTTTTTTTCTATTCTCCCTTTGGGTAAGTCCCATTTATTATTCCTGTAAATAAACAATAAACGTTGATTTTGATTCCGAACAAGCCCCCCGCAGCTTCAACAACTGGAAAATGTTTTAAAAAATGCATCCATAGTTTATCTTCAGATGGATGATACAAATAAAGAGATTTAATTTTTTTAGACTTTAGTGCTTTTACAATTACCTCTGGTGATGAAAATTTGATGAAAAAAACTGGAATTTCATCAGTTTGAGAAACCAATTCAGTTATTAAGAAAATTGGTTTTTGATTGAAAAATACTTTATACATTTGTGTATGATTTACAACAAACAAATAGCTTACAAAACAGCTGCTCATTTACTACAAATTAATGCAATAAAATTGGAACCAAAAAATCCGTTTACTTGGGCAAGTGGATGGAAATCTCCAATCTATTGCGACAATCGTCTGGCGTTATCATACCCAAAGGTTAGAGATTTCCTAACAGATACCATGGCCGAGCATGTTAAATCATTGTACGGTACTGATTCAACCATTGCAGGAGTTGCTACAGGGGCCATTGGTATTGGGGCATTAGTTGCTAAAAAACTAAACTTGCCGTTTGTGTATGTTCGTCCAGAACCCAAAAAACACGGTCGCCAAAATCAAATTGAAGGGATTGTAAAACAAGGACAAGCTGTTGTTGTTATTGAAGATCTGATAAGTACAGGCATGAGCAGTTTAAATGCAGTAGCTGCAATTAAAACACAAGGTATTGAAGTTTTGGGAATGATTGCTTTATTTTCATACGGATTTAATGTTGCCGAACATAATTTTGAAAAAGCTGGGGTTCAACTTCACACTTTAAGTGACTATGATCACCTGATTGAACATGCTAAAGAAAATAAAACAATAGAAAAAAATGAACAAGATACCCTTGTCAATTGGAGAAAAGACCCTTCAAACTGGAGCCCTTAATTTTTCAATTTAATTTGTTTTAAATTGTAAAAATAAATTTTATGATCTTCTTGTTCAACTTTCAATAACCCCTCAGGGGTTACCCCTTGATAACTCCAGAAAATAAAGAACCTTTTGATTCAAAGGTGCTGGGTTTATTTTTTCGATAAAGTGAGTTTTCATAAATTTTTATTATCTTTTCTTGTGGTTGATTTAAAAGTTCAAATTTTTGTTCTAATTGATCAAGAAAACAATTAATAACCTCGTCCAAGTCATAAAACAATCCCGAAATTTGCGACATGGAACTCGCTTGGAAAAGGTTTTCAAAATGATTTTGATTTACATTGAGTCCTACTCCAATTATACTTGCGCGAAGTATAGATTTTTTAAAAATATTTTCAATCAAAATCCCGCATATCTTTTTGTCACCTGACATTATGTCGTTTGGCCATTTTACACAAACTTTAGGAATTCTGTATAAATTTAAAGTGGCCGCTACTGTCAAAGAAACGATAGCACTTAATAAAAAAGGGTTGTGTATTTCAAAGTCATTAAACTCCTTGTAGATGCTGATTGTTAGATTTTTACCTTTTTCTGATAACCAAATAGAATTACCTTGTCCTCTGCCAATGTTTTGTACTTGTGACCAAACAACATCACCATCAGAACACTTATTTGTGGAATAACGTTCTTTCATCCAAGAATTCGTTGAATCCGTGGCATCAATTTTGATTAAATTGAAATTATGCATCATAAAAACACTTGCTTCTCCCGATATTATAATAAATTTGTGTAAAAGAAAAAAACTTAATGACGAAAGCTTCTAATGGTGCTGATAATCTTATCACGCAAATACTTCTAGGAATAGACCAAGTTAAAGGTGTTGAAGTTAATCTACTAGATTTGAGAAAAATAGAAAATACAGTTTGTGATTATTTCATTGTTTGCACGGGAACATCAAATACTCATGTGTCTGCAATTGTTGGATCAGTTCATAAAACGGTTAGCAAAGTATTACACGAAAAACCATATCATACAGAGGGGCAAGAAAATGGAGAATGGGTCTTGATGGACTATGTGGACGTTGTTGTTCATGTATTTCAAAAACATATTAGAGAATATTACAATATTGAAGAACTTTGGGGTGATGCAAAAACTACGTTAATCGCTTCAAATCAATAAAAAAATTATGGCAAAAGAAAAGCAACCAAATAAACCAAAATTCAATACGTACTGGATCTATGGTATTGTGATAATTCTACTCCTAGGACTGAGCATGTTTGGTGATGGAAGTTCACAGTCTCTGAAGAAGACAAACATATCTGAATTTGAACGGTTCCTCAACGATGGGGATGTTATGAATGTTGTTGTTTACAACAAAAATCTCGCAAAAGTTTCCTTAACACAATCCGCTTTAGAGAAATCGATTCACGCTGCTGTCAAAACTAAAAACATTTTAGGCCAAGAGAATATCAAAGGCCCCCACTATCAATTTGAGGTAGGAAACCTTGAATTGTTTCAACGAAAATTAGAAAAAGCAGAATCCAACGGCGTTGTTTTCAAATATGATTTTACAACGATTGAAAATAAGTGGCTTGATGTTTTACTGAGCTTTCTTCCCATAATAGTTATCATAGGAATATGGATTTTCTTGATGAGAAGAATGTCAGGTGCCGGAGGCGGTGCCGGAGGAAGTCAAATTTTTAATATTGGTAAATCCAAAGCAAAGCTTTTTGATGAAAAAGCGGATATCAAAACTACCTTTAAAGATGTTGCTGGACTCGAAGGAGCCAAAGAAGAGGTTCAAGAAATTGTTGATTTTCTTAAAAATCCTACTAAATACACTAAACTGGGTGGCAAAATTCCCAAAGGAGCACTTCTTGTGGGACAACCAGGTACTGGTAAAACCTTACTAGCCAAAGCTGTTGCTGGAGAGGCCAAAGTCCCTTTCTTTTCCTTATCGGGATCTGATTTTGTAGAAATGTTTGTGGGAGTAGGTGCATCTAGGGTCAGGGATCTATTCAAACAAGCAAAAGAAAAATCACCTGCCATTATTTTTATTGATGAAATTGATGCCATTGGTAGAGCACGTGGGAAAAGTAATATGACAGGTTCTAACGATGAACGTGAAAATACGTTGAATCAATTATTAACTGAAATGGATGGTTTTGGAACCAACACTAATGTAATTGTTTTAGCTGCAACAAACCGCGCTGATGTCCTAGACAAAGCATTAATGCGAGCTGGTCGTTTTGACCGACAAATCTATGTTGATCTTCCAGATGTCAGGGAGCGTAAACAGATTTTTTCTGTACACATTGCACCTCTAAAAACAACCAAAACATTAGATATCGATTTCTTATCCAAACAAACTCCAGGTTTCTCTGGAGCTGACATTGCAAATGTTTGTAACGAAGCTGCATTAATTGCAGCTCGAAAAAACAAAAAGTCCGTTGGAAAACAAGACTTTTTAGATGCAGTTGATCGAATTGTGGGAGGCCTAGAAAAGAAAAATAAAATCATTACTCCAGCGGAGAAAAAACAATTGCATTTCACGAAGCAGGCCATGCTATGGTAAGCTGGTTACTTGAACATGCTGCACCTTTGGTAAAGGTTACAATTGTACCTCGAGGACAATCTTTGGGAGCCGCATGGTACCTTCCGGAAGAACGTATGATTGTTAGAACCGAACAAATGCTTGATGAAATGTGTGCAACCCTTGGAGGTCGTGCAGCAGAAAAAATGGTTTTTGACAAAATTTCTACAGGAGCTCTTAGCGATTTAGAAAAAGTAACCCGCCAAGCAAAGGCTATGGTAACCATCTATGGTCTGAACGATGAAATTGGTAACCTTACCTATTACGACTCTAGTGGTCAATCCGATTACAGCTTTTCTAAACCCTACTCTGAAGATACAGCCCAAAAAATCGATAAAGAAATATCCATATTGATTGAAGGTCAATATGAAAGAGCTTGTAAACTTGTTGCCGACAATATCGAAAAGCTAACAACATTGGCGGAGCGACTTCTAGAAAAAGAAGTCTTATTCAAAGATGACCTCTTGAATATTCTTGGAAAAAGACCCTTTGACCAAGAAGAAAGTGAAGATGAAAAAAAAACAGCAACTGAATAATTTTTTTTGTGAATTTCTTTAAAAACATTTTTGGAAACAAAAAAAAGAAACAATCAAAGAAAACAGCCCCTACTTGTCTCCCAAAAAAGATCCAAAAGAAATAGAGTTCGCTAAAAAATTTACTGAGAAAGGCGGTAAATTTATTTTCAGTGAAAATAGAAATGATACTTTAAAGTACTTCCACCAAATTTTAGCTGAAAACGAATGGGGAATCTTGGATTTAAAAAGTGATTCAAAAAGCCTAAATAGTTTTTTTAAAATTAATCCAAGTCAAGAATTTTCTGAAAATAAAATCGCAGTAACTCAAGTTTTAGGTTGTGAATATTTAATTGCAAATAAAGGTGCCATATTGATTTGTAGCCATCAAATAAAAGACTTGAAATTAAATGAACTTCCCGAAAATTTAATAATTCTAGCAAGTTCAGCTCAATTTGTTGAAGACGTTAGTGAAGCGATGACATTGATAAACACCCGATACAAAGAAGATCTCCCCTCAAATATTACTACACTTAATGCCTTCGATCCAAATAAGGAAGAAAACTTTCTTTCTTATGGAAGTAGCACAAAAAACTTATATTTACTTGTTCAAGAAGACTCCTAAATGAAAGACATTAAAATTCGTGCTATCTCAGGATCCCTTTATGCAGCATCATTGATAGGAGCAATATTCTTTTCTCCCTATGCAATGACGGCAGTTATTTTTATTTTTTCTGGATTAGCTTTGTGGGAATTCCAAAGATTAATTCAATTCAAAAGTATTATCCCTTTTTTTTCCTTAGCACTTTCAATGGGGTATTCCTTATTTGGAATGGTAACAAAACAAACAGAAGACACGATGCTCTACACTGCATTGATTCTCAATACAATTCTTATCATAATCCTCTTTTCTTCAAAAAAAATAAACTACAGTTATCCAATAAAACTCATTCTTAGCATTGGATATTTAGTTTTTTCCTCCTATTTCATTTGTCAATCGGCCTATGAAGAATTAATTTATTCCCCATGGTTACTTGCACTACTCTACTTATCAATTTGGTCAAACAATTCATTCGCATATCTTTTTGGTTCAAAATTTGGGAAGCATAAATTACTCCCTAGCATATCACCAAAAAAATCATGGGAAGGATTCTTTGGAGGAATGATTGCTACCCTTTTATTTATATATTTCATTGAAAAAGAGTTAAATCTTTTTGAAAACGATTTATGGATAGTTTTTGCTATTATGGTTCCTATATTAGCTACTCTAGGTGATTTTATTCAATCTTATTTTAAGAGAATTGCCAAAGTTAAAGATAGTGGAAGTCTAATTCCAGGACACGGAGGGTTTTATGATCGCATGGATAGTGTTATCTTTGTTGCGCCCTATTATTATTTACTTTTAAAATTCATCTAAGATGTTTCACAAGGAAGGACACTTAATCATTGTTTTTACATTTATTTTTACAGCAGGAATTGCACTAAGTGCAGATTACTTTATTCCAATTTTTTGGTTAAAATTAGTACTTCAAATATTTGCTCTCGGTCTACTGGTTCTGGTTTTACAGTTTTTTAGAAATCCAAAACGAAATACAATCATAAACCCAGATCACATAATTGCCCCAGTTGATGGAAAAGTAGTTGTGATTGAAGAAGTTTATGAAAAAGAATACTTTGAGGACCAACGCCTTATGGTGTCAATATTTATGTCACCAATAAATGTTCACGTAACACGATATTGTATGAGTGGAAAAGTTTTGTTCAGCAAATATCATCCAGGCAAATATCTTGTTGCATGGCATCCAAAAGCTTCTGAAGAAAATGAACGAACAACGATTGTTGTTGAAAACAAGTCATTTGGAGCGGTCCTTTATCGTCAAATTGCTGGTGCGCTAGCACGAAGAATTGTGAATTATGCAAAAGAAGGTCAAGAAGTGATTCAAGGAACCGACGCTGGATTCATAAAATTTGGTTCGCGAGTAGATTTATACCTTCCTATAGGTACTAGGGTAGACGTGGAGTTGAATCAGATTGTAAAAGGCGGTATCGATTGTATCGCAAAAAAATAATTTACAAAGCAGCCAAACTTTTCTGCAATACTTCTATTTTTTCTAAAGCGTCTGCTTCTTTTTTTTCGCTCATTGGCAAGCACTTGTTCTGGTGCATTAGAAACAAAACGCTCATTAGCCAATTTCTTTTGAACGGAAACTAAAAAACCATTGAGGTATTTGAGTTCTTCATCTAGTTTTTGTCGTTCTTTTTCTATATCAACTTTACCTTCAAGAGGAATGAAAAATTCTAAGCCATTTGCCCGAAAAGCCCCACCAGCTTTCTCAGATGATGATTCTAGATAATCTACACGAGTAAGTTGTCCCATTTTTTGAACCAGTGATTCAAAAGGAATTTCTTTTGATGAACCAATTACTTGAAGAACTAATGTTTCCTTAAACCCGATTTGTTTTTCTTTTCTGAAATTTCTTATTCCACCTATTACTGACTTTGCTTTATCAAAACGTTTGATAATTTCTAAATCAAATGATTTGAATTCTGGCCATTGACTGATAATCAATGCCTCTTTTTGAGATCGATCAGCCATGTCTTGCCAAAGTTCTTCTGTAAGAAAAGGCATGAAAGGGTGTAATAGCTTTAAATTCTGTTCAAATAAAGTACGAATTTCGTTAAGGGTTTTCCCATCAATTGGATCTCCATAGGATGGTTTTATTGCCTCCAACAACCACGAACAGAAATCGTCCCAAATAAGCTTGTAAGAAGTCATCAAAGCATCTGATAAACGGTATTTATCAAAATGGTCGTTGATTGTTTCTAAAGTTTGTTGAAATCTATTACCATACCATTGAAGTGCCTCTTGATTTACTATGGATTGGTTTCTATTTTCATCAACCTCCCAACCATCAATTAGACGATATGCATTCCAAATTTTATTTGCAAAACTTTTTCCTTGTTGACACAAGCTTTCGTCAAATAACAAATCATTTCCAGCTGTTGAACTAAACAATAATCCAACTCGAACTGCATCAGCGCCAAAATCATCAATGAGTTTGAGGGCATCTGGAGAATTACCTAATTGTTTAGACATTTTTCTCCCTTGCTTGTCTCGAACAAGTCCTGTCAAATAAACTTTCGAAAAAGGTTGTTCTTTACGGTATTCATATCCAGAAATTATCATACGGGCAACCCAGAAAAACAATATATCCGGCCCTGTTACCAGGTCTTTGGTTGGATAATAGTAGTTTATGTCTTCATTATCGGGGTTTCGGATTCCATCAAAAACAGAAATTGGCCACAACCAAGAGGAGAACCAAGTGTCCAAAACATCATCGTCTTGACGAAGATCAGCGGCTTTTAAATTCTTATTCTCTGATTTCAACTGAGCCATTTCTAATGCTTCTTCAACTGAAGTAGCAACTACAAAATCATCTGGATTATCGCTGTAATAATAAGCTGGTATTTGTTGTCCCCAACATAATTGTCTGGATATGTTCCAATCTCGAATATTTTCCATCCAATGACGGTAGGTATTCTTGAATTTGGAAGGAACCAAAGTAACATCATCAGATTCAAGTACGGCTTTGATTGCTGGTTTGGCAAGTTCCTCCATTTTTAGGAACCATTGGTCAGATAAACGCGGTTCGATAACAGCTTTGGTTCGTTCAGAAGTTCCCACTTTATGGGGGTAATCTTCTTTTTTAACCAGTACACCTAAATCTTCTAATTCTTTTGAAACGGCTTTCCGAACTTCAAATCGATCCATAGCCTCATAATGAAGTCCATGGGCATTTAGAGTAGCATCTGAATTAAAAATATCGATAATATCTAACCCGTGTTTTTCTCCCAAACTCTTATCATTTAAATCATGTGCTGGGGTTACCTTTAAACAACCTGTTCCAAATTCTATTTCAACATAATCATCTTCGATAATTGGTATCCAACGATTGGCTATGGGAACTTTTGCTTTTTTCCCTTTTAGGTGAACAAAACGCTTATCTTCTGGATGAATACATATTGCTGTATCTCCAAAAATAGTTTCGGGACGAGTTGTCGCCACTATCAAGGGTTTTTCAATACCCTCTACTTCATATGCAATATGATATAAAAAACCTGCTTTTTCTTCATAAACAACTTCTTCATCAGATAAGGTTGTTTGGGCTTCTGGATCCCAATTAACCATTCGATAACCTCTGTAAATCAAACCTTTATTGAAAAGGTCAACAAATACTTTGATTACAGATTCTGACATTTCATCATCAAGGGTAAACTTAGTTCTATCCCAATCACAAGAGGCCCCTAGTTTTTTTAGTTGATTTAAAATTACTCCTCCATATTCTTCTGTCCAATCCCAAGCGTGTTTCAAAAACTCTTCTCGAGTGAGATCATTTTTGTCGATTCCCTGTTCCTTCAATCGAGCAACAACCTTTGCTTCTGTTGCAATAGATGCATGGTCGGTACCGGGTACCCAACAGGCATTAAAACCCTGCATTCGAGCTCTACGAATCAGAATATCTTGCAAAGAAACATTCAACATATGTCCCATATGGAGTACTCCTGTCACGTTTGGCGGAGGGATTACTATTGAATATGACGGACGATGATCGGGAGTGGATGCAAAATATTTATTGCTAAGCCAGTAGTCGTACCATTTCTTTTCGACAAATGCAGCTTCAAATTTCGAGGAAATCGACATAATTGGTCTGATTTTTGTAATTTATAACAAAAGTAATTTTCTTAAAGGGATTACAAAAGGAATCAGATCACTTTTGTCTTGCTTTTTTCAGTGAACTAAAATTATGTATCTTGCATTAACTAATCACAAGCTTATGAAAAGTTTAATTACCGCTTTTAGTTTTTTTTTAGCGTTCAATTTTGGAAGCTATGCTCAAACCAATGGCCCAAAAATTGAGTTTAAGACCAATGTTGTTGATTATGGAGAAATTTCAAGAGGTAGTGATGGCATCCGTGTTTTTACTTTTGTTAACACAGGTGATGAGCCCCTTGAAATAACCAAAGTTTACTCTTCTTGTGGTTGTACTATACCCAAAAAGCCAGAATCTCCAATTGCGCCTGGAGAAACTGGAGAAATACAAGTTAAGTATGATACCAACAGATTGGGTCCTATTCGTAAAACCATTACGGTAAATTCAAATTCAACTGAGACTCCCATTGTCTCTTTAAAAATTAAAGGAGTTGTTCAGTAGCATTTACAACAAAGATTTTAATACAAAACGGTAAATAAGTTTTTCTTCATTTCTTTTGACTGCTAATTTTATTTTAGTTCCTGGTTTCCTTTGAAATAAATGAACCATATGCTGTAGTTTTATGTCTCCTACCTTTTTTCCATTGATTGAAACTATTATGTCTCCTACTTTCAAACCTGCTAGTGCTGCAGGAGAACCCTTTCTTAGATTTGATATTTCGATTATGGGTTGGAACCGCAAGCAATAAACTTCTGTAAAAAATATCTTAACTCCATTATTCTGTCTTTCCTCTTGGCTTTTATTGCGATCATCAGCTACAAAACTGATCTTTTCTTTGATTAAATTTTCGCCTTTGTATTGCAATTCAATTCCACTTAAATTGTAATAAAAAGGAGAAAAGGTTTTAGAATTTCTTTTCAAGATTAATTGCTTGTTTGGGAAATCAAAAGTTACTTTGAAACGTCTTAACAGTTCACCTCCAATACTTCCAATTCGATTGCTATCAATCAATGTTTCATAAGTTTTTGAACTATTAGGATAAGCAACTTTAACTTTTTCCAAGTTAAATGACCCCAATTGAAATGAAGGAATTTTTCCCCGATCACCAAAAACGTCACCATTGATCCCTATTCCCAAAAAGTCAGGGAAAAAGGAAGATGTTTTTACAACTTTTTTATGTTGATCAAAAAGCCAAAGAGCATCACTTGAGCCACTATCAATTAAAAAATCTCCATCAATCACCTCTCCATTGTCCTGAGTTACAAGCGCGTTAACCAAGGGCTTTTTATTTTTAAATCGGATGGGGAGAATACTGCATTTCTTGCATGAAGTAGCTCTTTCACTGGAAGGTTCTATGCGTATTCGTTTAGCTAAGTAATTAACAGTAATTTTTATAATCTTTGAAAAAGAGATGTACCAACAATACCATCAATTTG
Source organism: Candidatus Arcticimaribacter sp. (assembly GCA_038142965.1). Classification (GTDB taxonomy): domain Bacteria; phylum Bacteroidota; class Bacteroidia; order Flavobacteriales; family Flavobacteriaceae; genus Arcticimaribacter. The sequence goes on along the minus strand of JAYQLC010000001.1, from coordinate 38,743 downwards.
GGCTCCCATTCGCTTACTAAACTGAAAATTCTCTTCCTCCAGTAATAATATTTCATGATTTAGGCTACTCAAGCGATCAATTTGAAAAAGATCTGCCTCTACCCTGTAAGCAGGTATTGATGCCGCATCAGAAAAACCCCAAGATTAACTGAAGCTATATTTTCAAAATCATCTACAGAAATCAAGTCATTGTTAAATAAAATGGTTTTATTAACACCAGAATCTGGCAAAAAACTGAGGGAAACACCATTTATTTGAACTGGTAATACGATAAGGTTATTGATTAATTCAAAAGAAAAAGTTCTTTTTGTTACTCCTTCAGGAAATTCAAAACTGGATTGTGAAGACACAGAAAAGGGACAAAAACAAGAAAATATCAATACGATAACTACAAAAGATTGCTTCATGGGGGTGGCAATTAATTTGGTATTCTATTTTGATTTTAATTTGATTCGTAAAAAAATACTCCAAAAAAAAAACAGAATATAGATTACATACATTAAAAAACATTCCAATAAATATGATATTCTTTTTTTTAGATATTTGCCAAATTATTTAATTACAAGATGCCCGTTTTATCCAATAAAGGAAGAAACCTTCCAGAATCACCAATAAGAAAACTAAGTTCTTTTGCTACAAAAGCTAAGTCTAAAGGAACACATGTATTTCACCTCAACATCGGACAACCCGATATCGCTTCTCCACAGGATTCTATTGATGTAGTTCGTAACAACAAGCTAAAACTACTCCCATATGAATCCTCTGAAGGTTCGTTAAGTTTTAGAAAATCGCTTTGTACTTATTACAAAAGGAATGAAATTGATGTTCATCCAGAAGATATCATTGTTACAACTGGTGCTAGTGAGGCAGTAGCATTTACGCTAAATTGCATTTGTGATGCAGGTGATGAAATCATCATACCAGAACCTTTTTATGCCAACTACAATGGATTTGCAGCTGCTTCGAGTGTGAAAGTCGTACCTGTAGTTTCATTATTTGATGATCAATTTTGCCTTCCTCCAATCTCAACCATTGAAGAAAAAATCACTTCAAAAACTAAGGCAATTTTAATCTGTAACCCAAGTAACCCAACTGGATATTTATATTCGCAAGAGGAAATTGAATTGCTTGGAGATCTTGCCCTTAAGCATGATATTTTTTTAATTGTTGATGAAGTTTATCGAGAATTTATTCATGATGAAGTAAACAAACATTTCTCGATCTTACAATATGAAAAGTTAAAAGACCATGCAGTCATGATAGATTCGGTATCTAAGCGATATAGTCTTTGTGGAGCTCGAGTGGGATGTTTGGTTTCAAAAAATAAAAATATAATAGCAACTGCTCTAAAATTTGCACACCTTCGTTTATCACCCGCTACTTTAGCCCTTATGGCCAGTGAGGCCGCCATCAATTCTGATCCAGAATATTTGATTCAAGTAAAAAATGAATATTCTGCACGAAAAAAAACCTTAATTGAGGCTCTAGAAAAAATCGACGGCGTTCGGGTATCCAATCCAAAGGGGGCATTTTATTGTATTGTGGAATTACCCGTCGAAGATGCAGAAGAATTTTCTAAATGGTTGTTAACTGATTTTACATATCAAAGAGAAACTATAATGCTAGCTCCTGCAGCTGGGTTTTATTCTACATCTGGGTATGGAAAAAAACAGATTCGAATCGGTTTTGTTCTCAACCAACAAAAGTTGTTGCGTTGCGCTACAATTTTAGAAAAAGCCCTGAAGACTTATTCCAATTGAATTGAGTTTTCTATCTTGTGTACTCTAAAAAACGCAATTGAAAACCATTGATAAAAATAAATCAATAAAAGAATACAACACCTTTGGAGTAGAATGTTTTAGTGAGTATTTCACTCGTGTAAATACAGAAGAAGAGCTTCGGGAGATACTTTTGAAAAAAAGTTTTACAAAGAAATTCATCTTAGGAGGTGGAAGTAATTTGCTGTTTACCAAAAATATATTGGGATTATGCATTCAAGTCGATCTCAGAGGAATAACTGTTATTGATGAAAATGAGGAATATGTTGTCCTAGAAGTTCAGGCGGGTGAAAACTGGCATGAATTCGTAGTATGGACAATCGATCAAGGATACGGTGGATTGGAAAACCTATCGCTGATTCCCGGAAATACAGGTACAGCCCCCATTCAAAACATTGGAGCTTATGGAGTTGAATTAAAAGAACGTTTTGTAAGCTGTAGGGCTATGGATATGGAATCTGCTGAGATACGTGAATTCAATCTTGAAGATGCAGCTTTTGGTTACCGAACTTCTGTTTTCAAAACAACTCTGAAAGGAAAATATGTAATAACTTCTGTTCGATTTCAATTGACCAAAAAAAACCATAAACTCGAAACAAGTTACGGAGCTATTCGGAAGGAACTGGGAAGTAAAGTTGTAACTCCAAAAAGCATTTCCGAAGCAGTGATTTCAATTCGAGAACGTAAACTTCCAGACCCCAAAGTAATAGGTAATAGTGGAAGTTTCTTTAAAAATCCAATCATCAAAGAAGATCAATTTAAAATCTTACAAAAAATATCCTAAAATACCGTTTTACGAAATCAATAAATCTGAGGTCAAAATTCCTGCAGGATGGCTAATCGAATCTCTTGGTTACAAAGGATACAAGAAAGGTGATGCTGGTGTTCACAAAGATCAAGCTCTTGTCTTGGTAAACCACGGTAATGCTTCAGGTAACGAAATTCTGGAATTATCACAAGAACTTCAAAAAAAGTAAAAGACACCTTTGATATTGATTTAGAAACTGAGGTGAATATATATTAATTACTCCTTATTCTTAGAGTCGAGTTGCAGAGTTACTGGTCCATCGTTACACAATGAAACCTGCATATCTTCACCAAAAATTCCGGTAGTTATGGGTTTGTTCAAAACCTTTTCCGCTTCAAAGATAAAAGCTTCATACAAAGGAATTGCATGCTCGTGTTTTGCGGCACGAATGTACGAAGGTCGGTTCCCTTTTTTAGTCGCAGCCATTAAAGTAAACTGACTAACCAAAAGGAGATCTCCATTAATGTCTAGAAGAGACCGATTCATAATTCCATTTGAATCTGAGAAAATCCGAAGTTGTGTTGTTTTTTTGATGATCCATTTGACATCTTCAATGGTGTCTGCCATTTCAATTCCCAATAGAACAACCAAACCCTGTTTGATGGATCCAATGTTTTCTTGGTTAACTTCTACTTTGGCATTTTTTACTCGTTGAATTATTACACGCATATTTAATTTCTGTAGGGGTGTCTTCTTCCAAAAGTTGAAGATAACTTTTGTATCGAGATGCAGCAATCGTTTTATTTTCAACTCCTTCTTTCACCGCACATTTAGGTTCATCTACATGAAGACAATTATTAAACTTACAGGAGTTTTTTATTTCTAAAAATTCAGGGAAATAATTTCCCAGTTCATCTGATTCCATATCAACAACTCCAAAACCCTTGATCCCTGGAGTATCTATTATTCTGGCGTTTCCATCCAAATCAAACATTTCCGCATAAGTAGTTGTGTGCTGTCCTTGTTGATGTTGTTCAGAAATAATTTTTGTTTTTAGGTTTAAATTTGGAGCTATTGAATTGATCAAAGTAGATTTACCCACGCCACTATGTCCCGAAAACATAGAAGATTTTCCTTCCATTAATTTTGAAACAAAGTTTACATCTTCTTTTTTGAAACTTGAAATCTGATGACAACTGTATCCTATTTTTTCATAAATACTCTGCATCCACTTGATCTCTAGTTTTTCTTCATCAGAATACGTATCCATTTTATTAAACAATAAAATAGCTTGAATTTGGTATGCTTGGGCAGTGACTAAAAAACGATCGATAAAAGAAAAAAAAGTTGGTGGATTATTTAAAGTAATCAATAAAAAAGCTTGATCAATATTGGATGCTATAATATGGGTTTGCTTAGATAAATTCACAGATTTTCTAACAATGTAATTATCCCGAGGTGCAATTGCATTAATTATTCCTAGAGATTCTTCTTCTTTCTCCACTTCAAAATCAACTCTATCTCCAACAGCAATGGGATTGGTACTCTTGATTCCTTGTATTCTAAACTTCCCTTTTATTCTGCATGAATAAAATTCTCCACTAGTATCTTTTACAAGATACCAACTGCCTGTTGAACGATAAACTATTCCTTTATTCAATTTAACGATTTAGAAAGTTTAAAGATAGGATAGAAATCTTTATGCGACAATTTCATTGACATATTTGCTATCTTTGCAGTAAAAATAATTCATGGCTCAAAAAGCAATTTTGATGATTCTCGATGGCTGGGGAAAATCTCCAGACCCCAGGGTTTCCGCTATCGATCAAGCACAAACTCCTTTTATCGATAGTTTGTATGAAAATTACTCCAGTAACAGTCTTCGAACCGACGGAATGCATGTTGGACTTCCAGACGGACAAATGGGTAATAGCGAAGTTGGTCATGTAAATCTTGGAGCTGGTCGTATCGTATATCAAGACTTGGCAAAAATCAATTTAGCAATTGAAAACAATACGCTAAAAGATGAAATCGTTTTGAAAGAAGCCATCGCATATGCTAAAACTAATGATAAAAAAATTCATTTAATGGGTTTGGTATCTGATGGAGGAGTTCATTCTCACATAAATCACATTAATGCTTTGCTGGATATTTTTGCTGAAGAAAAAATGAATGAAGTTTATCTTCATGCCTTCACCGATGGTAGGGATGTTGATCCAATGTCTGGGAAAAATTCATCAAAAATATCGAAGAAACCATGTCCAAAACAACAGGGAAAATAGCTTCTGTAATTGGACGCTATTATGCCATGGACAGAGATCAACGTTGGAAACGCATTCAAAAAGCATATGATCTTATCGTTCGTGGAAAGGGAACTGCCGTAGATGACTTTTCCAGTGCAATTCAAGCTTCCTATGATCAAAACATAACCGATGAGTTTATTGATCCTTTAGTTGCTAAAAATAAAGAAGGAAATCCCCTAGCTCCCTTGGAGGCAGATGATGTGGTGATTTTCTTCAACTTTAGAACTGATCGAGGACGAGAATTGTCTCTTGCACTTTCACAAAAAGCATTTACAGATCAGGGAATGAAGCCATTAAATTTACATTATGTCACCCTCACCAATTATGATAGTTCTTTTGAAAATGTAAATGTTATTTTTGACAAAGAGAATCTAAAAGATACTTTGGGAGAAACCTTGTCTAACGCTGGTAAAATCCAAATTCGAATTGCTGAAACTGAAAAGTATCCTCACGTTACTTTCTTTTTTAACGGTGGCAGAGAAGAACCCTTTGCTGGAGAAGAGCGTATTCTTTGTCCTTCCCCAAAAGTTGCTACCTATGATTTGCAACCCGAAATGAGTGCATATGAAATTCGAGATGCAATCATTCCTGAGATTCAAAAAGAAACTGCAGATTTTATTTGTTTAAATTTTGCAAATCCAGATATGGTAGGACATACTGGAGACCTTGATGCGGCGATTAAGGCCTGTGAAACTGTAGATAGTTGTGCTCAGTCTATAATCGAAGCTGCATTGACTCAAGATTACGCTACTTTAGTTATTGCTGATCACGGAAATTGTGAAACCATGATAAACCCTGATGGAAGTCCAAATACAGCTCACACAACCAATCCTGTTCCAATTATCTTGGTAGACAATCACAAGAAAAAAATAAATTCTGGTGTTTTAGGAGATTTAGCTCCTACTATCCTTGATTTAATGGACATTGAACAACCAGAGACAATGACACAAAAATCATTACTCCTATGAAAATAATTTTAACTTTCTTGACTTTAGCTCTTTTTATAAGTTGTGATGAAGTGAAAAAAACACCTACACAAAAACCAACTGAAGTTACAATTCCAAATTCGCTAAAAAGCTCAACACTTGAAGGCGAAGAAATTCTCCTGGGAAAAATAACTTTAGCCCAATTAAAACTATTTTCACCCTGGTATCAAAAGGAGTATGATTTTTACAAGGTAAATACATCTCAAGTTGAGGAATTAAAATCTCTATTGAAAGATGTTCAGATAACTTTACTTTTGGGGACTTGGTGCGAGGACAGTCAAAGAGAAGTTGCACCAATGCTAAAAATATTAAAAGAATCAGGAATCACAATCGAGGACATGGAGCTCATTGCAGTTTCAGAAGATAAAGATACACCTTCAGGTCTCGAAAAAAAATATGACCTCTTCAATGTCCCCACTTTAATTTTTTCTAAGGACAATAAAGAATTGAATCGAATTGTAGAATTTCCTATCGAAACTTTGGAGAAGGACATGCTGAGTATTTTAAAAGATGATGGCTATAAAAACGCGTATGCAAAATGAGTGCTGTTGTTCTAAAAAATAGAGAAGAAATTGAATTGATGCGAGAAAGTGCATTGATTGTTTCCAAAACACTGGGAATGCTTGCTGGTGAAATTAAACCTGGAATAAGTAGCTTAGAATTGGATGCAAAGGCGGAAGAGTTTATCAGAGATCATGGAGCAGTTCCAGGGTTCTTAGGACTATATGATTTTCCCAATACACTTTGCATGAGTCCAAATGCACAAGTAGTGCATGGAATTCCAAATAAAGATCCACTACAAGAGGGAGATATTATTTCGATCGATTGTGGCTCGCTTAAAAATGGTTTTTATGGAGATCATGCCTACACCTTTGCAGTAGGTGAAATTGATCCCAAAACAGAAAAACTTTTACGCATTACCAAAGAGTCTTTGTACAAAGGAATTGCCGAATTTAAAAATGGAAATCGGATTGGAGATCTTGCTTATGCCATCCAAAACCATGCAGAGGCTGAAGGGTATGGCGTAGTTCGAGAATTAATTGGACATGGTTTAGGCACAGAAATGCACGAAGGACCTGAGGTTCCCAATTATGGAAAAAGAGGGCGTGGCAAAAAATTCTTAGATGGAATGGTTCTAGCTATTGAACCTATGATCAACAGAGGAACCCACCGAATCAAACAACTCAATGATGGGTGGACTATTTTAACTGCTGACGGTTTACCCAGTGCACATTTTGAACATGATGTGGCTTTGATAGATGGAAAACCCGAGCTGCTATCTACCTTTCAATACATCTATGAAACACTTGGTATTGAGAGTGATGAAGAAACTCCTTTTCGAAAAGAAGCTTTGATTTTATGAAGTTGATTCTCAACCTTGTGCCAAGAACTTGGTTGATACAACTAAGTATCATGTTTCGTCCCCTTTATTAAGCTTTACTACATGGGTAATCGCTTTACAGATCCGATTGACGGTAGTAGCTACCGCAAATTTTTACCCTACGGATATCAAAAATCACGTAAAAATGCACTCTGTCCTGGAACCCTATCACTGGAACGACATCGTCTTTTATGGCTTTATTTAGAACGAAAGACTTCTTTTCTCGATGATTCTATCAAAGTTTTACATGTAGCTCCCGAACAGGTTTTTTACAAAAAATTCAAGTCCTTTTCACATTGGGATTACACAACAACCGATCTTTTTTCTCCTTTAGCAGATGTGAAAGCTGATCTTTGCAACCTCCCTTTCGAATCAAACACCTATGACTTAATACTCTGTAATCATGTTCTGGAACACATTCCAGATGATGAAAAAGCAATAAAAGAAATTTACAGAATTTTAAAACCTAGAGGGACAGCAATTCTTCAAGTTCCTTTGAATGAAAACAGAAATACCACATTTGAGGATAACAGCATCGAAGATCCCAAAGAACGTGCAAGAATTTTTGGACAATATGATCATGTTAGAATTTATGGGAAAGATTATTATGATCGATTAAAATCTGTAGGTTTTGAAGCGACTGCTGATGATTTCATTAATACGTTATCAGAACAGGAACAAGAAAAATTCGGATTGCCTAAAGATGAGCGCATACCCGTAGTCAAAAAAAGTTAAATCACTCGTTCCATCCTTTGGAAAAATATTGCTTTATGGAGTCTTGGCTTGCGGTAATCCAGTAGGCCTCTATGTTGGGTAAAGTTTCTATCATTTCGATACTTTTATGTAAAGGCATTACCATCAAAGCAGTGGCATATGCATCTGCTGTCATACAATCTGAGGCAATTACAGATGCACTCAAAACAGTTGATCTAACAGCAGTACCATTAAGAGGATTTATTGAATGGACATAAAGCTCACCAGTGACCTTATCGATCTTATATTTTCGATAATTTCCGGATGTAGCAATTGCTTGATTTTTTAAAGTTAATGTTTGAATCAATTTTCGTTCCTCATTTTGATTTGGATCATCTATGGCAATTTGCCAAGGATTTGACGTTTTTGGATTTTTACCTCGAGCAACTATTTCGCCACCAATTTCTATCAGAAAATCTGCTGCACCTTGAAGTTCCAAATAACTAGCCAAAAGGTCAACGGTATACCCTTTTGCCAAAGCATTAAAATCAAGATAAGTTTCAATATTATTTTTTAATACAGTGCCCTCTGAAGTCAATTTCACTTTATCCCAGCCTGTTATACTCTGCAAAAAAGCTTTCTTTTGATCGGTAAGAATTTCTGGTTTATTCTCGGGACCAAAGCCATAGGCATTTACCCAAGATCCAACTGTGGGGTCAAAATAACCTTCTGTCTTGTTCCATACTTCAGTACTTTTTTCGAAAACTCTTTTGAAATGAACATCTACAGTTAACAATGAATCTCCTAGATTAATTTTAGAGATGTCTGAATCGTCAAGGTAGGTAGACATAGAGGAGTTGATGACTGTAAACAGAGAATCTATTCCCATTTGAATCTGATCGTAACTTACATTTACTGCACCATATTGAACCGAATATGTTGTCCCCAAAGCGAAACCTTGATGTTTTCTTATCTGCTGATCATCTTTGCAACCTACAACAACAAAAAATAAAAAAATAAGATTACGCATGAGGTTCTATTTTTTGAAGTCCTTGAAAATTGATTGCATAAGGGTCCTTTTTGGTCAAGGGAAGTTCATAGTTGTCTGCGTGAGCCAGTCCTACTCCTGCATAATATGTTGTGGCTTCAAACTTCTCTGCATGAGAACGAACTTTTTCCATAAAGGCCTTATCGTAATCTAAGGGATTGTTGGGGTAAGAAACTGAACGCACAATTACAAAGTGTAATTTTTTATCCTTTAGGCAAACGAATTGAGGGTCTTTTTTAAGTTCTGAATTAACAGTCATAAACTCAAAACCTTGTTCCTCCATCCTTTTTCCAACCACTTCCATTGCTAAGTTATGTAGCTCTTGTTCAGTCATAAATTTACATTTAAAAAAAGGTTGCTCTCTTGAACAACCTTTTTTTAGTATTAACCTCCGAAATCGTCAAAACGAACATTTTCAGGTGGGATTCCAAAGTCTTCCGACATTCGCTCTACCGCTTGATTCATGAGTGGTGGCCCACAGAAGTATACTTCGATATCCTCTGGAGCTTCGTGCTTTGATAAGTAGTTATCGATTACTACCTGGTGAACAAAGCCTTTAAAGCCATCACCTTCTCCATCTAATCCCTCCTTAACCTTCCAGTTGTCCTCTTCAAGAGGTTCGGATAAAGCTACATAAAATTTAAAATTAGGAAAATCTTTTTCAAGAGCACGGAAGTGCTCTAAATAGAAAAGTTCTCTCTTTGAGCGTCCACCATACCAAAAAGTGACCTTACGTCCTGTTTTTAAAGTCCTAAAGAGTTGATAAAGGTGTGAACGCATTGGTGCCATCCCAGCACCACCACCAACATAAAGCATTTCAGATTCTGAGGGGTTGATGAAAAATTCACCAAAAGGCCCAGAAATAGTTACTTTATCTCCTGGTTTTTTTGAAAAAATGTATGAAGAAGCAATTCCAGGATTAACATCCATCCATCCATTTTTGTCTCTATCCCATGGTGGTGTTGCAATACGGACATTTAACATTACTTCTTTACCTTCTGCAGGGTAAGAAGCCATAGAATATGCTCGCTCAACTGGTTCTGGATTTTTCATTGTTAGAGGCCACAAGTTAAAGTTATCCCATTCCATTTTGAACTTTTGAGGTTCTCCTGGGTGTTCATCTGGATGTGCCGAAATATCAATATCAGAGTATTTAACCTCACATTCGGGGATTTCAATCTGAATGTATCCACCAGCTTTGTAATCCATTTCTTCGGGCAACTCAACTACAAATTCTTTGATAAAGGAGGCAACATTCCAATTGCGAACTACAGTTGCTTCCCATTTTTTTATTCCAAAGACCTCTTCTGGTACTTGAATTACCATGTTTTCTTTAACCTTTACTTGACATCCCAAACGCCATCCATCGGCAATTTCTTTACGAGAAAAATGGGGTTTTTCTGTAGGTAAAATTTCTCCTCCACCTTCCATAATTTGACATTTGCACTGAATGCAGGTACCCCCTCCACCACAAGCGGATGGCAAAAATATTTTGTTATTCCCTAAGGTAGCTAACAATGTACTCCTGATGAAACTTCAATATTGTTTTCGCCATTAATCATCAAGGCAACTGGCCCTGATGGCATTAGTTTGGCTTTAGCCCCCAACAACATTCCTACCAATAAAAATATGATTAATAAGAAAACAACAATACTCGCTAAAATAATAGTATAATCCATAAATGATCTTATAATTTAATACCCATGAAACTCATAAATCCAATTGCCATCAAACCTGTAATAATGAACGTGATTCCAAGACCTCGAAGAGGCGCAGGAACGTTCGAATAGGTTATTTTTTCTCGAATTGCTGCTATGGCAATAATTGCCAAAAACCATCCAATTCCAGATCCAAATCCATACACTCCTGATTCGAGTACCCCACCAAAGTCTTTTTGTTGCATAAACAGTGATCCTCCCAAGATCGCACAGTTTACTGCGATTAGTGGTAAAAATATCCCTAGCGCACCATAAAGTGCAGGAGCAAATTTTTCTACAATCATCTCTACCAATTGTACCATTGAAGCAATAACAGCAATAAACATGATAAAACTTAGAAAACTAAGGTCAATTGATGCGTATTCTGAACCTAGCCAAGTTAATGCACCTGGCTTAAGCAAATAGGTGTCTAATAAAAAGTTGATTGGTACCGTAATTGATAAAACAAATATTACAGCAAATCCCAACCCAACTGCAGTTTTCACTGTTTTTGAAACTGCCAAATAGGAACACATCCCTAAGAAGTAGGCAAATATCATATTCTCTATGAAAATACTTTTGACAAATAAATTAATGTATGCTTCCATGATTTAGTTTTTTTCAATGAGTTTACGGTTTCTAGAACGTTGAATCCAAATAAAGATTCCAACAGTAATAAGTGCCATAGGTGACAACAGCATTAAACCATTGTTTTCATACCCCATTTCATAAAGTACATCTGGCACTACTTCATATCCAAATAGTTTTCCTGAACCAAGTAATTCCTAAAAAATGCAACAACAATTAAAATAAATCCATATCCTGCTGCATTACCAACTCCATCTAAAAATGATGCCCAAGGGCGATTACCTAAAGCAAATGCCTCAAGTCTTCCCATTACGATACAATTGGTTATGATTAGTCCGATGAAAATGGAAAGTTCCTTATAAACATCATATGCATAAGCTTTGAGTACTTGATCTACCAATACTACCATTGCGGCAACAACTACTAATTGAACAATGATTCGAATACGGTTTGGTATCAAATTTCTTAGCAAAGAAATAATGACATTAGAAGCCGCCATAACAACAACAACTGAGATGCTCATTACTATGGCTGGTTTAAGTTGAACGGTAATCGCTAATGCAGAACAAATACCCAAAACCTGAACGGTAATTGGATTGTTATCATCCATTGGGTCAGATAACAAGGCTCTGTTCTTTTTTGAAAACAAAGCTTCTTTGCCTTTATTGACAAAAAATAAACTTGGTTTTATTGAAGGTGTGTTTTTTTGCTTCATGAAATTAATTTTGGTAAGCAATTGTATTGGTTTCTTCGACTACTTCTTGAGCTGGAACTTCCTCAAAAGTATCTTCTATTACCTCTTCTAATAGGGTTTCCTGAGTCAATTTAAAATATGGAGTGTAATGAGCTAAACGTTCCAAGATCATATCTGTAACACCATCTCCAGTTATGGTTGCTCCAGAAATTGCATCAACCTCATGGTCGTCTTTGTCTAGACCATTTGGATCATTGTTGGTCTTAGAAACTGCAATTCCAACAAGTTCCCCGTCATTATCAAATATGGTCTCACCAACAAAACGATCTTGAAACCACTTTTGTGTTATCTCTGCACCTAATCCAGCCGTTTCTGCTTTATGGTCAAAAACTGCTCCTTTAATTGTTTTCATATCACTCTCCAAAGCGATGTATCCCCATATGGCATCCCATAAACCTGTACCACGTAGAGGAACAATATAAAAAGTTTGAGCTTCTACTTCGGCAACATATAAAGGAAAACGTTGTTGCTCAACAGGCTTTTTTACTTCTGTTCCCAACTGAATTTTAAATGCATTCACTTCCTCATCGGGAACACCCTTGAGTGTTAACGCCAGTTGTTGCTTTATGTATTCATTGTATAATTTTTCAGCTCCATCTCGATCAGTTTCTATTCCGATTGTAGAAAGAATGTTTTGCATTTGTTCTTTACGAACATTTTCATTTTGTTTTTCTTTGAGGGATGTTGCCGTGTAAGCCAGAGAAGAGGCTACTACAAATACCATAATTGTGGCAAAAGAAAAGTGTATGAATTACTATCTCTATTCATAATTAAGCTGTTTTAAGTTTAGCTGATGACCAACGCTTTTTTCGTTTTGAAATATTGGCTTCAATCACGTAGTGATCAATTGTTGGTGCAAATACATTCATCAATAAAATTGCCAACATTACTCCTTCTGGGTAAGCGGGGTTGAATACTCGAATAAGGATACAAAAGACACCTACCAATACACCATAAATCCACTTTCCTTTGTTGGTTTGTGCTGCAGATACTGGATCAGTTGCCATAAACACAATCCCAAAGGCAAATCCACCTACTAATAAATGATTCATCCATGGAAAACTCATCAGAGCATTTGCTCCCCAAAGATTAAATAAAAATCCCATTAGTGCCGCACCAATGATTCCTCCAATCATGATACGCCAGCTTCCAACACCTGTAAGAATGAGTATTAGTGCTCCTACTCCTACCCATAGTGCTGATGTTTCAGCAATTGAACCAGGTATGGATCCATTGAACATTTCCATCATTGAATAACTAACATCATTACCAGCTGCTAGAGAGCCAAGAATAGTTTCACCAGAAATGGCATCAACATTTGAAGCCTCAGATACCCATACTTTATTTCCAGACATATATGTTGGATAAGCGAAAAAAGCAAAAGCTCTTGCCGTTAAGGCTGGATTCAAAATATTCATCCCTGTTCCTCCAAATGCTTCTTTTGCAATCAAAACAGCAAAGGCAGTTGAAATACCAACCATCCATAAAGGAATATCAACAGGCATAATCATTGGAATTAAAAGTCCTGTTACTAAGTATCCTTCATTTACTTCATGTCCTCGATAAATTGCAAAAATAAATTCTATGGTCAAGCCAACCACATAGGAAACAATGATCATTGGAACAATTTTGTACGACCCATGAATAAATGCATCTATAAAAGTAAAAACCTCTCCTGTTTGGATGTAATATTGATAACCTGTGTTGTAAATACCATAAATCAATGCAGGGATAAGTGCAATGATTACAGTAACCATAGTACGTTTTAAGTCCACTGCATCTCTAATGTGAGCTCCTTTTTGAGTTGTATGATTGGGCACAAACATAAAGGTGTCAAATGCATTGACAGCTGGGGCAAATTTCTCCCATTTTTCTCCTTTAGCAAAAGGTTTTTTTATTTGGTCAATTTTATTTCTTAAAAAACTCATATATATTGATTTTATCCTACTTCTTTAATCATTAACTCTATCCCTTTTTTTATGATATCTTGTGCTTCGATTTTTGATGTTGAAGCATAATCTATCAATCCAAAGTCTTCAGGAACTACTTCATAAATTCCGAGAGCTTCCATTCTTTCAATATCTTCTACAATACAGGCTTTGATTAATTGCATCGGAAATATATTCATTGGAAAAACTTTTTCCATTTCTCCTGTAACTACTAATGCCCGTTCTTCACCATTAAGATTGGTTGTAACTTTTGATTTCTTTGATCCAAACAACCAAGAAAGAGAGGTTTTTGAAATACTTGGAATATGGTTATCTACGAAGGGTAACCATCCAAACATACGGTATGTATTCCCTTCTGGAATAACAGAAACCAAATTGTTGTAATAACCTGTGTAGCCGTCTTCTGATGAAGTTGTACCGCTCAAAACGTCACCATTGATCACTCGAACTTCCTCTTCTTGATTTATCTCTGATGCTTCTAAATAAGGCTTCAACGCTGCACCAATTATAGTTTTATAATATTGTGGTTTTGATACTGAAGAACCAACAACCGCTATAGTACGTTGGGAAGAAAATTGTCCTGTAGAAAATAAAATCCCTAAGTTGACTACATCTTCTGGTTCAATAACCCATACTCTATCACCGTAGTTAATTGGATCAATCCTATGGATTTGAACTCCAACATTACCTGCTGGGTGTTTCCCTGAAACCCCGATTAACTCAGCATCCTTGATTGCTCCAAAAAAGCCATTAAACGATTCATCGAAGGTTAAATTTACATTCCCTGTTGTAAGTTTTTTGAGGATAGAAATTCCCCTCTGAAAATCTTTTTTGTTGTTTTTCAATAGAAACTCATAATCAACATCTAATGGAGCTGTTGAATAGGTAGAAACAAAAATTGATTTTGGTGAATCCTCTGGCTGAGCTATTGTACCATATGGACGTTGTCTAATAAAAGGCCAACTTCCACTTTTTAGGATAACTTCTTTGATTGCCTCCGCATCCATAGATTCAAAATTAGAAACATCGTGTGAAATAGCCTCTTGCGATTCATCAGAAGTGATGATCACTTGGAGGATTTTACGTTTAGCTCCTCTTACAACTGAAGTAACTTCCCCAGAAACAGGAGAAACGAAATGAATTCTCGGATTTTGTTTTGAGAAGAATAAAGGAGATCCTTTTTTCACATATTCACCTTCTCTTACAATTAACTTCGGTGTGATGTTAAAAAAATCATCAGGATTTAGTACGAATGTCTTCGGTTTTGGCAATTCAACCAAGATCTTGTTTGCTTCACCAACTAAGCTTAGCTTTGACCCTCTTGGGATACGTATGTCTTTGGACATGAAATGAACTTTTAAATTCTAAAAATCATGCAAATTTACTAATTAAAACAGACTACTAAAAGTGGAAGTAAAAGGAATTTATTTTATTTATATTCATTCTAAATAAATTGTTTAACCAACGTGCATAGCCAACAACATTACAAGCCAATTAATCCATAATGTTGTATCTTTAGAGCATGAAAGCCCTTAAGACATATCCAGCCTTTTTTTTAAGTCTATTTTCATCACTTTTGGCGCATACTCAAGTCTTAAACGAAATAACAAATGTTGATTTTATAAAAAGTATTTCATTTAAATCAGAAACGGGCAAACATCAATTTCCTCTGATTACAAAAGGAGAAAATTTTACTCTTCAATTTGACGATCTTTTAGCTGAAGATAACGACTATTATTATGTGATCGAATACTTCGATCACGACTGGAAACCATCAAGCTTGTATAAAAACGAATATCTTTCAGGTCTTGACAATCTGCGAATTTCAAACCACAAAAGTTCATACGGGACTCTTCAACGCTACACTCACTATAAGTTGACCTTACCGAATGAAAACACTCAATTTCTGGTATCTGGAAATTATATGATTTCAGTATTCGATGCAAATGATGAACTCATGTTTCGAAGGAAATTTTTAATTTATGAGGAACTTGCTTCAATTGAAGCTGGTGTTTTTAGAAGCAGAGAACTCGAACAATTTTCAACCCATCAAACGGTTCAATTTTCTGTTAACCCAATTGGAATCAACATACGGAACCCCAACAATGATTTGAAAATCATACTTCTTCAAAACGAACAATGGGATAATGCCAAGAAACTATCAAAACCTCAATACATCATAGGGCAAGAATTACATTTCCGTTATGATCTACCCGCACAATTTGAAGGTGGAAATGAATTTTTTTATTTTGACACTAAGGACAATCGTATTACAAACCCAAGTATTAGCTACGTTGAACAAGAAGACCTTTATCAAACATATTTATTTACAGACCCAGAAAGAGCTAATTACCCCTACACCTTTAACCCAGATATTAATGGTAATTTTGTAATCAACACAGTATTGGGTGAAGACCCTGATACGGAAGCGGATTACACTCAAGTGCATTTCAGCCTAGCAAAGCAATATACCCTCAGAGACGAAGAAATATTCCTTTACGGTAAATTTTCAAATTATGAATTAAATGAAAACTACAGATTAATTTATAATCCAAGCTATGAAGTTTATGAAAGAACTTTACTTTTAAAACAAGGTTTTTACAATTATAAATATGTTTGGAAAACTGAAGAAGGATTGGAAAAAATAAAATTAGCGGGACACATGCTATTACAGAAAACCAATATTTAATTTTACTTTACATTTGGGATGTTGGAAATCAATATGATGCATTAATTGGTGTAAAAACACTTTCTTCTTTTTGGTATAAAAAATTAACATGTTTTTTATTTATTATCATTATCTTGCAAGTGAGTGTTAATCTAAGTAAATGATTCAACAAGTAACAAAAGGGATTCGAGTTTCGGTTGAAACGCGTTATGAGGGGAGCTTCTTAAAGAACAGTATTTCCCATCATTCCTTCCGTTATTTGATCACGATTGAAAACCAAAGCAAAGAAACAGTTCAACTTACTAAAAGACATTGGATAATTAAGGAAAGCTGTAAACATCCGCAAATAGTGGAAGGATCAGGAGTAGTTGGAAAAAAGCCCATTATTAAATCAGGACAGGTAATTCAATACGAATCTGGTTGCATTTTAAATTCCACTACTGGATCAATGAAAGGATACTATACCATGATTAATCACAGTTCTACCAATGAATTTAAATTAGAAATTCCCGTTTTTCAATTAGAGACTCCTTTTTCTTTGAATTAAAAGAATTTTAAAGGGGTAAATAAACAATTTTTTTTGTTTCAAAAAGTCTTCTTTATAAAAATCCGAGAGAGCAAAAATTTGTGCTTTAGGAAATTTTTTTTTAGTTCTTCAGTCAAATCCCCTCCTTTCAAATACAAGACGCCATTGGATATGTTGTGTTTACTTTTTTACTTATATTTTTTTTTATCCAAGGAACAAAAACTTCCATACGAGTTACTGCTCGACTAACCACAAAATCAATTGGTCGTTTAAATTCTTGCGCTCTTTGATGTCTAGCTTCTACATTTTTCAAATCTAAAGCTTGACTAATTTCTTGAACTACTTTAATTTTTTTCCCAATACTATCAATTAAGTAAAAATCTACTTTGGGAAATAAAATTGCTAATGGAATCCCTGGAAATCCACCACCAGTCCCAACATCTAGAATTTGACTCCCTGGAGCAAAATCAATCAAACGAGCAATACTCAATGAGTGAAGAACATGCCTTTCATAGAGCTCGTTAATATCTTCTCGTGAAATCACATTTATTTTCTCGTTCCAATTTCTGTAAAGTGATTCCAATTGATTAAATTGCTTTTTTTTTCTGGGAGATAATTCTCGAAAGTAATGTTCAACGATATTCAAAATATAAATTTTTACCAAAAATAGAATTAGTTAAAGAAATAACCCACAATTAATTGACCAAGTATGTCAGGAGAAAATAAGCCACTAAAATTTTCAAGAAAAGATCCAAAGAAATTCTTCATAACTCTAAACAAACGCGTAAACGAACATTTCAAAAAAATCAACGCCCCTAAAACAGGGAACTGGAAGCTTTACGCAAAAACAGGGTTTATGTTTACGTTGTTTGTAACCCCTTACTTTTTGATTTTATTTACGGATTTCAATGCTTGGGTAAAATTAGCACTTGCTTTGATCATGGGTGTTGGTATTGCTGGTGTTGGAATGAATGTTATGCACGATGGAAACCATGGCTCTTTTTCAAAAATCCCATGGGTTAACAAAGTTATGGGTGCTAGTATTTACGTTTTGGCTGGAAATGTTCACAACTGGAAAGTTCAACACAACATACTGCATCATACTTACACAAACATTTACGGACATGATGAGGATCTTGAAGCTGGGCGAATCATTCGTTTTTCAAAACACAGCGAATGGTTATACATCCACAAGTATCAACACTTATACTTTGTATTTATCTACGGTCTCTTGACTTTAAATTGGGTGTTTAGTACCGACTTTCTTCAAACTTACCGCTACATAAAAAGAAAATTGACATACAGAAACGCACTCCAACCCATACGACAGTGGGTTATTTTAATCTCAACAAAGTTGATCTATTTTGGAATTTGGATCGTAATTCCAATATTGTTTTTGGAAATAGCATGGTGGAAAATTTTAATCGGTTTTTTTCTAATGCATTACGTTGCGGGGTTAATTTTAAGTCTCGTGTTCCAACTGGCTCATATCATAGAAGATGCTGAAATGCCTTTACCTGATAAAAAGACTGGCACAATGAAAAACACATGGGCAATACACCAATTACTTACTACAGTTAATTTTTCAACCAAAAACAAATTTGTGAATTGGTTTACAGGAGGCTTGAATCACCAAATAGAACATCACATTTTCCCAAACATTAGCCACATACATTACACAGATATTGCTAAAATTGTTAAAAAAACCGCAAAAGAATTTAATTTACCCTACAACGAGTACAAAACTACAAGAAGTGCCTTATTTTCGCATTTCAAATATCTAAAACAAATGGGACTTCAACCTTCATAAACTCGTTACTATTATGGAAGCATTATCGGAAAGAATTAATAGCCTACCCGTTTCGGCAACTCTGGCTATGGCTGCAAAAGCACGCGAACTTAAAAACAATGGCATTGATGTAATTGGACTCAGTCTAGGAGAACCTGATTTTAACACTCCTGAATACATAAAAGATGCCGCAATACAAGCAGTAAACGACAACTACAACTCCTATTCACCTGTCGATGGATATGCTGATTTAAAGGATGCTATTTGCACAAAATTTAAACGTGACAATAACCTCCAATACAAACCTTCACAGATTGTAGTTTCTACAGGAGCCAAACAATCTATTGCAAATTTATGCATGGTATTGCTAAATCCTGGAGATGAAGTATTGCTCCCTGCACCCTATTGGGTAAGTTATTCGGCAATTGCAACTTTGGCAGAAGCAAAATCAATCATCATTCCCTCTTCATTTGAATCGGATTTTAAGATTACTCCCAAACAATTAGAAGCTGCTATTACACCGAAGACAAAATTGATCATGTTCAACTCACCTAATAACCCCAGTGGAACAATTTACACGGAGTCGGAATACAGAGCATTAGCTAAGGTTTTAGAAAAATATCCAAATATTTACATCCTATCTGACGAGATTTACGAACACATAAATTACGGAACTCCACACTTTAGCATTGCTGCAATTCCAGAATTGTATGATCGTACGATAACAGTAAATGGTGTTGCAAAAAGCTTTTGCAATGACCGGTTGGAGAATTGGTTACATTGGAGCTGCCGAATGGATTGCCAAGGCTTGCAACAAAATGCAAGGACAAATAACTAGTGGAGCAAATTGCATAGCTCAACGTGCTACCATTACTGCTCTTTTAGAACCGGTAAGTAGAATTCAATATATGGTCGATGAATTTAATCATCGTAAAAACCTAATTATCGAATTATTATCTCAGATTAAAGGGTTCAAACTAAACCAACCCAACGGAGCTTTCTATGTTTTTCCTGATGTTTCTTTTTATTTTGGAAAAACAATTGATGGAACAACCATAAACAATGCTAGCGACTTTGCTTTATTTTTATTAGAAAAAGCACATGTTGCAACCGTCACCGGAGAAGCCTTTGGAAATGAAGATTGTATTCGAATATCATACGCTGCATCTGAAACGAGCATTAAAGAAGCTGTTAAACGTATTGCAAGAATATTGTCTTAAAATCATAACTACTTCAAAAACAAAAACCGGCAAAAGCCGGTTTTTGTTTGTTTAAATTTTCACTGACTTGTGTAGAATAGTCCCAAAATCTGTTACAAATCATGAAAGACCTCAAAATTCTTTTAAAAAACTTGATTTATCCATTTACAACCTCCTCTTGGTGATTGATTGATTCTTGATGGATTGCTTTAAAAATCTTCAAAATAAATTCTTCTGATAAACCTCGATCCTTTCCTTCTAAAATCATTTTACCTAGAATCTCATTCCATCGCTTATTTTGTAAAACTGCTACATTCTTGGATTTCTTCAACAAACCTATTTCTTCAGCAACCAACATACGTTTTCCCAAAGTATCAAGGATGGTCTGATCAGCAATATCAATTTGAGTACGTAGATTATTCAAAGCAGTATTGTAGGCCTCCTCTTGATCACTTTCCTTTCGGATTTTGAGGTCTTTCATGATTTGAATTAACCTTGTTGGTGTGACTTGTTGAGCAGCATCGCTCCAAGCGTTGTCTGGATCCCAATGTGATTCTACCATTAAACCATCGAAATTAAGGTCTAAAGCTGTTTGACAAATATCAAAAATTAAATCTCGTTTTCCCGCAATGTGTGAAGGGTCACATATCATGGGAAGATCTGGAAATTTATTTTGTGCTTCTACAGCAATCTGCCATTCAGGATTGTTTCGGTATTTTGTCTTTTCATATGACGAAAAGCCTCTATGAATTAAACCAAGTTTTTTGATATTAGCAGTGTACAAACGTTCTACTCCACCCAGCCAAAGTGCTAGATCGGGGTTAACAGGATTTTTTACCAACACAATTTTATCGGTTCCTTCTAGAGCATCCGCAATTTCTTGCATGATGAAAGGACTTACAGTTGATCGAGCACCAATCCACAAAATATCAACATCGTGTTCGATCGCCAACTTTACATGATCTTTATTTGCAACTTCTGTAGCTATGAGTAAACCGGTTTCTTCTTTAGCTTTTTGTAACCACTTTAAACCAATTGCTCCAACGCCTTCAAACATTCCAGGACGTGTTCTTGGTTTCCATATTCCTGCACGAAAAACCGTTACGTCTGAATCTTTTAACTCACGAGCAATTTTCAAAACTTGTTCCTCTGTCTCTGCGCTACAAGGGCCTCCAATTACAAGTGGGTGAGAAAGACCAAAGTCATCAAGCCATTCTCTCATCTGAAATTTATTTTCCATTTTATTTATTTATTTTATTTTTTACTAATTCCGTTTAATATTGATGTTAATTGATTGGTGTTTTTCATTTCTTGAAATAATTCCTCATAGTCATCATTGACCAGTAGACTTTTGAAGTGTTTTAAATTTTTTATGTAGGCATCTAAAATTTCGATCACGTTTTCTTTATTCTGCTCAAAAATAGGGGTCCACATTGCTGGGGAACTTTTTGCTAAACGAACAGTTGATTCAAATCCGCTTCCAGCGAGGTCAAAGATATTATTCTCATCTTCTTCTTTCTCAAGAACGGTTTTTCCTAACATAAAAGAACTGATGTGTGACAAATGGGACACATAGGCCATATGTTTATCGTGTTCTGCTGCTTCCATAAAACGCAAATACATCCCCATTTCTCTGAAGGTTTTTTTGGCCCATGCAAGTAATCGGGACGAGTCCTGTTGGACTCACATAAAATCTGAGGCTTACCACTAAACAAACCACTATGTGCTGCTTTTGGACCAGAAAACTCTGTTCCAGCAATAGGGTGTGCTGCTAAAAACTGATCTCTTTTAGCATGGTTCGATATTAGTTCACACAATTGTTCCTTGGTAGATCCTACATCCCAGAGCAATGCATCCGAATGTAACTGATCTAAAAGTTGAGGTATTAACTCCAAAGATTCCT
Organism: Candidatus Arcticimaribacter sp.; assembly: GCA_038142965.1. Lineage (GTDB taxonomy): Bacteria > Bacteroidota > Bacteroidia > Flavobacteriales > Flavobacteriaceae > Arcticimaribacter. The sequence goes on along the minus strand of JAYQLC010000001.1, from coordinate 16,733 downwards.
TTACAGGGATACTCAAAATTATTCGATCGGCTTCTTCAATAGTATTCAATGAACCTATTCGATCTATAATCCCCAATTCCATAGCTTGATCGGCATGCTTTTTATTTACATCAATCCCAACAACTTCGACATCATCAATTAAAGCTTTGAGGTCCATTGCCATGGATCCACCAATTAAACCAATTCCAATTACATAGATTTTCATGACTTCAATCGATTAATGGCTGTTTTAATATCTTGAAGTTTTACACAAAGTGAAAACCGAATGTAACCTTCTCCTTGTGAACCAAAAATAGTTCCAGGGGCTATGAAAATATTGTGTTTTCTCAAAACATCATCAATAAAAGATTCTGAATTAAGGGAAGTATCATTGAGCTTAGCCCACAAAAACATTCCAACACTTTTAGAATCAAAGGTAGTATTCATTAGAGTTGCCAGCTCAATCATAGCTTCTCTGCGTTCTGCATACACAGAGTTGAGTTCATCAAACCAATTTGAATTTAATTGTAAGGCGGCTATTGCACCCTTTTGAACCCCGTAAAACATACCTGAATCCATATTACTTTTAACCTTTAGAACGGAGTTGATGTATTCCGATTTTCCACAAAGCATTCCTACCCTCCATCCTGCAAGATTGTATGCTTTACTCAAAGAATTCAACTCTAATGCAACATCCATAGCGTTTGGTTGACTCAATATGCTTTTGGGAAAATCATTTAATATGAAACTGTAAGGATTATCATTAATCAATAATATGTTATTTTTTTTGGCCCATAATATTAAACGATTAAAAGTGTTAACATCAACTTGAGCCCCAGTAGGCATATTGGGATAATTTAACCACATTAATTTTACACGGCTCAGATCAAGTTGTTCTAAAAATTCAAAATCTGGTTGCCAGTTATTCTTTTCATTAAGATCATAAAAAATAGGTTCAGCCTCTAGCAATTGTGTAACAGAGCTGTAGGTTGGGTATCCTGGGTTTGGGATCAATACCTGATCTCCTTTATTCAAAAAAGCCATTGATATGTGCATGATTCCTTCTTTGGAACCCATTAATGGAAGTATTTCGTTATTTGGGTTTAATGAAACATCGTAATTCTTTTTGTAAAAAGACGCTATTGCTTCTCGCAACTCGGGTAGTCCCTGATAGCTTTGATACATATGTGCTTTGGAGTCAGATAAGCTCATCTCTAAAGCTTTTAGAACAGATGGATGTGGTTCTAGGTCGGGGCTCCCAACACCCATATTTAGGATCGGTTTTCCCGCTTTGACAAGAGCGGCAACCTCCCTAAGTTTTTTAGAAAAGTAATATTCCTTTACGCTGTTTAGACGATTTGCAGTAGTTGTACTCATTTTTTGTTATTCTGATATTCACCAAGAATTTTAAATTCAGTGGCCATGATTTGAATTATCGATTGTGCTTTTTGATAAAAATCAAAAGAATCAAAGGTTACATCTACAAAAAAGCATATTTACCAGGAGTTTCGATAACGGGAAGTGATTGTATTTTGGTAAGATTGAGTTGACAATCACTCATTACATTAAGTACCGCAGCAAGGCTACCACGCTGGTGGTCTAACACAAATTTCAAAGAAGCTTTATTGATTTTATTTTGACCAACAAGAGTTCCCTTCTTTTGAATTATAACAAAACGAGTTACATTATTTTTTATAGTCTGAATCGATTCTGAGAAAACCTCAAGATCAAAAATCTCTGCGGCTTTGATGCTTGCAACTGCTCCAATACCATGGAGTTGCTCTTCTTGTATTTTACGAGCAATATCTGCGGTGTCTTCTGCCTCTACCAAACGAATGTGAGGATGTTTTGAAAAGAAAGCTTTACATTGGAGTAACGCCATTGGATGAGAGTGAACTTCTTTCAAATCTTGGATAGATTGTTTTGGTAATCCCATTAAATTATGATGAATACTTAAATACGATTCACCTACTATTTGTAAATCATGACGATCTAATAAAGCATAATTGGGTATTATTGATCCTGCAATAGAATTTTCGATGGCCATAACCGCCTGAGTAGCTTTTCCCGAAACTAGTTCATCCACCAAAACGTCAAAAGTCAAGCACTCCAATACCTTAATATCTGGTGGGAAATAATCATTTGCCACCTGATGGTGAAAAGAACCTTGTATCCCTTGTATTGCAATTATCGATTGCATTGTTAATTATTCTTTTAAATCAAAAAAAAGTCCCGATTAAATCAGGACTTTGTTGGGTTATTTGTTTCAAAATACTACAACGCCCTATTTTCATCTACGAAATAGAAGTTAAAAAATCGGTTGTAATACTTAGTTATAATATTCATTTTGGTGTATTTGACTACAAATGTACATTCCAGATTGAAAAAAACAAACTTTTAGAGATTTATTTTACATCTATTAAATAATTACCAATATTTAAGTTTAAATTTAACAATCAAAAAAAACACGATGATTAAAAATTTATTAGCAATTGAAAATTTCGATGTGTATTTCGTAATCGGAATTATCATTTTCTTCAGCCTGTTAGAAACTGTCTCGGGCTTTCTAAAAAATTCTAACCGAAAAAAAGATGACTGGATTCAAGAAATATTGAGTTTTGTGATTTTAGGGAATTTGATTAAACCCTCAATCGTTTTTTTTGTTTTTGGTTTAGGAAATATTTTTTTACCAGAATACCGATTCATTTTAACAGACTCATCTTTTATTGGGGTTTTATTAGGTTATCTTTTGATTGATGATTTACTTCAATATTGGTACCACAGAACTGCTCACGAAACCCCATTTTTGTGGAAACTGCACCGACCACATCATCAGGCTGAAGAAATGGGTTATTTAATTTCTTATCGAAATGCGTTCATTTATTACTTAATTATGCCCAACATATGGTGGGTTGCTCTAATCCTTTTTCTTGGAGGAGCTAAGCCAGTTGCCCTAGGACTTATCTTGAAGCAACTTGTAATTATAGGCTCCCATAGTAGAATAAAATGGGATAAACCTTTCTATAAGAATACTTTACTTCTACCAATCATCAAAATCCTAGAACGTATTATTGTTACCCCTACTTTTCATCATTCTCATCACGGGACTTCAAAGCTAGAGGTTTCCAGTGATCCTAATGGGAACTTTGGAAACATGTTCAGTATTTGGGATCAATTATTTGGAACGGCGACCTTCCATTCAACATATCCTTCAGCTTATGGTTTACAAGAAAAAACAAATGATTCTTGGAAAGCATCTTACTTTTATCCTCTGGTAAAATCCAAAGACAAAAAAAGTGAGTTAAGTGCTGGATTTAAAAAACCCAACACTTCTAGTTTGAGTTCAATAACTGTTCCCTTGACCAAAGGAGAGAATTATCTTTGGTGCGCCTGTGGAAAAAGTAAAACACAACCATTTTGTGATGGTTCTCATCATGGTACAAAATTCAAACCTCAAAAATTTACAGTAAAAAGGTCTGGAGATGTTAAACTGTGTAATTGTAAAAAGAGTAAACGGACCCCCTTTTGCGATGATACACATCTTGACTTACTAAACTAAAACCATTGAGTAAAAAAAACAAAAAAGCTCTTATTATTGGAGCAACCTCTGGAATAGGAAAAGCTCTTGCTCGTGAATTAGTCAAAAATGAATTCACTGTTGGAATAACAGGCAGAAGAGAAAACCTCTTGAAAGAAATTCAAAAAGAAAGCCCTGAAAGTATTCAAATCGAGGCTTTTGACAGTACTCAACCTGACGCATTAAAACATGTTGAATACTTAGTTAAAAAAACAGGTGCCATTGATTTAATGATCATCAGTGCAGGAGTTGGACATATGAACTTTGATTTTGACTACACCAAAGAAAACGAAACCAATCAACTCAATGTAATTGCATTTTCACAAATGGTTAATTGGGGAATTCACTATTTTGAAAATCAAGGGTATGGTCATTTGGTAAATTTATCTTCTGTAGCTTCTTTGAGAGGAGGCCGAGCAGCTCCTGCATACAATGCATCTAAAGCCTATCAATCGAATTATTTTGAAGGTATCGCGCAAAGAATAGCAAAAAGTAAACTTCCCATTTACACTACCGATGTAAGACCTGGATTTGTGAAAACTGCAATGGCAAAAGGACCAAAAATGTTTTGGGTAGCGACCAAAGAAAAAGCTGCTCATCAAATTTTCAAAAGTATTCAAAAGAAAAAAAGAATTGTTTACATCACTAAAAGATGGCGAATTATAGCATGGGTTCTAAAAGGGATTCCTTGGTCACTTTACAAAAAATCTAATTCATCTCATACCTAACTGTTCAATGTTCTCATTCATCTTAATTGATTTTTATTAATTTTTTCTGCTTTATCTTTAAAAAAAAAACAAGTGGCATTAGTTCTCAATAAAATCAAAAAAAAATATGGAAATCTAGAAGCTCTTCAAGGAATATCCATGGAGCTTAGAACTGGGGAAGTTGTCGGCTTGTTAGGCCCTAACGGAGCTGGAAAATCTACACTAATGAAAATCATAACTGGTGCAATAGATCATTGGGAGGGTAGCATTAACTACAACGGAAAAGATTTAAGAAATTCTTTGAAGAGTATTCAACAAATTACAGGTTACCTCCCAGAGAATAATCCATTATATGAAGATTTGTATGTTTTAGAATATTTACAATTCACAGCATCCCTTTACAAAATTAAAAACGCTCCTTTGGATATTGTTTTGAATCGAGTAGGACTAAATGTTCACAAGAATCGAAAAATATCAACACTCTCAAAAGGTTATCAGCAAAGAGTTGGCCTTGCCGCAGCACTTTTACATGACCCTGAAATATTGATTCTGGACGAGCCAACAACAGGACTAGATCCGAATCAAATGGTTAGTATCCGAAAACTAATTCGAACCCTTGGTAAGGATAAAATTGTAATTCTATCTAGCCACATACTTTCTGAAGTTGAAACTGTCTGTGATCGGGTAGCAATCATCAAAGAGGGAAAATTGGTAGCTGATAAAAATTTAGAAGATCTTCGAAAAGGACAAAAGCAAATCATTCAAGTTGAATTTGACTATCGAGTGGAAACCGAAGCCTTGTCGAAAATACCAAGCGTTACAAAGGTTGTTAACACCTTTGATTTTAATTATGAAATATATTTTGATACCCAAGAGGATATGAGGACTAAGGTCTTTGATTTTGCTCATGATAACAAACTAAAAATTTTAGCTCTTCAACTCAAAAACGAAAATCTGGAACAATTGTTTTCTAAATTAACAACCTAGCTCTTTTCAATGATAAAAACTCCCCGACTTTACCTTACTCGACTTACAAAAAAAGATTTTGAAAATATTCACAGGAAAAACTGCTATCCTGAAGTTGCAAAATTCAACACAATAGGAATTCCAAAAAACCTAGAGGAAACGAAGCAATTTTTACAACCTCTATTTGAACCTCAAAATCCTGAAAAAGGAGTGCAATTGTGTTGGAGTATTCGATTAAAAAAAAATAAAAACTTTATTGGAGAAATAGGAATGCAAACCTCTACCCCAAAGTACAATAAAGCCGAAATTCATTACAGCTTAATTCCTCATTATTGGAAAAAGGATTTGCCTCAGAGGCAGTAAAAGCCCTTTTAAACTATGGCTTCAAAACACTCAAACTTCATCGTATTGAGGCTGGTGTAGCAACGGAAAACGTAAATTCCATTAAACTACTTGAAAAAACAGGAATGCAACGAGAGGAATGCATCGGAAAATATTACCCGTTGGAGGAAAATGGAATGATAATTACAGCTATGCGATTTTGGAGGATGATTTTTTAAAAGAAAACTCCTAAAATACACTCTGTGCAATGGCTTTTACATTATCGGATTTACCCATTGAATAATAATGTAAAAAAGGAACCCCTGCAGCTTTGAGCTCTTTGCTTTGTTCAATACACCACTCAACTCCTACTTGACGAACCTGTGTGTTGTCTTTACATTTTATCACTTGTTTTATTAAATCCTCTGGCAAATCGACATGGAATCTGTGAGGTAGAGCATTGAGTTGTTTTTGGTAGCCAAAGGTTTTAGTCCGGGAATTATTGGTACATCAATCCCAAAACTTTTACATTTTTCAACAAATTCAAAATATTTTTGGTTATCAAAAAACATTTGGGTTATGATATAATCTGCTCCTGCTTCAATTTTTTTCTTAAGAAAATGTAAATCACTTTCTAAACTTGGTGCTTCCATATGTTTTTCTGGATAACCAGATACACCGATACAAAAATCAGTTTTAGAGGTATTCAAAATTTCATCATCTAAATATTGACCCTTGTTAAGATCCTTTATCTGACTGACCAAATCACTTGCATAACTATGCCCATCTTTGTGTGGTTTGAAGTAGGTCTCAGATTTAATAGCATCTCCACGTAAAGCCACAACATTATCAATACCTAAAAAATCAAGGTCAATCAAAAAATTTTCAGTGTCTTCTTTTGTAAAACCTCCGCATAAAATATGAGGAATTGCATCTACATTGTATTTGTTTTGTAAAGCTGCACAAATACCAACCGTTCCGGGGCGTTTTCTAATAACATGCTTTTCCAATAAACCATTGTCTAGTTCTTTATAAACATATTCTTCGCGGTGATAAGTTACATCTATAAACGGAGGTTTGAACTCCATTAAAGGGTCTATTGATTCATAGATGGATTGTATGTTTTGTCCTTTTAAAGGGGGAAGAATTTCAAAGGTAAACTGTGTTTTGCCAGGAGCTTTTTTTATATGATCAATTACTTTCATTTATTCAATCTATTTGATATTTGGTCGAAGCCACTTTTCCGCTTCTTTCAAGTCTATTTTTTTCCGTTCACTAAAACTTTGAACCTGATCTTCTGTTATTTTCCCAACACCAAAATACTGAGCTTCGGGATGTGCAAAATAATATCCTGAAACAGATGCTGCTGGCCACATAGCAAGGCTTTCTGTAAGAGTAACTCCAATTGTTTCTTGAACTTGTAACAATTCCCAAATTGTGTTTTTCTCTAAGTGATCTGGACAAGCAGGATAACCTGGTGCTGGGCGAATTCCTTTGTAAGCTTCCTTGATCAAAGCTTCATTATCAAGGAGTTCGTTTGGAGCATATCCCCAAGCATTAATTCGAACTTCTTTGTGCAAATATTCTGCAAAGGCTTCTGCAAGTCGATCAGCTAATGCTTTTACCATAATTGCATTGTAGTCATCATTATCATCTTCATAGGCTTTTGCTAATTCAGCAGTTCCAAAACCTGTTGAAACACAGAAAGCTCCAATGTAATCTTGAAGACCACTTTCTTTTGGAGCAATAAAGTCAGCTAAGGCTAAATTGGTTTTCCCTTTTCGTTTTTTTAATTGTTGACGAAGTGTTAAAAATTTTACATGTGTTTGGGTTCTGGTATCATCAGAATACACCTCAATATCATCATCATCAACACTATTTGCTGGAAAAATACCATAAACAGCTTTTGCTTTTAATAACTTTTTATCTAAAATTTCAGATAGGATTACCTGAGCATCAGCAAATAATTCAGTGGCTTGTTTCCCTACAATTTCATCATCTAAAATAGCTGGATAATGTCCATGTAAATCCCATGATCTAAAAAATGGACTCCAATCAATAAAATCAACCAGAGTTTCTAAATCTTGATTTTCTATGACTTGAATACCTTTTTGATTGGGTGTTTTTGGAACATAGGCTGTCCAATCCAAATGTAACTTTCGGGAACGTGCAGTTGCTAAATCAATGTGCTCTTTAGTTTCTCTTCGGTCTAAAAATTTATCTCGAAATAATTCATACTCCTTTCTAATGCTATCTTTGTACACCTCAGCAGTATCTTTATTCAACAAACTTCCTGCAACAGTAACAGCTCTCGAGGCATCATTTACATGTACAACTGGTGTAGATAATTCAGGAGCTATCTTAACAGCTGTGTGAGCTTTAGAGGTTGTTGCGCCACCTATTAATAAGGGAATTTCCAAGCCACGTCTTTTTATTTCTTGAGCAACATAAATCATTTCATCTAATGAAGGAGTAATCAAACCCGATAGCCCTATAATGTCTACTTTTTCTTCAATGGCGGTGTTTATAATTTTTTCAAGAGGAACCATAACACCTAAATCAATTATTTCATAATTATTACATCCCAAAACAACACCTACAATATTTTTTCCAATGTCATGAACATCGCCTTTTACAGTTGCCATTAAAATTTTTCCAGCTGTTTCTTGTTTCCCATCTTTTTCAGCTTCAATAAAAGGCAGTAGATAAGCAACGGCTCGTTTCATAACTCGAGCAGATTTAACAACTTGTGGTAAAAACATTTTACCTGAACCGAATAAATCTCCCACAACATTCATCCCTGCCATCAAATTGACCTCAATAACTTCAATGGGTTTGGTTGCCATTGACCGTGCCTCCTCAACATCCTCCTCAATAAATTCATCAATTCCCTTAACCAAAGCATGCGTAATTCGATCTTGAAGAGAATCGGAACGCCATTCTTTTACAACTGCTTTTTTATTCCCTGAATCATCTATTATTTTTTCAGCAAAATCCAGTAACCTTTCTGTTGCGTCTTCTCTTCTATTCAATAAAACATCTTCTACATAAAGTAGAAGTTCAGAATCAATTTCATCGTAAATTTCCAACATGGTTGGATTAACAATTCCCATATTCATTCCATTCTTTATGGCGTGGTACAAAAAGGCCGAATGCATGGCTTCCCGTACTTTATTATTTCCTCTAAAAGAAAAAAGAAACATTACTTACTCCTCCACTTACATGGGCATTGGGTAAATTCTTTCGAATCCATTTTGCTGTTTTAAAAAAATCAACAGCATTGTGTTTTATGTTCTTCCATTCCCGTGGCTACAGGAAAAATGTTGGGGTCAAAAATAATGTCTTCAGAAGGGAAATTGACTTGATTCACTAAAACATCATACGAACGCTTGCATATTTCGATACGCCGTTCCAATGTATCGGCTTGACCCTCTTCATCAAATGCCATTACGATTACTGCAGCTCCGTACCTTCGAATAGTATTGGCTTGTTTTATGAAGTTAGCTTCTCCTTCTTTTTAGACTTATCGAGTTTACTACAGATTTTCCTTGAACTACTTTTAGTCCTGCCTCAATAATCTCCCATTTAGAACTATCAATCATTATTGGAATTCTTGAAATATCCGGTTCTGCAGCGAGTAGATTTAGATAAGTTGTCATGGCTTGTTCACCATCGATCATTCCTTCGTCCATATTAACATCCAAAATCTGTGCACCTCCATCGACTTGATCGCGAGCAATTTCCACAGCAGCAGTGTAGTCACCTTGTTCGATTAAACGTAAAAATTTACGGGAACCTGTTACATTGGTTCGCTCACCAATATTGACAAAATTCGTTTCAGGAGTAACCACAAGAGGTTCTAATCCAGAAAGCTTTAAATATTTTGTCCCTGTACTCATAGAATTTTTTAATTCTTTTTTCTGGGTTGATAATTTTGAGCTACTGTTGCAATTTGAGCAATATGATCTGGTGTTGAACCACAACAACCTCCAATGATGTTGATCAGATTTTCTTCTAAATATTTTTCAACCAAATCACACATTTCTTTTGGTGACTGATCATAAGAACCGAAAGCATTGGGTAATCCAGCATTTGGGTGAGCAGAGGTATGAAGCTCTGTAACATGTGAAAGTCTTCTAAGATAGGGAAGTAATTGATCAGCACCCAAAGCACAATTAAATCCAATACTCATCAGGGGAATGTGAGAAACTGAAACCACGAATGCTTCTACTGTTTGACCAGATAGAGTTCTTCCACTAGCATCGGTTATCGTCCCACTAACCATTACTGGAATATCCCAATTATTTTTTTCTTTTAAAGCATCAATTGCAAAAAGAGCAGCCTTGGCGTTGAGTGTATCAAAAATAGTTTCTACCAGCAGAACATCCGAACCACCATCAACAAGACCTTTGACTTGTTCTGTGTATGAAACTACCAATTCATCAAAGGTTACAGCCCGATAACCCGGATCGTTTACATCTGGAGACATACTTGCAGTTCGATTTGTCGGCCCGATAGAACCAGCCACAAATCTTGGTTTTTCAGGATTTTTTTTTGTAAACTCATAAGCAACCTCTCGAGCGAGCTTTGCAGATTCATAATTCATTTCATAAACCCATGCCTCCATTTGATAGTCCCCCATTCCAATTGAAGTTGAAGAAAATGTGTTTGTTTCCACAATATCAGCACCAACCTCAAAATATTTCCTATGTACTGTTTTAATTGCCTCTGGTTGGGTCAAGGACAACAAATCATTGTTACCCTTTAAGGGACAAGGATGATTAACAAAACGTTGGCCTCTAAAATCTTCTTCAGAAAAATTATAATCTTGTAGCATGGTCCCCATTGCACCATCTAATACTAAGATTTTTTTTAACAAAGTTTCTTCAATTAAAGTCATCTTATTTTGTCTAATGCTTTTTTTAAATCATCCTGAATATCTTCCTTGTGCTCTAAACCAACAGATAAGCGAATCATTCCATCTGTAATTCCAACTTCTAGTCGATCTGCCTCGGAAAGTTTATAATGAGTTGTTGAAGCTGGATGTGTAATAATACTTCTCGAATCTCCTAAATTTGAGGAAAGCGAGAGCATATCAAGAGCATCCAGAAAATCTCGTCCTGCCTTAAGTCCACCTTTTACCTCAAAAGCAACAATGCTTCCTCCTTGGCTCATTTGTTTTTTGGCCAATTCGTATTGAGGGTGTGATTTTAAAAACGGATATTTTACCCAATTGATTTTGGGGTGACTTTCGAGAAAATTTGCTGTGGCTAATGCAGTTTGACAATGTCGATCCACACGAACAGTTAAGGTTTCCATGCTCTTAGATAAAATCCAAGCATTAAAAGGTGAAAGAGCTGAACCTGAGTTTCTAGCAAAAAGATAGATTTCACGAATTAATTCGGAATTTCCAACGGTCACACCTCCAAGAACCCTTCCCTGTCCATCAATTAATTTTGTAGCAGAATGAATTACCAAATCAGCACCATATTTAATTGGTTGTTGTAAATAAGGTGTTGCAAAACAATTATCAATGACCAAAATCAAATTATGCTTTTTGGATATTTTTCCTAGTAATTCCAAGTCAATAATGTCTATTCCAGGATTTGTTGGAGTTTCTGCATAAAGGATTTTAGTGTTGGGTTGAATCAATGCTTCAATTGTTTCAGGCTCCTCAACTTTAAAGTATGAAGTTTCAATGTTCCATTTGGGTAAATACTTGGTAAACAAAGTATGAGTTGAACCAAATATTGATCGAGCTGAAACAATATGGTCTCCTGAATTAAGAAGAGCTGCAAAGGTTCCAAAAATAGCTCCCATACCGGTTGCAAAAGAAACTCCGTCTTCTGCTCCTTCCATATCCGTTACTTTCTGTGTGAACTCCGAAGTATTGGGGTTGGTAAAGCGGCTGTAAATATTTCGCTTCTTTTCCTCAGCAAAAGAAGCACGCATATCCTCAGCATCCTCAAATACAAAACTTGATGTTAAGTGCAGCGGTGTAGAATGTTCCAAATACTGTGAGCGCTCCATTTGAGATCGAATTGCACTTGTCTCTAATTTCTTACTCATACCTCGATACCATTTACAAAAATAATTTGATTGATAATGATGTTAGGATCAAGTGATTTTGAAACTGAGCAATATTTGTCGAAAGAAAGTTGAGCAGCTCGCTTTGCCTTTTCTGGTGAAATATCATCTCCTTCAAGATAAAGTGTCACATTGATTCCTTTGAAAGGAGATGGAATTGCATCTGCATCCCGAATTCCCTCAACTTCCATTTTTAAAGTTACTGGATTGATTCGCTGCTTATTGAGAATAGCGACAACATCAATACTGCTGCATCCAGCTACTCCCATGAGCAAAACTTCCATTGGGCTAATTCCTTCTACTTTCCCTTCTTTTTTGGACTTATTATCCATTAAAACTTTTAAATCATTTGAGCTAGTTGCTTCAAAGAGATAATCTTTATTAATTCTATTTAAGGAAATTTTCATTTTGAGGTGTTTTTTTAATTAAAAATTGGGTGAAGTAGCGGAATTACTTTCTCTGGTTCCATCAAAAAAGCATCATGCCCAAAGTCAGATGAAATAATTTTATGATTAATCTTTACTCCTACAGCTGATGCTCTTGATACTGTCTCTTTATCTTCTTCCAAAGGGAAAAAAAGATCACTGTCGATAGAAAAAATATGAATTTCAGATTCTATGGTTTGAATCAGTTCTTCAAAAGATTTTCCATTACGAGTAATATCAATTGAACCTAAAAGGTGATTCATTGTTTGATAAGCTTTTAACTCAAAACGATCAGCAAGTTTATCTGCGTGATGTGACAACCATGATTCAACATTAAAAATTTTAAGTTCCTCATTTTTTGAACGATTAAATCTAAGTTTAAAAGATTTTGGAGTTCTGTAACACAGCATAGCTTGCATCCGAGCTATTTCAAGAGGATTTTTGTGGGTTGATAAAATTTGCTTTTGCAAAAAAGTGTTGGCGATCATCCAATCAGTTGACTTCCAATCTCCCCCAACAGGAATGAGATGCTTAATAAACTTTGGATAAATTGCTGCCATTTCCCATGCAATTCCTGCTCCAATAGAACCGCCAATAACTGCGAACAAATCCTTAACTCCCAATTGACTTAATCCCTCATAAAAATAAGTTGCAATGGTTCCTGAATTCCATGATTCATAATCATCAACCAGAACTCCATCAAAACCATTTCCAGGAATGTTAAATGCGATTACTGCATACTTATCTGTATCTATGGTTTTTGCTTTTCCAATCAAGTTTTTCCACCAACCCAACTCTCCAGTAACTCTAGAATCTCCAGTCAAAGGATGGTTTACCAAAACAACGGGTGCTGAAAGATAATCTTGTCCAAAAGACTGGAAACTTAACCTTGTCCCATTTACTAGGACAAGGTATTGAATTTCGTTATGCAGGGTTTTAACACTCATTTTATTGTCTAAAAAGCTTGTTTTAGGTCGTTTTTCAAGTCTTCAATGTCCTCTAAACCAACAGATAAACGAACTAAATCTTGTGTTACCCCTGTAGTTTTTTGAGCTTCTGAATCCAATTGTTGATGTGTTGTACTCGCTGGATGAATGATCAAGGATTTTGTATCTCCAATATTGGCTAATAAAGAAAAAATATTAGTTTTATCTGCAACTTTTTTAGCCGCATCAAAACCTCCCTTTAATCCAAATGTGACAATTCCGCTCTGACCTTTGGAAAGATATTGTTTTGCTAGTTCATTGTATTTATTAGAAGATAAACCAGGATAGTTTACCCAAGCTACTTCTTCTTGGTTTTCAAGCCACTGTGCAAGTGCTAAAGCATTTTCTGAATGTTGTTTCATTCGAACAGAAAGTGTTTCTAATCCTTGAATTATTTGAAAACTATTGAAAGGACTCAAAGCACCACCAAAATCACGAAGACCCTCGATTCGAACTTTTGCGATAAAAGCCGCTGGTCCTAGGACTTCATGATATACTAAACCGTGATATCCAGGAGAAGGTTCTGTGAATTCAGGGAATAATCCATTCCCGTAATCAAAGGTTCCTGCATCAACAATAATTCCACCCAGTGAGGTTCCATTTCCATTGATGTATTTAGTCAATGAATGAATTACAATATTAGCACCGTGTTCTATTGGGTTTAATAATGCTGGAGTAGCCACGGTATTATCAACAATAAATGGCACTTTTGCTTTCTTAGAAAAAGAAGCGATTGCTTTTAAATCTAATACATCCAGTTTAGGGTTTCCTAAAGATTCAGCAAAAAAGGCACGTGTATTATCCTGAACTGCCGCCTCAAAATTTGCAGGATCGCTTGGATCTACAAAAGTGGTTGTTATTCCCAAACGAGGAAGTGTTACACTCAATAAATTATAGGTTCCCCCATACAAACTATTTGAGGCAACAATATGATCTCCCGCCTTTAACAAAACCATTAAAGCAGTTGCAATTGCTGAAGTTCCAGAAGCGGTTGATACTGCAGCTATTCCTCCTTCAAGAGCAGCTAAACGTTGTTCCAAAATATCATTGGTTGGATTATTTAAACGGGTGTAAATATATCCTGGCTCTGCTAAAGAAAATAAATTCGCCGCATGTTCTGAATCGTTAAAAACATAAGATGTGGATTGATAAATAGGAACTGCTCTGGTTCCTTGGGTATTGTTAGTCTCATGTCCTGAGTGTAAGGACTTTGTTTTAAAATCTAAATTTTCCATTAAATTATGTTAAAAGTTGTTTTTATTTGCTCTATGTGATCAAGTTTTTCCCAAGTAAATAATTCTACCTCTTGAGAGATTTTTCCATTGTATGGGGATTCAAATGATTTTATGATTTTTTCGGGTTGACGTCCCATGTGACCGTAAGTTGCCGTCTCTGAATAGATTGGGGTTCGAAGTTTTAATCGTTGTTCAATCCCGTAAGGAGTTAAATCAAAAAGAGAGTTTATTTTGGCAGCAATCTCTCCATCTGTTAGATTAACTTTAGCTTTCCCATAGGTATTGACCGCAATAGAGGTAGGTTGAGCTACTCCAATTGCATAACTGAGTTGAACCAAAATTTCATCGGAAACTCCAGCAGCAACAAGGTTTTTAGCAATATGTCTGGAAGCATAGGCAGCACTTCGATCCACTTTACTTGGATCTTTTCCACTGAAAGCTCCTCCTCCATGACCACCTTTTCCGCCATAAGTGTCAACAATTATTTTTCTTCCAGTTAGTCCTGTATCTCCATGTGGACCTCCAATAACAAATTTTCCAGTGGGATTGATATGATATTTTATTTGATCATTAAAAAAGTTGAATACGCTCTGGTAATTGAGCTTTTACTCTGGGAATCAGAATAGATAAAAGATCACTTTTGATATTAGCTAGCATTGTACTGTCGTCGTCATCAAAGGGATCGTGTTGAGTTGAAATCACTATGGTGTCTATTCGAATAGGTGTTCCATCATTATCATATTCTAAAGTCACTTGTGATTTAGCGTCAGGACGTAAATACTTTATTTGGTCATGTTCTCTTCTTAGAGCAGCTAGTTCGATGAGTAATTTGTGAGATAAGTCAAGAGCTAGGGGCATATAGTTATCCGTTTCATTAGAAGCGTAACCAAACATGATTCCTTGATCTCCTGCACCTTGATTTTTTTGTCAGCACGATCAACTCCTTGATTAATATCCTGTGATTGTTCATGAATTAATGAAATTACACCACACGAATCGCCACTAAACTGATATTCTCCTTTTGTATATCCAATCTTGTTAATTGTATCTCGAGCAATTTTTTGTACATCAAGATAAGTGTTGCTTTTTACCTCCCCAGCTAAAACTGCTTGACCTGTTGTAACAAGGGTTTCACAAGCAACTTTGCTCTCGGGATCAAAGGCAAGAAAGTTATCAATTAAGGCATCGCTGATTTGGTCAGCTACTTTGTCTGGATGACCCTCACTAACAGATTCTGAAGTAAATAAATATGACATAATGTTGCTTTCGGGAAGGATTTGAAGATTACTTCTCTGTTGAAAGCAATTCTGGTTTAGCATTTTTTTTGTGAGGTTTGCAATCAGTCAAATCCTTCCTCAATTATGGCGTAAAATTAAAATTAAATATTTAAAAAAAAGATAGTATGATTTTTTTTTTCATCTACCAATAATTTCTTTCTTGTTTCAAAAATTACAACTAATTTGCAATAAGAAAACAAACAACTAACCTCCTCTTTTAAGTAAAAATAATTATGCATATAGCAATTGCCGGTAACATAGGAGCTGGAAAAACAAGCCTAACAGACTCATTATCTAAACACTACAAATGGCAAGGTCACTTTGAAGAGGTGGTTGAAAACCCTTATTTGGATGACTTTTATCATCAGATGGAACGTTGGTCTTTTAACCTCCAGGTTTATTTTTTGAACAGCCGTTTTGGACAACTCATCGAAATACAGAAAAGCAATAAAAATGTAATTCAAGATCGAAGTATCTATGAAGATGCCCACATTTTTGCTCCAAACTTACATGCTATGGGCTTACTTTCACAAAGGGATTATCAAAATTACAAATCCTTGTTTGAGCTTATGGAAAACATGGTTACAGGTCCCGACTTAATGATTTACCTTCGTTCTAGCATCCCAAACTTGGTTGGTAATATTCATAAAAGAGGTCGAGAGTTTGAAAACTCTATCAGTATTGACTACTTAAGTCGTTTAAATGAACGCTACGAAGCTTGGATTCACAATTATGACAAAGGGAAATTATTAATCATTGATGTAGATGAACTAAATTTTGTTGATAATCCAGAAGATATGGGCTCTATTATTGAGCGTATTGATTCCGAAATAAATGGATTATTTTAAAATAAAGCTTTAATTCTCTATTTGTAATTCAACTTCTTTCAATTCGGCAACTGCAGCTTTAACTTCGGCTTCTGTACCTTTTATTGTCTTGCTTTCTGATTTAACCACTCCATTTTCTGTAGTGGTTGTTGTAATCTCAGCTTCCATTTGTTCGGCGTCAATTGAGTTAACCTCAACTCGAATTTCTTTACGAATTTCTTGTGCTACCGCAGTTTCAATGTCATGTGATCCTATGATTGGCGCTATTACTAGACTGACTAAACAGGTAAGCTTGATCAGTATGTTCATTGAAGGTCCAGAGGTGTCTTTAAATGGATCTCCAACT